>CAXSDE010000047.1:0-473 GCA_964236265.1 uncultured bacterium
CCCCCAACCCCCCCCCTCCCCGCTCCACCACCCCCCTAAACCACTCCCGCCTCTCCGCCGGACTCCTCTTCGCCCCCTCCCTCCTCCTTCCGCGCCCATCAAATCCCCCGCTTTCGATCGTGTGCCGCTCAGCGCTTTCGGCGGCCGGTTGGGAAGGGTACACCCGCTCGACGAGGGCCCAGCCGGCTTCTTCGAGCGCGGTGGCCGAGCGGGTGCCGGCGCCCGCGAGGCGCAGCGTGCGCAGCGTGGAGCACGCGTCGGCGGTGTCGAGGACGGAGGTTAGGAGGGCGGTGGTGTAGGGGTGGTGGAGGGCGGTCCAGGTGGGGGTGTCTGTCGCGGGGGGGGGGGGGGGGGGGGTGGGGGGGCGGGGGGGGGGGGGGGGGGGGGGGGGGGGGGCGCGGCCCCCAGGCGGGACACGGACCCGAAGCGCTCCGCACTCGTGCGCGCCGACGGGACGAGCACGTCATGGCCGG
>CAXSDE010000047.1:573-13852 GCA_964236265.1 uncultured bacterium
CGTCCTCGCCGTGACGGGCGGCGTCCTCGCCGTGACGGGCGGCGTCCTCGCCGTGACGGGCGGCGTCCTCGCCGTGGCGGCGGGTCAACTTGCCGAGCGCGCCCAGCACCCCGTGCAACTTGTCGCGGGTCTGCTTGCGATCCGCGGCGGCATCGGTGGCGGCGAGAACCTGCGCCGATTGCGTGAGGACACTCGGCTTCGTCGGGGCCGCGGAATCGTCGCGCTGGTAGACGAACGAGTCGCCGATCGACACGAGCCGGAACGCATCGGTGACCCGCCAGAGGGTTTCGGCGTGGCCGAGGAACAGATAGCCGGTGTCGACGAGCACGCGGTGGAAGCGCGTCATCAGCTCGCGGGTCGTCTCGCGGTCGAAGTAGATGGTCACGTTGCGGCAGAGCACCAGGTCGACCTCGCCCGGCAGGAACGGCGCGGGATCCGTGACGAGGTTGTGGTGCCGGAATTCCACGAGGCGGCGCACCTCGTCCTTGACGACGTAGTCGCCGTCCGATTCGTCGAAGAAGCGGCTCACGCGCTCGGGCTCCGCGAGCTGCAGGGACCGGCGTCCGTAGCGGCCGCGCTTCGCCGCCGCGAGCGCGCGCTGCGAGAGGTCCGTCGCCACGATGCGCACGTCCCAGCCGTCCATCACAGGCAGCACTTCCCGCAGGAGCAGTGCGATCGTGTACGGCTCGTCACCCGTCGAGCAACCCGCGCTCCACACGACGATGCGCTTGCTGCCACTCGCCGTCGCCTGCCGCACCAGCAGCGGCAGCACATGGTTGCGCAGCGCCCGGATCTGCGGCGGGTTGCGGAAGAAGTACGTCTCCGGGATGGTCACCTCGTCGAGCAGCGCTTGGCGCTCGACCGCACCGGCGGCCGACATGATGTGATCGAGGTACGACGAGACGGTCGCGCACGGGGTGCGGGGCAGCCGTTCACCGACCGCGTACGCCAGCGAGTCCCGCCGCGTCGAGTCGAAGACGAGCCCCGCCTCTGCATGCAGGTAGAGCCGGAGCCGCTCGAATTCGATCGCCGTCATGTCGACCTTCATGAGACCTCGGCCGTCGACACGTGCCCGACCGTGCGCAGCAACAACGGCGCGATGTCGAGGAGCGGCAGCTCGTGCTCGACCGCGCCCGCCGCCATGGCAGCGGCGGGCATCCCGTACACGGCGCACGAAGCCTCGTCCTGCCCGATCGTCACGGCGCCATTCGCGCGCATCAGCGCGAGGCCGGCCGCCCCGTCGCGGCCCATCCCCGTGAGGATCACCCCGATGGCGGTGGAGCCGACGTGCGCCGCGATGGAGGAGAAGCACGCATCGATGCCTGGCACGTGGAACTGCCCGGCCGGCGGCACGGCGAGGCTGACGCGGAGTCGGTCGCCGATGATCATGTTGTGGCCGCCGGGGGCGATCGTCACGGTGCCCGGTTCGAGTTTGTGGCCGCGCCGGCCCAGCACGACCGGCAGCGCGCACTGCGTCCCGAGCCAGTCCGCCAGGCCCTGTAGGAAGCCGTCCGCCATGTGTTGTACGACGACGACGGCCTGTCGCAGGTCCGCGGGCAGCGCACCGAGCAGATGGACGAGCGCCTGCGGGCCGCCGGTGGAGACGCCGATCGCGATCAGGTCGATCTGCCGGACGGGGACGGGGGCGCGCACGAGGCGCGGTGCGGGAACGACCGGCCGCTCCCGCGGCGGCACGACCGTTGGGATGGTGGCGTCCGCCGCCGCGCCCTCGTCGAACGGCACCGCGCGCGGCCGGAGCCGCGCCCGCGGATGCGTGATGACCCGCACGCGGCTCGCGACGCGCAAGCGCTTGCGCAAGATGTCACCGTACGCGTCGACAGACTCGGTGGACGTCGCGCTCGGCTTGGAGATGACGTCGACGGCGCCGGCCGCGATGGCCGCGACGCCGTTCGCGTTGGAGGGCCCGTCGACGAAGGCCGAATAGACGAGGATCGGCGTCGGGTGGATGGCCATGATCTTCTCGATCGCCTCGATGCCGTTCATGACGGGCAGGTCGAGGTCCATCAGCACCACGCCGGGGCGGAGCCGTTCGACGAGCGCCACCGCTTCCTTGCCGGTGCGGGCCTCCCCGACGACCGTGAGGTCGTGGTCGTGCTCGATGAGGCCACGCAGGAGGCGCCGCTGCACGGTCGAGTCGTCCACCACGATGACGCTGACCGGGGCGGTGACCCCGATGGCCGGGCTGCTCATCGCGCACACCACCGCCCGTCCTCGGTCACGTTCGTTGCCGAGCCCGGCCTGTTCTGTGCTCGCACCGGACCATCGTCGGAACGCCCGGAACCCTTGAGGAGCCGGACGGACGAGTGCACCTCGGCGGTCGGCCGTGCACCGGTAGGAGACGATGGGCACCATGCGCGAGACCTTGCTCGACTGGTACGCCGGCGCCGCCCGCGACCTGCCGTGGCGACGCCTGGAAGCATCCGCCTGGGGCGTTCTCGTCAGCGAGTTCATGCTGCAGCAGACGCCCGTCGCCCGGGTGCTTCCGGTATGGGAAGTGTGGCTGGCCCGCTGGCCCACCCCGGCCGCCCTGGCGGCCGACTCGGTCGGCGAGGCGATCCGGTCCTGGGGACGCCTCGGCTACCCGCGGCGCGCCCAGCGCCTCCACGCGGCGTCGGGTGAGATCGTCTCCCGCTTCGGTGGCAACGTGCCTTCGTCGTACGAGGAGCTCCTGTCCTTGCCCGGCGTCGGCGGCTACACGGCGCGCGCCGTCCGGGCGTTCGGCTTCGGCGCCACGGACGTGCCGCTCGACACCAATGTGCGGCGGGTCCTCGCGCGGCTGCACGGGGGCGCGGCCGGCTCGGCCGGCGCGGCTCCCGGCCGCGTCGAGCAGGAGTCGGCCGACGACTTCGCGGACGGCAGCGGCGGCGTCGGGGCGGCGCTCATGGAGTTGGGCGCCGTCGTCTGTGTCGCCCGCGCGCCGCGGTGCGGTGCGTGCCCGGTCGCCGGCTGGTGCCAGTGGCGCGCGGCGGGCTCGCCGGCCGGGGCGGTCAAGGCCGGTCAGGGCTACGCCGGAACGGACCGGCAGGCGCGCGGCGCCCTGCTCGCCGTGCTCCGCGGCGTCGTGGGGCGGGTGCCTGCCGCGGACCTGGCCCGCGCCTGGTCACCGGCCGAACAACGCGAGCGCGCACTTGCCGGCCTCCTCGCCGACGGGTTGGCGGCGGGCGATCCGGTCGAGGGGTACGTGTTGCCCACCTGACGGCTAGACGGTGCCGGCCTGTCTGTCGGCGCCCGCGGCCCAGTCCGGGTGCGCCGGCGCCCGCGGCGGTTGTTGCGCGTCGGTGATGTCGGCGGGTCGCTCCAGGGGAAAGGTGACCCACACCGCCGCGCCGAATCCCGGGCGGCTGCGCACCCCGACCTCGCCACCGTGCGCCTCGGCGATGCGGCGCACGATGGACAACCCCAGGCCCATGCCCGGAACGGCGTCCCGGCGGGACTGACGGGTGCGTGTGTGCCGCTCGAAGACGCTCGCCTGCTCCTCGAGCGGGATGCCGACCCCCGTGTCGATGACCTCGATGCGCACGTGCCGGCGGTCGCGCGCCGCGATCAGCCGGATCTCGCCGTCCTTGCCGGTGAACTTCGCGGCGTTCGACATCAGGTTGTCGATGACCTCGCGCAGCAGGTCCGGGTCGGCGGCCAGCGTGCGGGGACAGCCCTCGCGGCGTCGGACCACCACGGTGATGCCTCGGCCGGCGAGGGAGGCCTCGACATCGTCCGCGACGGAATGCAGCAGCTGCTCGACGTCGATGTCCTGCCAGCGCATGGGCGGGGCGGACACCTCGAGCCGTTCGTCGAGGAGAAGCCGATGGCTGTATTCCTCCAGCCGCTCGAACGACGCCGCCAGGGCGGCCAGCGCGCGGACCCGCTGCTCGGGCGTCATGTCGTCGTAGCGCCGCTGCAGGATCTGCACGTAGCCACGGCCGGCGGCCAACGGGTTGGCGATGTCGTGCCGGGCGGCGGCTATCGCATCCCGGCGCCGTTCGCCGCTCTCGCGCTCCCGGGCCTGCTCCGCCACGGCCGCGATGGCCGACGCAGCGTGCGCGGCGAGGTCGCTGAGCAGTGAGTCGTCGGTGGCGTCGAACGCGCGGCCGCCCGCATCGTTGCCACAGACGATGGCGCCGATGGTGCGGCCGCTCGCGCTGATCGGGACGGCGAGGTAGGGGCCACTGACAACGGCCGCGTCATCTTCCCGAACGACCGAGGAGAGCCAGCCCTTCTCGGCGCGAACGGACTTTCCCGCGAGGAGCAGCTCCCCCAGCACGGCGCTGACGACGGGGGCATGGTCGGTGGTTGCGTCCGGGTCGCGGTCGACGGTGACGTGGGTGACCGTCAGCGTGGCGGGCAGGACGAGCACCACGGCCGCGAACCCTGAGTCGGCGACGGCCCGGGCGCAGGCGGCCAACTGGTTGAGCAGGTCGTCGAGCCCGGGGCGTTGGCGCAGCAGTCGGCCGGCGAAGCCGTTGAGCTCCCGCAGCCCCCGCTCGATGCGGTGCGACGTCGAGATGTCGGAGAACACGAGCACCGTCTCCGCGCCGTCGTCCGACCGCCAGGCCGTGACCTGCAGCGGGCCACAGCCGGGCGGCTCGATGGTGCCCGCCGGAGCGTCCGGGAGGGCCTGGAGCCGGGCGGCCGGCAGCCCCAGGAGTGCACCCAGGTCAAACCCGGGGACGGTCGCGATGTCCGCCGGCACGCCGAAGATGCGCTCGGCCGCCGGGTTCCAGGCCGTGATGGCCTCAGCCGTCAGCACGGCAACCCCGTCCTGGGTCGACCAGAAGAACTCACCCAGTCGTCCGCGACCGTGCGGACTGAGCATTGGTCGCAACCCTTTCACCGGCGGGCGGCCAGTCTCGCGCACGTGCCCACCGGGCGACAGTGGCGTGGCCGCTTGGACTTTGTGACTACGTAAAGAGACGAGGCGATCACCGTGTGGTGATCGCCTCGTCAGACAAGCGTGGTCGGTCTTACTCGAGTTCGCCGAGACCGGCCGGCTCGACGGGCGGCAGGTCCGGGATGTCCGACGGCTTGAGCTCGCCGCGGAACGTGAACGCCCGCGCGTCTCCTTCGCCCTCGACATCGACCACGATGAGATGGCCGGCCTTGAGGTCGCCGAACAAGATCTTCTCGGACAGGATGTCCTCGATCTCGCGCTGGATCGTGCGACGCAAGGGCCGCGCACCGAGGACCGGGTCGTAACCCTTGTCGGCGAGGAGTTGCTTGGCCGGCTGCGTGAGCACGAGGCCCATGTCCTTGTTCTTGAGCTGCGTGTCGACCCGGGCGAGCATGAGGTCGACGACCTGGAGGATGTCCTCCCGGCGCAGCTGCGCAAACACGATGATGTCGTCGATGCGGTTGAGAAACTCCGGCCGGAAGTGCTGCTTGAGCTCTTCGTTGACCTTCGCCTTCATCCGGTCGTAATCGGCGGCCTTGTTCTCCGAGGTGGAGAAACCCATCGTGAATCCCTTGGCGAGATCCCGGGTGCCGAGGTTGGACGTCATGATCAGAATGGTGTTCTTGAAGTCGACCACGCGCCCTTGCGAGTCGGTCAAGCGGCCTTCTTCGAGGATTTGCAGCAAGGTGTTGAACACGTCCGGGTGCGCCTTCTCGATCTCGTCGAACAGCACGACGGAGAACGGCTTGCGGCGCACCTTCTCCGTCAGCTGGCCGCCTTCTTCGTATCCGACGTATCCGGGAGGTGAACCGACGAGGCGGCTCACCGTGTGCTTCTCCATGAACTCGCTCATGTCGAGAGAAATGAGCGCGTCCTCGTTGCCGAAGAGGAATTCGGCGAGGGTCTTCGCGAGCTCGGTCTTTCCCACGCCGGAAGGGCCGAGGAAAATGAACGAGCCACTCGGGCGCTTCGGGTCCTTGAGTCCGGCCCGCGTCCGGCGGATCGCCTGCGAGACCGCCTTGATGGCGTCCTCGTGGCCGATGACCCGGCGGTGGAGCTCGCTCTCCATGCGCAGCAGGCGGGAGGTCTCCTCCTCGGTCAGCTTGAAGACCGGGATGCCCGTCCACGTGCCCAGGACTTCGGCGATCTCCTCGTCGGTGACGACGGCGACGACATCCATGTCGCCGGCCTTCCACTCCTTCTCACGCTGGGCCTTCTCGCCGAGGAGTTGCTTCTCGCGGTCCCGTAGCGACGCGGCCTTCTCGAAGTCCTGCGCGTCGATCGCGGACTCCTTGTCGCGGCGGACACCGGCGATGCGCTCGTCGAACTCACGCAGGTCCGGCGGCGCCGTCATCCGGCGGATGCGCATCCGCGACCCGGCTTCGTCGATCAGGTCGATCGCCTTGTCCGGAAGGAAGCGGTCGGAGATGTAGCGGTCCGCGAGAGTCGCGGCCGCGACCAGCGCGTCGTCGGTGATCGACACGCGGTGGTGGGCCTCGTAGCGGTCGCGGAGCCCCTTGAGGATCTCGATCGTGTGCGCCAGCGACGGCTCCGGCACCTGCACCGGCTGGAAGCGGCGCTCGAGCGCGGCGTCCTTCTCGAGGTGCTTGCGGTATTCGTCGAGCGTCGTGGCGCCGATGGTCTGGAGCTCACCGCGGGCGAGCATCGGCTTGAGGATGCTGGCCGCGTCGATCGCCCCCTCGGCGGCACCGGCACCGACGAGCGTGTGGATCTCGTCGATGAACAGGATGATGTCGCCGCGGGTGCGGATCTCTTTGAGGACCTTCTTGAGGCGCTCCTCGAAGTCACCGCGGTAGCGGCTGCCGGCGACGAGCGCGCCGAGGTCGAGCGTGTAGATCTGCTTGTCCTTGAGCGTCTCCGGCACCTCGCCCTTGACGATGGCCTGTGCGAGGCCTTCGACGACGGCGGTCTTGCCGACGCCGGGCTCGCCGACGAGGACCGGGTTGTTCTTCGTGCGGCGGCTGAGCACCTGCATGACCCGCTCGATCTCCTTCTCGCGCCCGATGACGGGATCGAGCTTGGAGTCGCGCGCGGCCTGCGTGAGGTTGCGGCCGAACTGGTCGAGGACCAGGGAAGTGGAGGGCGCGCCCTCGCCGGTCTGCCCGCTGCCGGCGGCGGCGGACTCCTTGCCCTGGTAGCCGCTGAGCAGCTGGATGACCTGCTGGCGGACGCGGTTGAGGTCGGCTCCCAGCTTCACGAGCACCTGGGCGGCGACGCCCTCGCCCTCGCGGATCAGCCCGAGCAGGATGTGCTCCGTGCCGATGTAGTTGTGGCCGAGCTGCAGCGCCTCGCGCAGCGAGAGCTCGAGGACTTTCTTGGCCCGCGGGGTGAAGGGGATGTGGCCGCTCGGGGCCTGCTGGCCCTGGCCGATGATCTCCTCGACCTGCGAGCGGACGGCCTCGAGCGAGATCCCGAGGCTCTCGAGGGCCTTGGCGGCGACGCCTTCGCCCTCGTGGATGAGCCCGAGCAGGATGTGCTCGGTGCCGATGTAGTTGTGGTTGAGCATCCGGGCCTCTTCCTGGGCCAGGACGACAACGCGGCGGGCACGATCGGTGAACCGTTCGAACATGTGGTTTCGCTCCTCACGAGCGGGCGTCAAGGGCGCGAGTCCTCGTCCATCCGCAGCTTAGCTCCGCCTCCGACAGAGTCCGAGCGCCGCCATCGCCGGCGGGGCTCTGTCAAGAAGAGAAGACGTTCCGTTGCCGGACGACGCTTCTGCGATCTGTGTCGGCCTGGTGCTCGCCGACCTGAGCGTCTGTCCGGGACAATTGCACCAACGCCGGACCTCCGGGTGCTGTTCCGTGGCGGACGGCACTTCGCTGGAGGCGAAATCCGCGCCGGGGCGACCGGGGACCAACCCCCATCATTCGCGCGGGGCAGCCGTTTACGCCGTGTCCGGGGGCAACGTTTTGGTAGCGACGCGTGGGGGCCCTTCGGGCCGATACGCGACCGGCCCCCCGACCGGGAAGGTCAGGGGGCCGGTCCAGCGCTCGGGTCAGCGGACGGCCGACTCGTACTGGGCGACGATCTCGGCCGGGATGCGGCCCCGCTCGTTGACGCTGAGGCCGTTGGTGCGGGCCCACTTGCGGATGTCCTGGGTGCGCTGCCGGTTGGTGCCTCCGCGGCGACCGGTGGCCGCGGAGGTGGTGCGCCCGGCCGGTCGGCCGCGGCCGCCGGTGCGGCGGCCGGCGCCGATGAAGCCCGCGAAGGACTCGTGCAGGTCGCTGACGTGCTGGTCGCACAGGTCGATCTCGTACGTCGCGCCGTCGAGGGCGAACGTCACGGTCTGGGACCCAGGGGTGTCGTCGGAGTGCACATCGCACACGAGAAGGACTTGGACGCGCTGAGCCATTGTGCCTCCAATTACTGTGAAACAGGACTGGCGCTACTTAATCAAATAGTCGGCCGACGCGCAACCCGACCCGCCAATTGCGCGCCACTCGGGCGCCGGATATGGTGCAGCCGCCGCCGAATGGTTCGGAAGGGGACCCCTGTCCGGTATTGCGGACATTGCGCCACGGCGTGCATAGGCACACTCGGTGTCACGACTCCGGCCGGATCAGCGGGAATGTGATGACCTCGCGGACATTTGCGCCGGTCAGCAGCATGACGAGCCGATCCACGCCCAGACCGAGTCCGCCCATCGGCGGCGCCCCGTATTCGAGGGCGCGCAGGAAATCCTCGTCGAGCTGCATCGCGTCGGGGTCCCCGCCCGCCGCCTTCAGCGATTGCTCGGTCAGGCGCCGCCGCTGCTCGAGCGGGTCCACGAGCTCGCTGTAGGCGGGCGCGAGCTCCACCCCGTTGATGATCAGGTCCCACGCCTCGACCAGACCCGGCTCCGAGCGGTGCGCGCGGGCGAGTGGGCGCGCATCCGTCGGGTAGTCCCGGACGAAGGTCGGGGCGATCAGCGTGTGCTCCACGATCTTCTCGTACAACTCGAGCGTCACCTCGCCCGCCGAGAGACCGGCCGTCAGCGGCACCTCGTGCGTGGCGGCCAGCTCCAGCAGCCGCCCGAGCGGCGTCGCGACCGTGACGGCCTCGCCCACCGCGGCCGACACTGCGCCGTACACGGTGATCGTCCGCCACGGCTGCTCGAGGTCCACGGTCTCACCGCTCGAGGACGTGAAGGTGGTGCGGCCGACCGCGCGCGCGGCGTCGAGGACGAGCTCGCGCGTGAGGGCGGCCATGGTGTCGTAGTCGCCATACGCCTGGTAGGCCTCGAGCATCGTGAACTCCGGGCTGTGCGTGGAGTCGACGCCCTCGTTGCGGAAGGTCTTGCCGATCTCGTAGACGTTCTCGAGCCCGCCCACGACGAGGCGCTTGAGATAGAGCTCGACGGCGATGCGCAGAAACATGGGCTGGTCGAAGGCGTTGAGGTGCGTGGCGAACGGCCGGGCCGCCGCTCCGCCGTGCAGCGGTTGCAGCACCGGGGTCTCGACCTCGAGGAAACCGCCGCGGTCGAGCGTCGCGCGCAGTGACTTCAGCACCGTCGCGCGGGCACGGACCATCTCGCGGGCGCCCGGCGTCACGATGAGGTCGACGTAGCGCTGGCGCACGCGGGCCTCGGGATCGGTCAGGCCCTTGAACTTCTCGGGCAGGGGGCGCAAAGCCTTGGCCGTCAGCGTCCATTCATCGGCAAGGATGCTGAGCTCGCCGCGGCGGCTCGTGATGACCTCCCCCGTGACGCCGACGTGGTCGCCGAGGTCGACCACGGACTTCCAGTCGGCGAGCCGCTCGGCGCCCAGCTTGTCGAGGCTCAGCATGACCTGGATGTCGGCGTGCTCGTCGCGGATCGTGGCGAAGGACAGCTTGCCGCCGACGCGGTTGAGCAGGACCCGGCCGGTGACCGCGGCGGTCGTGCCGGTGGCGGTGTCCGTGTCGAGCTCGGCGTACCGCGCACGCAGTTCGGCGATCGTCGTCGTCCGCGGATAGCCGAGGGCATACGGCTCGACACCGGACGCCACGAGCCGGTCGAGTTTTTCCCGGCGCACCCGCATCTGCTCGGGAAGTTGCTCGTCGTCACTCGGCTGGGTTGCACTGTCGTCGCTCACGACGGTCATTGTGGCGGATGCACGGTCTGCGGCGCGACGCACATCTCGCCGGCGCCCGCGACGGATCGGAGGGATCCTTGCGCAAGGCCGGATGCAGAACCGTAAGCTGCCTTGTCACCGTCAGCGGGACGGGACCTCGAGGTGAGAGGGCGGTTTGTTGGCCGTCGTGCTGAAGGGGCCGGGCATCCCCGCCCGCAACGATTCGCTCGTACGCAGGGACATCGCCCGTTTCCTCGCGGAAGCCGATCCGCCGACGCCGTGTCTGGTCATCGCACTCGACATCGTCGCGGAGCGCTACCGGGCGCTGGCAGCGGCGCTGCCCGGCACCGCCGTCTATTACGCGGTCAAGGCCAATCCCGAGAGCGACGTCGTCGGCGTCCTCGCTAACCTGGGCTCGCGCTTCGACGTCGCCAGCCCCGCGGAGGTCGACCTCTGCCTGCAGGCGGGGGTTCCCGCGTCGGCGATCTCCTACGGCAACACCATCAAGAAGTCCGTCGACATCGCCTACAGCTACCGCCGCGGCGTCCGGCTCTTCGCCTTCGACAGCGCCGCGGAGCTGGCGAAGATCGCCGAGCACGCTCCCGGCTCGACGGTGTTCTGCCGGATCCTCACGACCGGCGAGGGGGCCGACTGGCCGTTGTCGCGCAAGTTCGGCTGCGACCCGGAGATGGCGATCGACCTGCTCCTCGCGGCGGCCGACGCCGGCCTCGACCCGTGGGGGGTCAGCTTCCACGTGGGCTCGCAGCAGCGTGACGTGTCGCAGTGGCGGCCCGCGCTGTTCCGAGCGGCCGCCGTCATGGCCGGGGTGCACCGCCGCAGCGGTGGCCGCGTGCAGCTGCGGGGCGTCAACCTCGGCGGCGGTTTCCCCGCCCATTACCTCGAGGACATCCCGCAGCTGTCGGCGTATGCCGACGCGATCGGCGCCGCGTACGCCGCGGCCTTTCCCATCGGCGGCGACGCCGGGCGCCCCGACCTCGCCGTCGAGCCGGGCCGTTACATCGTGGCCGACGCCGGCGTGCTGCACACCGAGGTCGTGCTCGTCTCCCGCAAGCACGCCGACGACCCCGAGCGCTGGGTCTACCTCGACACCGGCGTGTTCGGCGGCCTCGCCGAGACGATCGGCGAGGCCATCAAATACCGCATGCTGACCAGCCGCGACGGGAGTGCCGTCGGGCCGGTCGTGCTCGCCGGGCCGACGTGCGACAGCCTCGACGTGATGTATCAGCACCATCGCTACGAGCTCCCGCTCGACCTGGTGGCCGGTGACCGCGTGACGATGCTGTCCGCCGGCGCCTACACGAAGGCCTACTGCACGGACGGCTTCAACGGCTTCAGCCCGATGCCCGCGCACTGCCTGCCGCTGACCGACCACTGAATCCCTTCGTACACAGGGATTCCTGTCGTACAAAGAGCTTCTGTCGTACGAAGTGCTAGTCCTCGATCAGGAACGAACCGAACTGCCACGTCTCGTCGTCGGCGGGCGGGCGCGGGCCGCCGAAACCGGCGAACGGGTCGACGCGGCGCCGCAGCGGCGTCCAATCGCTCGGGACGGAGACGACGGGGCCGAGGTAGGGCTTCGCGGCGTCGAGGATGACCTCGTGCGGCAACTCGTCGGGGACGCGCACGCCCTCGGCCGGGTTGTCGATCAGCCACAGCACGGCGCCCAGGACGGCGGCGGCGACCTGCAGCGTCGTCGCGTTCTGCCCGGGCACGAGGCGGCGGGTCTCGCTGATGTCGAGCAGGGAGCCGTACCACCAGGAGGTCAGCGGGTGGCCCATCAGCAGGACGCCGAGCTCGTCACGGCCGGTGGTGATGTCGTCGCCCATGATCCGCTGGTCGGTCTGCAGGTCGTACTCGCGCATCTTCAGCTCGTGCAGGCTGGCGACGGCGGCGTCGGTGGGGCAGTACGCGTAGTGGACCGTCGGGCGGTAGAGCGCGCGGGTGCCCGCGTGACCGGCAGCCCCGGCCGCGCCGACGACGTCGCCGGGCGCGTCCGACCAAACGGTGAGGGAGTCGCTGATCGAGAACGCCTCACCGTGGCGGATGACCATGCCGTTGATGTCGCCCATCGGCACCCAGGAGCGCACCCACGTGCGGCAGCCGGCGCGAGCCAGGCAGATCTGGTTGAGCGGACCTTCGGCGTGGGTGTGCGCGCCCGGCGGAAGGGTGCGTTCGTGCGTCCCCCAGCCGAGCTCGGCGGGCGCGACGCCCTCCTCGTAGAAACCCTCGACGGACCACGTGTTGACGAACTCCTGCTCGCGTTTGGGCACGCTGCTGATCTGCGTGTCCCGCTCGCTGATGTGGATGACCTTCACGTCGAGCGACTGCGCGAGCGCGGCCCAGTTGCGGGCGTCGCGGGCGGCGCCGGTCACGTCCCGGCGGGCGGCTTCGTCCTTTTCACCCGCGGTCGCAAGCCACGCGTCGGCGATGTCGAGGAGTGCGGCCTTGGTGAAGTGGGAGACCAGGCCGGGGTTGGCGCCGTGGTCGAGCACCGCGGTCGGCCCGTCGTTGCTTCCCCAGCCGGCGAGCTGGCGGCGGAGCTCCATCTGCCGGTGGTAGAGCGTGCGCTGCGTGGGCGGCAGGTGCCAGCCCTCGGCGTACGGGTCCCACAGCTCGAGGCTGGCGTTGACATAACGGACGCCGTTGTCCTTGCACCATTGGAGAAGGTCGAGGGTGCCGATGTTCCAGGCCAGGTCGACGATGACATCGCCGGCTGACACGTGCTGCGCCAGGAGCGCCGCGTAGTTGTCCGGCGTGACGCGGTCGCGGACGAACGTCGCGCCCTGCGCGCGGACCCAGGCCGCGTCTTCCTCGACGTTGCCGAAGTCCAGCACCGTGTAGGCGTTCGCCGGCAACGGGATGCGGTCGAACAGGAGCGGCAGGGTGCAGCGGGAGACGCCACCGAGGCCTAGAACGAGGATGCGGGAGGGAAGAGACACGACGCACAGGAAACCATCCGGGGTCCGAGCGTGGTGCCGCCGGGTCCCTCGACCCCCAGACTCCCAGCGGGAAGCTTCCTCGGCCCTGCAGGCGCCCAGCGGGAAGGTTCCTGTCGGTCGGAGGCGACCGGAGGGTGCCCGCTGACGGTGGTTGGCGGGTCCCTCGACCCTCATGGCGCGCAGCGGGTCCCTCGACCCTCAGGCCCAGCGGGTCCCTCGACCCTCAGGCGCCCAGCGGGAAGGTTCCTGTCGGTCGGAGGCGACCGGAAGCTGCACGCTGACGGTGGTTGGCGGGTCCCTCGACCTGCAGGCGCCCAGCGGGAAGGTTCCTGTCGGTCGGAGGCGACCGGAAGCTGCACGCT
>CAXSDE010000047.1:13952-21858 GCA_964236265.1 uncultured bacterium
GACGGTGGTTGGCAGCTGTCCGCCGGCCACCCGGCCGTGGGCGGGGCGGCCGGCGGCCGTCCTCCACAGCCTGCGCCGGTCCACAGGGTCGCGGGCGCGGCAGCCGGCGGCGCCGCGGTTGCGGCAGTCTGCGTGCCGTGGCGGTCCCCCCGCAAGTGCGCACTCTCGTCGACCTACAGGCCGGCGTGCTCACCCGCGAACAACTGCGGGCGGCCGGGATCACCGATGCGGCGATCCACCAAGCGGTGAGCAAGGGGCGGTGGCAGCGGGTGCTGCCTCGAGTCTTCGTGCTCCACTCGGGGCCCGTCGACGCGACGGCGCGTGAATGGGCGGCGCTTCTCTACGCCGGCCAGGGGGCGGCTCTGAGTCACGCGACCGCCGCGGCTGCGCACGGATGGTCGAGCACCTCCGGCGAGAAGGTCCACGTCAGCGTGCCCAGGTCCCGGATGGTCGCCCCGCAACCAGGTGTGTCCGTCCATCGCGCGCGCTTTCGGGGTGGTGACATCTGCTATCGCGGCGAGCGAGCCGTCACCGCACCGGCGCGCACCGTCATCGACCTCGTGGCCGGCGCGACCTCCGCCGACGATGCCATCGCGGTGGTCGCTCGCGCGCTGCAATGGCGTCGCGTCGGCTCGGCGCAGGTCCTGACGGCCATGGGTGCCCGCCGATTGCGGTGGCGCGCCCAGGTGTGCGAGGCCCTCGGTGATGTCGCCGCCGGGTCGCAGTCGCCGCTGGAGGTACGGTTTGCCCGCCTGCTGCGGGCGCACGGCCTGCCTGTCGGCGAACGGCAGGCGGCCTTCGGCAACACCCGCGCCGATATGGCCTACGACAACGTCGTTATCGAGCTCGACGGGCGACTCGGCCACTCGGGCCCGGACGAGCGGTTGCGCGACATGGAGCGCGACAACGCCCACAGTCTGGCCGGCCGTACGGTGCTGCGGTTCGGCTGGGGCGACGTGCACGGCCGTTCCTGCCTCGTGGCCGAGCAGGTCGGGGCGGCGATCGGCGCGCAGCCCCGCAGGTGCCGGAAGCGTGAAGGTTCCTGTCTGCTGGAGCAGACGTAAGGCTTCACGCAGCGACGCCCTGAGCTCAGGAAGGCGGGGCGTTGCGCTCGAAGATCAGGCGCAGGCCGGTCAGCGTGAGCCACGGGTCGTGCACGGTGATGCAGCGGGACTCGCCGACGATCAGCGGCGCGAGCCCGCCCGTGGCGATGACCGCCGGGGATGTCGCCCGGGGTGCGGCCGGGGGTGCGGCCGGGGGTGCGGCCGGGGGTGCGGCCGGGGATGTCGCCGGAGGTGCGGTCGCGGCTCTCGTCGACTGCGTCGTCGCGGGTGTCGCCAGACGTGTCTCCGCGGGTGGCGTCGGCTGCGGCGCCGGAGGGGTGGCCGGGTATGTCGGAGGCGTGGTCGCGGTCGCGGCTGTCGTCGACTGCGTCGTCGCGGGTGTCGCCAGACGTGTCGCCGCCGGGGCGCCGCCGCCGAGCTCACCAATGATCAGCTCGACGATGCGGTCCACCTGCCCGGCAAAGCCGTGGATGATGCCCGACTGCAGCGACTCGACCGTATTCTTGCCGATGACCTGGCGCGGTTTGACGAGCTCCACCGTGCGCAGTTGCGCGGCCCGCGCGGCCAGGGCGTCCACCGAGATCTCGATGCCCGGGGCGAGCACCCCGCCGACGAACTCCCCGGCCGCGGACACGACGTCAAAGTTGGTCGTCGTGCCGAAGTCGACGACGATCGCCGGGCCGCCGTAACCGGTGAAAGCCGCGAGGGCGTTGACGATGCGGTCGGCGCCGACCTCGCGCGGGTTGTCGTACAGGATCGGAACGCCCGTCTTGATCCCGGGCTCGACGATGACGGTGGGCAGGTCGCCGTACCAGAGCTCGGTCATCTCGCGGACCTGGCGCAGGACGGCGGGCACCGTCGAGCAGACCGCGATGGCGGTCACTTCTGGGCCGCCGTCGAGGAGTCCACGCAGGAGGAGGGCGAGCTCGTCGGCGGTGCGGCGGGAGTCCGTCGAGATGCGCCAGTGGCGGACGAGTTCCTCGCCGGCGAACAGGCCGAGGACCGTGTTGGTGTTGCCGACATCCACCGCGAGAAGCATGCTGCCCGTCTTTCGATCGAGTGCGTGCGGCACACGCTAGCGATTCCGCTCCCGCGGGCCGTCGCGGGGCGGGTGAAACTGTCGGCGCGGCGACGTAGCGTTGTGGCCATGACCAGCGAGATCTCGTTGCAGCAGTCGCTGTTCGACGGCGGCGCGGCGTCGGCGGTCGACGCGGCCTTCGCGGGGATCGAGCGGGTGCAGCTCGACGAGGCCTCGTGGCTCGACTACTGCCCCGGCTGGGTCAGCGGCGCCGACCAACTCTTCGAGCGGATGCTGGCCGGCGGCCGGTGGGGGCAGCGGACGGTCACGATGTACGAGAAGAAGATGCTGGAGCCGCGCCTCACCGCAGCCTTCGCCAACGATGTCGGCGATCCGGGGACGCCGGCGGAGCTCGTCGAGATCACGTCGTTGCTGAGCGCCCGCTATGCGGTGGTGCTGGACCGGATCTGGGTCAACCTCTACCGCGACGGCAGTGACAGCGTCGCCTGGCACCGCGACCGCAACGGCAAGGTGCACTGCAACCCGTTGGTGGCCACGGTGTCGCTGGGGGCGCGGCGCAAGTTTCAACTGCGGCGGCGCGGCACGACGACGATCGCGCATGCGTTCACGCCGGGGCAGGGCGACCTCGTCGTGATGGGCGGCGCGATGCAGCACGACTGGGAGCACACGGTGCCCAAGACGAAGCAGGCCGTCGGCGCCCGCATGTCGATCACGATTCGTCATTCGCAGGGCGAGTTGCTGCCCGGGGTCAAGCAGGGCGACCTGCTGTCGTGGTCGCGGCCCCGCTGACGGCCACGCGCCCGCGGACGGCCCCGCGCCCGCGGACGGCCCCGCGCCGGCGGACGGCCACGCGTCGGCGGACGGCCACGCGCCGGCGGACGGCCACGCGTCGGCGGACGGCCACGCGTCGGCGGACGGCCACGCGTCGGCGGACGTTCCGAAGTTTGCAACTGCAGGGCATTGGAAACTGCGGAACGCCGATGGCCAATCAGCGCAAGTCGAAGCCGATGTCGAGCTGCGGCGCTGAATGCGTGAGGGCGCCGACGGCGATGTAGTCCACACCCGTCTCGGCGACGGCGCGCGCGGTCGCCAGCGTCAGGCCGCCGCTCGCCTCGAGCCGCGCCCGCCCGCGGACCGCGGCCACCGCCTCGCGCAGCATCGCCACCGGCATGTTGTCCAGCAGGATCAGCTTGGCCCCAGCCGCGACCGCTTCGGCCACCTCCGCGAGCGTGTCACATTCGACCTCGAGGGGCACGGCCGGGAACTGCGTCCGCACCGCCTCGATCGCCGACGTGAGGCTGCCCGCAGCGGCCACATGATTGTCTTTGATGAGCGCCACGTCCGACAGCGACATCCGGTGGTTGAGGCCGCCGCCGCACCGGACCGCGTACTTCTGGAAGCTGCGCAATCCCGGCAACGTCTTGCGGGTGTCGCGGATCCGCGCGCCCGTGCCGGCGATGGCGTCCGACCACTCGCGCGTGAGCGTGGCGATGCCCGAGAGGTGGCCGAGCAAGTTGAGCGCTGTGCGTTCCGCGGTGAGCAGCGCGCGCGTGGTGCCCGTGACCCGCAGCAACTCCTCCCCCGCGGGCACGCGGTCACCGTCGTGATGCCTTCGCACGATGGCCACGTCGACCCCGGCCACCTCCTGTAACGCGGCCTCGGCAAGCGGCAACCCGCAGACAATGCCCGCCTTCCGGGTCAGGAACGAGCCCGTCGACCGTTGCGCGTGCGAGATCGTCGAGACGCTTGTCACGTCGAGTCCGCCGCCGAGGTCCTCGACGAGGGCCCTGCGCACGATGTCGCGGATGTCGATCGGGTTGAGTTCGGCCTCGAAATTCGTCACAGGTCAACAACTTTCACAGGTCAACAACTTTCACAGGTCAACAACTTTCACAGGTCAACAGCTTTCATAGGTCAACAGCTTTCACTAGGTCAACAGCTTTCATAGGTCAACGTCTCCAAAGGTCTGCGACTTTCATAGGTCTGCGACTTTCATAGGTCGCCCGCCTCACACGACCAGGTCCACGTCCACGTCCCCGTCCACGTCCACGTCCACGTCCACGTCCACGTCCACAGACTTCGGGACGACGGACGTCGTGACTTCGCCGTCGAGCAGTCGCAGATCGACGTGCGCCAACCAGTGGAGGTCGTCGCGGTCCGGATAGTCCTCGCGCCAGTGTGAGCCGCGCGTCTCGAGCCGCGTCGACGCCGCCGCGACGAGCGCCGTCGCGACGGTGAGCAGGTTCGTCGCCTCCCACGCCTCCGTGTCGGGATCGGCGCACTCCAGGGCTTGCAGGACCTCGAGCTCCTTCGCGCACGTGCCCAGCGAATCGGCACTGCGCAACACCCCGGCGCCGGCCGTCATCGCGCGTTGCACGGCCGGGCGCACCGAGGCGTCGTACAAGTGCATGGCTCTGTTGTCGACGACGGCCTCGACGGACGCCGGCAGCGCGTTGTGCAATTCGGCCGCGATGCGGCGGGCGAAGACGAGCCCCTCGAGCAGCGAATTGGACGCGAGGCGGTTGCCGCCGTGCACGCCGGTGCACGCCACCTCGCCGCACGCGAAGAGCCCGGGCACGGACGTACGACCGACGAGGTCGGTCCACACCCCCCCGGACGAGTAGTGGCAGGCCGGCGCGACGGGGATGAGGTCGGTGACCGGGTCGATGCCGTGCTCGAGGCAGGTCGCGAGGATGGTCGGGAACCGTACGCGCCACTTCTCCCGGCCGAACGCACGCGCATCGAGCCACACGTGTTCGGTGCCGGCGGCGAGCATTGTGCGCATGATGGCCTTCGCGACGACGTCGCGCGGCGCGAGGTCGGCGAGCGGGTGCACGCCCTGCAGGAAGCGGTTGCCGTCGTCGTCGAGGAGGAACGCCCCCTCCCCCCGCACCGCCTCGGAAACCAACGGCTGCTGGCCTTTGGACGCCTTGCCGAGCCACAGCACGGTCGGATGGAACTGCACGAACTCGAGGTCGCGCACGACCGCCCCCGCGCGCAACGCCGCTCCGAGACCGTCACCCGTGGACACCGGCGGGTTGGTCGTCGCCGCATAGACCTGGCCGAGCCCGCCGCTGGCCAGGACGACGGCCCGCGCGGTGATGGCGCCGACCCCGTTCGCCTGCCCCTCCCCCATGACGTGCAATGTCACCCCCGCGACTGCACCGTCCGCGGCGAGCAGGAGGTCGAGGGCGAGGGCGTGCTCGATGACATCGATGCGCGGGTCGTTGCGGACGGCCTGCACGATGGCGCGCTGGATCTCCGCGCCGGTCGCGTCACCGCCGGCGTGCGCGATGCGATCCGCGTGGTGGCCGCCCTCGCGTGTGAGGGACAGGGAGCCGTCGGGCCGGCGGTCGAAGCGCGTGCCGAGGGCGATGAGTTCCCGCACCGCGTCGGGCCCTTCCGTGACGAGCGCCTGCACCGCGACCTCGTCGCAGAGGCCCGCACCGGCCTCGATCGTGTCGGCGAAGTGCGCGTCCGTCGTGTCGTCCTCGGCGAGCGCGGCGGCGATGCCGCCCTGCGCCCACCGCGTCGAGCCGGCGGCCAGGACGTCCTTGGTCACGACGAGCACGTGGCCGATGTCCGCCGCGTGCAGCGCGACGGTGAGCCCGGCGATGCCCGAGCCGACGACGACCACGTCGTACGACGTCGTCCACCCCGGATCGGGGGCGGCGAGCCGGCGCGGGAGGCCGGCGCGCACCGGCGCGGGCGGGGCGGGCGGCGCGGGCGGGGCGGGCGGCGCGGGGGGCGCGGGGGCGCGGGCGGCGTCATCGCATCTCGTCGCCGCGGACGACGTGCTCGCCGACCAGTCCCGGCAGGATTTCCGCGGCTGCATCGAGCAGATCCGCGTCGTGTGTGATCGAGGCGACGTAGTGCAGGTCGGCCTGGGTCACCGTCGCCCGGTGGATCTTCGACTTGAGCATCGTGCGGTTCACGCCGCACCTCCTAGGGACAGCTGCACATTGTCGAGCAGGCGGGTCGGGCCGACGCGGGCCGCGACGATCAGCGACGCGTCGCCCGATTGCGCGGGCTCGAAGTCCGCGGTGACGAGCTCGATATAGTCCACGTCGACCTCCCCTTCGGTGGCCAGCACGGCCTTCGCGGCGTGCAACACGGCGTCGCGCCCGTCGATGCTCGCGGCGGCCCCGGCGCGCAGGGCGCGTGACAGGACGGTCGCGCGGGTGCGTTCCGCCGGGGACAGATAGCGGTTGCGCGACGACATCGCCACGCCGTCGGGTTCGCGGACGGTCGGGGCAGCGACGACCTCGACCGGGACGACGAGATCACGCACCATCGCGCGGATCACGGCCAGTTGCTGCGCGTCCTTCTGTCCGAACACGGACAGATGCGGCCGCAGCAGGTGGAACAACGCCAGCACCACCGTGCAGACGCCGTTGAAATGGCCCGAGCGGATCGCGCCTTCGAAGCGGTGCTGCATCGGCCCGGCGTCCACGGTCACCTGCGGTGCGGCCGGCCAGACGTCGCGGCGGTCGGGGGCGAAGACGAGGTCGGCCCCGGCGGCGGCAGCGAGGGCCACGTCGGCGTCGAGCGTGCGCGGATAGCGTTCGAAGTCCTCACCCGGCCCGAACTGCAGCGGGTTGACGAAAACGGTGACGAGCACATGGTCGGCCCGTTCGCGAGCGAGCCGGATGAGCGAGGCGTGACCCTCGTGCAGCGCACCCATGGTGAGGACGGCGGCAACTGACCCGGTCAGCGGCGCGCGGGCGGTCTCGAGGGCGGCCCGGTCGGTGACCAGGGTGGCGCCGTTGGTGGCGGGAATCAGCGTTCCAGTCCTCGCAGAATGGCGGTACCGGACGGTCACGGAAATCCTACGGCAGCGGCTCGGCGGCGAGCGCGTCGAGCAGTTTCTCGGCCGTCTGCGGGTCCAGGGCACCGGTGCCGAGGGCGCGCAGAGCGGTGGACCTGGCGAGGGCGAGGTAAGGGGCCACGCCTTCGGGCGCGTCAGCCCGCAGGGCGGCGAGTTGGGCGCGCACGGTGCCGGAGTCACCGCGGACGACGGGCCCGGTGAGCGCCCCGTCGCCGTACCGCAGGGCGTTGTCGACCGCCGCTGTGACCAGCGGCGACAGCATGCGGGAGGGGTGGGCCACGCCGGAGGCCGTCAGCATGTCCGCCGACTGCGTCAGCAGGGTCACGACGTGATTGGCGGCATGTGACAGCGCCGCGTGGTAGAGCGGGCGCATCGCCTCGTCGACGTTCTCCGGTTCGCCGCCCATCTCCAGCACGAGGGCCTGCGCGATCGGCAGGATCTCCTCGGGCGCGGTGACACCCCAGCTGCACCCCGCGAGCCGGTCGAGGTCGACGGGCGTCCCCGCGAACGTCATGACCGGGTGCAGCGCCAGCGGCAGCGCCCCGATCCGCGTAGCCGGGTCGAGCACGCCGAGACCGAAACGACCAGCAGTGTGTACGACAATCTGCCCGGCCGTGACCGCCTCCGTCGCAACGAGGCCGTCGACGAGACCGGGGAGGGAGTCGTCGGGAACCGTGAGCAGCACGAGGTCGACGCCTCTCGTGACGTGCGCCACCTCGCGCAGCGGGACGCCGGGGAGGAGCCGCTCGGCACGGCGTTGGGAGGCCTTCGACACGGCGTACGCCCCGGTCACCCGGTGACCGGCTCGCATCAGTGCGGCGCCGAGCACGGCGCCCACGCGACCCGCGCCGACGATGCCGATGTCGAGCCGGCCGGGGCGGTCCTGCGGGGTGAGGCTCACGCGGGCCAGCGTAGGCCGGTGGGATTTGGCGGGGGCGCGTGGCGGGGGCGCGTGGCGGGGGCGCGTGGCGGGGG
>CAXSDE010000048.1:0-1951 GCA_964236265.1 uncultured bacterium
GGGTGGGGGGGGGGGGGGGGGTTGGGGTGGGGGTGGGGGTGGGGGTGGGGGGGGGCGTCGGGGTTTCGGTCTGGGTCGGGGTCGGCGTCGGGGTTGCGGTTGCGGTTGCGGCCGCGGCCGCGGTCGCGGTCGGGGTCGGGGTCGCTGTCGCTGTCGCTGTCGCTGTCGCTGTCGCTGTCAGGCTTGCGGTGTCTCGCGGCCCGGTGCCTGCCGTCGGCGGAGTCGCTGCACACGACGCGAGGACGACCGTGATCGCCGCGGCGACCCACCACCGACCCGTACGACCCATCGCCGCGTCCCCTCGTCCCCTTGTCCCTTCGTCAGCTACCCGACGACTACGGGTCGCTGGAGGTTGCACGTCCGCGGCAGCGGCTTCCCTCGCTGCCCGACAGATCGCACACGGTGCACGCGCACACGCCGGATCAATCGGACAAATCCCGACATTGCGGCTCAGATTCCATTGACCGGCGCCGGCCGACGTCGGACCCTCGCAGGAGGCCGGGTGCCGGCCCACAACCGTCGAGAGGGAAGAGCCGTGGCAACTACCACGTTTCGCGCGCGTGCCAAGGTTGGTGGCCTCGCCGTCGCGCTGGCAATGCTCGTGCCGGCAGCCGGCGCGACCGCACAGGGTCTGACCTCCACCGACAACAATGTCCAGGCCGTTCCCGTCATCAACGCCAACTTCCCTGACCCGGACATCTTGAAGGTCGATCGCGTCTACCACGCGTACGCCACCAACCAGGCCGGCAAGAACGTCCAGCACGAGACTTCGACGGACCTCATCCATTGGACCGTCCAGCCCGACGTGGCCCCGACCCTCGGCGCCTGGGTGAGCAACTCGTGCACGTTCACGCCCGGCGGCGCCACCGACCGCTGCGTGTGGGCGCCAGACGTGAGTGCCGTCGCCGGTGGCTACGTCCTTTACTACGCCGCGCGTGACGCCGCGTCCGACAAGGAGTGCATCGGTGTCTCCCGGTCGACCTCGCCCAATGGACCGTTCCTGCCGGTCGGCGCGACTCCGTTGATCTGTCCCGTCGCCATGGGCGGCGCTATCGACCCCGCGACGTACGTCGAGAACGGTCAGCGCTATCTGCTGTGGAAGGCCGACGGCAACTGCTGCAATCTGCCGGCCATCATCTTCATCCAGCCGACGTCGGCCGACGGCCTGACGCTGACGGGCCCCGCCGTGAAGCTGATCGAGAACGACCAGCCCTTCGAGGGCCGCGTCGTCGAGGGACCGACGCTGATCAAGCACGACGGCAAGTATGTGTTGTTCTACTCGGCGAACGACTTCGGCGGCGGCAACTACCGCACCGGCTGGGCGGTCTCGGACAGCCTCATGGGCCCGTACGTGAAGTCGAAGACCGAGCTGATGACGAGTGACCGCTTCCGCGACTCGGTGATCGGCCCAGGCGGTCAGGACGTGATCACCGGACCGACCGGCAACACGGTCATCGTGTTCCACGGGTGGGACCCGACGTACTCCTACCGCGCGATGTACGTCCGAGGCCTCTCGTGGAGCAACGGCGTCCCCATGGTCGAGAACCTGCCGGTGCGCTACCAGGCGGAGGACGGGGTCATCGTCGACGCCCGTGTCGTCGGTGACAACAGCGCGTCGGGTGGCGCCAAGGTCGGCGGGCTCGACAACCCGGACAGCTCCGTGACGCTGACGGTCAACGCCAAGAAGGCCGGCTGGACCAACCTGGCGGTGCGCTACGCCAACGGCTCGCTCGACCCGAGCGGCTACCCCGTCAAGTCCTCGGACCTCGTCTCGGTCAACGGGACGCCCGTGGCGACGATCGTCTTCTGGCACACGACGTGGGGCAACTGGCAGATCGAGGACGTGAAGGTCAACCTGCACGCCGGCCTCAATACGGTGACGCTCACCAAGAAGACGTTCTACGCCGAGATCGATTCGGTGGACGTCGGCTGACGCGAGCCGACGCCAGGC
>CAXSDE010000048.1:2051-21045 GCA_964236265.1 uncultured bacterium
GGCGGGAATGCGCTGTGGGCCGGCGCATTCCCGCCCCTCGATTCGGGTGCGCACCCGAAGAGCCCGCCGGGGTGGTTGACCGTCCAGCCGGGTCGCCGTATCGTCGAAGCATTCGCCTATCCGGATGAACGGATGCCTTGACCACCCCGACGGTTTTCGACCAGCTGAGCGTGCTTGCGGACCCGACCCGCAGCCGGCTTTTGCTCTTGCTCGAGCAGCGGGAGCTCGCCGTGTCCGAGCTCTGCGCCGTGCTCCAGCTGCCGCAGTCGACGGTCAGCCGCCACCTGAAGGTCCTCACCGATGACGCGTGGGTCGCCGCCCGCGCGGAAGGCCCCGCCCGCCATTACCGCCTCGCCCCCGACCTGGCGCCCGCCGCCCGCGACCTCTGGGACACCGTCCGCGGGCCCCTCGCGGAGACGCCGGCCGCGCGCGCAGACACGACGAGGCTCCCGGATGTCCTCGCCGCGCGCGCCAGCCGCTCGAGTCAGTTCTTCTCCACGACCGCAGGCCGCTGGGACGCCGTACGAGCTGAACTGTTCGGTGCCTCAGCCGACCTCGCGCTGCTCGGCTTCCTCGACGACCGCTGGACCGTCGGCGACCTCGGGTGCGGGACCGGCGTAATCGCCGCGGCACTGTCGCCGTACGTCACCGAGGTCGTCGCTGTCGACGCCTCCTCGGAGATGCTCGAGGTCGCCGCGCAGCGACTGCACGGCGCGACCAACGTCGACCTGCGCGCCGGCCAGCTCGAGCACCTGCCCATCAGGGACGCCGGGCTCGACGCCGGCGTGCTGTTCCTGGTGCTGCACTACGTGACGGATCCCGGCAAGGCCCTCGCCGAGGCGGGCCGCGCGCTGACCCCTGGCGGGCGGCTGCTCGTCGTCGACATGGCGCCCCACGACCGCGTCGACTACAGCGAACGGATGGGTCACCTGTGGCTCGGGTTCGACCGCGACCAGCTCACCGAATGGTTCACCGCCGCCGGCCTCACCGAGCCGCGCTTCGCCGACGTCCCCGTGGATCCGCAGGCCAAGGGTCCCAAGCTTTTTGCCGCAACCGCACGCCGCCTCGATACCTCGGCATCCAATACCTCAGCACCCGATACTCCCGCACCCGATACCTCAGCACCCGACACCTCAGCACCCGATACCTCAGCACCCGACGAAAGGTAACTGCACATGCCCAACACCCTGGTCGAAGCCGCGCTCGACCTCACGTCGGACGCGCGTCCCGCGTTCATGGTGCGCGACCTGTCGCTCGCCGAGTTCGGCCGCAAGGAGCTCCGCCTCGCCGAGCAGGAGATGCCGGGTCTCATGGCCCTGCGCGAAGAGTACGCCGTCAAGGCGCCCCTCAAGGGCGCGAAGATCATGGGCTCGCTGCACATGACGGTGCAGACCGCCGTGCTGATCGAGACGCTGACCGCGCTCGGTGCCGACGTGCGCTGGGTGTCGTGCAACATCTTCTCGACGCAGGACCACGCCGCCGCCGCCATCGCGGTCGGCCCGACGGGCACCGTGGACGCACCGGCCGGCATCCCCGTATTCGCGTGGAAGGGCGAGTCGCTCGAGGAATACTGGTGGTGCACCGAGCAGGCCCTGATGTGGCCCGACGGCACCGGCCCCAACCTGATCCTCGACGACGGCGGCGACGCCACTCTCCTCGTACACAAGGGCAAGGAATACTCCCTCGCGGGCGGCGTCCCCAGTCACGACCCCGAGAGTGAGCCGGAGGAGTGGGGCATCATCCTCGAGACTCTTCGTACGACGATCGCGAAGGACCCGCAGCGCTGGGTGACCGTCGCCGATGCGATCCGCGGCGTCTCCGAGGAGACCACGACCGGCGTGCATCGCCTGTACGAGATGCAGCGCGCCGGCACGTTGCTCTTCCCCGCCATCAACGTCAACGACTCGGTGACGAAGAGCAAGTTCGACAACCTGTACGGCTGCCGCCACTCGCTCACCGACGGCATCCTGCGCGCCTCCGACATCATGCTCGCCGGCAAGGTCGCGGTCGTCTGCGGCTACGGTGACGTCGGCAAGGGCTGCGCACAATCCCTGCGTGGACAGGGCGCGCGTGTCGTCATCACCGAGATCGACCCGATCTGCGCGCTGCAGGCCGCGATGGAGGGCTACCAGGTCACGACGCTCGACGCGATGCTCGAGACGGCCGACCTGTTCATCACAGCGACCGGCAACAAGGACATCATCACCGCCGCTGACATGGCCCGCATGAAGGACAAGGCCATCGTCGGCAACATCGGCCACTTCGACAACGAGATCGACATGGCCGGCCTCAAGAAGGTGCCCGGCATCGAAAACATCAACATCAAGCCGCAGTACGACGAGTGGGTCTTCCCCGATGGCCACTCCGTCATGATCCTGGCGGAGGGCCGGCTGCTCAACCTCGGCTGCGCAACGGGCCACCCGTCGTTCGTCATGTCGTGCTCGTTCACCAACCAGGTCCTCGCGCAGATCGAGTTGCACGACAATGCGGACAACCTCCCCAACGAGGTCTTCGTGCTTCCCAAGGCACTCGACGAGAAGGTCGCGCGCCTCCACATCGACAAGCTCGGTGTGAAGCTCACCGAGTTGTCGAAGCAGCAGGCCGACTACATCGGCGTGCCGGTCGAGGGTCCCTACAAGGCGGAGCAGTACCGCTACTGATTCTTGCCGCGCGAGGTCGTGCAGCGACAACGGTTCTGCCGACTCGGGCGCTGCACGATCCTGCTCGACCCGGACCCGGAGGTGTGCTGCAGCGCACCTACGGGTTCTTGTCGTTCTCGACCGGACCCGCAGGTGCGGCGCTTGTCGTTGACAGCTCGCGCGTCAGCCCGGCAGCACAAATCCGCCGGCCCCGCCGACGGGGGCCGGGGGCGGCGCCGTGACCGGGCGCTGCGGAGCGTCCGGGGAGAATTCGGTCTGCAGAGCCGGGGGGACCGGGCGACCGTCCGCGTAGGCGACGTGGGCCGCGCGCGGTGTGCCCCAGCCCGGCGCCTGAGCGCCGGACGGCGCTAACGCGGCCGACCGCAGCGCGCGGCGGCGCTGGGTTTCCGCCATCACGGCGTGCAGCACGTGCTCCGGCGGCGCCCCGGCCGGCGGCGGCGGCGACACCTTCGCCACGACCGCGTCGGCGAACGCAGCGGACAGCTGCCACCGACGTTCGGGCCGCAGCAGTGGCGCACGACCGAGAAAGGACCGGACGTCCGTGGCCAGCCGCTCGTCGACCCCGCTGAGGTCGGCGCCCAGAGCCCAGTTGACGAGAGGTGGCGGCATGACGAGCATCTGTCGGCCGAGCAGCGGGATCCGGTCGTGCACCACCGCGGTGCCGGCAAACATGTCGCCGAGCCGACGGCCCGTGCGCGAGCACAACGAAGCCAGGACGGCGACGCCCAGCGAAATCTCGATCAGCCCGATCACCGTCCGCACGGTCGCGTGCCGCACCCGGACGGTGCCGCCGTCGGTGCGCACGACGCGGATCCCGAGCATCGTCTTGCCGAGGGTGCGGCCATGGAAGTAGGTGAGCGAGATGACGGGGTAACCGACGAGGAACAGGACGAGGCCGATTATCACGAGCGCACGGACGAGCCGCGGGTCGCCGTTGCGGAACCCGCTGAGCGCACCGCCGAGGAGAGCGAAGGCGAAGACACTCAACGTCATGTCGACGATCGCAGCGATCGACCGCGAACCGATGCGAGCCGGTCGCAGGTCGAGCACCACGGCTTCGCCCGTGATCACGCCGGTGCTCGACACCGCGGCTTGAGGCATCGGCCTCCCTTCAACGTCGTTAGTGTGCACGAGACAGCAACGGTCGGCGAAGGGAACGCGCGTGGACGTGGACGCGTTCGTCGCGGCGCATCGCGGCGAGTGGGAGCGGCTCGACATCCTCAGCCGCCGGGCTGGACGCCCGCGACGCCTGACGGGCGCCGAGATCGATGAGTTGATCCTGCTCTATCAGCGCGCCGCCGCGCACCTGTCGGCCATCCGCACCCGTACGACCGAACCGGTCCTCGTGGCCAGTCTGACGCAGACGGTCGCGTCCGCCCGGGCGGTCGTGACCGCCCAGTCCGCGCCCGTGTGGTCCGTCGTGACCGACTTCCTCACCGTCGGCTTCCCGGCGGCGCTCTACCACTCACGGCGCTGGTGGCTGTCCGTCGGCGCGGTCTTCCTTGCCGTCGCATTCGCCGTCGGCTACTGGGTCAGCCACGACCCGGTCCTGCAGGCGCAGCTCGGCACGCCGGAACGGGTGCGGCAGTACGTCGATCACGACTTCTCCAACTATTACTCCGACGGGTCCGCGTCCGCGTTCACGTCCGGGGTGTGGGCCAACAACGCCCTCATCGCCTTGATATGCGTGATCTTCGGTGCCGTCCTCGGTCTGCCGGTCATCGCTTTGCTGTGGGGCAACGCGTCCGGCGTCGGTCTCGCCGGCGGTGTCATGGCGGCCCACGGCAAGACGGCGATCTTCTTCGGGTTGATCAGCCCCCACGGCATGCTCGAGCTCACGGCGGTCTTCGTCGCGGCCGCGACGGGCCTGCGGCTCGCCTGGACCGTCGTCGCGCCGGGCCGGCGGAGTCGCGCGGTGGCACTGGCGCAGGAAGGCCGCGCCGCGGTCGGGATCGCGATCGGGCTCGCGACCGTTCTCGCGATTTCCGCGATGATCGAGGGGTTCGTGACCGGGTCGAGCCTGCCGACCGCCGTGAGGATCGGCATCGGCGCCACCGCGGAGACCGGCTTTTTCGTGTACGTATTCCTCCTCGGCCGCCGCGCCGTCCGCGCCGGCTACACCGGTGACATCGATCAGAGCGGCGTCGGTGACGTGCTGCCCGAGGCCGGTTAACGCAGCGGCGTCCCCGGTCGTGTCGCGGCTCCCTGGGCCGACGATGCCGCCGCGGGAACCGGTGCACCGCCTTGCGCGTCGGAACGACAGACGACGCGTGCGACAGACCAGGGAGACGTGTGGGGACGCCAAAGGACCAGGGGGCGACGGGGACGCGGGCCACCGGCGGCCCGGACGTCGTCGCCGAGAACGGAGCCAACGGGCAGCCGATCCCCGCGCCACGCGTCCCGGCGCGGCACGTGCTCGACACGTGGCTCTTCCCGACGCTCATCCACGCCGTCGCCATGTGCGCGCAGCTCGTGATCGTTGTGGCCATGCGTCGCCCCGACCAGACGCTGTGGTCGCGCTTGTCGATCTGGGACGGGCAACGCTACGCCGCTGTCGCGGCCTACGGATATCCGCACCACATCCAGGTGGCGCTCGACGGGTCGCTGGTCGAGGGTCACGAATACGCGTTCTTCCCGCTGTATCCGATGCTCGTGTCGTTCCTGTCCCGCTTGACGACCCTCGACGTCCTTACTGTCGGGATCCTTGTGTCTTCCCTCGCGTCCGTCGCTCTCGGCCCGCTGACCTACCGGTTGGCCACCGAGTACGGGTGCACGCGCAACGGCGTTTATGTGGCCGTCGGCCTGCTCGGCGCCCTGCCAATGGCGGTCGTCTTCGAGATGGGATACGCGGACGCCCTGTTCACGGCACTGGCGTTCGCGGCGCTGCTCTTCGCGCTACGCGAGCGCTGGGGCACAGCGGCGGCGCTGCTGGCATTCACCTGCCTGACGCGGCCCGTCGGATATGTCGTCGCCACAGCTATTCTGGCGCTCGTCTTCGCGCGCCGGACGGGCGACCCGACACCCCGCCGCACACTGAAGATCGTGGCGTGCGCCGCCGCCGGGTTTGCGGCGACCCTCGCCTTCTGGGTGTTCGCCGCCGTGCGCACGGGCGACCCCACTGCCTATTTCGACGTACAGAAAGCCGGCTGGAACACGACAGTCGACTACGGTGCCTCGACCCGGCACTTCCTGGCAGCGGCGTTGACGCATCCGGGCGACTCCGGCGGTCGGATTGCCATCCTGTGTGCGCTCATAACGCTCGGCTATGCCGTCGTTTCGCTCGTGTGCCTGTCGAGGTGGCGCGCCGCTGTATTCGCCGTCGTCGGTGTCGTCGGGACGCTGTCGGTGCTGATGACGACCAACTATTGGCACAGCAAGCCGCGCCTGCTGCTCGTGTGTGCCGTTCTCGTCGTCCCTGCAGGGGAGTGGCTCAGTCGCTGTCGGCCCGTCGTCGCGTGGACGTTCGTCGTCGTAGCCTCCGCGGCTGCGATGCTGTTCAGTGCCTACATGGTCACGCGCTGGCCCTACGCCATCTAGGTGCAGCCACGTGAGTGCGCAACGGCCGGCTCAGAGCCGGCCGGCCGCCTTCAGCGACAGGTAGGCGTCCGCCACGGCCGGGGCGAAGCGTTCGGGTGCGGCGTCGACGACCTCCGCCCCGCGCCGGCGGAGGAGCTCCCCGCTGCGCCGGCGCTCGGCACCCACGCGGGCCGCCGCCGCGGCGGCGTAGACGTTCTCCGCGGTCCCGCGCCCGGCTGCCATCTCGGCCACGACCGGATCACCGACGGCCGCGATGAGCACCGTGTGGCGCCGGCCGAGCGCGCCGAGGGCCGGGACGAGCCCCGACTCGACCGAAACCGTGTCGAGCCCGGTGAACAGGACCACGAGTGACCGCCGCCCGCGCACGCGGCGCAGGACCTCCGACGCGAGGCCGGTGAGGTCCGTCTCGACGAGCGCCGGCTGTAAGTCGGTCATCGACCGCACGAGGCTGCCCAGCGAGGTGTCGCGGTTGGCGCGGTCGACAGCGGCCCGCGTCGTGACGTCGTACGCGAGGAAATCGACTCTGTCGCCCGCGCGGCCCGCCAGCGCGGCAAGCAGCAGCGCGGCGTCGATCGCGCTGTCGAGCCGCGTCGCATCCCCGATGCGTGCCGCCGAGGTGCGCCCCGTGTCGAGCACGATCACGATGCGGCGGTCGCGTTCGGGCCGCCAGGTGCGGACGACGACACTGTCGCGCCGCGCCGTGCCGCGCCAGTCGATGGTGCGCGCGTCGTCGCCGGGCACGTACTCGCGGAGGCTGTCGAACTCCGTCCCCTGCCCGCGGCCCCGGGCCGCAACGATGCCCTCGATTTCCTTCAGGCGGGCCAGGCGCTCCGGCAGGTGGCGCCGGCTGGTGAACGGCGGCAGCACCTGCACGCTGCCCGGCACGCTGCGGCTGCGTTGCCGCGCCGCGATCCCCAGGGGCCCGAAGGAGCGGACGGTGACCCGATCGGCCGTCCGGGTGCCGCGGCGTTGCGGCACGAGCACCGTGGTCAGCGCCCGGCTCTCGGCCGCCGGGATGTGCACCCGGTGCCGGTCGGCGCGCACGCCCGCGCTCGGCGGCCACGCGTCCCGCACGAGCGCCCGCAGCGCGCGGCCCGACGGGTTGGTCACCTGGAGCCGGAGTGCGACCGGTTCGCCGAGCTTCGTCGACGGGGGCCCGCTGCGCGCGATGCGGAGCGACTTGACGGGCGCCGCGACGAGGAGGTCGGCGACGACGCACACCGCGACTGCCCCAGCGACGATCGCGACCGTCGCGCCGCCGAGCGGCAGCAACAGCACGAGGAGAGCGCCGAGGAGGACGACGAGGCCGGCTCGGCTGGTGAGCGCCACCGTCAGCGCGGCACTGGCACGGTGGCGAGCACGCCTTCGAGGACCGCGTCGGCCGTCGTACCGTCGAGCTCGGCTTCTGGACGCACGACGACCCGGTGCCGCAACGTCGGCCGGGCGAGGGCCTTCACGTCGTCGGGCGAGACGTAGTCGCGACCCTGCAGCCACGCCCACGCCTTGCTGGTCGCCAGCAGGGCAGTGGCGCCACGCGGCGAAGCTCCGAGCGACAGCGACGGAGACTGCCGGGTCGCCCGGCAGATGTCGACGATGTAGGCGAGCACCTGCGGGGCGATCTGGACGCGCCCGACCGCGGCCCGCGCCGCCGCCAGCTCGGCCGGTCCGGCGACGGCGCGCACCCCGGCGGCGGCGAGGTCGCGCGGGTCGAAGCCGCTGTTGTGCCGCTGGAGCACGTTGATCTCGTCGTCGCGGCCGGGCAGCGGCACCGTCAGCTTGAGCAGGAACCGGTCCAGCTGGGCCTCGGGAAGCGTGTAGGTGCCCTCGTACTCGACGGGGTTCTGGGTGGCCGCCACCAGGAACGGGTCGGGCAGCGGGCGGGGGGTGCCGTCGATGGTGACCTGTCGCTCCTCCATCGCTTCGAGCAAGCTGGCTTGGGTTTTCGGCGGCGTGCGGTTGATCTCGTCCGCGAGCAGCAGGTTGGTGAAGACCGGGCCGGGGCGGAACGAGAACTCCGCCGTCCGCGTGTCGTAGACGAGCGAGCCCGTGACGTCACCCGGCATCAGATCGGGCGTGAACTGCACGCGCTTGTGTTCGAGTGACAGGCTCGCGGCGAGGGCACGGACGAGCAGCGTCTTGGCCACCCCCGGCACTCCCTCGAGCAGCACATGGCCGCGGCACAGCAACGCCACGACCAGCCCGGTGACGGCGGCGTCCTGCCCGACGACTGCCTTGGCGACCTCGAGGCGGATGGCCTGCAGCGCGCGCCGCGCTGCGTCGTCGGCCGTGGCGGCGGTGGGGGCGGTGGGGGCGGTGGCGGTGGCGGTGGCGGCGGCCGGCACCACCACAGCGGCCGGCACAGCGGCGGGCACAGCGGCGGCGGGCACACTGGCCGGGTTGTCGGGCGGTGCCGGTGAATACAGGGGCTGGTCGGTCACAGTCGGCGTACCTCCGCAGTCAGGCTGTCGAGCGCATCGGCGAGCGCGATGAGGTCGAGATCGGTTTGAGGTGCCGGGCCGTAAAGGGTGTCGGCGACATCTTCGCGCGCCCGGCCCGTCCGGGCCGCGACCGCGTCCACGACGGCCGGCGAGGTCGCGTCCGCCGCGAGGCCGGCACGCGTGCGCAGGTCATCGAGTGCCGCGTCGCGCAGCCAGCCGGCCGCCCGGTCGCGCGCCCGCGCCGCGCGGTAGAGGCGCGCCTTGCCCTCGACGGTCTCCGCGGCCCGGACGACAACGGGCAGCGGCTCCGTCACCACGCGCCCGAGCCGGCGGCCGTACGCCAGCGCGAGCAGCACCACCGCCAATACGACGGTCCAGAGGGCGGCGACGAGCCGGTCGGGCAGATAGTCCTCGAGCGGCCGGCGGGTGCCGCTCGAGCCTGTCGGGGCCTCGGTGATCTCGCCGGGATGCGGCAAGAGCCACAGGACCCGGTCGTGGGCGGAGAGCAGGTTGATCGCCAGCGCGGCGTTGCCCTCGTTGGCCAGCTCGCGGTTGCGCAGGAACTCACCGTTGCCGACGGCCACCACCTCGTGACCGGACTCGTGCACGACGACGAGCGTCGGGGACCCCGCGTCGGCGTAGCACCGGGCGGTCACCGATTGGCTCTCGACGGCGAACGATGTGCCACCCACGAGAGCGGGCCCCGCTGCCTGCGCCTCGGGCCAGTCGCAGGACGGGTCGAGCACCCGGGCGCCGCCCGAGTCGCCGTTGGTGATGCCGGGGGCCAGGCCGTCGAGGGTGTCGTCGCCCGGCTCGACGAGCACGATCCGGCCGCCCGTGAGCGACGACAGCGCCGTCGCGTCAGGGACAAGATCAGGATCCGGTACGACGACAGTCACGGCTCGGCCCGCTGCCGCCCGGACCGCGGCGTCGGCGGTGGCGACGCGTTGCACCGAGATGCCGCGCTGGGCGAGGAGTGCCCCGAGCGCGCGGGTGCCGTCCGGCGCGGCGGCCGATGTCTCGTATCGCTGGCTGGTCGGGCCCCGGTTGGCGAGCGCGCCGACCAGCAGCACGAGAAGCACCACGCCGGCGAGCGCCAGCCAGCGGACGGTTCGGCCGCCGCGCCGCCGGCGGCCCCCCGGAGCGGGCCCGTCGTACGACCTCGTCTCGTCCATCGTGACCGTCATGACGCGCCCACCCGGCCACGCGCCGCGCCGAGAACGCGCTCGTCGACGGCACGCAGCGTCGCGTCGTTGGCGGCCGTCGCGACGCGGTCGCCGTACCAGACGTCGGCGAACGTGCGTGTCGCCATCGTCAGGTCCGCAGCGACCGCGGGCAGAGCCGCGCCGGCCTCGGCGGCGATCTCGTTGGCGGTCCGCCCGGGGCGCTCGTCGAGGAACCCGCGCTCCTCGAGCTCGCGCACGATCGCCCGCAGGCGTTCCCGGACCGCTTCCCGCCACTCGCCTGCGGCGGCGAGCGACTCGGCCTTCGCGCGGTGGGCCGCCGCCGACATCGTCGCGTCGAAGTCGAGGACCTGAGACCGCGTGGCGTTGCGCTGGAGCGCCCCGCCGCGCCAGACGATCACCGCGATCAGGACGCCGACGAGGACGAGGACGGCAAGTGCGGGCCAGATGCTCGTGGTGTGCGCGGCGCCGGATGTGGCGTCCCGGGCGCCGCCACTGAACCACCGGGCGATACGGGCGATCGCCCGGTCGAGCCAGGACTGGTCGTTGCGGTAGATGGGATGGGCGAGCTCGTTGCGCGCCGCGGTGGCCGCCTCGCCGCGCGAGATCGGTGGCCGTCCGTCTGCCGGCAGGAGCTGCCATCCGCTGACCGTCACCGCGGTGCCACCGCGGGGGCCGTCGGCACCGCACCGGTCAGCGTGAGGTCGAAGGCCTCCCGCCGGATCCGGACATCGATGTAGAGGACGGCAATGACCCCCGCGACGAACGGGAGCGTCAGCGCCGACGACAGCGTCCCGCCGATCGCCGGGAGGACGTTGCGCACGACGGACCCGGAGGAGGCCGTCACCAGCCCGCCGGACACGAACTCGACGGGGCCCGGCTGGAACGGCACCAGCACGACGGCGGAGATGAGGCCCGCGATCATCGACGTGAGCACCAGCATCCAGAGGCACCGCCACCAGGAGCCCCGCAGCAGCGCGAAGACGCGGCGAACCGCGACGCGCACGCTCGCGCCTTCGAGCACGACGATCGGCGTGAGGAACAGCCCGAAGACCGACAGCCACACGGCCGGGCCCGCGACGATCGCCGCGAGGATCGCTCCGGCGGCGCCCACCCAGGCCGTCAGCGCAAGAAGCGCCATGAACAGGGCAGCGGGAACGGCGGCCGCGATCGCCGAGAGGATCAGGGCACCCAGCCGCGGGCGCACCGTTGCCCACACCTGGCCCGGATTGCTGTCGCGCCCGAGCACCGCGTCGGCCATCAGCGCCGTCTGCCAGCCGGCGGCGGCCAGCACGACGACGAGGCCGCCGACGAGGAGCGCGAGGCTGACCGTCGCCATCATGTCGACGCCGAACCGGTTGAGCGTCCAGTCATGGACCCAGAGCCGCCACGCGAGGGTGGTGCCGCCGAGCAGGACGGCGACGACCGCGCCGACGCCGAGCATCGGCGCCGGATAGCGCCGGATGGCCGCGAAAGGGGCGTCGACGATCTCCGCCACGCTGAGAGGGCGCAGCGGGATGATCCCGCGACCCTCGCGCGGCTGCCACGCCAGCTCTGCCATGACCGCCCCTCGGTTGGACGGCGTCATCGTGGCACAGACAGGGGACGGGCCAGTGCCGCTTCGCGACGCAACCGTGATCGTGGCTGCGTGGCGATCGGGGTCCCCATGGTGGAACATGGACGCTGTGAAGGGACGTGTCCTCGTCGTCGATGACGATGCAGCGCTGGCCGAGATGCTCGGGATCGTGTTGCGCAGCGAGGGCTTCGAGCCGGCGTTCGTCGCCGATGGCGACTCCGCCATGGGCGTGTTCCGCTCGTTCAAGCCCGATCTGGTGCTCCTCGACATCATGTTGCCGGGCGCCGACGGGGTGGAGGTCTGCCGCCGCATCCGCGCGGAGTCGGGCGTCCCCATCGTCATGCTCACCGCCAAGACCGACACCGTCGATGTCGTCGTCGGCCTCGAGTCGGGCGCGGACGACTACATCCTCAAGCCGTTCATGACCAAAGAACTCGTCGCCCGGGTGCGGGCGCGGCTCCGGTCGACCAACGAGCCCAGCCCTGACGTTCTGACGATCGGCGAGGTGTCCATCGACCTCTCGGGCCACGGCGTGACCCGCGCCGGCGTGCCGCTGGCGCTCACGCCGCTCGAGTTCGACCTCCTCGTGGCGCTCGCGCGCAAGCCGCGCCAGGTGTTCTCACGGGAGAAGCTGCTCGAGGAGGTCTGGGGCTATCGCCACGCGGGCGACACGCGTCTGGTCAACGTGCACGTGCAACGGTTGCGGTCGAAGATCGAGCGCGACCCGGAAAAGCCGGAGATCGTGCTGACGATCCGCGGGGTCGGCTACAAGGCCGGGCCGCCCTGACCTCCGACGCCGGCCTCACCTCCGACCCCGGCCTCACCTCCGACCCCGGCCTGACCCCCGACGCCGCCACAACCTCCGATGCCGCCAGGACCTCCGACGCCGCACCGGCGGTGGCGCATGCCCCGGCCACTGCGTCGCAGTGGCTCGGCAACCTGCGGGTGCCGCGACGGCGGGTGTCGCGGTGGCGCAAGCGCGTCACCGCCCGGTGGCGCCGCTCCCTCCAGCTGCGCGTGGTCGCGACGACGCTCGTCGTGTCCGCTCTCGTGGTCGGCGTCATGGGCTACCTCGCGGCGGCCGGCATCCGGGCCGGTCTGCTGTCCCACAAATACACCGCCGCGGCCGGCCTCGCCGCATCGACGACGAGCGAGCTGCAGGAAAGCGTCCGCACGTCGGGCGACACTCTCGACCACGACCTCCACGACGCGGTCGTCACCGTCGGCTCGCGGTCGCAGACGACGGGGGGCTTCTATTTGCGCGTCGCGAATGCGACCGGCCGCGGAAACGCGTACGTCTACCCGCCCTCGGTCGATCTGACGCGGGCCCTGAAGGACGCCGCAGGCCCGATCGTCGCGAAGGCGGGGGCCCCCGCGCCGAAGCCGCCCGCGCAGGCGATGTGGACGACCATCGACGACAACGGCAACCGCCCCGCGCTGCTCATCACTGACTCGTTCTCCACCTCCGCGGGCCTTTACCGCGTCTACTACGTCTTCCCCACCGACTACGAGGTCGCCAACCTCAACCTCGTCCAGGCCTGGGTCTGGGCCACGGAAGCGGCTCTTCTCGTGCTGCTCGCGCTGATCGCGTGGATCGTGACGCGCCAGGTCGTCACGCCCGTCCGGATGGCGGCGCGCACCGCCGAGCGGCTCTCGGCCGGCCGGCTGCACGAACGCATGGACGTCAAGGGCCAGGACGACCTCGCGCGGCTGGGCTCCTCGTTCAACAAGATGGCCGTCAACCTGCAGCACCAGATCGGCCAGCTGGAAGAGCTCTCCCGCGTGCAGCGCCGGTTCGTTTCCGACGTATCGCACGAGCTGCGCACGCCGCTGACGACGGTGCGGATGGCCTCGGACCTGTTGTACGCCTCGCGCACATCGTTCGAGCCCGACGTCGGCCGCTCGGCGGAGCTCCTGCAGCGTGAGCTCGACCGGTTCGAGTCGTTGCTCGTCGACCTGCTGGAGATCAGCCGGTACGACGCAGGCGCCGCCGTGCTCGACGCCGAAGCTGTGGACGTGCTCACCGTGGTGCGCCGCGCGGTCGACCAGTGCGCCGGGCTGGCCGAGCGCCGCCACACGCCGCTGCTGCTCCAGATCCCGGGCACGCCCGTGGTCGCCGAGGTCGAGGGCCGACGGATCGAACGCATCCTGCGCAACCTCATCGTCAATGCGATCGAGCATGGCGACGAGGGCCCGGTCGAGATCACGCTCGTCGCCACGGACGACGCGGTCGCGGTGTCGGTGCGCGACTACGGAGTCGGGATGAGCGCGGACGCGGTCGAGCATGTCTTCGAACGCTTCTGGCGCGCCGATCCCGCGCGGTCCCGCACCACCGGCGGAACCGGTCTCGGCTTGTCGATCGCTCTGGAGGACGCGCACCTGCATGGCGGCTGGCTGCAGGTGTGGGCCGAGCCCGGCCGTGGCGCCAACTTCCGGCTCACGCTGCCGCGCCGAGTCGGCGGGGACGTGCGCGACTCGCCGTTGCCGCTCGAGCCCCTCAGCCTGGAACGACCTGCACCTGCGCCCGCTGCCTTGGTCGCTGCGCCGCGCGTGATAACCGGTGCCGTTGCCTCTGCCCGTGGCGAATTGACACCCGCACCTTCGGCCGGCCCGAGGACGGCGGGCAACCCCACACCGGCCGACGGCTCCGGCACTCGCCCCGAGCGGCGGTCGCGATGACGCGTGACCTCCGCCGGCGATCCCGAGCCGCCGTCGGGGCGGCGGCGCTGGCGCTGGCGCTCTCCGGCTGCCTGAGCGTGCCGCACAGTGGGCGCGTGCAGGGGGCCGGTGGCAACGCCTCCACCCCCGCTTCGGGTGTGCCCAACGAGGCCCGCATCGAGGCGCCGCCGCCCGCCCCGGGCGAGGAGCCGGATCAGATCGTCAAGGACTTCTACGGGGCGATGGTCGACTACGGTCCGGATCACGTGGCGCTGAAGTACCAGGTGCGCGACAGCCCGCCGTGGCCGGACATGCCGAAGCGGACGGTCGTCGTCAGCGACGTCGGGGATCCCGAACCATCGGCGACGGCTCCGCGCACCAACTCCCACGCGACGTTCGTCCTGCACTTCACCAAGCTTGGCGAAGTGTTGCCGGATCACGAGTTCGTTGTCGGCACGGAGACTCTCACCGACACCGTCGACGTCGTCCGTGACCCCGGGTCCAACAACGACTGGCGCATCTCCCGCATCCTCAGCACGGACGGCGGAGGAAGGACCGTCCCGGACGTGCTGCGGCTGTCGGTCACCGACTTCAACACCGTCTTTCACGAGGCCACGCTCTATTTCCCGCGCGTGGGCAAGGATCCGATCTTCGTCGCGGACCGGCGCTGGTTCCCGAGGCGGCGCGCTGATCTGCCCGCCGCGATCGCGCAGGCCTACGTCGACGGCCCGAGCGATTTCCTCAAGCCGGACGTAACTATTGCGGCCCTCTTCCCGCCCGGATCGAGCACCGAAAGCCCCGGCCAACTCGCGGCCGGGCTGGCCGGCTTCGCGTTCAAGGTGCCGGGGGACGCCAACTCCGACGCTTTGCGCACCCACCTCACGGAGGCCGTCAAAAAGACGCTCAGCCAACGCGAGTTCGCCGACGTGACGCGCATCGTCGTCACCGTCAACGGCGATCCCGGACCACCAACCGCGCCGGCAAGCCTCGCGACGGACGCGCCGCCGCAGAGCACAGTGACCGACGCGTGGTTCATCGACGGCCGGCAGGTGCTGCGGCCGTGGTTCGACACCTCGACGTCCACGGACGGCGCCCCGGACACACCGGCCCGGATCGACGTCACCGGCATGGACCGCGTGAGTCTCGCGCCGAGCATGCAGCTGGCCGCCGGCGCTGTGGCCGCAGCTGATGGCAGCCGCGCGCTCCGGGTCGTGTCGCGGGACGCCGGCGAAAAGGACGTCGCGTTGCACGCGTCCTCGTTGACGTCGGTGCGCTGGAACGCCGACGGCACTGGCCTGTGGGTCGCCGGCGCCGTCGGTGGCCGGGCTGCGGGCGCCGCGCTGCCGGCGGTTGGCGGCAAACCGGCTGTCGATGCGGTGCCGGCGGTCGCCGGCACCGCTGCCGCCTGGTTCGTGACCGTGACCGTCGAGGGTGAAGGCGCGAGCGCGTCGCTGTTCGTCGACGCCAAATCCGTCGCGATCGACCCGCAGGTTGCGAGGACGGGCAGTGCCCTCCTCGACCTGCGCCCCTCCCCCGACGGTGTGCGCATCAGTGCGATCGTCCAGAACGCCGGCAAGAAACGGTCCGACCTGTTCGTCGGACGCATCGACAAGTCGAGCGGAGTGCCCGCGATCGTCACCGTCCGTCGCGTCGCGCCGGTGCTGTTGCAGCCGCCGAAGGACAAGCCTGCCCCGTCGTTCACGGTTGCGGTCGCGCTGTGGGACGACGCCGAGCAACTCGTCCTCGTCGCCCGGCAGGGGACCTCGACGTACTCGCTCTGGAACGCCACGTTCGACGGTTCGACAGTCGAGCCGCGCAACACGTCAGGGCTCGTGAACATCAGTGAGGCAACGGTGTTCACCATCGCGCACGGAAAGCAGATCCTCGCTCTCGACAATGCGCCGAAGCGTCAGGTCTACTCCCTCAGTGGGGGGACCTGGCAACCCGTGAGCGCCCGCGACGACAAGGCCAAGGTTTTCGGCCTGATGTATCCGGGCTGACGCTTCGTCCACAGCCCTCGACGGTCGCGGCGTCCGTCCCCAGGTGGCGGGTCGGTGTGGCAGCGGCGGCGCCCGCGCAGGGATGCTCGTCGACATGTCGCTGCTCAGTTCGGTTCTTGACGCCGTCGTGCCGGACGCGTGCGTCGGGTGCGGCGCTCCCGGTCGCGCGCTGTGTCGCGGGTGTGCGGCCGAGCTCGATCGCGTCCTGCCGCGCCGGCGGGACCCCACTCCGCGCCCGCGCGGCCTGCCGCCCGTCACGGCGTCCGGTGCCTACGCAGGCACGCTGCGCGAGGCGCTCCTGTCGTACAAGGAGCGCGGCCGCACCCGCCTGTCGGACCCGCTCTCCCGATTGCTGGCGGCAGCGGTCCTGGCGGCGCTGCTCGCGGGCGGTGTCGACCCGCACGGGCCGGTGACCCTCGTCGCCGTGCCGTCGAGCAGGAGCGCGAAGAGGGAGCGGGGTCACTGTCACGTCGACACCCTCGCGACCGGCGCGGTGCTCGCGCTGCGCGACGCGGGCATTCCGGCGCGCCACCTGCGGGCGCTGCGTCGACGCGGCCGCAGCCGCGATTCCGTCGGGCTCTCCGCAGCCGACCGGGCAGGCAACGACAGCGAGTTCGTCGTACGACGTCGGGCAGGTCGCGCACTGCGCGGGACGGCAGTGATCGTCGTGGACGACATCGTCACGACCGGCTCGACCGCGCTGGCCGTCACCCAGGCTCTGCGGGCAGCGGGCGCCTCCGTGACGGCAGTTGCGGCGGTCGCCGCGACGTCGCGTCGCCTCCTCGTCAAGGCCACTGATGAGGTCTAGCGTGGTCTAGCGTCGGTGGTGGGGAAGGCGCGCTTCCTCGTAGATCCGGCCGGCGTGCCGACGAGTCGTTGCGCTCCAGCAGGGCACGTTGACCAGCAGGGCACGTTGACCAGCAGGGCACGTGACCGGCCGGGCCTCGGTGGCCGGCTCCAGATCGACGAAGGGACCGTTTCCGTGGACATCGTGGTCAAGGGACGTCACGTCGAAGTGTCGGACAAGTTCCGCACGACGGCGAGCGAGAAATTGACGAAGCTCGATCGGTTCGATTCCCACGTCACGCGCATCGATGTGGAGCTCATCGAGGAGCACAACCCCCGACTGGCCGACATGAAGGACCGTGTCGAGCTCACGTGCATCTCCAAGGGACCCGTCATCCGCGCCGAAGCAGCCTCTTCCGACCCGATAGCGGCTCTCGACCTTGCGCTCGAGCGTTTGCAGGCCCGGTTGCGCAGGGCCGGCGACCGTCGCCATATCCACCACGGCCGCCGCACCCCGGCCTCCGTCAAGACGTCCACCAGCACGCTGCCGCCCGTCGAGCGCAGTGAGCCCGTCGCGCCGGCCGACGTTGCCGAGGAGCTGCCGAGCGGCGTCGTGTCCGACGAGCGGCTCGGGGTCATCGGCGACGGTCCGCTCGTCGTGCGCGAGAAGTCCTTCGCCGCCAGCCCGGTGACTCTGGACGAAGCCCTTTTCGAGATGGAGCTCGTCGGCCACGACTTCTACCTTTTCCTCGACAAGGAGTCGGGGGCGCCCAGCGTCGTCTATCGCCGGCACGGCTACGACTTCGGGGTCATCCGCCTCGCGCTCGAGGGGTGAGCGCCGGCGCGCGGGAAGCATCGCCTGACCGGAGGACGGCTGAGCCGTCCCTCGTCGTGCGATCATGGGTGACGACCGTCCGCGGTCGGGGGGCTGCCTCGCGACCCCCTGCCGCTGACCGCGACCACCAGGGGAGGCGACGCACATGAGCGAAGGCCAGGGAGGCGTCGCGGCCGACCCCGACCCCGAACCCATCCGTGTGCTCATCGTCGACGACCACGCGCTTTTTCGGCGCGGCCTGGAGATGGTCCTGGAGCAGGAGCACGACATCGACGTCGTCGGTGAGGCGGGGGACGGAGCCGAAGCCGTCGCGAAGGCGACCGACCTCCTGCCCGACATCGTGCTGATGGATGTCCGCATGCCCAAGCGGTCGGGCATCGAGGCGTGCCTCGCCATCAAGGACACGGTGCCGAGCGCCAACATCATCATGCTCACCATCAGCGACGAAGAGGTCGACCTCTACGACGCGATCAAGGCCGGCGCCATGGGCTATCTCCTCAAGGAGATCTCGATCGAGGAGGTGGCGACGGCCATCCGCGCCGTGTATGGCGGCCAGTCGCTGATCTCGCCGTCGATGGCCAGCAAACTGCTCACCGAGTTCGCGTCCATGATCCGCCGGCAGGACGACCGCCAGCAGCTCCCGACGCCGCGCCTCACCGACCGCGAGATGGAGGTGCTGCGCCTCGTTGCCAAGGGGATGAACAACCGCGACATCGCGCGCGAGCTCTTCATCAGCGAAAACACGGTGAAGAACCACATCCGCAACATCCTGGAGAAGCTCCAGCTCCACTCGCGGATGGAAGCCGTGGTCTACGCCGTCCGGGAAAAGCTGCTCGAGATCACCTGATCGGGGCGGTTCGGGAATCCTCGGCCACCCGCCGTTCGTTGGAGCGGGGACTCGCGGGTGCCTCCGGTGCCCGCGATGCGCCTACGATGGGGCGCAAGAGAAGTCCGTCAACTCGGGAGACACCCTCGTGGTTCTGGGAAAACTTGTCCGCCTCGGTGAGGCCAAGACCGTGCGCCGGCTGTCCGCGCTCGCGGCTCAGGTCAATGTCCTCGAGGAGGACTACACACCGCTGACCGACGCGGAGCTGCGGGGCAAGACCGAGGAGTTCAAGCAGCGCTACTCCGACGGCGAGACCCTGGACGACCTGCTGCCCGAGGCCTTCGCCGCCGTGCGGGAGGCCTCGCGGCGCACCCTTGGCCAGCGGCACTACGACGTGCAGCTCATGGGCGGCGCCGCTCTGCACCTGGGCAACATCGCCGAGATGCGCACCGGTGAGGACAAGACCCTCGTCTCGACGCTGCCGGCCTACCTCC
>CAXSDE010000049.1:0-20820 GCA_964236265.1 uncultured bacterium
CATACGACATTCTGACGCACCCAACTGTAAACTAATTAACGACACGCCGCACTAGGCGCACCCGGCCTGCGCGCTTACCGGTCGGACAACCGCACCACGGCGACGGACTCCGCCGGCAGCTGCACCGACGCTCCGGTGAGAGCGATGTCGGTGGCGCTCGCCAGCACGATCTCTCGTCCCCCGCAAGCCAGCGGCACGTCACGGGTGCCGTCGGCAAGGTTGCACGCCACGGCGACGGAGCCTCGTCGGACGACGAGCCACCGCGCGTACTCGTCGTACGTCACCGTGGTCGGGGCGCTCACCAGGTCCGGTTCCGAGTGGCGCAACGTGATGAGCGCGCGGTGCCAGTCGAGCATGCCGGCGTGCGGCTGCTGGTCGAGCTCGGCCCAGTCGAGCGTGGAGCGCTCGAGCGTCTGCGGGTCCTGCGGGTCCGGCACGTCCTCCGGTCGCCACCCGAACTCCTTGAATTCGTTGCGGCGCCCGTTGCGCACCGCTTCCGCGAGCTCGGGGTCCTCATGGTCGGTGAAGTATTGCCACGGCGTCGAGGCGCCCCACTCCTCGCCCATGAACAGCATCGGCGTGTAAGGCGAGGTGAGCACCAGCGCGGCACCCACCCGCGCCAGCCCGTCCGACAGCAGCGCCGTGGATCGCTCGCCGGTGGCGCGGTTGCCGATCTGGTCGTGGTCCTGCAGATAGCCGAACAGCTGGCGGGGCGAGCATTCCAGCGGGTACGGGCGACCGTGGGTCCGCTGCCGGAACTCCGACCAGCGACCGTTGAAATACCAGCTGTCCTCCAGGGTCTCCGCGATGACACGAATGGGCCCGAAACCCGTGTAATAGCTGAGAGTTTCGCCGGTGAGGGCCGAGTGCAGCGCGTGGTGGAAGTCGTCCGACCACTGCGCCTGCAGGCCGTAGCCGCCGGCCTCCCGTGACCGGATCAACTTCGGGTCGTTGAGGTCGCTCTCCGCGATGAGCGTCAGCGGCCGGCCCAGCTGCGCCGAGAGCTGGTCGACCGTGGAGGCCAGCTGCTCGAGCAGGTGCACCGCCGACTCGTCCTTGATGGCGTGCACGGCGTCGAGACGCAGGCCGTCGCAGTGGAAGTCGCGCAGCCACATGATGACGTTGTCGAGCACGAACCGGCGCACCTCGTCGGAGTGCGCGTCGTCATAGTTGACGGCCGAGCCCCACGGCGTCGTGTGCTTGTGCGTGAAGTAGGGGCCGAACTGCCCGAGATAATTGCCGCTCGGGCCGAGATGGTTGTAGACGACATCGACGAGAACGGCCAGTCCGCGCTGGTGGGCCGCGTCGACGAACCGCTTGAACGCGTCGGGCCCGCCGTACGGGTCGTGCACAGCAAAGAGCGCGACGCCGTCGTACCCCCAACCGGCCCGGCCACTGAACGCCGCGAGCGGCAGCAGCTCGATCGCGGTGACGCCGAGCGCGGCGAGGTGGTCGAGGCGACCCACGGCGGCGTCGAAGGTGCCCTCACGGGTGAAGGTGCCGACGTGCAGCTCGTAGACGACGCCGCCGAGGACGGGGCGCCCGTGCCAGGCCGCGTCCTGCCACCGGTAGGCCGCGTCGTCGACGACACGGCTCGGACCATGGACGCCGTGCGGTTGCCAGCGCGATCGCGGGTCGGGGAGCGGATCGCCACCGTCCAGCGCAAACGCGTAATCGGTGCCGGCAGCAATGTCGGGACCGGTCCACCAGCCCCGTGTCGTGGCGGTCATAGCCGACCGGCGGCCGCCGACGACGACCTCGACCTGGTCGGCGTCCGGCGCCCACACCTGCAGTGCTGTCATGCCCGCTCCTCGCGCACCAGGAGGGCGACGGGGAAGTCGCCCAGCAGCTCTTCGACTCGTCGCACCCCGCCGGCCTCGACGGCGCCCGTGAACGCGTTGCGCCATGTGCCGGCCGGCAGGGGCACGACGGTGTCCTGCCACCCGGTGCGTGCGAGCCCCGCGACGAGGCGCGGCGCCAGGACGACGATGTCGGCCCCGCGGGCGAACCCGACGAGGTGCTCCGATTCCGGGCCCTCGGCGAGCAGGGGCACATAGTCGGCGCCCGGGCCGAACCAGTCGGGGTGCTCGCGACGGAGCCGGAGCGTCCGCGCGGTGACCAGGACCTTCGCCGTCCCGCTGTCATCGACGGCCACCACGCGATTGCCGTCGAGGACGCCGGTCAACAACTGCTGGCGTTCGGCGTAGTCGACGGGCCGGCGGTTGTCCGGGTCGACGAGGGAGAAGTCCCACGACTCGGTGCCCTGATAGACATCCGGCACGCCGGGCATGGTCAGCTGCACCAGCTTCTGCGAGAGGCTGTTGACGTAGCCCAGCCCGCGGATGCGGGCGACCAGGTCTTCGACCTCCGCGAGGAACTCTTCGTCACTGAGCACGCCGTCGAGGAAGGACCGCACCGCCTCGTCGTACGCGGGCTCGGGGTCGGTCCACGACGTGTGCTGCTTGGCCTCGCGGCTGGCCTTCTCGGCGTACGCGATCGCTCGTTCGGTCGACAGCGGCCACGCGCCGACGATCGTCTGATACAGCAGGTATTCGAGGTTGCGGTCCGGACCTGCGGCGCTGCGGTGCCGGGCATTGCGCGACAGCCAGCCCGTCACGGTGTCGCCCCACGTGTTTGGCATCTCGCTGAGCACGAACAGGCGGGCGCGGACATCTTCGCTGCGTTTCGTGTCGTGCGTCGACAGCGTCGTCATCGCCGTCGGCCACTCGTGCTGGCGGCGGACCATGTCGTCGTGGAAGGCGGTCAGCGGTCGCCCGAACTGCTGCGGCTCGCCGCCGACCTCGTTGAGCGCGGCGAAGCGGTGATAGCGGTAGAACGCCGTGTCCTCGACGCCCTTCGCCGTCGCCGGGCCGGTCGTCTGGCCGAAGCGGCGCCGGAACTCCGCCGCGTAGCGCGACCGGGGCGCGTCGAGCAACAGTTCGATGATGCTGTCGATCTCGTGCGGTCGCCGCGGCAGGACGGCATGCGCCTGCGCACGCGCACGTTCGAGCACCTCCCGAGCCGCCGCGGGGGCGTCGCCGGCATCGAGGTAGGCGCGGTAGACGGGCATCGCGATGAGCACCTCGAGCAGCGCCTCGCGCAGACCAGCGTAGGTGAGGTCACGGCCGGGAAACTGCGCACGGGACGCCGCGACGAGCACCTCGTGCAGCCGTTCCACTTCGGCGGCGAGCAGGTCGGCCAGGACGTAGCGTTTCCCGGCGACGGTCACCTCCGCGAGGTCGCCCGGTTCCCCCGTCAACTCGACGTACAGGTTGGTGAACGCGTCGGCCGACGTCGGGTCGACGTACAACTGGGAAATCTCGAGGAGCGCGTCGTAGCCGGTGGTGCCCGCCGTGCGCCACTCCCGCGGGAGGTCCTCGCCCGCCCCCAGGATCTTCTCCACGACGGTCCAGCAGCCACCCGTCTGCTCGGCGAGCAACGCCAGATAGCGCGCGGGGTCCGCCAGCCCGTCCGGGTGGTCGATGCGCAGCCCGTCGATGACACCGCCGCGCACGAAAGCGAGAAGCAATGCGTGGGTCGCCGAGAAGACCTCCGGGTCCTCCATCCGGAGGCCGACGAGCGAGTCGACGTCGAAGAACCGGCGGTAGTTGAGCTCCTCGGCCGAGATCCGCCACGAGGCCAGGCGGTAGTGCTGCTCCGCGAGCACCTCCGCGACCGACCCGTGCGAGTCGGTCCCGGGGGCCACGGGAAAGACATGGTCGAAATAGCGCAGCAGCGGCTGCCCGCCGGTGCCGGGAGAGGCCGCGACAAGCGTGATCTCACCCCGGGTCAGCACATCCTCCAACGGGTCGCCGAGAACGGCCAGCACGACCTTGCCCGGATTGAGCCGACTGGTCCAGTCGATGTCGAACCACGCCGCGAAGCGCGACTGCGGCCCGTGCTCGAGCACGTCCCACCACGCGGGGTTGAGCTGTTCGGGGACCGGCACCGACATGTGGTTGGGCACGACGTCGACGACCTCGCCCATGCCGTGCGCCAGCCGCGCGGCGTGCAGCAGCGCATGACCATCGGCGCCGCCGAGGTCGGTCGACACGTGGCCGTGGTCGACGACGTCGTAGCCGTGGGTCGAGCCGGGCGCTGCCTGCAGGATGGGGGACAGGTAGACGTGCGTCACGCCGAGGGAGTGCAGATACGGGACGACGGCCGCAGCGTCGGCGAAGGTGAACTCGCCGGTCATCTGCAGCCGGTAGGTGGAGACCGGCGCGGTCATCAGAACAGCTTTCGCAGCACGACGATGGAGCGTCCTTCGACGATCCTCGTCATTGCCGCCTTCACCATCTCGTCCTCGACTTCGAGCGGCGAGGCGGTATCGACCTCGACGCCCCACGTCCCCGCGTACTCGGCGCTCGGCACGGTGAACTCGAGCGGCTCATGGTGGGCGTTGAACATGAGCAGGAAAGAGTCGTCGACCACGCGCTCCCCGCGTTCGTCGACCGTGGCGATGCCCTGACCGTTGAGAAAAACCTGCAGAGACTTGGCCGCCGCGTAGTTCCAGTCCTGGTCGGACATCTCGTTTCCCTCGGGGGTGAGCCACACGATGTCGGCGACACCCCCGGACCCACGCAACGTGTGGCCCTCGAAGAACCGCCGGCGTCGGAAGACCGGGTGCTCGGCCCGCAGCTTCGCCATCCGCGCGGTGAAGTCGAACAGCGCCCAGTTTTCCCTCGCCCGGTCCCAGTCGACCCACGTGAGTTCGTTGTCCTGACAGTAAGCGTTGTTGTTGCCGAGCTGCGTGCGGCCCATCTCATCGCCGTGGACGAGCATCGGCACGCCCTGGGAAAGGAAGAGCGTCGCGATGAAGTTGCGCTTCTGCTGCTCGCGGAGGGCGATGATGTCGATGTTGTGCGTCTCGCCTTCCTCGCCGCAGTTCCACGAGCGGTTGTCATCGGCACCGTCGCGGCTGCCTTCGCCATTGGCCTCATTGTGCTTGTCGTTGTACGACACCATGTCTTCGAGCGTGAAACCGTCGTGCGCGGTGATGAAGTTGATGGATGCGTACGGACGGCGGCCGCTCGACTCGTACAGGTCGCTGGAGCCGGTGAGCCGGCCGGCGAACTCGCCGATGGTGGTGCCCTGGCCGCGCCAGAAGTCACGCACCTCGTCGCGATACTTGCCGTTCCACTCCGTCCACAACGGCGGGAAGTTACCGACCTGATAGCCGCCGCTGCCGATGTCCCACGGTTCGGCGATCAGCTTCACCTGGCGGACCACCGGGTCCTGCTGCACCAGGTCGAAGAAGGCACTGAGCCTGTCGACATCGTAGAACTCGCGGGCGAGCGCCGAGGCGAGGTCGAACCGGAAACCATCGACGTGCATCTCGGTGACCCAGTAGCGGAGCGAGTCGAGGATGAGCTGCAGCACGTGCGGGTTGCGGGCGTTGAGGGTGTTACCGGTGCCCGTGTAGTCCATGTAGTATTTTTCGTCGCCTTCGACGGTGCGGTAATAGGCGCGGTTGTCCAGGCCGCGGAACGACAGCGTCGGACCCATCTCGTTGCCCTCGGCCGTGTGGTTGTAGACAACGTCCAGAATCACTTCGATGCCCGCCTCGTGCAGGGATCGCACCATCGCCTTGAACTCCTGCACCTGCTGGCCGTCGTTGCCGGTGGAGCTGTATTCGTGGTGCGGCGCGAAGAAGCCGATGGTGTTGTAGCCCCAGTAGTTGCGCAGGTGCTTTTGCAGCAGGTGGTGATCCTGCACGAACTCGTGCACCGGCATGAGCTCGATGGCGGTGATGCCCAGCTTCTTGAAGTGCTCGATCATCACCGGGTGGGCGATGGCGGCGTAGGTCCCGCGAATGTCCTCGGGCAGGTCGGGGTGCTGCATCGTGAGGCCCTTGACGTGCGCCTCGTAGATGACGCTGTTGTGGTAGGGCGTGCGCGGCGCACGGTCGTTGTTCCAGTCGAAGAACGGGCTCACCACGATCGACTTCGGCATGTGCGGGCCGCTGTCGTGGTCGTTGACGCGGTCCGGTGCGTCGAACTCGTAGCCGAAGACCGACTCATCCCAGTCGATCGTGCCGTCGATCGCTTTCGCGTACGGATCGAGGAGCAGCTTGTTGGGGTTGCACCGCAGGCCGTGGGCCGGGTCGTAGGGGCCATGCACCCGGAAGCCGTAGCGCTGCCCCGGTTGCAGACCTGGCACATACCCGTGCCAGACGAACGCGTCCACCTCGGGCAGTTCGACCCGGGTCTCGACACCCGCGGAGTCGAACAGGCAGAGCTCGACGCGATCGGCGACCTCGGAGAAGACAGCGAAGTTGGTGCCGACGCCGTCGTAGGTGGCGCCGATGGGGTAAGGCTGTCCGGGCCAGCAACGCATGGTGTGAGAAGTCCTTCGGGGGTGACGGGAGAGGAACATGCCTGGCGGGCGTGCGGTCGGGACGCCGTAGGCGTGCGGCGGGGCGGTGGGTATCCATAACCTTGCCCCACGGCCTTTCAGGCCATGCCGACCCCCTCCCCACGGGTCATCTTCAGGAGTTCGAGTGCAGTGCCGATGTCGATCAGGCACGATCCAAATCGGACATTCCTGGCGACTGCACCCGAAAGGGCACCCGTGACCGACCTTGCGACGACCCCGACCCTCGCGCCTGACGCGCTGGAGCGCATCGCGGCGGCACAGGCCGACTGGGTCCGCCGGCACACCCGCGTTGCGCTCGCCTGCGCGGCAGGGCTCCTTCTCCTGGCCGTCGTCCTGGCGGGGGTCCTGCTCGTCGGGACGCGTGACACCGTCAGCCCGCAGGCGGTCCTCGTCAACGGGGCGATGCTCGGCCTGGTCGCGAGCGCCCTCGCCGGATCGATCAGCCAGGCCCGGCACGCCGAGCGCGCGCGCCGACTGGCCGTCACCCCCCCGGCGCCGGTGGCCTGCCACATCGAGCGCCTGTCCGCCGACACCAAGAAGCGCCAGGACCACCTCTACCTGCGCACCCAGGGCAGCGACGCGCTCATCCTTCTGAAGGTCGAGGCCGGCACGCCGTTGCAGGGACTGCCTGAGCGTGGCGACGCCGTGATGCTCGGCACTCCGGGCCGCAACCAGCCGGTCCTGGTGGGGGTCCCGGGCCGGCCTTTCGTCGCGGCCCGCCGCGCCCGCTGACACCCGACGGCCCCCAACCTGACGGCCCCGCGACCTGACGCCGGGCGCGCCTACTGCTGGAGCACCGACAGGATGTTGCCGGCCGGGTCGGTGAACCACGCAATGAGCGGCCCGCCGTGCCGGTTGATGCCCTTGGCGTCGAGCCCCTCGTAGTGCTCGAACTGCACGCCGCGGGCCACGAGCTCATCGACGGCCACCTCGATGTCGGGCACCGGAAAGTTGAGGATCGTGTACGACGCCGGCGCGTGGTCGGTCTTCGGGTAGACGAGCGTGTCGCGATCTCCGGCGAGGTGCAGGTGCAGCATCCCGTGATCCTCGGTGACGCGGATGCCGAGCGTTTCGCCGTAGAACTGCTGCGCCTTCTCGAGATCGTCGACCGAGAACCCGCTGAATGCCTTGGTCTCCGCGAACATGAGTCGCTCCTTCGTCGGTCGGGGTCGTGCGGGTCAGTCGAACGTGCGGATGACACGCACATTAAGTGTCACCATCACGACGAGGGCGACGCCGACGACGAGGAAGCCGCGCAGGATCGTCCCCGCCGACCAGTCATCGAGGATGAGCGAGCGCATCGATTCCATGATGTAGGTCACGGGGTTGTAGGTGGCCGCGATCTCCATCGGACGGGCGAGCTCCGCGCGGGGCACGAAGTTGGGTGTCAGGAAGAGCAGCGGAAAGAAGACGAGGCCACCCGAGTTGGTCGCAGCCGAGCTGCGCGTCTTGAGCGCGATGAGCTGCATGAAGCCGGCGTAGACGACGGCCCACGCGGACGTCAGCGCGACGATGAGCAGGAAGCCGAGCGGCCCGGTCGCGAACCGGACGCCGAACGCCATCCCGAGGAAGAGCAGCACAGCCGTGATCGCGGCGCTCTTCACCGCCTCGGCGAGCAGCCGCCCGAGGACGAGCGCCGTCCGCGCGACCGGTGTCGCCCGCAGCTTGTCGAAGTAACCGCCTTCGATGTCTTCGACGAGAAACAGCGCGGCGGAGCCGAACGAGGCCGCGAGCAGCAGCGAGCTCGGCAACTGAAACGCGGCGTAACCCTGACCCTTGAGGAACGGCTGGCCCTGCAGCAGTTTGGCGGCCTGGCCGACGTTGACGATGAGGAAGAACAGCGGGATGAGCAGCGTCGGGATCAGCGCCTCGGGGGTGCGCAGCATCTCGCGCAGGCCGCGCCGGCCGAGCACCACCGATCCGGTCATCGTGGTCATGCGGACACCTCCTGGACGTCGCCGACGACGCGTTCGGCGCGGGTGCGCCCGGTGGCGTCGAGGAACACCTGGTCGAGCGTCGGGTCGTCCGACATGCCAGCGCGCTGGCGGAGCTCGGCCTTGAGTTGCGCCGGCGTGCCTTCCCGGACGATGCGGCCGCCGTCGATGATGGCGAGGCGGTCGCACAGCTGATCGGCCTCCTCGAGGTATTGCGTCGTGAGGAACACCGTCGTCCCGAGGCCGTTGATGCGGCGCACCTCGTCCCACACCGTGAGCCGGCTCGCCGGGTCGAGGCCGGTGGTCGGCTCGTCGAGGAAAAGCACCTCCGGCTCGTGCACGAGCGCCGAGGCGAGGTCGAGCCGGCGCTTCATCCCGCCGGAATAACTCTTGATGCGGCGGTCGCCCGCGTCCGTCAGGTCGACGAGCTCCAACAGGTGCTGCGCCCGGGCGCTGGCGGCGGCGGCGTTTTCGCCGAAGAGGCGTGCCTGCAGCACGAGCAGCTCCCGGCCGGTCTGGCGGCCGTCGAGGCCTGCCTCCTGGAGAGCCACGCCGATGCGGCGGCGGGCCCGGTCGGGCTCCGTGGCCACATCGATCCCAGCCACCATGGCGGCGCCGGACGTGATTGTCATCAGGGTCGTGAGCATGCGGACGGTGGTCGACTTGCCGGCCCCGTTGGGGCCGAGGAAGCCGAAGACCTCCCCGCGGGCGACCTGCAGGTCGACGCCGCGCACGGCTTCGACCCTGCCGCCGCGGCCGGTGTAGGTCTTGACGAGGTCGTGCGCCTCGATCGCCAGGCCCGTCGACGCTGTCGAGGCGGAGCCGGCGGGAGGCCGGGTCGTGGGGGTCATGTCACTCCTACGAGTGGGAATGGCGGCACGGTAAGGTGCAACTTGCGAACAACAAGTGGTTGCTGGTGCTGTGCAAGTGCCGATAGAATCGGAGGCATGGCCGTTGCACGCACCTACGCTGACTCGTGCGGCACGGCCCATGCACTCGAGTTGGTCGGTGAGCGGTGGGCGCTCCTCGTCGCGCGGGAGCTGATGCTCGGCGCCAAGCGCTTCAGTGACCTCCTCGCGGACCTTCCGGGCATCAGCACCAACGTGCTGTCGGCCCGACTGAGCGAACTCGAGCGAACGGCCGTCGTGCGCCGGCGTCGCCTGCCGCCCCCCGCCGCGTCCGCCGTCTACGAGCTGACCGACTGGGGCCAGGAGCTCGAGCCGGTCATCTGCGCCATCGGGAGATGGGCTGCGGCATCCCCGCTGCACGACACGAGACAGCATCTGTCGGTCACGTCCTTCGTGTTGTCGCTGCGCACGAACGCGTCCCCGCGAGACGTTCACGGCGCTCCCATCCTGATCCAGTTTTTCCTGCAGGGCGATCCCTTCGTCGCGGAGCTGGCGGAGGGCCATTTCCGCATTGAACGTGGCACGTCCGACAAAAGTGATGCCGTCGTCTCGGGGCCGCCGCCCGTGCTTGCCGGGATCGTGTACGGCGGGCTTCCGGTGGCCGACGCCGTCGCCCAAGGGCTGATCGAGCTGACCGGTGACCCAGCGGCCTTCCAGCGGTTCGCGACCTCCTTTCCGCTGCCCGCGAAGGCCGCCGGCTGACGAGCCGACCCGTCGGGCTTGTCACCCGTTGACGCGACCGTCATCGCGCGGCCACTGTCGGGTGCACGGCCGCGGCGGACCGACCGCCGGCCGTCCCAGTGGAGGCATCTCGTGCGAATCAGCAGAATGTTGGGCGGCGCTCTGGCCGCTGCCACCCTCGTCGCCGGGATGGGCGCGCTCGCGCCCGTCACCGTGAACGCAGCGCCCCGGGCAGTCACCCGCCCGGCAGCGGCCTCCACGTCCGGGGTGACGGCGTATCTGTGTGCGATCGGCAGCGACGGCGTGCCGCAGTCTGGCGGGTCGTCGGTGTCAGGCAACCCGTTCGACAGCGCCATCACCGCGTCGTCGGCGTGTGTGGGGCACATCACGGATCTGGACAAATTCAACGTCGACACCGAGATGCCGTTCAGCCCTGGAGGCGGCTCCGGGTCTGGCGCGAGTGTGGGGAAGCTCAACTTTAACCCGATCAGCGTCACGATTCCGGTGGGGTCGTTCTCCAACAAGGTCTATTCGATGCAGACGAGCGGGACGGCGTACAAATATCTCTTCGTAGCCCTCCGTCGCGGCGGCAAGAGTGGGCCGTTCCTGACGCTCAAGGTCAATCACGCGACGGTGCGGACCTTGGCGATGACGTACGACGCGAAGACGCTCGGGGGGATGGTCGTCACCTTCGAGTACGCAGGCTTGCAAATGCTGCTGCACCCACAGAAGGCGAATGGCTCGGCCGGGCCGCTCGAGGTCAACGGGTGGAACGCGCTGCGTAACGTCGCGGACAACGACCCCAACAGCGTCATTCCCTGACCGCCAGCTCGCCCGGCCGGCCGCGCCGTGTGCTGTGACGAGGATTGTGGGGACGTGACGGGCGAAGGGCCTGCTGCTCCGAATGGAGCAGCAGGCCGGGAGTGCGATCGCCGACGTACGCCGCATGACGTCCGTGCCTGCCGACGCTGCGCCCGCGAGTCGCGCGCACGTGCGCCATGTGCTCTCGGGCGTCGTCATTGCCCTCATCGCGCGAGCCACGATCCTCGCGTGGAAGGCTCCGATCAGGGCGCCGGGGGCGACGGAGACACCGCGATTTCTCGGCGCCTTGCTGTCGCCCGCGAACGTGGGTGTTGCCGCGCTGCTCGCCACGGTGTTCGGCTGGGTGTCCATCGCCTGCCACGAGTCGGGTCACGCCATTGCCATGCGCAGGGTCGGGGTGCAACCCCAGTGGATCAGGATCGGCGCGGGACCCCGCCTCTGCACGATCACAGTCGCGGGGATTCCCGTGTCCTGGCACCTCATTCCGGCCACTGGGGTCACCGTCGGGGACATGCGCCTCCTCACTGTCGGGCAAGTGCGCGGGGTGTTTGCCGCCGGCCCGCGCAGCCATCTCGGGTGGGCGGCGCTGGGTGGCGCAGTTGCTCTGATCGCGCCACTGCCCCTGGCAGCGACGGCCGTCGCGGTGTGCGCCCTCGAACTGACGATGTACGCGTCCAACCACGACGAGTCGCCGCCCACGGCTGGTTCGTCCGGGGGAGACGGGTGGCAGATCAAGCGACTCAGCACGCTCCCTGACCAGCAGCCCATCAGCCCGTGGCGACACGCGTGGCAACTGCATCAAGCGGGCAACTCCCAGCCTGTCCTCGGCATTCTTGCTGCAGCGCACAGCCGCACCACCGATCCCGCCAAGCGCGAAGAACTCGTCAAGATGCAGGTGCATCTGCTGGCAGCGGGCGGGCAGCCCGCCCACGCCACGCAGCGCATCGCAACGGTGCTGGCGCAACTCGCCGCCGACGCGCCGAGTCGCCCGGTGTGGGAGTTCACCTACGCCGACCGGCTCCTGATGCACCAAGTGGCCGCCCCCGGTGACTGGCCTGCGGAAACGGATTCGTGGGTCGCCGCTGCGGTGGACAGAGTCTTCCTCCACGTGGAGGCCCCTGCGCCCGTCGACCTGGCCGGGCAGGCTCACACGCGGGCAATGCTGGCGCTGGTCCGCGGGGATGCCAAAGCCGCCGTGTCGCTGTGCGCGGCTGCGGCGCCCGCTGCGGCAGCCGATGCCTACTCCCGCCACGTCGTCGCCGCGACGATGGCGATAGCGCTCGCCCGCACAGGCGACGCTGCTCATGCCAGGGCCTGGGCAGCCGACGTGCCACTCGAGGCGGAGCTCCGGCCCCGCCTCGACCGCGAACTCGCGGCCTCCACGCCGGCTCGCGTCAGCATCTCGACCGCCGGCTTGTCAGGCTCGGCCAGATAGCCCTGGCGAAGGAAAAGACTGCCGTCCGACGGGTGCGGCCGCTCTACGCTGCACAGGACTGAGATCGTGTCGTACGACAGGCAGGTGACGGTTCGCCGGAGGTGTTGAACGTGCGCAAGGTCGTCGTGTATGCATTGCTGTCCTTGGACGGCGTCGCAGAGCACCCCGATCAATTCTTCGGGTGGGACGACGCGATGGACGCCAACCTCGATGGCGTCATCGCGTCGCAGGATGCGGTCGTGCTCGGGCGGCGTAGTTACGACGAGTGGGCCGGGTTCTGGCCGGGGAGCGACCTCGAGCCGTTCGCGTCGTTCATCAACGGGGTCACGAAGTACGTCGCGACCAGCACGCCGCTCGATCGCGAATGGGCCAACACGACCGTGATCGACGGAGACCTCGTCGGATTCGTGCGTGCCCTGAAGCACCAGCCAGGCGGAGACATCGGCGTGCACGCCAGCGTCTCGGTCGCCCAATCGCTGCTGGCCGGTGGCGTCGTCGACGAGCTCAAGTTGGTCATCGCGCCGGCAGTCGCGGGCAGCGGGCGGCGGCTCCTCGAGGGCTTGCCCGCGGGGCGGCTCGAATACCTGCGGAGCACGACATCGCCGACGGGACACCTGCTCGTCGACTACCGCATGGTCGGATAGCCGCTGACATTCCGGATGGGTATCCGGTGCCAGTGACGTGACGCCTGTGCCCCCTGAGGAGTGCAACCTCGGGCGCTGCTGTCGCGTTGTGTGCTGCAACAAAGGGGAGCGGCATGGGATGGCGGCGGGCAGTCGCGGTGGCACTGGCGGGGCCGGTGGTGGCGTTCGCCTCAGGTTGCGGCGCCACGCACGTCGCCGGCAAGTCAACCGACGTGGCGCCGCCGACAACGGCTCAGCCGTCCAGCGCCCCTTCGACGAGCGCACCCCTGGCGAGCGCGCCCCCGACGACGGGGACGTCCGCAACTGCACCGGGTGCGACTGATTCGTCGTACCCACCCGTTCTGTATCCGACGCCCGCACCCGCATCGTCGTCCGCACGGCCCTGGACTCTCATCGGCGCGTGCGCGGACGTCACTGCGGTGGATCACTTCGACGGTGAGGACAAAACGCACTTCGACATCAACGCCTACCTACCGGCGATCCTGGGAGCCGCGTCGCCGTACGCGCGTGCCGACCGCGCGCTGTGGTCGGCGATCGCGGCGGCCGGTCCGGCGCCGGCTCCGCTGGAGCCCGCTGACGTCGACCTCGCCAACTACGACGTTGGGTGGACCAAGGGCTCGCCGGACATGGAGGACATCGACTGGCATTGTCGGGATGCGTCGCCAGTCGTGGTCTCGACATTCGTGACAGTGGGCCTGTCAGCGGCGCCGGCAGAGCGGGGATACGCGTACTTCGTGTGGCGCGGCGGGCGCCCGCTCCTCTGGGCGGTTCGCCACCTCGCGGTGGTCGGCCCGTGGGCCGCCCCACCCGCCGAGCCGGGCCGCGTGGTCGACACCACGAAGTTCACGGCGCGGCCCCGCGAACTGCTGTCGGCGCAACAGGTGGCGGCGGCACTGGGAGGCCGAACGAGGGGCGATTGGAGCGTCGCCGCGACGCCGGAGGTCCTGCTTATGGCGCAGGGCAGCGGCGGCGACCACGAAACCGACGGACACGGAACGCTGGCCGCCGTGGATCGGCGCACCGGCTCGCTGAGGTGGCGTGCGAGCACCCTCGCCTGTGACTCCGTTGTGACGGCGGGTGCCGGTCACGTGTGGGTATCGCCCGCTTGCTCGACGAAAGGGGGGTACGCGCGACCGCAGACGGTGGAGGAGTACGACGCCGCGAGCGGGCGGCGACTTCACGCGTACGACGCGACTGGCCTCCAAGGCCTGACGGTCGCCGGCGAGAGTGCGTGGATCGTCGTGGCGCCCACGGACAGCGAGCGGCCGCATCTGGCGCAGCTGCAAGGTGGTGTGCGGCGCGACGTCATCACGCTGGATCACAGTGTCTTCGGCGTCGACCAGGCGCTGGTCGTCGCCGACGGGCGGATCGATGTCGTGACGCTCGATGCGGACGATCATTTCACCTTCGTGTCGGTGGACGAGGCAACGGGCGCAGTGCGGACCCGCCGGGCACTGCCCCGCAGCTTCGCCGGCTGGGTGCCGGGGGTTAGCGAATCGTTTGCCGACATGGTTAGCGACAGCGGTCCTGGCGGCGGACAGTCGGTCGACCCGCGGACGGGAGTGCTGGGGCAGTCGGTCGCCCGGTCGATGTATTGCCTGGCGGCGAATGCGACGAGACTGTGGTGTCGCTACACGGGCCCGAAACGCGGCGACCCCTCATATCTCGTCGCTGTGACAGCTTCCGGCGACGTGCTCGGCGGCGGCCGCGTCTCCGACTACATCAGCTCCCCGCGGATGGATGGCGACTCGCTCGTGTTCTGCGACGACGACCATGTCGTCGCGCTGACCGAATAGGTGCGACCGCGCACACCCGCGAGCTCAAGCGGCAGTTCGGCGATGACGATGACCAGAAGGGGCGACCGCCGCTCGCAGACCGTTCTGGGGGAATCGTGGCTGTCCTTGCACCTATCGCCGATCCGGAGCCGGTCGTTCCGGCCGTCGGGCGTGGCCGCCGTCGATCTATCCTCGTCGTGGCCGCCGTCGTCGTCGTGGCTGTTGTCGCCGCCTTCACGTGGTGGCTCCGGCACGACACCGCGCTCATCGCCCAAGGAAACGGTCGGGGGGCGTTGACCGGTCACGTCGGAATCACCAGCTACGTGCCCATGGGCATCGTTGACCACCAACGGTATACGCCGGACGGAACGCCCCTCCCGGACGACAGCACCGGCCCCGTCCTCGACGTGCGCAGCGTCGAGCCGGTCTTCGTGCAGGACACCAGCGACGCCACGGTCACCGTCGTCGTGTGCACCATGGATCCGGTGCCGGCGCATTGGAAGGTGCCCGTCACCGCGTCGGACCCGCCGCTCGGGTGCACGAGCGTCGCGCCGTTCACGCCCCGCAACTTGGACGTGAACCCGAAGACGCACCAGCTCATGATCGCCGTCACCCCGCACAAGGCGGGCGCCTACACCATGGACGGTGCGAACGTCGACTACCACGACGGTGTGCGGTCAGGGCATCAGCGCGTCGGGGAACACCTCAGGGTCTCAGCCAACGCATAGCGATCGTCGGAGGCACAACAGCGGCAGTATGCCGTCGGCTGTTCCTACTTGCTCAGCCAGACGTTGGCAGGGTCCAGTTGCTGCAACGTCGGGATGAACACCGTGTTGTGGACGTGCGACGCGTGATACGTCGCCTGGTTGTTCGTCGAGATCGGGTAGAACGGCGCATCCCGCATGACCCGCCTGTCCAGGGCCGCCCACAAGTGCCGCGCCTTGACCGGGTCGACTTCCCTGGCCGCGGCGTCGATCGCCGAGTTCACGGTTGCGTTGTTGTACAGGCCGAAGTTGGAGCCGACCGGTGGGTATGCGCTCTTACCCTGGAACAGCGGGCCGAAGAAGGACAGCGCGGCGTCGCCGTACCAGTCCGGGCCCCAACCCGCGAGGGTCATGTCCCAGACGCCGCGCATGGCCTGGGTCGGCACCTGCAGGTGCTTCGTGTAGGAGTCGGCGACTGGGACACCAACCGGCTTGAGGGTGATGCCCGAGGCCGCCAGGTCCTGCTGCAGGGTCGTGAAGATCCTCACGGACGACGAGCTCGACGGGCGGTACAGGAACTTCAGCGTCACGCCGTGCGGGAAGCCGGCCGCGGCCAGGTCGGCCTTGGCCTTCGCCGGGTCGTACTTGTAGAGGTCGATGCTCGTGTTGCTGGTCGTGCCGGAGATGCCGGCGGGCAGCACGTGCGTCAGCGGCGGCGAGACCATGGGACCGTTGACGTCCTGGATCAGCGTGTCGCGGTTGATCGCCTCGGACAGCGCCCGGCGCACCTTCACGTTCCGCAGGGCGTTTTTGTTGTTCGGCGAGACCGTGTTGAAGACGATGAACGGGTTGGACGAGAACGTCTGGCCCAGGTGGAAATTCGGGTCCTTGTTCTTGATGAGCGTCGAAGTGAAGGCGACCGGCGGGAAGTTGTCCCACTCCGTGTCAGCGTCCGGCGTGTCCGCCTCCAGCCGCTGCTGGATGTCGTACGGGTCGCCCGTCTCGTTGATCTCCACCGCGTCGACGTACGCCTTGCGCACGGTATCCGTTGCCGGGTCCCAGTTGGAGTTGCGGACCAAGCTGATCGATCTGGCCGGTAAGTACTTGGTGATCTTGTACGGACCGTCCGAGATGATGTGCTGGGCGATCCGGGCGCCACCTGGAATGTATGCGTCGTACTCCTTCGGAGCCGGCGAGAACGCGGTCATGTTGAGCATCGACAGGAAGTACGCCGCCGGGTGCGTCAGCTTGATCGTGAGCTTGGTGGGGTCGCTCGCGTAGGCTTTCACGCCGGAGATGCCGTGCCCGTTCTGGTACGCCGCCATCGCGGACGCCGACGTGCCGTTCACCGTGGCGTAGCCATCGCAGAACGCCTTCAGGCCGCCGATCAGCGGGAGGAAGTTGGGCAGAGCCCGGAGGGCTGGGCTGGGTTGCACGCCCGCTTCAGGCCGCGGATGAAATCTTTGCCCGTGATTTGACGCGCGGGAACCGTGTCCCAGTTGGCGCCCTTCTTGATGTGGAAGGTGTAGGTGAGACCGTCTGCGCTGATGCCGCCGTTGCTCTTCGTCGGAATCCGCGTCGCAAGGCCGCCACCACGGTCGTGACTTTGCCAGGAGTCGCCGGGAAGGTGACGAGTTGGCGGCTGAACAGACGAGCCACGATGTAGCCGGACGAGTAGTACATGAGATTCGGGTCCATGTAGTCGACGTCGCCGGTGCCGAGCATGTCCAGCGTGCCGCCCCTGACCGGAGTGCTGCTGGCGACGATGTTCTCGGCAGCGCCCGGAGCGGCGGCCGAGCGTGCACCTCCAGCCGTGCCGGCGACGCTGAAAGTTCGCGGGTTGGCGACGGGCGTGGCGCCTGCCGGCGTTCGGGGCGTGAACAGTCCGGCGGCGGTCAGCGCAACAGTGACCGCGATCGCGGCTGCCGCTTTGTGTCCACCTCTACCAAGACGACCCGGCAGGCGGAAGCCCCGGACGTCGGTCGGATCTGTTGCCCTCAGCTGCTCCACGCGGCCCCCTGACGTGATCACGGTCGGCGGAGCATAGCGTGCTTCGCCAGAGCCGCGGGGAGTGGCACGACGCCTGACGGAAGAACGCCCCTGGCGGGCGTATCCGCCGGCCGGAGGCCTTCACGTTGTGGTGGGCGATACTGGGATTGAACCAGTGACCTCTTCCGTGTCAGATGTACCGCTCACCAAGATCAATGCGGGAGCCACGCCGCACCCCTGACCGCGGCGGCGGCTGGGGTCGGACGATTCATACGCGTGCGCCACTCATCTAGTGGGCCGCGGGTGTCGTGCCTACCCGGACGGCACGGTCGGTGAGGACAGCATCGACGGACCCCGTCTGACCGCGTTCACGTGACTCACTGAGCCGACGGCGGGGCGTTGGATCAGACTGTCCCTAGCGAGCTAAGCTGAACTACAGCGGTGTGATTCTGTCGTACCGGGCTGCGAAGATCCCGTTCACTACGCTGCGAGGAGACGCCGTGCCGAGTTCCGCCGGACCGTCCCTCGTGTCGCTATTCTCCGGCGCTGGTTGGCACACCGTAGCGGCGACGGACATCGAAGCCGACTGCTTGGCGACCCTACGGGCCAGCCAGTCAGCGTTGATTCCTATCTCGGACCGTCCCGGTTTCAACTATCTCGCTGGTACAAGGCTCATCGAGGCAGACATCGCCGATCTACGGGCGGCTGACTTCCGGCCGGACGGTGCAAGGTCGACGTGGCGACCAGACCTACTCGCCGGCGGGCCCCCGTGCCAGCCGTGGTCATCCGCTGGCTTGCAGAAGGGCTTGTATGACCCGCGGGGCCGGTTATTCGAACACATGGTGCGCCTCACCGACGAATTGCGTCCACGACTCATCCTGTTCGAAAATGTCCGCGGGCTTTTGACGGCCGTCGGGCCCAGCGGTCGGCCTGGCGAGGCGTTGGAGTACCTGCGTAGTCACTTCGAGGAACTCGGCTACGCGACGAACTTTGCCACCGTCAACGCTGCTGACTACGGCGCCCCTCAAAGGCGCGTACGCCTGATGATGCTGGCCTCGTGCGATCGTGCACTTCCTTCGTTCCCACAGCCAATACACTCCCGGCGTCCGGTCGCCGGCATGAAATCGTGGGTCTCGCTTGGAGAGCTCTTAGATGCCCTTGGGCAACCAGCCGAGGCAGACATTGCCCGGCCCAGCGCAGCAAGGGCGCTTGACATGGCCACGCTGGAACCGGGCACTGGTCTGAGAACAGGCGGCCGGGTGGAAGCCAACCGCCCAGGTGGACATTGGGGATACCGACAAGACTGTTTCGTGGCCGACACTTCGTTGCCGTCGCGCACCATCCGTGCCGCGACGACTCCAGACTTCGTACACATGGAGGACGGTTCCCTGCGAAGGCTTACGTGGCGGGAATGTGCCGCGCTGCAGGGGTTTCCGACAGACTGGAGCTTTCAAGGGACTGTCGCTTCGAAGTTCCGGCAAATCGGTAACGCAATTCAAACAGACGTCGCGACAGCCGTAGGCGCGGAGTTGCTGCGCGCGCTCACTGTGCGGCTTCGCGCCAAGCCAGACTCGGCGGATTGGCCGGCGGAATTCGGGCGTCGGGTTAGGTACACCGAGGCGGAGCACAGGGTCAACGGCAGTCTCCGCGTGCGCGTGCGTGCGCAAGTCGGCCTGTGACCCATGGCATTCCTGTCACCGCCCAGATGGGCAACGCCAGAACTGAAGGCGCAACGTGACCGCGCTGAAGATGACTTCCGCGAACGTCGTAGGGACGAGGGCCCACGCGCTTTTGCATCGGCGTGTGCCGACATAGCACCTCATGTCCGCTGGGTCCTCGAGATGACTGACGATCTACGAGCCGTAGACGCAGAGGCGTTTGTGACGCATCCAGAGCGACTGCACGAAACGTTGCGGTACTGCTGCGCGCCACCGATCTCCGAGGAAGATCTCTGGACCCTCGTTGGCGGACCAAAATTCAAACGGGTGCCGGAATCCTTGGCCGCTGATGTCGCCTTCGCCTTTGCTCCTGTGCTGGATCCGGTCCGTTTCCCCTGGCTCGTAGAGAGTCGTCCACCGACGGAAGCCGAGCGTGACGCGGCCGTCCTCGCTACGACCGTGATGCTAGCGGCGCGCCTCGTCGCGACGTCTAGGCGTGGCGAATCCAGCACTCGGCAGGAGGCGGCCGTCGGAGCAGCGCTCGATGTCGCAGGCTTTCATCTGGACCCGTCACGAGACCCGATGACGGTCCTTGACATCCTGGCACGCGGAAGCTTTAGCAGGGAACGGCGAGTCGCAGACGCGAAGTGCGACGTCCCCGTACGCCTTCACGATGGCCGCCTCCTGGCCGTGGAGTGCAAGGTCTCCAACGGGCCGAAAAATGGTTGGAAGCGCGTGAACCGCGAGGTTGGGGGCAAAGCCGAGCTCTGGAAGCAGCGGTTCGGGAGTCAGATCGTGACGGCGGTGGTTCTGGCGGGCGTACTGGATCTCGCTTGCCTCGTCAGTGCTCAAGCCACACAAGGAGTCCTTCTCTTCTGGGAGCATGACTTATCGCCCCTGGCTGAGTTCGTCGCAGACGCGCGGTGAGCGACGCCCTTACTTTTTTGTGTAGGCGTCCCTTGCGTCTCGGGCTAACTGCCAGTCAGCCTGTAGCTCAGAGATGGTCGGCTTCGTGTTGAGGTATTCAGCGGCTTGAGAGTGCCCGGACATGAGCCGGCCGGCACGATCAAAGAGCGGTGTAATCACGGCGGATGCTGCGTCTAGCCTCGAACTGTCGATCTTGCCGAGCCGGGTGTCAATGGACAAGCATTTCACCCGAACAGCTCGTATATCCGGGTCGGGCGCGGCGTCGCGCTCTGGGGTACTCCCAATTGTGACTCCAATCGCGATCAACACCTTGGGGCTGGCTGACGCCGATCGCGCTGGACTACATCGGACGGACATCGGGGCCGTTGGGCGGGGGGAACGCAACATCAGCCTCGGGAGCGCTCACGCGATCGCCGATGCACTCGGCACCACGCTCGTACAGCTGCTAGTGGTCCGTCGTTGAATTGATCTGGCGGGCCAGGGTCGCGCGGCCGCGTTGGACCTTCTCGATGATGTCGGCGGCGGTCGCCTTCCAGGTGAACGGTTTCGGGTTCTCGTTCCAGTGACCAGCCCAGAGTGTGATCGCTGCTTCGAGTTCCGCGACGCTGGTGAAAACACCGCGCCGCAGGCGCCGGTCGGTCAGTTCTTTGAACCAGCGCTCGATCAGGTTCGTCCACGAGCTCGACGTCGGGGTGAAATGCAAGTGCCACCGGCGGCGGTCCTTGTGTGCCAGCCACTTCGTGATGTCCGGAGCCTTGTGCGCCGAGAGGTTGTCCAGTACGACGTGGACAGCCAGACCGCGGGGCACGCTCGCGTCGAGCTGCTTGAAGAACCGCAGCACGTCCTTGGCTGTGTGAGCCTTCTGGCAGTCCATGAGCACTTCGCCCGTCGCGATGTTCATCGCCGCGAACAGATCCGTGGTCCCGTTCCGCTTGTAGTCATGCGTCATCGTGCCGGCCCGACCC
>CAXSDE010000050.1:0-20446 GCA_964236265.1 uncultured bacterium
ACGAGATCATCGGCAAAATCAACCGCAAACGGACTAACGCAACGCGACACTAGCAGTAGCGCTGTTGTGGACCAGGTCGATCCCCACCGGAGCAGTGAGACGTCAACACTCGGTCAATCGAGAAGACCTGTTAGCCGCCACCCGACGGGGATTTCACTGAACGTCTCAGCCCAGTCGTGCGCCTGCCGATCCCAACGCCAGTAGCCGCCTTCCGCCACCTTTACCCACAACTCTGCCAAGTCGGTCAGCGACCCGGACGGTAGGGCCCAGTCGTCCTCTCCACGCACCGTGACGACGTGCAGCGTGCCCGCCGCCGGTTCGTAGCAGTCGACGGCCAAAGCGCCTTCCGCCCCGTCGGACCCTGTTACTGGCAGCCACCCCGTCTCGTACTCGTGGATGGGTAGCAACTTTACGGTCTCCTTGCGCTCCAGAAAGAGAGCCCGGAAGGCGAGACTGCGATCGAGCGGTAGCAGATACTGAAGCGTGGGCAGATAGGTGTAGCCAGGTGGTACGTTCGTGATCTTGTCTGCGCCGTCGTGCCAGCGAAACCAAATGTGCACCTCGTCCGGCAGCTCAAAGCCCAACTCCGCTTCAATCCGGTGTAGCTGGGACTCGGACAGCCCAGGACGCAGTGCCCCCGCAAGGGGGGCACCGCAACCCCGGAAGAACCTGTCAAGGGACCCAAGGGCCTGCTGTAGCCGCTCGACCTCTGGCACTGTGACGTTCCCCTTTGTGCTAGCTGGTGAAAACGCCGCCGCCAGACGTTGGCGAGCATAGGTGGGTGGACGGCGGGCCAGCGTACGTCGTCATGTGTGCATGTTCGCCGGTCTGGTTGTCCGCGTGCTCGCCGGTCTGGTTGTCCGCCTGTTCGCCTATCGAGATGGCAGTCGGGACGACGAGATAGAGCGTTTGCTGAGAGACCATGGCACACTTGGCGTCGGTGGTCATTACTGACAGCGCAGTTCCTTCATTGGTATTCTCCCCGGCCGGGACTTCACGCAAGCTAGCGTCAATGGGGCGCGTCGGCGGCTGCGCAAATCCTCCCTCCACTGTCGAGTAGAACGGGTACTCGTCACAGTTTGTGCCACGATCGTCTCTGTTTGGCTTGCAGAATGTCCGGTATTTGACGCGGTCGTACCATTGGAAGGGCACGCCGCTGGCCTTCTTGTCGGCTCTACTCATGTACGTCAACATCGCCCACTGTGGGTGCGTAGCGATGGCATCACGGTCGTGAATGGCCGCGCCGCCGGCGTCTTGGCCGGGGAAGAAGATTGGCATAGTCTGGCAAGCGTTGGCGCCGGCACTTAGCTTCCCAATAAGGACGAGCCCCTGCTCTTGGGCGATGCAGGTGTTGGTCGCAGAGTCGGCATCTGGCTCAGGGAGTACTTGCAACATCCGTTGCAGGACTAGGTCCCGGTACGTGATCGGTGTCGGGGCGGGCGGCGGCGGAGTGGGTGGCCCACCTCCCGGGTTCACCGGGGCGGGCGGCGGGTTCCAGGCCGACAAGCCGGCGAGGGCTTGAATCCAACCGCCTGAGCCGGGAAGCACTTGCTCGAGCCATCTCGCCAGCCAATCGTATAGCTGGGCCGCCGTCAGGACGAGACTTGCGGCGTTGACGACTGCCTTCGCAGCCGAGTAGGCCCCCACCGAAACCCGGTACCACTTCGCCGCGGCGGGCAGCACGTTGATAGCGGGCGCGGCGTTGCATAGTAGCGTCTGGTCGCTTGCCGTCCCTTCAAATATGTGCGTCGCCGCTGGGGTGTTCGTCGCCGCCACGCACGCGGAGTCGAGGGCCGGGCCGGCGTCCGCGCCGGCCGCCGTAAGAACCATTCCGACAGCGACTGCCGGGTCGCTGGTGAGGAACATCGCGCGCTGGAGACCGCCGAACCGGGCGAAAGCGTTCTGGATTGCGGGCAGGCTCGACACGCCGCTGACGGAGCTGAGGGCGTTCGCGGGCACTGCGAGGCCGGCGACCATAGCGACCGCGACTCCCAGCGTCGCGGCCCGACGTTTCCTAGTCATTTGCTCCCTTTAGTCATGTGTGGTTGGAGTCGGCGATCGTCTTGGCTGGCGCCGAAGATGAACAGTCGTTGCGGGCAGGTTCACCTCGGCGGCGCAGCGGTGTGGCGGACTGACGGCCAGTCCGCATGGCCCAGAGGTGTTAAGACGCAAGCAAGAGACTCATGGGCTGTGATAGTCACGGCAATTTCCGTGAGTCGTACCTGCACCTGCATCCCACGTCTGCTGCTGGAGGCATCCATTCAAAGCCGCCGAAGCCGCCCGTCCGGACGCCCAGCCGTTGGTAGATGAACCACCACGGGTTTCCGGAGACGCCGCTCCTTGGGAAGGATGGGGTAATGCCAAGAAGCACGTCGAAGAGGTATCCGCCGAGCTGCGTGGGCGCGCGGTCCGGATGGTCGGGGAGGTCCGTGCTGACCATGAGTCCGAGTGGGCGGCGATGACGAAGTTGGCCGACCTGCTCGGTGTCGGCACGCCGGAGACATCCGCCCGTTCTCGCTAGGGCCGCTAGTGCGGCGTGTCGTTAATTAGTTTACAGTTGGGTGCGTCAGAATGTCGTATGGCGAATCGTCCTGCTGCGGCGTTGGTGTTGCGTGATGGTGATCGTGGCGAGTTGGTCCGGTTGTGCGCCGTGTTCGCGCGCTGCAACATCCGCCGGGCTGCGGAGTACGTCAACGCGCGGTGCGGGCTGCGGCGGGTGAGCCACAACACCCGCTCCCCCAACGGGCGTAGCTCATGCTGTTGGTAAAGCCGCAGCCACACGAACGCGTCGGCTGAGGCTGGAAGCCACTGGATCCGCTCGCTGCCCTTGCGGCGCACCGCGATGCGTTGCGTCCCCGGGTCGACGAGGTCGATGGTCACTCCCAGCAACTCCGACGCGCGGGCACCGGTGCTCACATAGAAGGCGAGCAGGGCGCGGTCACGATCACATCCCGCGACCGCGAACAAAGCGTCGAACAGCCGGTCCGGCAACGCGCGAGGCATCCGGTCCGGGACCTTCTGACGCAACGGAGCGCGCCGGCCCGCGTCGTGCGGCTGCATCGGGTTGTGATGAGCAGACGAGCGGCGACCATGCCGGCGCTCAGCGTCCGGGACCGGGTTGACCAGCGGTCCACGGCCGGTCTCCATACGGTCGGCGTAGAACGCTTTCAGAACCGCAAGATTGTGGTTGATCGTCGCCGGTGCATAACCTGCCGTGCTCCCAGAGATTCGGTACCTCGGCTGCGCGCCGAATCGCATCCACAGCACGAAGTCGCGAACTTCAACTCTCCCGGCGGCGTTCCAGTCGACCCCGACCGCCGCCAGGAAGCGCCACCACCGCAACAAGGCCAACGCATACGAACGCGCGGAGCGGGGACCCCCGCCGCCCGCCAACATCGACGCCAGGAAATCCGCGATCTCCGGAACCGCCAAGCCAGCGGCGTCGAGGACCAAGACTTGCGCGGCACCTGGGTTGTGCGACACGCGACCCAGGCTCGGGACAACCAAATCGTCGACGTCGCGCCGCAATGGCACCTGGTGTTCGTCGGTCACTCGGACTCACCTCTCTGCGTTCGGAGATCGTCAGAGGATCAGGCGAGCCGGATCGGTGCTTGCGAGCTCGGCGAGCGGTCTGATGCTCTGCAGTCGTTCGTGCAGCGGAGTAGATGCCCGCGGTGCCGAGGACTCGTCGGACGAGGTCATAGACCGCGCCACCGGTCCTGATGCAGATCCACCGGGTACGGCGTCAGATACGACAGCGCTCCCTCTGCACCTTCGCGAACGGACGCGGACTGCCCGTGTGTCGCCAACCGTTCCGTTGCCGCAATGGTCGGCGACCCCATCCACCAGAACCGCCGCAGGGCAGCAAGCAGCCAGTAGCCGACCTGATCGTCGAGGGTCTGCACACCTTCGCACACGGCAGCCAAGCCACGATCGCCGGCGGCATCGATGAGCGCGATCGCTGCTGCCTGCCCGACAGCCGTGTCTTCGTCATCCAGAGCCGCCACGAGACGGTCGAAGACCTGCTGGCTCGTCGCTGCGAACACTGCCATCGGACGAATGCTGGACAAGCGCGTACGCAGGTCGGGCGAGTTGCTCTGCCGCAGCAACGCGTCAACATCGAGATTGCTATCGCTCGTCAATGATTCCCTCTCAGTTCAGGTGACAGTGCCGACGTCATCGTCACCGATCGCGTACCAAGGCCCTCGATCCCATTGGACGGGAAACGGGTGCTGGAGGTATGCGGTTACTCGTTCTGCTCCGCGACGAACAGACTCGTCATCCGAGTCTGCCGCGAGACGTCGTGTATTCAGGACAACGTCCGATCCCTCAAGCCAGAGATTTTCGAGGCCGTTGATGAGCCAGAATGCGATCTGTTCGTCGCCGTTGTCAACGCCGGCCAGCACTGCTGTCAGCCCCTTCTCACCGGCACCGAGGACCAGCGCGACGGCCGCTGCCTGACCGACTGCCGTATTTGCGTCGGCGAGGCACGCCACCAGGCGAGCGAAAACTTCCTCCTGGTCGGTATGTTGTGACAGCATTTTCACGCCGGTGACGCGGTCGCGAAAATCCGGAGAATCGATCAGACCAAGCATGACGTCAGCATCCATGGAACACACTCGGCCCTTCACGGGATCTCGTCAGGCGTTGCGGGGCGGACATCTCTGGACCTTCGGGGTATCACTGTGCCGTCGGGCGTGCGGTTGTGCTGGTAATACATCGTGTGCGGCGTCGGATAGGGACCATGTGATGCTCCAGTTACGTCCACGCGCTTGATCGCGTTACCGATGGAGTCGTACACGCTGTAATTGGTCACGCTACCGTCTGCGGTTCTTTTGACGAGGTAACCATTCGGTGGACCGCCCATTGCGGGAAGGTCCCCACCCTTCCACGATTGCGCCTGATCGAGGCGAATGCGCAGTGGCGGCGAGGCAGGAAGGTGCATCTCAGACCCGTCGTGATGGTGCCCAGGTCCGGGCAGGGTCTCGTGGGGCACGTGTGCCGCCAGCTCAACCTCTTTGTCGGCCATGGTCGCCGCGTCATGCGCCAGCGTGCGCTTCGCCGTGTCGCCGGCTTCCTTGGCCGCTTTGCCGACTGCCCGGGCAACGTCGACGGCGTCCTCCGCCACCTCGACGACCACCCGTTCCACACCGCCGGACATCAGCCGCCCCCGACGAAGGTGAGCCGCGAGAGAGTCGCGAACAGCTTCTGTCCCGCCACCTCGGCGCCGTCCCCCTCGCGCCCGATCGCGTCGGCGTGAGCGCGCACGGCGTCGGTGTCGATGCTCATAGCCGTCCCGCCGGTGACGACGTGGGCAAGCTGTGGATAGAGCAGCTGATTCACCGCTGCCATGACGCGCTGCTTCACCGGCTTGACTGTCTGACTGACGATGACAGCGAGGACTTCCTGCTCGAACCGCTGCACGATGCCGGTCAGGATCCGGTTCTGCGCGGCGAGCAGGATTGGCAGCGCGGCCTCAGCCAGCCCGAAGGTCGCCACAGCGGCCGCTTGATCGGCAAGGAACTCGGCGGCGGCAATGGCGAGTTGCGCGACGACCTCACCCTTCATGACGGCCACACCTTCGGCGATGCCGTCGAACGCCCCGGCGAGCAACGCGCAGCCATCGACGATCACGTCGAGATGTGTGCGGCTCTCCGTCGTCCAGTGGCGCAGCAGCGTCGCGTACGCGTCCGAGCTGTAGGACGCCGGTACGTCGACCGTCATGATGCGGTGCGTCGTGTCGACCGAAGCTGAGAGGTCGCGCGCGAAGATGCGGAACGCGTCCGCGGCCTCACGCAACTGATCTTCGTCGACGTTCGGCCAGGGAAACCCCAGCCAGTTGAGGACGTTGGAGAGATAACCCGGCAGCATGACGCTCATCGTCGTCGTCCCCTGTCCACCCTCGCCTACCGTTTGTCCGGGCACACGATAGGGGGAATCGCTGCGACGGCCGTCCCGTTATCCACAGCCGAAGGATCGGCGGCGTTGGGGTGCCCGCCTCAGCCAAGCAACTGAGTGGAGTGACCGGGTTCTGCGGCATCGGGCACGGCCGGTGCAGCGGTCAGTCGCAAGGCAGATGCGTGCTCCTGCAGGTAGATCACGGCGCCGAGCAGGGTTGCGCCACCGAGCAGTTGTACGACGGTCAGCCGCTGTCCGAGCCACGCGTAAGCCAGCACCGCGCCGAACAGCGGTTCCAGAGACATCACGATCGTGCCCACCGCGGCCCCGACGCGCGCGGTCGCCCATGCATACAGCAGGAACGGCGCGAGGGTGCCGGCCAGTCCGATCAGCGCGACTTCGCTCAGGATGACGGGCGTCGTCGGGATGTGTGGCACGTCGTACCGAAGAAGGAAGTAACCGACCCACAAGAGACTCGACACCGCGAACGCGTAGGTGTTGGCGCGGACGGCGCCGTACGCAGTGGCCGCTCGCGCGCCGAACACGGAGTACGCCGCAACCGCCGCCGCCGTCCCGAGACCGCAACCGATGCCCACGAGGTCCAGGTGGTCGATGCGCGCCGTCGGGAGCTGGACGACAAAGGCAACGCCGACGAGCGCAACCAACACGCCGACCGCAATACGCACCGGCGGCAGTCGCCGCGCCGCGAGCAACGGTCCGCCGATCAGCAGCACGGGAGCGAGTGCCTGCAGCACGAGGGCGACCGCCACGGGCAGCCGGCTGATGGCGAGGAAGAGCAGCGCGTTGGCCGCAGCCGTTCCCAATCCGAAACCAGCGAGGAGCGCCCACGGCGGGCGCCGTAACGGCCGCGGCCGCCGGCGGACCGCCAGCAGGACAGACAGGCCGGCAAACGAGATCCAACTGCGGAACGCGACCACGTCGAGCGGCGGCACACCGCGCCGGAAGACCTGACCGGCGACGACCCCGCCGAATCCCCACAACGCGGCCGCCAGAGCCGCGGCACCCGGTGCCAGCAGGCGAAGGGAAGGCGGCCCGCTGGTCATACGCGCACGCTACAGGGGACGTCGCCGGCGCAGCCACGTCGCCGCAGTCATGCCAAAAGCGCGGCACAGTGGCGTTGCGACCGGCAGACTGTGCCGGGTGCTCCTGACTGTCTCGACGACCCGCGCTCCCGCGACCGATCTGGGGTTCCTGCTGCACAAGCATCCCGGCAAGGTGCAGCCGTTCGAGGTGTCCGTCGGCACGGCGCACGTCTTCTATCCCGAAGCGACCGACGAGCGCTGCACCGCGGCGCTGCTGCTCGAGGTCGACCCGATCGACCTCGTCCGCGGGCGCAACAAGGCGCCGCAGGGCGAAGGCTTCTCGCTCGGCCAGTTCGTCAACGATCGTCCGTACGCCGCCTCGTCGATGCTCGCCGTCGCCCTGTCGCGCGTGTTCAAGACCGCGATGGCCGGTCGCTGCGATCTGAGACCCGAGCTCGTGACCGAGGCGCTGCCACTCGAGATCCACGTGCCGGTCCTCCCGTGCCGCGGGGGAGCGGCCCTCGCTGAGCGTCTCTTCGCGCCGCTCGGCTGGACCGTCGACGCGACCGCCATCCCCCTCGACGAGACGTTCCCGCAGTGGGGCGAGTCGCGCTACGTCGACCTGCGCCTCACCGGCGACCGCACCCTCGCCGCCGCCCTCAACCATGTCTACGTCCTGCTGCCGGTCCTCGACGATGCCAAGCACTATTGGGTCAGCCCCGACGAGGTCGACAAGCTCATCCGCGCGGGCGACGGTTGGCTCGCCGCGCATCCCGACCGCGACCTCATCACCCGCCGCTACCTGCGTCACAAGGGCTCGCTCTACCGCAGCGCCGTCGCCCGCCTCGCCGAGGTCGACGACGTGGAAGAGGAGGCGATCGACAACGCCACCGACGCGGCCATCGTCGTCAGCGAGCCCGACCGCCCGATGCCGCTCGCGGAGCAACGCCGCGGCGCCGTTATCGCCGCGCTCGCCTCGTGCGGTGCGCGCCGGGTCGCGGACCTCGGCTGCGGCGAGGGGGCGTTGCTCGCCGAGCTGCTGACCGACAAGTCGTACGTCGAACTGATCGGCACCGACGTCTCCATGCGTGCCCTGCAGATCGCCGCCGACAAGCTCCACCTCGAGCGGATGACCGACAAGCAGCGCGATCGCATCACGCTGTTCCAGTCATCGCTCACCTACCGCGACACCCGCCTCGCCGACCTCGACGCGGCCGTCCTCGTGGAGGTCATCGAACACCTCGACCCGCCGCGATTGGCCGCGCTGGAGCGCGCGGTTTTCGGTGAGGCCAAGCCGGAGACGGTCATCGTGACGACGCCCAACATCGAATACAACGTGCGGTTCGAGACGCTCGCGCACGGTGCGTTCCGGCACAAGGACCACCGCTTCGAATGGACGCGTGCGGAGTTCGCGCAGTGGGCCGACAGGGTGGCGGGCGAACGCGGCTACACCGTCCGTTATCTACCCGTCGGCACGGACGACCCCGAGCTCGGACCCCCCACGCAGCTGGCCATCTTCACCATCGCAACCGTTGACACCGCCATCTCGCCCGCCGAGGAGGGACAGTCATGACCGAGATCAACCTTCCGTCACTCAGCCTGGTCGCCCTCGTCGGGATCAGCGGGTCCGGCAAGTCGACGTTCGCGGCCAAGCACTTCCTGCCCACCGAGGTCCTCTCGAGTGACTTCTTCCGCGGGCTCGTATCCGACGACGAAAACGACCAGGCCGCGAGCCGTGATGCGTTCGAGTCGCTCTACTTCCTTGCCGCCAAGCGGCTCGCCCGCGGTCGCCTGACCGTCATCGACGCGACCAACGTGCAGGCCGACGCGCGCAAGCACCTCATTGCGGTCGCGCGCGAGCACGACGTTCTGCCGGTCGCGATCGTCCTCGACGTGCCCGAGCGGCTCGCCATCGAACGCAACGGCGCGCGCGCGGACAGGGACATGGATGCGCGCGTCATCAGCCGCATGCGCGCCGACCTCCGCCGCAGCCTCAAGAGCTTGCAGCGCGAAGGCTTCCGCCACGTGTTCGTGCTGCACGGCCCCGAGGAGATCGAGGCCGCCACGATCACGCGGACCAAGCATCGGCGGCCGGCTCACGGCGCTGAGGTATCCCGAGCGCGAGCTGGTGTCCGTGCCCGCCGCGCGCGTCTACTACGAGCCGGCCAAGCCCTTCCCGACGGATGCCCAGCCGGCACAGGAGTTTGGCGCGACGAGGCGTGACTGCGACGTGCTCGACATCACCGACGTGCTCGGCAAGCGCGTTGTCGAGACGACCTACGCCGGCCGCGTCACGGTCCGCGAGGAGAACGCCGCCGCCGCGCTCGAGGTGATGAGCCGGTTCGCCCTTGATCCGCGCTGGCTCATGTATCTCCCGCCGACGATGAGCCCAGTCGCAACCGCGACGCACGCGGGGGTGCTGGAGCACCCGGACGAGGCGTTCAGCGCCTTCCGGTCCGACGGTGTGGGTCAGGTGCTGTGCCAGGAAAAGCACATGGGCTCGCGAGCGGTCGTGCTCGTGTGCCGCGACCTCCCTGCGGCGCGGGCCCGGTTCGGCGCACCGGGCGATGCGACGGGTGCCATCTACACGCGCACCGGACGCTCGTTCTTCAAGGGCTCCTTGACGGAGGACTTGCTCGCGATGATTCGTGAGGCAGCGGAAAGCATTGGCCTGTACGACGAGTTGGGCGCCTCGTGGCTGCTCTTCGACGCCGAGCTGCTGCCCTGGAGCGCGAAGGCCGAAGACCTGCTGCGCAACCAGTACGCGGCGGTCGGCGCCGCGGCCACCGCTGCGCTGCCGGTTGCGGTGTCGACCGTGGAGGCTGCGGCAGCACGGGGGCTCGACGTCGGGGCGCTGCTGTCCCGCACCCTTGCGCGGTCGGCCAACGCGACCGCGTTCGTCACGTCGTACCGCCGCTATTGCTGGCCGACCGACGGGCTCGAAGGGGTGCGCATCGCACCGTTTCAGTTGCTCGCGTCGGACGGGGCGACCTACCACGACAAGCCGCACGACTGGCACCTCGCGATCAGCGACCGTCTCGTCGCCGCCGACCCCGAGACCTTCCAGCCGACCAGGCGGTTGGCCGTCGACACCACCGACGCCGCGTCGACCGCCGCCGCGACGCGGTGGTGGGAGGAGCTGACCGCAGCCGGCGGCGAGGGGATGGTCGTCAAGCCGCCAACCTGTCCCGCGGCAAGAAGGGCGTCGTGCAGCCCGGGCTCAAGGTGCGTGGGCGCGAGTATCTGCGGATCATCTACGGGCCCGACTACACGGAGCCGGACAATCTCTCGCGGTTGCTCTCGCGCAGCCTCGGCCACAAGCGGTCGATGGCGCAGCGGGAGTATGCGCTCGGTCTCGAGTCACTGGAGCGCGCGGCGCGCGGCGAGCCGTTGTGGCGTGTGCACGAGTGCGTCTTCGCCGTGCTCGCACTGGAGTCCGAGCCGGTGGACCCGCGGCTGTGAGCTAGGCCTAAGCTAAGCGTGACAGCACCGACGTTCCGATCGCGCGAGTGCACGTCGTGCGCGCGACGTCGGCTGACGTCTCACTTGTTACTGCACGCCTCTGACGAGGTACTGAGGGATGAGGTCAGCGATCGTGAGCGCCGCCGAGACATAGCCCGCCAGCATCGGCGGTGCCACAGGCTCATCCGAGTAAACGGCGACGTAGTCGCGGTCGAAGAGGGCGGTCGCTCCGTCAGGAAGCCGTCGCAACATTTCCGCCATCGACCGCGCGTGGACTACCGCGTAGACGCCGGCGTCGTCACCCGATGCCCATAGGGCCCTGTTGAAAGTTTCGGACTCGAGTGGCACGGCTCGCCTCAGATATCGAAGGCCGACGCCCTCTCTGGCGGCGACAACCACCGTCGCAATTGCGCGCCGGGCACACGCACGGTGCACACGGTGCGACTCGACCGACCGCCCGCAATCCGGCTCGATCGGACGCCTTCGTGACGTGCAAGAACGACCGTGCGGTCGTCACCCGCGTCGGCAACGCCCGCCCACGGCCACGGCACAAAGCAGTCCTCCGTGTCGTGCTCGGCGAAGGCTGCGGGTGCATCGTCCGAGTCCACGGACCCGCAGGCAACTGCATACGCATGCCGAGCGACTCGGCGGCGTCCACCTCGGAAGCAACGCCGGTGCGGCGACCGAGAGCGAACCCATCATTCCCGCGGCGCAGCCTTCTCACCACTGCGACGACGGCGAGCGATGTGCCGATGACGCACAAGCCGCCTGTCACCAAATCCCGTCGGCCGGCGACTGCCTGCGCCGCGTTGCCACCGATCCACCACATGCCCATCGCGCCGATGAGCGTGCGTTGCTAGCCGCGCAGGCGCCTGTCGAGGGCGTTCGTCTGCGGGCGTTCGGCCTCGTCCGTGCGGGGGACGGGCATCAGCGGGAGCAGTGGGACTCCTGTCGGCGCGTGCACGAGCGAACGGCTCAGCCGCCGTGCAGCGTGCCGGCTCATCTGAGTGCCCTACATCGCCCAGTGTGGGACGGCAACTCTGGCGGCGAGCCAAGCGGCAGTCGCGGTAGGCACCGCAACCGCCGCCATGAAGGAAAGTGAGCCATGACTCGGTCAGCTGGTGCGTTCCCGGAGAACAGGACGGCAGCTGTCGCGACCGCCAGCAGGCCGGCTGCCGTCCCGGCCGCACAGGCGAAGCGGAGGCAGCTGTTGCCGGCCACGAGCCCGACGCGGAACCGACGGGGGACGAAGCGGGCGACGCTCAAGGGGCGAAGCACGCGAGGATCAGCAGGGGTCGGCACTCCGCAGGCCCAGAAGCAGAGGCCGGCCACCGCTAGCACGAGCAACGCGATTGTCACTGTTTGACTCTCGGGCGGACACGCCCGCGCATTGGGCGGTGTTCGTGTCGCCGAACGACGAGTTAGCCGATCGGCTTGTTTTGACCTTGCCGATCGGCTAGCGTGCTCCCTAGCCGTCCGGCAAGCACCCCGGATGGACCGACGCGCCGGTCGTGCCACCGGCGGCTTCCCGAAGGAGATTGTCGTGGCCACCCGCCTCTACCGCCTGGGACGGTTCGCGTTCCGCAGCCGCCGCCTGGTGGCGTTCGTCTGGATCGCGCTGCTCGTCCTCGTGGGCGTCGGCGCGTCGACCTTGGCCGGGCACACCTCGGACTCGTTCACGATTCCCGGGGTCGAGGCGCAGCAGGCTCTCGACACGCTCAAGGCGAAGATGGGCCTGGCCGCGGACAACGCAAGCGCCCGCGTGGTGTTCGCGACCGCGGGCGACACGAAGTTGACCGACGCCGCTCCACGAGCGGCGGTGCAGCAGGCCGTTGCCGCGCTGAGCAGGGCCGAGCACGTTGTCGCGGTGACGGACCCGTTCAGTGCACAGGGGCTCTCGAAGGACGCTCATGTCGCCTACGTTCAGGTCGCCTATGACGTCACTGCCGCCGAGGTCACCCAGACCGCGCGCACACAGTTGTTCGCCGCGGGCCGCACCGCTCAGGGCGCCGGGGTCGAGGTCGAGTTCGGCGGTCCGGCGGCCCAGGAGCCGGCGAAGCAGAGCGCGACCGAGCTGATCGGCCTCGTCATGGCCGCCTTCGTGCTGACCATCACGTTCGGCTCGCTCGTGGCCGCCGGCCTGCCGCTGCTCACGGCGATCCTCGGCGTCGCCCTCGGCGCGCTGGGCGTGCAGATCGCATCCGGGTTCTTCGACCTCAGCGCGAGCACCAGCTCGCTGGCACTCATGCTCGGCCTCGCCGTCGGCATCGATTACGCCCTGTTCATCGTGTCCCGCTATCGCCACGAGCTGACTCTCGGACGAGACAAGGAACAAGCGGCAGGACGAGCAGTCGGTACGGCGGGCTCCGCCGTCGTCTTCGCCGGGCTGACCGTCATCATCGCGCTGGCAGCCTTGTCCGTCGTCGGCATTCCGTTCCTCACCTCGATGGGTCTGGCCGCGGCGGGCACTGTCGCCGTTGCGGTGCTCATCGCGTTGACGTTGCTGCCGGCGCTCCTCGGCTTCGTCGGCGACCGCATTCTCGGCAAGGCGGGCCGCACCCGTCGCCGCGACACCGTGGCAGTCACCGACCCCTTCGGCGCCCGGTGGGCCAGGGCCATCGTGCGTTCGCGTGTGCCTGCACTCGTCGTGCCCGCACTTGCGCTGCTCGTAGTGGCGCTCCCCGTCCGCGATCTGCACCTCGGTCTTCCCGACGACAGCACGGCCGCCCCCCACTCGACGCAGCGCAACGCCTACGACTTGCTCAGCCAGGGCTTCGGCCCCGGGTTCAACGGCCCGCTGCTCGTCGTCGTGGAAGGCACGAGCGGCGACACGAAGGCGGCCGCTGAGCAAGCGCAGGAACGAATCACCCGCCTGCCCGGCGTCGTGGCCGCGATGCCGCCCACCCTCAACGCCGCCGGGGACACGGCGGTCCTGACCGTGGTGCCCAGCAGCGGGCCGAGCGACTCGGCGACGGAGGTGCTCGTCGCCGCCATCCGCGCCGAGGCACACGCGCTGCACGCCGACACCGGCGCGACGCTCGCCGTCACCGGCTCGACGGCCCTGGGCATCGATGTGTCGGCCAAGCTGACCGCCGCGCTCGTGCCGTACATGGCCGTCGTCGTGGGGCTCGCCTTCCTGCTGTTGCTGCTCGTCTTCCGCAGTCTTCTGGTGCCGCTGAAGGCGACCCTGGGATTCCTGTTGAGCGTCGCGGCGACACTGGGGGCCGTCGTCGCGGTCTTCCAGTGGGGCTGGCTCAACGGCATCCTCGGCGTGCAGACGACCGGGCCGATCATCGCCTTCCTGCCGATCTTCCTGGTCGGCGTCCTGTTCGGGTTGGCCATGGACTACGAGGTTTTTCTCGTCACGCGAATGCGGGAGGAGTTCGTCCACGGAGGCGACCCTCAGCAGGCCGTCATCACGGGGATGGGGCACGGCGCGCGCGTCGTTCCCGCCGCCGCGCTGATCATGATCGGCGTCTTCTCCGGCTTCGTCGTGTCGGACCAGGCGGTCGTCAAGACGATCGGGTTCGCGCTTGCCGTCGGTGTCGCGGTCGACGCGTTCGTGGTGCGCATGGTCATCGTGCCGGCGGTGCTGTCACTTCTCGGGCGGTCGGCCTGGTGGCTGCCGCGTTGGCTCGACCGGGTGCTGCCGAACATCGACGTCGAGGGCGAGCGACTCGGCGCGCAATTGCACGGCGACGAGCCGGGCCGCGTCGCGGTCTCCGTCTGACGTGATCGCCCGCCGTCAGTGGCCGAACTCGTCCGAGTCGACGGCGGCGCTCTCGCCGCGGTCGAGCGCGTTGAGTGCCTCGAAGTCCTGCGGGTCGAGGTCGAACGAGAAAACGTCGAGGTTTTGCCGCAACCGCACGGGGTCGGCCGACTTCGGGATCGGCACCAGACCGAGTTGCAGGTGCCAGCGCAAGGCGACCTGCGCCGGTGTGCGTCCGTGCTTGCGGGCCAGTTCCACGACCAGCGGCACCCGCAGGACATCCGCGTCACCGCCGCCCAGCGGTGACCATGACTCGGTCACGATGCCGTGCTTGTCGTGGAACGCACGGGCGTCGACGCGCGCGACGAGCGGGTTGAGCTGGATCTGGTTGACGTCGGGCACCACGCCGGTCTCGTCGAGCAGCCGCTGAAGGTGCGCGGGCTTGAAGTTGGAGGTGCCGATGGCGCGCACCAGCCCTTCGTCGCGCAGCTCGATCAGGCCGCGCCACGCGTCGACGTAGCGATCCTGCTGCGGGTTGGGCCAGTGGATGAGGAGCATGTCGACGTACTCGATCCTCAGCCTGTCGAGATTGCCACGCACCGCTTCGCGGACGAGGTCGACGCCATGCCAACGCTTGTTGAGCTTCGTCGTGACGAACACGTCCTGCCGGGCAACCCCGGACGCTCGCAACCCGGCGCCGACACCGTCCTCGTTTCCGTAGTTCTCGGCGGTGTCGAGCAGCCGATAACCCGCTTGGAGCGCGTCGGCGACCACCCGCTCGGTCTCGCGGCTGTCCATGGGTGACGTGCCGAGGCCAAGGTGCGGCATATCCACGCCCGACAACAACCGGACGGTGGGGGCTGGCGACGGCATCGGGACCTCCGGGTGCGTGGTGGCGGCAGTGCGACCAGTGTCCCGCCCGACCACTGCGCGGCGGTCGCGGGGGGCTGGCGTCAGCGGCCCGCAAGTCAGGGCACGAGTCATGGCATCGCCGGACTGATGCGCGCCTGATCACTGCACCTGGCGCGTCGGGGTCGTTCGCTCCGGCGGCTGCGCCGGCGGCTGTTCCGGCGGCTGTTCCGGCGGCTACGCCGGCGCGCATCCCGTTGTTGCGACCGGTTTCCGCTGACACGCGTCACCGCGTCACGATGGCTGCATGCATGTGCGCCCACTGTCGCCGGCCGCGTTCGCCCGCGAGGTCGCGACGCGTGCTCTGGCCCTCGGGCTCGACCATCCGGTCCGCCTCGCGGTCGACGGCCCGCCGCAGGCCGAGCCGGGAATTGTCGCCGACCTGGTCGCCGACGCCGTACGTGACGAGGGGCGGCCCGTGGTGCGGGTGCGGGTCGAGGACTTCCTGCGGCCGGCGTCCGTGCGGTTCGAATACGGCCGCACCGACCCGGACGGGTGGTATGACTGCGCCGTCGACGCGGGGGGATTGCTGCGCGAGGTCTTGGTGCCCCTCGGCCCCGGTGGGTCGCTGCGGTATGTGCCGCGATTGTGGGACGCGGTGCGCGATCGGGCGACCCGCGCACCGTACGAGACGGCGTTCCCGTCCACGGTGCTCGTCGTGGATGGCCCCTTCCTGCTGCGCCACGAGCTGCGCCAGGAGTTCGATGTCACCGTCCACCTGGCTCTGAGTCCTGCCGCTGCGCGCCGCCGGTCCGCGCCCGGGGACGAGTGGCGCCTGCCCGCCCTGCAGCGTTATGCCGACGAGGTCGGGCCGGCGGACGTGTGCGACGTTCTCGTCCGGTACGACGACCCGCGCCACCCGGCCCTCGTGGACCGTTGAGCCGGGTGCATCGCAGTGCCGGCGGCTCTACTCGCCGTTGCGGCTCGATGTCCAGGCGGCGCCGACCGCCCGGGCGACCTCGGCGTGCAGTGTCGCCTGGAACATCGTGGGGATGACGACGCCGAGAGCCCGCTGTTCGTCGGTGACGGTGTCGGCGATGGCGGTGACCGCAGCCTGCTTCATCGCAACGGTCACCGTCGCGGCGCGGGCTTCGAGGGCCCCGCGGAAAAACCCGGGAAAGACGAGTGCGTTGTTGATCTGATTGGGCATGTCCGACCGCCCGGTGGCGAGCAGCGCATCGCGACGGATCTCCGATGGCATCAACTCCGGTTCGGGATTGGACAGGGCGAACACGATCGGGCGCGGTGCCATCGCCTGCAGCAACGCCGGGTCGACCGACCCGCGGCGTGCCGTGCCGATGAAGACATCGGCTCCGCGCAGCGCCTGCTCCATCGTCGTGACCCCGCGAGGATTGGACCGCGCGGCGAGCACGCGGTGGTGCGCGGCGACGCCTTCGCTGTCCGACAGCACTCCGTCCTTGTCGAAGATGACGAGGTCGGTGATGCCGGCATCCAGCAAGGCCGACGTGATCGCCGTGCCGGCCGCCCCGCAACCCACGTGCACCACGCGGACGTCACGAAACTCGCGGCCCGTGATCCGGCACGCATTGAGCAACGCGGCGGCGACGACGATGGCGGTGCCGTGCTGGTCATCGTGAAACACGGGGATGTCCAGCTGGCGTTGCAGTTCTGTCTCGACGTGGAAGCAGGCCGGTGCCGCGATGTCCTCGAGATTGATGCCGCCGAACCCGGGTGCGATCGCGAGAGTCGTGTCGATGACTTCCTGCGGCGACCGGGTGTCGAGGCACAACGGGTAGGCATTGACGCCGCCGAACTCCTTGAAGATGAGAGACTTGCCCTCCATCACCGGCAGGGCGCCGAGCGGGCCGATGTCGCCCAGGCCGAGCACGGCGGTGCCGTCGGTCACGATCGCGACGGACATTCCTTTGCCGGTCAGGGTCCACGCCGAATCGGGCCGCGCCGCGATCGCCGCCGCGACCCGGGCGACACCCGGCGTGTAGGCCATCGTCATGTCCTGGCGCGTCCGCAACGGTGTGCGCCCGCTGATCTGGATCTTGCCGCCGAGGTGGTAGAGGAACGTCGGGTCCGAAACATGGCGCACCGTGACGCCCGCGCGGTCCTCGAGCGCCGTCGACACCTCGTGCACGTGCGCCTCATCGAGCGCGAGCAGGGTCAGGTCGACCGTCGCGCCGGCGACCGTCACGTCGATGAGGTCCATCCCGGTGACGACGCCGCTCACGTGGCTGACCACCTCGGCCAGCCGGGGCAGCAGCATGGGGTCGTGCGGTGCCAGCACGCGCATCGTCACCGTGTACGCGGCGCTGGCAGCTCGCGGGACGGCGGCCGGTTCATTGTCGGGAAAGCTCATGGCGCATCATGCAACACCGCGTGCCGACCCCATGCGAGCACCGGGGCACTCCGGGCGGCCGCCGCACACCACCCGCCGCACACCACCCGCCGCACACCAGCCGCCGCACACCAGCCGCCGAAACCGGCCGCCGTACACCCGCCGCCGTACACCCGCCGTACACCCGCCGTACACCCGCCCCCCCCCCCCCCCCCGACCACCGCCCCCTTCCCCCGCGCAGCCGCCCGACCCAGACGACCGTATTCATGCTCGTCGAAATGCTTGTGCTCGGACCGGCAACCCACCACTGTCGGATCAGGGCCGCTCGGTGCCCGACCGAGCTGGGGGCCCGCGATGCCAGGTCATTTCACGCACATCTACACCGCGCGGCGCGTCGCCGACCTCCTGGAGTCGGGTCAGTTCACCGACTGGCCGGACCTCGGGGCGGGAGGGGGGTCCGTCAGCACGTATGACGCGCAGACGTGCGGCCACTACATGCGCAAGTGGGAGAAGTTCACCGCGCTCGGCGCTATTGGGCCCGACATCTTCTTTTTCAGTGAGGACTGGAGTAACGATCTCGTCGGGCCGCATTCCGACAAGGTGATGCTGGCGCTCGCCACCTACTACTACTTCGATGCGGCCTCCGAGAATGAGTGGGAGCCCTTGCTCCTGATCCTCGACGAGGTCAACACGACGATGGCCGGCATCATCCGGCTGCTGCTCCGGCTGCAGAAGGCCTGGGACGACTTCGTCAAGGTGTGGGACAAGACGGTCGGCCCGCTCGTCGATGCGGTCAGCGAGGCCCTGGACGATGTTTTCGGGGGGCTGCTGTCCGCTTTCCAGTCTGCGCTCGAGGAACTCCTCGTCGCGATCAAGGAGATCGGCCTCCAAGAGCTGACGTCCTACGCGGACATCTGGGGAATGATGAACACGGTTGTCGCGAAGGGGTGGCCGGAGGACTCATTCCTCTGGAGTGACATGCTCCACTACCGCCGCACCTCTGCGACGTGCGAGGCGCTCGTCCGGCAGGCGGAGGCGCAGAAAGACGGGACTGACGAAGGCGAAGAACGATTCGAGCAGTTTCTCGCTTTCGCGCTCGGCTACATCGTGCACGTCGGCACGGACACCATCGCGCACAGCTTCGTCAACGAACAGTGCGGCGGCCCCTACCGGGACCACCCGACGCGCCACCACCTGATCGAGAACCACATCGACGCGTGGAACTACGTGCAGGCGGGTCCCGGTGGCACGATCGTCGAGGACGACTGGGGCAAGACGCCCGACTATCCGGACCTGTCGATGTCAGCGCTGTGGTTCCACGTCCAGCTGACGCCGGAGGAGCCCGGCGGAAAGCAACGGCCGTCGCCGCTGTCCGACGATCCGGACGAACGCAAGGCGCAGCTCGACGTCGACGGCGAGATGCCGATGTGGCTCGCCGAGGGCATCGTCGCCGCGCTGATCGAAACCTTCGAGGACCACCCGCATCCGAAGATCTACCAGGGCGACGCGTTCCAGCAGAACATCGATGCGACATTGCTCGGGGACGTGGTGAAAGACGTCACGGGAAGCGACCTGACGGGACCGTTCCAGGAAGTGCTCGACGGGATTGCGCCGCCACCCCCGTTCGCGGTGCCGGAGGGCTTCCCGCTTCCCTGGGAAGTGGCCACCGCGTACCGGTTCATGATCACTGTCTACAAGCTGAACTTCAACGGGAGTTGGGAACTTCAGAAGCCCCGCAAGCCCGACTTCATCATCCTCCCGCCGGCGTCCGACTTCACCAACCTCGTCACGCCTCCCGACTTTTCGGGTGTCGGCAGCGGCGACCTGCTGGAGGACGCGTGCGGCATCTTCGTGGCGCTCGTCGAATGGGCCGTCAAGGAACTGACCGACGCCATCACGCTCGTCGGGGACCTCATCAAGATGCTCGCCAGTCCGGGCTCGTACCTGTTTCGGCTCGGTCTCTACAAGCTCGCGATGGTGGTGTGGGACGTGGCCATGAAGACGCACGAGGTGATGGCCCACACGGGCATTTTGATGCCGCACTCCGAGCAACGGTACGACGACGGCGAGCTCCGGCTGCCGAACGAGATCGACCTGCCGTTGATCACACTCGGTGGCACCGTGGACGGCGCGTTCCAGCAGGCGCTGGGCGACGCCATCGACCCGATGGGCAACCTGGACACGGATCTGGGCGTGGTCGTCAGCCACTCCGTACGGGATGCGCACTACCCCTACTATTCGGTCCTGCAATATCACGCCGACGGCAGCAAACCGGATCCGTGGGAGTTTCACCGCCCGTGGGCGTATCCCGCCATCAGCGAGCTCGAAACCGACGGTGTCAACGCGCATGTGCCGACACCGACCGAGACCTACCTACCGAGTGCCGCGGATCCGAACGCCCCCGCGGGCGCCTTTCGTCCGATGCGCCCGGGGCCCTACCCCGAGGGCACCACACCGGACCAGGTGTTCTTCCGCACCGACGCGGGGGTGGACACGGACGCGCGACGGCGCTACGAGGACGCCACAACTCCATGGCAGACCGACCTGCTCAACGAGGAGTTCATCGGCAAGGCCCGAGCGAGGGTCAGCCCGTTGGGGGACCCGGTCCCGTTCTCCGGTTATCTCATCGGCCGGCTGGTCAACAAGACGGGCTACGAGACGCAGTTCAACCTGGACAGTGACCGCGCCTACGCGTACCTGACGTGGGACTGGATTCGCGGCAAGGAAATCGGCAAGACGGACCTGGGCTTTGCGTACAACAAGCCCGTGGCGGCGCCGGCGGGCGCCCCTGAGTGGGACGGCGGTGCGGCGCCCATGCAGTTGCACTACGTCGACGCGCCGCAGCCGGTCGTCATCTATCGGCCACGTGACCCCGACGCGCCCGGTGACCCCGCGGAACCGCCGCGCAATGGCCGCGACGCTCCTGAAGGCCGCGACGTATGAGCCGCGGCTGCTGCGACGAGGAGCTCGACTGTTCCCGCCGTGACGACGAGCACGGCCATCAGGAGCACGGCCATCAGGAGCACGGCCATCACGAGCACGGCCATCACGAGCACGGCCATCACGAGCACGGCCACCACGAGCACGGCCACCACGAGCACGGCCACCACGAGCACG
>CAXSDE010000051.1:0-65 GCA_964236265.1 uncultured bacterium
CCGAAGCCCCGCCTCCGGTGGAGCGGTAGTCCCGCGATAGCCGGGCCAGCGCTCCGAGGTCCGGT
>CAXSDE010000051.1:165-20296 GCA_964236265.1 uncultured bacterium
GGGGCGCGGTCGGGGACGGAGGGCGCGGGCCGCCATAGCCGGGCCAGCGCTCCCACGTCCGGTGGGGCGCGGTCGGGGACGGAGGGCGCGGGCCGCCATAGCCGGGCCAGCGCTCCCAGGTCCGGGTGGGGCGGGCGGGCACACTATCGTGCAGCCCATGGCGGACGGATGGGTCAACGGCCTGCCGCCCGCTGCGGCCGCCCGGATGCAGCGCATGCGCGCCGACGGCGTCAAAACGTCCTTCCTGCCGGTCGCGGGCGCCGTCGCCGCCGGGTCGGTCGGTATCCGGCCGCTCGGCGAAGTCATGGGCACGGCCGTCGTCCAGATCGGGTGGCGCGGTTGGGCCGGTTGCGGCGCCTGGGTGTCGAGTTCGTCGATCTGGGCCAACCCCGGCATGCCGGCACCGCCGACCAGCTTCGCCGGCTTCAAGCCTTACACGGACGCCGTTCGCGGCGGATTCCGCGTCGCCCTCGACCGGTTGCGCGCCGAGGCGATGGCACTGGGCGCTGATGGCATCGTCGGGGTCAAACTCACGTCCGGCCACCTCGGCGACGGGTCGATGAGCGCCGAGTCGATGAGCGCCGAGTCGATGGGCTCGATGCGCGAGTTCCTCGCCCTGGGCAGCGCGGTGCGCGTCGATGGAAAGGTGCGGCCGCGAGTGCCGTTCGTCACCGACCTCTCCGGCTCCGACACCGCCAAGCTGATGCTGTCCGGCTGGGTGCCGTCGTCGCTCGCCTTCGGTCTGGCGGTCGCCATCCGCCATGACGACTACCGCACCGCGATGCAGACCTCCCGCTGGCTGGGCAACACCGAGATCGACGGTTACACGCAGCTGGTGCAGCATGTGCGGGCCCGCGCGCGCGCCGAATTCGCGCAACGCCTCACGACAGCCGAGTGCGACGGAGCGCTGCTGTCCGCCAACTCCGTCAACATCTGGAGCATGGAGCCGTCGGAGGGTCACACGGACCATGTCGCGGAGGCGTTCGTTCTGGGCTCGTCGGTGGCCCGCTTCGCCCGCACCACGGCCGACCCCCCGAAGCCGTTGTCCATCATGGCGCTGCGGCAGAAATGAGCACTGACTCGTGTACGACGAACGCCACCGAACCGGAGATGACGCATGACCACTGAGCCGCCGACCGCCCTCGGAGTGCCCGAGGACGCGATGCGTCGCCTCGCGGGCATGCGCCCCGGCCAGGCCACCAGCCTGTTCACCTCTGACCTCTCCGTCAACGAGTTCCTGCTCGTGCGCGAGGCCGGGTTCCGCCCGGTGGGACTGGTCTTCGGCAGCTCGATCTACCACGTCGGCCTGCAGCTCGGTAAGTGGTCGCAGAACCAGGAGCTCGGCACGCTGACACAGGCGATGTATCACGCACGCGAGCTCGCGATGACGCGCATGGAAGCCGAAGCGGCCGTCCTCGGCGCGGACGGCATCGTCGGCGTGCGGCTGGACATCGAATTCAAGGAGTTCGGCAACGAGCTCGCCGAGTTCCTCGCGGTGGGCACGGCGGTCGTCGCCGACGAGGCGCATCACACGACACCCGATGGCTTCTCATGGCGCAACGTGCACGGGCAGCCGTTCACCTCCGACCTGTCCGGACAGGATTTCTGGACGCTGATCCAGGCCGGGTACGCCCCGCTCGGCATGGTGATGGGCAGCTGCGTCTATCACATCGCCCACCAGAAGTTCTGGCAGACAGTGGGCAACATCGGGCAGAACGTGGAGCTGCCGCAGTTCACCGAAGCGTTGTACGACGCACGCGAGCTCGCCATGAGCCGCATGCAGGCCGAAGCCGAAGCATTACAGGCGGAAGGCATCGTGGGCGTGCAGCTCCAGTCGTTCGGACACCGCTGGGGCGGTCACACGACGGAGTTCTTCGCGATCGGCACAGCGGTGCGGCCGGTGCGCGCGGACCACACGATCGCGAAGCCGCAGCTCGTGCTGCCCCTGGTGGACTGACGTGAGCGACGACGAGCAGGACATCGAGCTCCTCGCCGCGGCTCTGCGCGCGGACGGCAACGATGTCGCCGCGTTCACGCGCGTCGTGGTCGCGACCCTCGCGGCGATGCTTCCGGCGGGCCTCGTCGACGTGGAACGCAAACGCACCATGGCCGACCGGCTCTCGGGCCGCGACGGCGAACCCACGGCGGTCCTTGCGCGGTTCGCGGCGCGCGAGCTGGAGCTCCGTAACGGCGTCGGCGGCGCCGAGACCGAGATCAGGACGGTCGTGCGCGGTGTGGTGCTGTCGCGCCGGCGTGTACCGGTCAGTGAGTGGGTCCGAGCCCTTGCCGAAGAGCTCAACGCGCTCGCTGCCTCCAGCGCCGACGCCAGGGCCGCACTCGCGCGCCTCCTCGGCACCTGACCGGGCAACCGCACCGGGCAACCGCACCGGGCACCGCACCGGGCACCGCACCGGGCACCTGACCGGGCACCTGACCGGGCACCGCACGGGGCACCTCACCGGACGCCTCACCGGGCACTGACCTTGCACCGCACGGGGCACCTCACCGGACGCCTAACCGGACGGCCGGGCGGACGCAGTCACCGGGCACCAGGCGCCTCTTCGCCACCTGAGCGGCGGGCGCTCGGCGGCACCACATCGGCGCCTGTCGGCCGCAGCGCCTAGGCTGTCGAGCGTGGTCGACGCGAATGCACCCATCGGCATCATCGACTCCGGCGTCGGTGGTCTCACGGTTGCTCGAGCGATCCTCGACCAGTTGCCGCACGAGCCGGTGCTGTATGTCGGGGACACGGCCCGCGGCCCCTACGGACCGCTTCCGCTCCCGACAGTCCGCGACTATGCCCTCGAGTTGATGGACGGGCTCGTGCGCGACGACGGCGTCAAGGCGCTCGTCATCGCGTGCAACACGGCGAGTGCCGCCTGCTTCCACCTCGCCCGCGTGCGCTATCCCGGCATCCCCGTCGTCGAGGTGATCGAGCCGGCGGTCCGCCGCGCAGTCGCCGCCACCCGCAACGGCACGGTCGGTGTCATCGGCACCATGGGCACCATTGCGAGCCGTGCGTACGACGACGCTTTCACCGAAGCAGCACCGGACCTCGACGTGCACAGCGCCGCGTGTCCGGCCTTCGTCGACTTCGTCGAACGCGGTCAGACCTACGGCCGGCAGGTGCTCAACATGGCGCAGGTCTACCTGGCGCCTCTCATGAACGCCGGCATCGACACACTGGTCCTCGGCTGCACGCATTACCCGTTGCTCACCGCGCTGATCAGCAACGTGGTCGGTGACGACGTCACCCTCATCTCGAGCGCCGAGGAGACCGCGAAGGACCTTTACCGGCAGCTCGCGGTGCACGACCTCTTCCGCCCGGAGGGCGCCGGCGCGCCCGTGCACCGTTTCCTCGCCACCGGCGACCCCGCGCCGTTCGCCAAGCTGGGACGACGTTTCCTCGGTCCCGAGGTCACCGCTGTCGAGGCCCGCGCCGTGTCAGGCAATGCCGCGGGGGTCGCCGCCCGCACCGCACCGATGGAGAGCAGCGCCCGTTGAAACTCACTGTTGTCGGTTGTTCCGGAGTGATGCCGGGACCCGCCACCCCGGCGTCGGCCTACCTGCTCGAGCACGACGGCTTCCGCCTGCTCGTCGACTGCGGCAGCGGTGCCTCCGGTGCGCTGCAAAACTACTGCAAGCCGGGAGACCTCGACGCTGTCGTCATCAGTCACCTGCATGCCGACCACTGCCTCGACCTCGTGCCGCTGAGCACGGGCCGCCGTTATCACCCGAGCGCCCCGTTTCCCATCCTGCCGGTATACGGCCCCGACAATCTGCAGCAGCGCTTGTGCAACGCGTTCGATCGCTGGCCAACCGACAGTCTCGAGGATGTCTTCTCCTTCGGCGTCATCAGCGAGGGCGCCTACGAGGTCGGCCCGTTCCGTCTCGACACGGCGCTGATGGCACATCCCGTGGAGACGTACGCGATGCGCTTCACGGCCGGCGAGCGCAGCATCACCTACTCCGCCGACACCGGTCCGTGCGACGCGCTCGTCGAGTTGGCCGCCGACACCGACCTGCTCTTGTGCGAGGCGACCAACATCGACGGCGAGGAGTCGCCCGGCCTGCACCTCACCGCGCGCGAAGCGGGTGACCATGCGGGCCGCGCCAAGGCCCGCCGGCTCATCCTCACGCACCTGCCGCCGTGGGCGGATCCGATGCGGGCCCTGTCGCAGGCTTCCGGTGGTTACTCGGGCACGGTGGAGTGCGCCAAGCCCGGGCAGATCGTGCAGTTCTGACAGGCCTTCGTCGTACGACGTGATTTTTCTCATCCCCACAGGAGATTCCATGCCCCGCCCCGGAGACCGCGCGAACGACCAACTGCGCGACGTACGTATCACGCGCAACTGGCTCGACCACGCCGAGGGCTCGGTCCTGGTCGAGTACGGCAGGACGCGCGTGCTGTGCGCGGCCAGTGTCGTGGAGGGCGTGCCGCGCTGGCGCAAGGGCAGCGGTCTCGGCTGGGTGACGACCGAATATGCGATGCTGCCGCGAGCGACGCACACCCGCAGCGATCGCGAGTCCGTCAAGGGCCGCATCGGCGGTCGCACCCATGAGATCAGCCGGCTCGTCGGTCGCAGCCTGCGCAGCGTCATCGACTTGTCCAAGCTCGGCGAAAACACGATCACCCTCGACTGCGACGTGCTGCAGGCCGACGGCGGCACGCGCACGGCGGCCATCACCGGTGCGTATGTCGCCCTCGCCGATGCGTGCTCCTGGTTGCGTGCCAAGGGGTCGCTCACGGTCGACCCGCTGCAGACGTCCGTCGCCGCGGTGAGCGTCGGCATCATCGACGGCGAGCCGCGGCTCGACCTCGAATACACGGAAGACGTGCGGGCGGAGACCGACATGAACGTCGTCGTCCGCGGTGACGGTGGCCTCGTCGAGGTCCAGGGCACGGCGGAGGGCGCCCCGTTCTCCCGCGAAGAACTCGATGCCCTGCTCGACCTCGCGATCGGTGGCTGCGAGCAGCTGGCTGTGCTGCAGGCCGAGGTCCTTGAGCGATGACCGTCCGTGTCGTCCTGGCGACCCGCAACGCCGGCAAGATCGCCGAACTCCGCACCATCCTCGCCCAGGCCGATCTGGACATCGAGCTCGTCGGTGTCGGCGAGTTCCCGGCCGTCGAGGACATCGCGGAAACGGGCGACTCGTTCGTGGCCAACGCGCTGCTGAAGGCGCGCGCCGCGAGTGCTGCGACCGGTCTTCCCGCGGTCGCGGACGACAGCGGCCTGGCCGTCGACGCGATCAACGGGATGCCGGGCATTTTCTCGGCGCGCTGGGCCGGCCGGCACGGTGACGACGGGGCCAACCTCGAGCTTCTCCTCGCGCAGCTGCGCGACATCCCTGATGAGCGGCGCGGCGCGGCCTTCGTCTGCGCCGCCGTGTATGTCGATCAGGAGGGCACGCAGCTCGTCTGCGAGGCGGCGATGCGCGGCCACCTCGGCCGCGAGCCGCGCGGCGACAACGGCTTCGGCTACGACCCCATCTTCCAGGTGGGTGCGGTGACCACGGCCGAGATGTCCGCGCCCGAGAAGAACGCGATCAGCCACCGCGGCAAGGCGTTCCGTGCCCTGGCCGACCAGCTGCGTTCGCACGTCCCGCGCTGATCCCCGACGATGACCTGGCGCACGGGCCCCCACCCGGCGCACCACCTGCTCGCGGCCGTTGCGGTCGCGGCAGTCGGGCTCGGGGTGGTCCCCGCGCCCCAGTTGCCGGCCGGCGCTGCCACGCACCGCCTCACGCTCAGCGGCGGAAAGTGGCGCGACAGGGGGACTCCGCGGGGATGCCGCAGTGCTGCGACGGTTTCGCGCCCGCCGGCGGCGCCGGCCCGGGCCTGCTTGTCCGCCTGAGTGCGAGAGAGGGGACTTGAACCCCTACGCCCGAAGGCACGGGTTCCTAAGACCCGCGCGTCTGCCAGTTCCGCCACTCTCGCGTGACGACGGCCAGCGTACGGCGCTGTCGGTGGAGTTGCCTGCCCGTGGCCCTACCGACACCCGTTGTCCGCCTGACGGTTTCCCGGCCGAGTTGACTTAGGTAAGACTAAGTAGTTATCTTGCCAGGACTTACTTACCGTGAGGAGACATGTACGTGCGAAAGATCTGGTGCGTTGCCTTTGCCGGCGCGCTGACCGCAAGCTGCACGGCCGGCCCCGCGGCGCCGGCGGGCCCCGTCTCGACCTCGCCCGTCTCGGCCCCGTCCGTCTCGGCCTCGCCCGTCTCCGCCTCGCCCGGCACGGACATGTCCGGCATGGACATGTCCGGCTCGGCGACCCCGGCCGCGACCCCGGCCGCGACCCCGGCCGCGACCCCGGCCGCGACCCCGGCGGCGGGGTTGCCGTCGATGCCACCGGGCGGGGTCACCCGGACCTACTACATCTCCGCCGACAAGGTTCGCTGGAACTACGCGCCGCTCGGCTACGACGGGATCACCGGCAAGCCCTTCACCGCCACGGCCAACGTCTTCGTGAAGAGGACGCCGGACCGCATCGGGTCGACGTACACGAAATGCCTGTACCGCGGCTACACCGACGCCACCTTCGCCAAGCGGGAGAAGCGGCCGGCCGACGAGGCATACCTCGGCCTGCTCGGCCCGACGATCCACGCGGAGGTCGGCGACACGATCAGGGTCGTCTTCCGCAACACGTGCCCCTTCCCGGCGAGCGTGCACCCGCACGGCGTCTTCTACGACAAGTCGTCCGAGGGGGCCCCGTACGCCGACGGCACGAAGCAGAAGGCCGACGACGCGGTGCCGACCGGCAAGACGTTCACCTACACGTGGCTGGTGCCCGAGCGGGCGGGCCCCGGCCCGATGGACGGCAGCTCGGTGCTGTGGATGTATCACTCGCACACGGACGAGATCAAGGATGTCTACAGCGGGCTCGTCGGAGCGATGATCGTGACAGGCAAGGGACGTGCGCGGCCGGACGGCACGCCGGCGGACGTCGACTCCGAGGTCGTCACGATGTTTGCTGTCATGAACGAGAACAACACGCACTTCATCGACACGGAGGCGGAGGCGCTGCCCGGTGACATCGACGAGGGTGACGAGGAGTTCAACGAGTCCAACCTCATGCACTCCATCAACGGTTACGTCTTCGGCAACGGCCCGGTGCCCGTCATCAAGGCCGGCGCGAAGACCCGTTGGTATACCCTCGATGTCGGCACCGAGGTCGACCTGCACACGCCGCACTGGCACGGCAACACCGTGCTGGTGAACGGGATGCGCACCGACATGGAGAGCCTGCTGCCCGGCATGATGATGACCGCCGACATGGTGCCGGACAACATCGGCATCTGGCTTTTCCACTGCCACGTCAACGACCACATCGCCGCCGGGATGCAGATGCGCTATCAGGTCGTGCCCTGAGGTCGCTCCCTATGATCGACTTCTAGCCAGCGTCGCCGCCCGGCGTGAGCCCCCAAAACGGGGGTAAGCGACCGGACATGGCTGACGCAGACATTGAGGACGTGCATGACGTGACCGAACCCGAAGACCTCGAGCAGCACATCGAGCGCACCCGTGACGACCTCGCGATCACGATCGACGCGATCGCGGACCGGGTCAGCCCGAAGCGCGTCGCGAGTCGCGGCGTCGCCTCCGCGAAGGACGCGGCGCGCACGGCCATGATCGCCGCGCAGCAGAAGGTGCAGGACCTGCGGGCTCCGAAGGCGGGGACCGACGCCTCGGGAGCGGTGCTCTTGCCCAACGCGGGCCTCACGTCCTACCGGGTGGAGCGGCGCAAGCAGGATCCGAAGATCCTCGCGGGCGCCGTCGCTGCGGCCGGGCTGGTCGTGGGGCTGTTGCTGCGGCGCCATTCGCGCCGCCACTGACAGGCGCTCGGGCGGCCCCGGCGGCGAGGCTCGGGCGGCCCCGGCGGCGAGGTCCGTGCACACCGTCGGCGAGGTCCGTGCACACGGTCGGCGAGGCGGTTGACGCCGCGGGCCGGGGCCGTGGGAGAGTGCGGTGTCCCACATGCGATGGCGCGCAGGAAAGCCGGTGGAAATCCGGCGCGGTTGCGCCACTGTGACCGGAGAGCGAGCCCGCACGCGTTGACCACGGCCCCGGCGGCCGCACGGTCGGGGCACCGTCGATCCGGAGCCAGGAAACTGACGCCATCGCATCCGCCACATCGGGGTCGCACAAACCCCGGACGGAGGTCACTTTCGTGACGCACACCCTTCGCATCGCCCTGCCGCGCGTCGCCGTCGGCGGCGTCGTCATCGTCGCCCTGTTCCTGCTCTACGCGGTCCTGCTCGACCAGGGCGCGATCCTGCAGCCGTTCGTCGGCCGGCTGGGCTCCCTGTCGATGGTCTTGCACGAGTTCGCCCACGACGCCCGGCACATGCTGGGTGCCCCGTGTCACTGACGTGATGGGACGCCTCGTCGGTCGCGGGGCGCTCGCAGGGCTGATCGCCGGGCTACTGGCGGCGGTCTACGGACTGGTGCTCGTCGAGCCCCACCTGCAGCGCGCCATCGACCTGGAGTCGGCGCGTGCTGCCGCCGCGGGCGACACGACCTCGGAGTTGCTGACCCGCAGCACCCAACATGTCGGGCTCGTCGTCGGACTCGCCGTGGTCGGTCTCACGATCGGTGTTCTGTACGGGGTGTCGCTCGCGGTGATCCACCGTCCCCGCGGACCCGTCGCGACCTGGGAGCCGGCCGTCGTGTGGCGCGAGTCGGTGCGCCTCGCCGCCGTCGGATTTGTCGCGATGCACGTCCTCGCGTTCATCCGCTACCCGACCAACCCGCCCGGCATCGGTGGGCCGGACACCATCGACACTCGAACGGATGCGTGGCTGCTGGCCGTGCTGGTCGGCCTGTTCGCCGGCGCCCTGGCCTGGCGCCTCGCGGCCCTGCTGGTCGACCGCGGCGCCGCGCAGCCACTGCCCGCTCTGGCCGTCGTGGTGATCCTTGCGGTGGCGCTCGGCGTTCTGTTCCTCGCGCTGCCCGCACGGCCTGACCCGGCGGACTATCCGGCCGGGCTGCTGTGGGATTTCCGCGTCGCCTCGTTCGGCTCCTACATCATCTTGTGGGGTGGCCTCGCGGCCGCCTTCACGCTCCTGACGGCACGCGAACGCCGCGGGCTCGCGCCGCGTCGCGAGATATACGCGGCGGCCGGCCACAGCTAAGGTCGCTTCATGCACGGGGCGCTGAGCTACGCCGTGCTGTTGCGCACGCCGGGAGCTCCGCGCGCCTTCATCTCCTCGACACTGGGTCGCCTGTCGTACGGCACCGTCGCCATCGCGTTGCTCCTCACCGTCCAGCGGGCGACGGGATCGTACGCGGTCGCCGGCACGTGCCTGGGTGCGTACGGCGCCCCGTCCGTCCTCGGCCCCTTGCGTTCCCGCGCGATCGACCGGCGCGGCGTGCGGTCGGTCCTGGTGCCCCTGGCGGCGGGCTACGCCGCGGTGCTGGGCGCCGTTGCCCTGTTCGCGGCCGGCGGGGTGCGGGCGACGGCGCCGTACGCCGCAGCTGCCTTCGTGGCCGGCCTCCTCTCGCCGCCGGTCGGTCCCGTCATGCGCGCGATCTGGGCCTCGCTCACCCCGGAGCCGGCCGCCCGCCGGCGTGCGTACAGTCTCGACGCCGTCGTCGAGGAGCTGGTGCTGGCCGCCGGTCCGGTCCTCGTCGGCGTCGTCGTGGCGCTCGCCGGCCCCGTCGCCTCTCTCGTGGTCAGCGGGCTGCTCGCCCTGGCAGGGTCGATCGGCCTCGGCCTGTCGCCACTGGCCGAGGCGCAGACAGAGGTCGCCGCACCGGCAGCGGCCGGCCGGCGCCACTGGCTCGGGCCGCTGTTGGTCCCCCAGTTCCGGGTGGTGGTGCTCGTGATGCTCGCTGTCGGCGCCGGCTTCAGCTCCATCGACCTCGCCGTCGTGGCGAGGACCGGCAACGGGCCCGCCGCCGGCTATGTCTTGGCCGCGCTGTCGGCGGGCAGCGCGATCGGTGGCCTCCTGTGGGGGCGCGGGCGGCACGAGGCGTCCTACCGCCGCCAGTCCGCTTTGCTGCTGCTCGCGTTGGTCGCCGGATTGGTTGCACTGGCGGCGGTCGGCAACGTGGCCGCCACGGCCGTGCTGCTCGCCGTGACCGGGTTGGCCGTCGCGCCGCTGTTCGTCCTCGGCTTCGTCGCGGCGGACGACCTCGTGCCGCCCGGATCCCGCACGGAGGCGACGACGTGGGTCGCGACGGCCGCCAACGTGGGCGCCGCGATCGGGGCGGCGCTGTTCGGTGTCGTGGTCCAAGCCACCTCGGCGAGGACCACCCTTCTCGTCGGCGCCGGGGTCGTCGCAGCGGCTATCCCGCTGCTGCTGGTTGCCCGGTCGGGCCGCGCGGTCGACTGACGCCGTACGGTGCGCAGGTGCTCGCCGATGTCGTGCCCCACCTGCGGTGCCCCGTCTGCCACGACGGTCTCACGCTCGACGGACCGTCGGTGCGCTGCCCGCACGGTCACTCCTTCGACGTCGCCCGTGCCGGGTATGTCAACCTGCTGACAACGTCAGGAGCCGGGACGGCGGACACCGCCGCGATGGTGGCGGCCCGCGCCGAGTTTCTCGGCGGTGGTTTCTACGACCCGCTCCTGCGGGCGGTCGCGGCGGCCGTCCCGGCGACAGCGCGTGTCCTCGTCGATGCCGGCGCGGGCACGGGGGAGTATCTGGCGGTCGCCCTCGCCGCCGCCCCGGAGGCCGACGGAATCGCCGTCGACGTGTCGGTGCCGGCGGTGCGGCGCGCGGCCCGCGTCTCCCGGGCGGGTGCCGTCGTGGCGGACGTGTGGCAGTCGCTGCCGGTGCGCGACGGGGCGGCCGATGTGGTGCTGAACGTTTTCGCGCCGCGCAACCCCGCCGAGTTTCGCCGCGTCCTGCGGCCCGGCGGCCTGCTGCTGGTGGTCACGCCGTACGACAACCACCTGGCGGAGCTGATGTCGGCTCTCGGGCTGCTCAGGGTCGAGCCCAACAAACTGGGTCGCCTCGACGCGGCGCTTGCGGACCGGTTCCGGCTCGACCGCCGGGTGGAGGTGACCGGCACGCTCTCGCTGTCCCAGGCGGCCGCGCAGTCGCTCATCGCGATGGGCCCGAGCGCCCACCATGTCGACGCGGCGACGCTCGCCACTCTCGTGGGCCGCCTGCCGGCGCCGTTCCCGGTCACGTTCGGTGTGCACCTGTCGTCGTACCGGCCGCGGTGAGTTGTTCACCTGACGTTCGTGTGCGCGTCGCCCGCGCGTCGCCCGTTCGTGGGGCACCGTCCCTAGCGTCGGCGACGACAAGCCCAACGAGCTTCCTGGAGACGCTGTGCGGCACCCGGTATGCACCACGAAGTCCCTGTCCGTCGTCGCGGCGCTGAGCCTCGCCGGAAGCGCGCTCGCGTTCGGCGCCTCCGTCGCACAGGCCGACGGCCCCGCCAAGGCCCACACGGACATTTTGCACGAGCAGTCGTACACGATCGGGCTCTTCGGAGACATGCCGTACGCCGCCCTCGGGCGCCAGCAGTTCCCCAACGTGATCGCGGACATGAACAGCGCGGACCTGTCGTTCTCGCTGTTCGACGGCGACATCAAGAACGGCTCCGAACCCTGCTACGCCGACGTCGACGGCTCCGCGGCCGCTGCCGGCAAGCCGGACATCTACACCTACGAGCGCGACCTGCTCAACACGTTGCGCGCACCCGTGGCTTTCGTGCCCGGGGACAATGAGTGGACCGACTGCGACCGGCCGGCCACGAAGGGACCGACGTTCAACGCCATCGGCCGGCTCGCCTACGAGCGCAGCATTTTCGCGGCCACCTCGCAGAGTCTCGGCCAGCGCACGCTGACGCTGGCTCGCCAGAGCCCGTCGTACCCGGAGAACTGGCGCTTCGCCGCCGGGCCTGTGACCTACGTCGGTCTCAACATCCCGGGCAGTGACAACAACTACATCGCCGACGGCGACACGGCCAACGGCCCGCAGGCCGAGAACAACGCGGAGTACGCGGCGCGCAACGCCGCCGACCTCGCATGGCTGAAGAAGGGCTTCCAGGAAGCCACCACGCGTGGCTCCAAGGCGGTCATGCTGGTCATCCAGGCCGACATGTGGGACCCGTCCGGCACGACGACGCACTTCCTCGACTTCAAGACCGAGCTCGCGCGCCAAGTGCTCGCCTTCGGCAAGCCGGTCGTGCTCGTCAACGGTGACAGCCACTCCTTCGAGGTGACCAAGCCGCTGTCCGACGCGGCGGGCAACGTGATCGAGAACTTCACCCGCGTCACGACGTTCGGCAGCGCTCAGAACCACTGGGTGAGCGCCGACATCGACCCGCGCGACCCCAACATCTTCGAGTTCCGCCAGCACATCATCCCGGCCAACCTGCCGCAGTACGTCGCCCCCTGACCAGCTGACACACCCGCCTCCGCCCCGCTGCGACACCTCGCCAGCGGGGCGGAGCCGCGTCCGAGGGGCGCAGGGTCGACGGGCGCAGGGTCGACGGGCGCAGGGTCCCAAAACCCTCACCGCCGGGCCACTGCGCGCGTTCGCGTGGAAGGCCGGCCGGGGGGAAGGGGTCGGCGGAGACCTTTCCGACCTCGGAGGTGCGACCGCATGGGCTCCTCGACCATGAAGGCGAAAACATCCCGCGCGATCCCGCGCACGCTGGGGCTTTTGAGCCTCGGGCTCGGCGTGCTGCAACTGGCCGACCCGCGCCGCGTCAACGAGCTGATCGGCCTGCGGCACCAGGGCCACACGGCGCTCGCTCAGCGGGCGGTGGGCGTGCAAGAAATCACGACGGCCACGGGCCTGCTCGGCCCGTCTCCTTCCGCGCCCTGGTTGTGGAACCGAGTTGCCGGTGACGCCGTGCACTACGGCATGCTTCGCAGGGCGCTGGCGGGGCGCACGGCCAAGGACCCCGCGAAGACCGCGGGCGCACTGAAGGCGGTGCTGGCGATCGGCGCCATCGACCTGCTGGCGGCGGTCGTGGTGTCCCGGCAGTTCCCGACCGGAAAGACGAAGAGCGACAAGCCGACGACCACGGCCAAGCCAACCGCTATGCACGTGTCGGCCGTCTGCACCGTCAACCGCGGTCCCGACGAGCTCTACGCGTTCTGGCGCGACATCGAAAACCTGCCGACGTTCATGACGCACCTCGAATATGTCGAGGCATACGGGGACGGCAAACGCTCGCACTGGATCGCCGCCGCCCCCGCCGGGCGCACCGTCGAATGGGACGCCGAGATCACCGAGGAACGTCCCGGGGAGTTGCTGGCGTGGCAGTCGTTGCCGGGCGCGCGGGTCGACAACTCCGGCACCGTGACCTTCCAGCGGGCGCCGCAGGACCGGGGCACGGAGGTCCGTGTCGAGCTCACGTATTCGCTGCCCGCCGGCCGGCTCGGCCACGCCGTCGCCACGCTGTTCGGCGAAGAGCCGCAGCAGCAGGTCGCAGATGACCTGAAGCGCTTCAAGCAGGTGATCGAAACCGGAGAGGTCGTCGTCAGCGACGGCAACCCCGTCGGCGCCCGCAGCTCCCGCCAGCTCAAGCAGCGCCCCGGCCAGCCCGTCTCCGTCTGAGCACGACCACTGCGCAAGGAGCCTTTCATGCGAGCAAATCTCTGGATGGGTCGCAACGTCGTCGAGGTCCACGACGTGCCCGACCCCAAAATTCTCAGCGCCCGTGACGCGATCGTGCGCATCACCTCGACGGCGATCTGCGGATCGGACCTGCACCTGTACGACGGCTACATCCCCACCATGCGCAAGGGCGACATCCTGGGCCACGAGTTCATGGGCGAAGTGGTCGAAATCGGCAAGGGTGTCAGCAATCTCACGGTCGGCGACCGCGTCGTCGTGCCGTTCCCGATCGCCTGCGGGGCCTGCAACGCGTGCCAGCGCGGGCTGACGTCCGTGTGCGAAAACAGCAACCCCAACGCCGGCATCGCCGAGAAGCTGCTCGGCCACCCGACGTCCGGCATCTTCGGCTACTCCCACATGACGGGCGGCTTCGCCGGCGGGCAGGCAGAGTATGTGCGGGTGCCGTTCGCCGACGTCGGCCCGCTCGTCATCGAGGACTCGTCGCTCTCGGACGAGAAGGTGCTGTTCTTGACCGACATCTTCCCGACCGGTTGGCAGGGTGCGGAGATGTGCGACATCAAGCCGGGCGACACGATCGCGGTGTGGGGCGCGGGCCCGGTGGGACAGTTTGCGGTCGCCAGCGCGTTCCTCCTCGGCGCGGAGCGCGTCATCGCGATCGACCGGTTCGAATACCGGCTCGCGAAGGCGCGCCAGGCCGGCGCTGAGACGCTCAACTACGAGCACGTCGGCGTGCTCGAGGCGCTCAAGGACATGACTGGCGGCCGCGGGCCCGACGCGTGCATCGACGCGGTCGGCATGGAAGCGCACAGCGGCGTCCCAGCCGTCTACGCGTACGACCGCGTGAAGCAGGCGACGCGCCAGGAAACGGAGCGTCCGATCGCGTTGCGCGAGGCCGTCATGGCGGTCGCCAATGGCGGGACCGTCAGCGTCATCGGCGTTTACGGCGGCATGATGGACAAGTTTCCGATCGGCGCCGTGCTCAATCGGAACCTGACGATCCGCGGCTCGCAGTGCCACGTGCACCGCTATCTCCGGCCGTTGCTCGAGCGGATCCAGAACGGCGACATCGATCCGTCGTTCGTCGTGTCGCACCGCATGAAGCTGTCCGAAGCCCCGCTGGCGTTCGAGATTTTCAAGCACAAGCAGGACGAGTGCAACAAGGTCGTGCTCACGCCCTGACTCCCGACAGAACGTCGTACGCCGCTGTGCGGAGCGTCTGAATCGTGGCCATCCGGGCGGCGGCGTCGCCGTATGTCGAGACGAGACTGACCGCGTCGACGCCGTAGGTCACGACGGTGCCGTCGCTGCGGACGGTGCCGTCGGCGACGGTGCCCGCGATGACCGTGCACGGTACGGCGACCGCACGGGCGAGTGCCACCACCCCGCCGACGACCTTGCCGTGGAAGGACTGTGCGTCGAGTCGGCCTTCGCCCGTGAGCACGTGGTCGGCTCCGCCGATCGCGTCGCACAGGCCGAGCGAGGTCGCCACGAGGTCGAATCCCGAGTGCAGCCGCGCCCCGAGTGCGGCGAGCCCGCCGGCGAGACCGCCGGCCGCGCCCGAGTGGGGCAGGCGGCGAAGGTCAAGGCCGCCGGTGGCGTACTCGTCGGCCAGGGCAGACAGCCTTCGCTCGAGCAGGTCCACCTGGCGGGCGTCGGCACCTTTCTGCGGCGCGAACTCGCGCGCTGCGGCGACGAAGGTTGTCCTCACGTCGCACGCGACGATGACCAGCTGGCCGCGGCTGCCGTCGAGGGGCGCGTACGGCAGGAGCACCTCGAGCGCCCCGAGACCCCCATCGGTGGTCGCCGACCCGCCGACTCCGACGATCACCGTGCCGGCCCCGGCGTCGAGGGCAGCGGCGATGAGCTCGCCGGTCCCGCGCGTGGTCGCGGCCAGCGGGTCGTTCCCGGTCGCCCCACCGGCGAGGGTCAGGCCCGAAGCGAGCGCCATCTCGATGACGGCCACGTCGCCGGCCAACCGCCACGCGGCGTCGACGGGGGCGCCGAGGGGCCCGGTCACGGTCGTGGTCGTCGTGGCGCCGCCGAGGGCGTCGAGAGTGCCCTCCCCGCCGTCGGCCAGCGGGAGTGTCGTCGCCGCCCATCCCGCGTCGCGGGCACCGGCAGCGAGGGCGTCGGCCGCCGCGCGGGCTGACGCCGTACCGCGATATTTGTCCGGACAGATCACTACGCGCACGTGGTCAACTCTCCCCGATACGCGGCCAGGGCGCCCTCCCCGAAGGAGGACGCCCTGGCCGAAGGGGTGCGCCGCCAGGGACTTGAACCCCGAACCCGCTGATTAAGAGTCAGCTGCTCTGCCTATTGAGCTAGCGGCGCGCGCTGAAAGAAAGTACCAGCTTTGGGCGGATCGCTCTCGCCCGACCCCGCGCCCTCGGACGGCGCGGTCGGCGGTCAGCGGACGAGCATGTCCACGACGAGCCCGTCGCGCGTTTCGAGGATCTTCATTCGGCGCAGATCACCGCCTGTGAGCGACTGGACGATCGGCAGCGCAAGGGGGTGGATGCGCACCGTCTCGATGGCTTCTGCCTGCATGGTCCTTCTTCCGGGGGGAGAGGCCCAGCCTAGCCGCCGCGGCAGATCCACGGGACGCCCGAGCACCGAACAGTGCCTGTGACCACGGTCCACTGGTTCCGTCGCGACCTGCGGGTCGCCGACAATCCGGCCCTCGTCGCGGCCGCAGGGACGGACGGCGACGTGGTCACGGCCTTCTGCCTCGACCAGCGGTTGTACGACGGGCGGCACGCGAGCCCGCGGCGCAACGCCTTCCTGGCGGCCACGCTCCGGGCGCTGGAGGGCCAGCTGACGGCGGCGGGCGGACGGCTGGTGCTGCTGTCCGGGCGGCCAGAGGAGGAGCTGCCGCGCCTTGTCCGGTCGGTCGGTGCCACGGCCGTCCACGCGCACGCGGACGTCGGCCCGTTCGCGCGGCGGCGCGAGGAGCGGGTGGCGGCGGCCCTTGGCGACGTGCCCCTGCGGCTGCATCCGGGCCTCTGCGCGATCGACGACCTCGACGCGTTGCGCGGCTCGACCAATGGCCCGCTCACGATCTTCACCCCGTTCTACCGGCGCTGGCTGGTGACCGGCCGGCGGCCGGTGCTCGGCGTCCCGCGACTGCAGCCGCCGGAGGTCGCGGACACCGGCGACCTCGGTGCCCTGGGGGACGCCGGGACCGGTGACTGGTGTGCGGGCGAGCACGCCGCGGCGGACCGTCTCGAGCACTTTCTCGAGACCGATGCCGACGACTACGGGGAAAAGCAAAACCAGCTGCTGCCGCTCGCGACGAGCGGCCTGTCGCCCTACTTCCATCTCGGCGCCATCTCGCCCCGGCAGGTCGAGGTCACGTTGACCGATAGCGCCGCGCACGAGACGTTCCGTCGGCAGGTCGCTTGGCGCGACTTCTACCAGTACGTGCTGCTGCACTTCCCGGACAACGCGACCCTCGAGTTCCAGCCGAAGTTTCGGGCGCTGCAGTGGCGCTACGACGACGACCGCTTCACGGCGTGGTGCGAGGGTCGCACCGGCTATCCGATCGTGGACGCCGCTATGCGGCAGCTCGCTGCCGAGGGCTATCTGCCCAACCGCGCGCGGCTGATCGTCGGGTCGTTCCTGACCAAGCACCTCGGGCTCGACTGGCGCATGGGGGAGCGCTGGTTCATGCGCCAGTTGTACGACGGGGACGAGGCCAGCAACAACGGCAACTGGCAATGGATCGCGTCCGTCGGGGTCGACCCGGCGCCGATGGCGCGCCGCCTCTACAACCCTTCCCTGCAACAGGATCGGCACGACGAGACGGGCGAGTACGTCCGCCACTACTGCCCGGAGCTGGCCGCGGTGCCGCGCGAGTTTCTCAGCCACCCGTGGGACATGCCGCCGCTGCTGCAGGTCGAGGTCGGCTGCGTCATCGGCGAGGATTACCCGGACCCGATCGTCGACCATGCGGCGGCACGCCAGGAGACCTTCGAGCGCTTCCGCGCGGTCTGACCCGCGGTCGCCGATAGCATCCTCGCGTGGCCCGCCCCTTGGATGAACTTCTCGAGGCCGGGTGGGCGCGCGCGCTCGCGCCGGTCCGTGACCATGTCGCGGCCATGGGCGACTTCCTGCGGTCGGAGGTTGCGGAGGGCCGCACCTACCTGCCAGCGGGTGAGCACGTCCTGCGCGCGTTCACGCGGCCGTTCGCGGACGTACGCGTCCTCGTGGTGGGTCAGGACCCGTATCCCACGCCCGGGCACCCGGTCGGCCTGTCGTTCTCCGTCGCGCCGTCGGTCCGACCCCTGCCGCGCAGCCTGCAGAACATCTTTCGAGAGCTGCGCGAAGATGTCGGTGTCGCGCAGCCGGCCAGCGGTGACCTCTCGCCCTGGGCCGATCGCGGCGTGCTGCTGCTCAACCGTGTGCTGACGGTGCGGCCGGGGGAGCCGGCGAGCCATCGCGGAAAGGGCTGGGAAACCGTGACGGATCAGGCGATCCGTGCGCTCGTCGCGCGTGGCACTCCCTTGGTGGCGGTGCTGTGGGGCCGAGACGCGCAAACCCTCACGCCGCTGCTGGCCGGGGTCCCTCTCGTGGCGTCGGCGCACCCGAGCCCGATGTCGGCCGATCGTGGTTTCTTCGGTTCGCGGCCGTTCTCCACGGTCAATCGACTCCTCGTCGAGCAGGGAGCGGTGCCCGTCGACTGGTCGCTGTGACGGAGAAAAAGCGGTGGCGGCTTGTGCCATCGGGCGCGCCGGCTTCCTCACGCGGGGGACCGCCTACTGGCCGAGCGTGTACCGCAGGTTCGCGTTGATCAGCTCATTCATGCGCCGTCGCAAGTGACCGAGGAGCGAATCGTCCGGCGGCGGTTCGTCAACCAGCAGCACCCAGTGCAGGTCCGTGCCGAAGCCGCTGCGGTCAGCCGGCAGCTCGAAGCGAATCAGCGTCTCTGGGCGGCGGGTCCACAGCGACGACCACACCACAAGATCCGGCTTCTGAGCGTCAACGATCTCCGGCTGCCGCTCGTCAGCGAGGAGCAGCAGCCAAGGGCGGGCGCGGTCGCGCGTCGGATCCATCAGTGCCTCATACACCACATGCGGCGGCGCCGGCTGATTACGCCGACGCGAGCCCACCTCGATCACGTGGGCAATCGTATGCCGATGTCGGACGGAGGTGGCCTACGACAAGACGGGGTCATCGGTAGCGGAATGGCCAATAATTCTGAGCTAGCACACCAACGATCTCGCGACCAGTTGCGCGCACATAACCACATGAACATGGGGCGCGTGACCCACCGCCCATGTGAGGCGCTTTCAGGGTTCGCTTCCTGGCGCGTAGTGCCAGTTGAGATCTTCAAGCAGCCACGAATTGCCCAGCTGATGCAACACTGCGACGAACTGAATAACTCCCGACGGAGACGCCGTGGCAGTCGTGCCATCTTTATGTAACTGAGCCATCTTCGCCCAAAGTCGCGCAGATCCGGTCAACTCGACGGAGTCAGCGTTGATGCGGCGACTAGCAGTCACAGCAAGCGAGTCTGCGCCACCGTCAAGAGCTTGAAAGTCCGGTGCATTCAGGAGTGCAGGGAGTCGATTTACAACTTCTTGCATTCGCCCGAGCTCGGCCCCCGTGTAACGCTGGGACAAGGCGGCCGTTCGGGACTTTTGCAAATCTTGCACTTCTTGGGCAATCGGGTGTTCACCTAGACGGGCATTCGGCGGTACAGATACTCGTTGCCGATCAACAAGCGCAGACAACAGCGCTGCTGACGCTGCCGAGAAGTCGGCGTCCGAAACCACGTTGCTCGAAGTAGGAGACGCGGTCGGGGTCGCTGTAGCACTGGTCGGGGTCGCTGTAGCACTGGTCGGGGTCGCTGCGGCCGCACCGGCTCCGTTGACATTGCTCTTTAGCGAGCCTGCACCGACGAATGCGGCTGCGATCGTAACAACAATGGCCGCCGCAGTCCAGGTCGCCTTCAACTTCTTTCGATTAGACTCAGCCACTGATGTGCACCTCGCTGAAGGACGTGTAAGCGTACGACGGATTGTATGGCTGGAGATTCCAGATCACATGCTTTCGGCCGACCTAGCTGGGCTTGGTATGCTCGTCAACGAGGTTCCCGTACCATCCTGGCATGCCCGAGTCCGCCCCGGTCCCCACTTGGATCGAAGCGTGGTCGTAATCGGTCGATGTGTTCGCGTCCCAATTATACCAAATCCGGTCGCCGGCCACGATAGCGCTAGGCGTGTATTGCTGGGGTAGGTTTCATCATCGGCAGAATCAACCGCAAACGGACTAACGCAACGCGAGACTAGCAGCACTTGGGCTTGTCGAATGCGTTCGCGATTGGGATCTAACGACGGATGCGAGCGTCGCCACCGTCGGGGCGGCGCTCTCCGGAACAGGACTGCCGGTTCGCCAGGCGCACGGCGGTCCGCCTTGGGCAACAGCGACGCGATTGGTGTCGACGCCGACGGTCACGAGGTCGACGTGCTGGTGTCATTCGCGATCAACGTGGAGGGCGGCCCCCGTGCACTTCCCCACGGTTGTGACTCGGCGGTGTCATAGCGTCGTAGCAACACCCCTGGCTGAGGGGGCCGGATCGGGAG
>CAXSDE010000052.1:0-19951 GCA_964236265.1 uncultured bacterium
CGGGGCGGGGGCTGGGCTGGGCTGGCTCGGTTGGCCCCTCTCGCCATCAGGCCCTCCTGCAGCGCGAAGGCTCCGGTCGGTTGTAGGCCACCGCAACCTTCACGCTGGGGCCGGGTGGGAAGGCTGGGGCTGGGCGGGGTAAGGCTGCGCGGGCCGGGCGAGGTTCGAGGGCGCCGCGGTCAGCTGCTGTGCGGATGCGTCGTCGGCTCCAGGTCGAGGTCCTCGGGCGGTCGACCGGGCGTCTTCCACACGAGGAAGCCGTAGCCGAACGCATCGTGGTAGTCGTTGGCCCGGTCGACCATGCGCTGGTACGCCGCGAGGAACGAGTCCCGGTGCTGCTCCTCGATCGCCACGGACACCGGTCCGCAGTCATCCGCGACGTACCGCTCGATCGCCTCGGCATACTTCGGGCGCGACCAGCCGCACAGCCGCAGCTGCTTCACGGTCGAGCGGTAGAAGTAGGCGGCGGCCGGCCAGTTGCCGACCAGGCCGGCGTAGTAGAGGCGGTGCATCCGCTGGCCGAGCTCGGCCATCATCCGGTCGAGGCCCGGCTGCATGAGCGCGAGCTCCTCGAGCGTCACGTCGCGCTTGCCGTTGGAGACGCTGTGCTGGTGCGGGGGGACATCGGTCATGGGACCACGCTCGCATGTCGCGGCCGGTCGGCGCTACCCGCACGCTCAGGACGGGGCGACCGACGACGTACCCGCCCCGGTCAGGACGAGCGCCGCCGGCGCCACCCGCACCGGTCAGGTCAGGACGGGGCGACCGACGGCCAGGGGAGCGTGATCTCCCCGAGCCGCCAGCGCGCTACGCCACCGAGGACCGGCCACCCATCGGACCGCAGCGAGCCGACGGCCGCCACCCAGCGCTGCCGCGCACCGAAGACGGCCACCCCCGCATGCACGTCCCAGGCCCGGTCGAGGTCGCGAAAGAACGCGTGGACGGGCTCGCCAGGCACGTTGCGGTGGATGAGGCATTTGGGCAGCCGCGCGGCGAGATCGGACGGCCGGTCCAAAGTCGACAGCCGCGCGGCCGCGGTGAGCGTCTCAGGGCCGCCGGCGGCCGAGACGGTCACCCAGCACGCGAGGCGACCCAGCTCGTCGCACGTTCCCTCGAGGAGGATGCCGCCGTCCGCCAGCCGGGCACGCAGCTGCAGCCACGCGTGCGCGACCTCGCTCTCGTCGTACTGTCGGAGCACGTTCAACGCGCGGATGACGACCGGCGGCCGGGGGGTCGGCAGCTCGAAGCCGCCCAGGGCGAAGGACAACCCCTCCCGGGTGAAGGGCTGCGCCGCGGCGACGCGGCCGGCGTGGATCTCCAGGCCCAGCACCTCGATCCCCGCCTGCACGGCGAGCAACCGGTCGGCCAGCTCGACGGTGGTGACCGGCGACGCGCCGAAGCCGAGGTCGACGACGAGCGGGGCGTCCGACGTGCGGAGGAGGCCGTCGTAGGACGAGATGAGCCAGCGGTCGATGCGGCGCAACCGGTTGGGAGCCGTGGTGCCGCGGGTAACTGTGCCGACGGGCCGCGTCACGGTGCCGCGCCAGGACGCAGCGGACAACGAGGCCGACAACGACGAGGCCGACAATGGCCCGGCGGACAACGACGAGGCCGACAATGACCCGGCGGACAATAGGGGCATGTTGTCTCGTCCCCGCGCCGCCAAGCCGTGCTCCGTGTGCCTGTCACTCCCCGATTCTCGCGTGGTCGCTGCCGAGGACACCGTCCTGATCGCCTTCGGGCGCCGCCGCGTGCCGGCCCTCGAGATCTGCGGGAAGCACCGGGGTGAGCTGGCGAAAGTCCCGGAGCCCTACCTCGCGGCTGCGGCCGACGCAGACCGCAGGCGTGCGGCGGCCGGTCTCGGCGTGGCGCCCTCCCGTTGCGGCCTGAGGAAGATCTTGAGGGAATCCGCACGTGGCCATTGACGAAGGACTACCGGTGTCCCGTCGCGGCGGCGTATCGCACCAGGTCATCGAGCGTTACCGGGCGGCCCATCGCCCGCGCTGACCTGCCTCGGGATGAATCCCACCGTCGCTCGGCGTTGCACCGGACGGCTCCCGGGGAACGTCCCTCCGGGGAACGTTCCGCCCGGGGCGCGGCTCGTTAATTCGGGCACCATGCTGGTCTGCGATCGGAGAGTGGCGTGGCGTTGCCGAGCGGGATCCGTCGCCGTTCCCGACATACCGATGTCCCGCGCCGGGTGGCGACCCTGTCGGTGCACACGTCGCCGCTCGACCAGCCCGGCACCGGCGACGCCGGTGGCATGAACGTCTGGATCGACGAGGTCTCGCGCCGCGTCGCGGCCTTGGGCATCGAGGTCGACATCTTCACGCGCGCGACCCGCGCCGGGTTGCCGCCGGTCGTCGAGGTCGCCGACGGCGTGACGGTGCGCCACATCATCGCCGGCCCGCTGCAGGACCTGCCGAAGGACGAGCTCCCCGCGCAGCTGTGCGCGTTCACCGCCGGGTTGTTCGCCGACGGGGTCCGCGCCGGCTCGTACGACGTCGTGCACTCGCACTACTGGCTGTCCGGGCAGGTCGGCTGGCTCGCGAAGGACCGCTGGGGTGTGCCGCTGGTTCACTCGATGCACACGATGGCGAAGGTCAAGAACGCCGCGCTCGCCGACGGCGACTGCCCGGAACCGATCGAACGTGTCGTCGGCGAGGAGCAGGTCGTGGCGGCCGCCGACCGTCTGATCGCGTCGACGGAGGCCGAGGCCAGAGAACTGATCGACCTGTACGGCGCCCATCCCGAGCAGGTCGTCACCATCGCTCCCGGCGTCGACCTCGACCGCTTCCGGCCAGGAGACATCGCTGCTGCGCGCCGCCGGCTCGGTCTCGCTGCCGACGCCGTGGTGCTGCTGTTCGTGGGCCGCATCCAGCCGCTTAAGGCGCCGGACGTGCTCCTGCGCGCCGCGGCCGAGATGCTCGCGCGCGACCCGTCCCTGCGCGACCGCCTCACGGTGCTCGTCGTCGGCGGCGCGAGCGGCAGCGGCACCGGCCGGCCCGAGTGGCTGACGAACCTGGCGGTCGAGCTCGGGATCCGCGATCGCGTGTGTCTGCTGGCGCCCGTCACCCCCGACGAGCTGGCCCACATCTACCGCGCCGCGACGGTGACCGTCGTCCCGTCGTACAACGAATCCTTCGGGCTCGTTGCGCTCGAGTCGCAAGCCTGCGGCACGCCGGTGATCGCCGCTGCGGTCGGCGGTCTGCGCACTGCCGTCGTTGACGGTGTCAGTGGTGCGCTGGTCGCGGGCCACGACCCGTTGGCGTACGCGCGGGTCATCGCCCACATCACGTCCCGTCCCGCCGAGCTCGTCCACCTCTCGCACGGGGCGATCGAGCACGCCAATGCGTTCAGCTGGTCGGTCACGGCCGCCCGGCTGGTGGACACCTACCGCGCAGCGATCACGGGCGCGAGCCTGTCCGCGTCGGTCTCGGCGGTCTCGGCGGGCTGACCTCCCTGCCCGGCGCCGGACCGGCTTTGGGAGACTGGTCGCATGGCCAAGCTCGTACTGCTCCGCCACGGCGAGAGCGAATGGAACGCGAAGAACCTGTTCACCGGTTGGGTCGACGTCGACCTGTCCGAGAAGGGCCGCGCCGAAGCGGTCCGCGGCGGCACACTGCTGGCCGACGCGGGGGTGCTTCCCGACGTCGTGCACACCTCGGTGCTGCGCCGCGCCATCCACACCTCGCAGCTCGCGCTGGAGGAGATGGAGCGGTCGTGGGTCGATGTGCGCCGGTCGTGGCGTCTCAACGAGCGCCACTACGGCGCGTTGCAGGGCAAGGACAAGGCGGAGACACTCGCACAGTACGGCGAGGAGCAGTTCACGATCTGGCGCCGGTCCTACGACACCCCGCCGCCGGAGATCGAGCGGGGCAGCACGTACGACAACTCGACGGACGTGCGCTATGCCGCGCTCGCGCCCGAGCTCGTGCCGCTGACGGAATGTCTCGCCGACGTCGTGGTGCGGATGCTTCCCTACTGGTACGACGCGATCGTCCCCGACCTGCGGGCCGGCAAGACGGTGCTGGTCACCGCCCACGGGAATTCCCTGCGTGCACTGGTGAAGCACCTCGATGGGCTCAGCGACGGGGCCGTCATCTCGCTCAACATTCCGACGTCGATCCCGCTCGTCTACGACCTCGACGACCACCTGCGGCCCGAGACCAAGGGCGGCACGTATCTCGACCCGGACGCCGCTGCCGCCGCGATCCAGGCAGTCGCCAACCAGGGCAAGAAGTAGTGACAACGCGCTGGACCTGATGTTCGGCGACGTCGGAACGCGGTGGCGGGCTGCCCCCGCGGCTGACGTGGCAGCGGGCCGCCGGGACAGGCGCAGGCGTCAAATGACCGTCAGCGGGAGCAGCTTGCGGGCGATGGCATGCGCCTTCTTCGTCGCCGGGTGGACCGCGTTGGGTTTGGCGTTCTTGTTGCGCTTCACGCAGTACTTCACCAGTTCCGCATATCCCTGCGGCCCCATCAGGTCGGTCAACTCGGCCTCGTACGACTGCCACACCTGCTCGCGCGCGTCGTGGGCTTCCGGTGCGCCCGTGCAATACCAGTCGAAGTCGTGACCGCCCTCGCCCCACGCCCGCCGATCGAACTCGGTGATCGTCGTGACCAGCACCTCGTGCCCGTCCGCATACGTCCGCGTGTCGAACGCCCGCCGCACCGGCACCTGCCAGCACACCTCGGGCTTGGTCTCCATGAAGTGCACGTCGAGCGTGGCCGCGAGGTGGTGCAGGGCGCAGCCCATCCCGCCCGGGAAGCCCGCGCTGTTGAAGTAGATGCACACCCCGTCCACGAGCCGGGTGCGGCGGCGCTTCTCCGCGTTGCCGTCCTCGTCCTCCTCGCGAAGGGTCGTGGCGATGCCCTTGCGCCCGTGCCGGTGGTTTTCCCAGAGGTCGGGCGTCAGCTGCTCCGTGTAGGCGCGCACGCGCTTCTCGTCGGCCGCGTCGGTGAAGTAGGCGCCGTGGTTGCAGCACCCGTCGTTCGGGCGGGTGGCGTCGATGCCCTTGCAGCCGGCGGCGAAGATGCAGTGCCAGCTCGAGGTGAGCCAGGTGAGATCGCAGCGGAAGATCTCGTCATCATTGGCGGGGTCGGCAAATTCGATCCACTCGCGTGGAAAATCAAGCGAAACCTCGGGCATGACTCGGAAGCCTACGGTGAGGGAGGAGGAAACCATCGACGTCTCCCGCACGCCACCCATCCGGGTCGCGCTCTCGACCGCCTCGGCCTACCCCGAGACGACCGCTGACGCGTTCGAGATCGGGTCCACGCTCGGCTACGACGGCATCGAGGTCATGGTCTGGACCGACCCCGTCAGCCAGGACCCCATCACCCTCAAGCGCCTCGCCGAGCAGTGGGAGATCCCCGTCGTCGCGGTCCACATGCCGTGCCTCCTCGTGACCCAGCGGGTCTGGACGACCGACCCGTGGGTCAAGCTGCGCAAGTCGATCGAGATGGCCACCGAGCTCGAGGCCGACGTCGTCGTCGTCCACCCGCCCTTCCGGTGGCAGCGCGAATACGCGCGGCGCTTCCTCGACGGCATCGAGCAGCTCTCCGCCGGCACCGGCGTGCGCGTCGCGGTGGAGAACATGTTCCCGATCCGAGGCGGCGGCCGGGCCCTGACGGCCTACGCGCCCCACTGGGACCTGACGCGCATCAACCCCGTCTACGCCACCCTCGACGTCTCCCACTCCGGCACCGCCCAGCAGGACGCCCCGCAGCTGGCCGCCCACCTCGGCAACCGGCTCGTCCACGTGCACCTCGCCGACAGCGAGGGCAGCGGCAAGGACGAGCACCTCATCCCCGGCCGCGGCAACCAGCGCGTGGCCGCCCTGTTGCAGCAGCTCGCGCACAGCGGCTTCGACGGGCACGTCTGCGTCGAGGTCAACACGCGCCGCGCGGAGACCCGCGCCGACCGGGAGGGCGACATCGCCGAGGCCCTCGCCTACGCGCGGTTGCACCTGTCCGACATCGACACCGGTCCCTCCGGAGGCCCCGAGGTGGCCCTCAACGCACAATGACGGCATGACTGTTGCGATCATCGGTGCGGGAAAGATGGGCGAGGCGATCCTCGCCGGCTTGTTGCGGGCGGGTCACTCTCCGGCCGACGTGGTGGTCACCGAGAAGGACGAGGCGCGGGCTTCCTTCCTGACGAGCCGGTACGGCGTCAGCGTCGTCTCGAATGACGCCGCCGTCGCGGACGCTGACGTGGTCGTCCTGGCCGTCAAGCCGCAGGACCTCGGCGCGGTCGTCGAGGAATTCGCGCCCTCCTACCGCCCGGCAACCCTCACGATCTCCATCGCCGCGGGTGTGACCGCGCGTTTTCTCGAGGACCGGCTGCCGACCGGCGCCCCCGTCATCAGGGTCATGCCCAACACGCCGGCCCTGGTCGGCGAGGGCATGAGCGCCGTGGCGCCGGGCTCGGCGGCGACCGAGGAACACCTGCTGATCGCCGAGGAACTGCTGGCGACCCTGGGGCCCGTGCGGCGCGTCACTGAGCGCGATCTCGACGCCGTCACCGCGGTCTCGGGCAGCGGCCCGGCGTACGTCTTCTACCTCGTCGAGGCAATGGTTGCCGCGGGCGTCGAATTCGGGCTCGACGAGGAGACGGCGACAGCTCTGGCCACCCAGACGATCATCGGCGCCGGCATCTTGCTGCGTGAGACGGGCACGGCTCCGGCGGAGCTGCGCGCGATGGTGACGTCCAAGGGGGGCACGACGGCAGCGGCCATCGCGGCCTTCGATGCCCGCGACGTGAAGGGCGCCCTGCGCGAGGGCCTGCTGGCCTGCCGCGACCGCTCGGTGGAGCTCGCCGCCGGCTGACGACGCCGCCGGCTGACGACGCCGCCGGCTGACGACGCCGCCGGCCCAGTGCTGCCGCCGGCCCTGCGCCGCCCGCCCGCTCGCCCCTGCCGACCGCTATCCCTTCTTACGGTTGCCTCTTAAGAAGGTTTAACGCATGATCCCTTCTTAAGGATGATAAGGAGGTAGGGATGCCAGGACGGTGGGTCACGGCGACGTGGGCCTCGGATCCGGCTGTGCACGCCCCTGCGCGGCATCGGCGGGGGTGCACGTACGACTTTCACGTTCCCGACCTCCTGGCGGCGCTCAACCCGGTCCTGGACAGCCATCTTGCGGGTCTGATCGCCGACGCGGAACACGAGATCGCCCTCCTCAACAATCGCCCCGACCGCGCCTTGGCTCCGCTCGCCCGTCTCCTCTTACGGACCGAATCCATCGCCTCGTCGAAAGTCGAGGGCCTGCAGGCGCCCGTCCGATCCATCGCCTTTGCGGAGGCGGAGTTGCGCCGGTTGACTCCGATGCTGGGTGAGATCGTGTCGTCGATCGACGCGATGCAGCTGGCGATCGATGACGCGAGCGATCGCTCGGTGACCCTGGCCGCAATCGTCGACATCCACCGCGCTCTCATGGCCCGGGCGCACCCCGCTGTCGCCGGCTTGATACGCGAGGAACAGAACTGGATCGGCGGCAACGACTTCACCCCCTGCGGAGCCGACTTCGTCCCGCCGCCGCCCGACATGGTTCCTGGACTGCTCGAGGACCTGGTGGGCTATTGCGGTGGCCGGGACGCGTCACCACTGGTGCAAGCTGCTCTCGCGCACGCGCAGTTCGAGACCATCCACCCATTCGCGGACGGCAACGGCCGCACGGGCCGCACGCTCGTGCACGTGATCCTGCGACGGCGCGCCCTCGCCACGCACTATGTGCCGCCCGTCAGCGTCGTGCTCGCGCGAAGGCGCGACCGCTACATCGCCGGGCTGACGGCGTTCCGCGCCGGCGATGTCGGCACGTGGCTCGAAACCTTCTCGATCGCGATGAGCGAAGCCACCTCCCTGGCGCAGCGCTACCTCGGGGCCGTCGCCGCTGCGCAGGAGGAGTGGCGCCGCCACGTGGCGAAGACCCGCCGCGACTCCGCCGTCTGGGACCTCATCGACGTCCTGCCGGCGCATCCCGTCCTGAACGTCCCGATCGCTATGGCTGCGACGCGCCGCAGTGCCCCCCAGGCGCGCGCCGCAGTCCAGGTGCTCGAGGAGGCTGGGGTGCTGCAGGCGGCTGGCGGCGCCGCGCGGCGCAACCGGACGTGGGAGTGTTCCGCGCTCCTGGACCTCCTCACAGCGGTCGAGGACGGCACTCTGTGAGCGACGTGGTGAGCGACGTGCGGATCGCGTTTGCCGGCGACTCGTTCGTTGCCGGGCTCGGGGACGAGTGCGCACTCGGCTGGGTGGGCCGGATCGCCTCGCGGGCGCGACAGGCGGGCCATGACATCACGTCGTACAACCTCGGTGTGCGGCGCGAGACGACAGCGGAGGTGGCGGCGCGCCTGGCGCGCGAGGCGGCGCCCCGGCTGCGCGACGGCGACGCGTTCGGCCTCGTGCTGAGCACCGGCGTCAACGACACGGCGCTTCTCGGCGGCCGCTCCCGCTGCACGCAGGACGAGACCGTCACGGCGCTCGACGCGATGCTGCACACCGCGGCCGACGCGGGCTGGTCCGTCCTGGTTGTCGGCCCGCCGCTTGTCGCGGACGACGACCACAACACGCGGATCCTGCAGCGCTCGGCAGTCATCGCCGCCGCGTGCTCGCGCCGCGGTATCCCGTTCGTCGACACAGCCGGCGCTCTGGCCGGCGATGTCCACTGGGCAGCGGAGGTCACCGCGGGAGACGGGTCACATCCGGGAGCCCGCGGCTACGAGCGACTGGCCGGAGTGATCTGGCCGCCCTTCGCCCACTGGCTGAGGACGGTCGTCCGGTGAGCGTCGCGTCGTTCGCGGTCGTGGCCGGCCGGTCGCCCGCACCTGGGCTGACGCGTGGCCGACGCCCCGGCCGACTTGTCAGGCTGGAGGAGGGCTCCAGCCGTCGTACAGCCTGACAAGTCGTGAGGCCTCAGCCGTCCGCGGCGGCGCGCAGGGCCGCCACGTCGAGCTTGACCATCCCGAGCATCGCCTTCATGGCGCGGTCAGCGCGGGCCGGGTCGGGGTCGCCGAGGAGCGCGTCCAGGCCCTGCGGGATCACCTGCCACGACAAGCCGTACCGGTCCTTCAGCCAACCGCATTGGCTCTCCTGGCCGCCGCCAGCGAGGAGCTTGTCCCAATAGGCGTCGATCTCGTCCTGCGTCTGGCACTCGATGGCAAAGGACACGGCCTCGTCGAATGGAAACTGCGGACCGCCGTTGATCGCCGTGAACCGGTTGCCGTCCAGCACGAAGTCGACGGCGAGCACGGTGCCGGCCTCGCGCGGCCCCGCCTCGGTGTAACGCGAGACCCTGGCGATCCGTGAACCGGGAAACACGGATACGTAGAAGGCGGCGGCCTCTTCGGCCTGCGTGTCGAACCAGAGGTTGGGCGTGATGGTCGGCATTGCGTGCGTTCCTTTCCGCAGGAGGTCGTTGACGGGGCAGTCGCCGTCGCGGGGGAGGTCCGAGGGTCGACGTCCCGGTGCGCCCGAGCCGGCCCCTGTGCGCCGTCGCGAGATGGGTAGCCTCGACCGGACATGACAGTAGATCCCGAAGCCCTGCGCACGCACCTCGTGGACAGCGCGATCGCCGGCGAGGTTGCGACCCCGCGCGCCAATAACCTCGACAACATCCGCCGCACGGTCGCCGGGGACGTCAATGTCACGTTCGGCATCGCGTTCACGCGCGAGTGGACGTTCGAGAGCCTCTTCGCCCTGATGGTGCGCAAGGTGGGCATCAACGGTGACCTGTCGTACGACGGGATCGACGCCATCGACCCGGATCTCACCATGGACCGCCTGACCGCGATGCGCGAACGCCTGCGCACGGCCGCGGACCGGGGCGACTCGGTCCTGCTCGGGACCGGCCACCCCGCCAACCTGCTCCCCGTCCACCAGGCCGCCGCCCGCCGCCTGGCGATGGCCGGCTGTCGCATCCTCAGCGGGCCGTCTGCCGATGCGTACGACATCGGCGGGGTGCACGTCTACCGCCACGGCGGCCACCTGCTGCACACCCACTCGCCGGCCTACATGCGCGAGGTGCTCGCGAACGTGGGCGAGCGCCCCGACCTGGTCCTCGCCGACCACGGCTGGGCGGGCGCCGCCGCCCAGGCGGGTGTCGAGACGCTCGGCTTCGCCGACTGCAACGACCCGGGGCTCTTTCTCGGCGAGGAGCAGGGCTCCATGCTCGTCACGGTGCCGCTGGACGACGGGGTCTCTCCCCACCTGTACGACCCGATGATCGAGTTTCTTCTCGACGGCGTCGGCCCCCCGGCCGGCGACCGATCGGCCAGGTTGTGATCGGGCCGGCGACACCGATCACGATCAGGCTCTCCTCAAGCCGACCCCGCGCCGATAGAGTTCCCCGACAGGCGTGTGTCGTGCACCGGTGGGGAAGCCGGTGCCGCGTGCCGGGCAAAGGGTGTCGATGAGTGACAACAGCAAGCCGTTGAGCGAGGTGCGATTCCTCACCGTGGCGGAGGTGGCCGCGGTCATGCGCGTGTCCAAGATGACCGTCTACCGACTCGTGCACGGCGGCGAGTTGCCCGCAGTGCGGGTCGGCCGCTCGTTCCGGGTCCTCGACCAGGCCGTCCACGACTACCTTCGGGACGCTTACATCGAGGCCGGCTGAGCGCACAGCCGACCCTGTGACCAGGGTCTTTGCCGGCCGGCCGGCAGCGCCCGGTAGGCTACGTCGCAATCTCGTACCGTCGTACATGCTCCAGAGCAGGCAGGTTTCTCACGTGGGTTCGGTCATCAAGAAGCGTCGCAAGCGAATGGCGAAGAAGAAGCACCGCAAGCTGCTGAAGAAGACACGCGTTCAGCGCCGCAACAAGAAGTAGCTCGCCCCACCTGGCGCGGCTGCGCCCAGCGTTGCATCGGGAGGTCCCGTGAACGCTGAGTGGGACGCGGTCCTGGATCGGCTGACCGGCCACCTGCGCCGAGCCTCCGGCAACGGCCCGCACCGTGGCGACCGCGACGGGTTCGACCGGGATCTCACTGCCGAGTGGCTGCTGCCTGCCCTGCGCCCGGTTTGGCGCGCGTATCTTGCGGGTGTCGTGAGCGGAGCCGAGCACCTCCCGGCTGTCGGGCCCGCGCTCGTCGTCGGCAACCACAGCGGCACGTTTCCGCTCGACGCCCTGCTCCTGGCGCTGGCCGTCCACGACGACGGCCCCGTGCCGCGACACCTGCGCCTGCTGGCGGCGGACCTCGTGTTCCGGCTGCCGCTCGTCGGGGGCATCGCGCGTCGCTTCGGTGTGACCCGGGCGGATCACGCGGACGCGCTGGCGCTCCTCGAGGCCGGCGAGCTCGTGGGCGTCTTTCCCGAGGGTTTCCACGGCACGGGCAAGTTGTACGACGAGCGTCACCAACTGCAGCGCTTCGGTCGCGGGGGCTTCGCCGCGCTGGCTCTCCGTACGGGCGTACCGATCATCCCGGTCGCGATCGTGGGCGCGGAGGACTCGTATCCCATGCTCGCCGACCTCTCGCCGGTGGCCCGCCTGCTCGGGCTGCCGTATTTCCCGGTGACCCCGACCTTCCCGTGGCTCGGGCCCCTCGGCTTCCTGCCGTTGCCGGCCAGGTGGCTGATCGAGTTCTGCGAGCCGATCGACACCGCCGCCCACGGCCCGGGCGCGGCTGACGACAAGGACACCGTGGTCGAGCTGGCCGCGCAGGTGCGCGACACGGTTCAGCGTCACGTCGACAAGCTGGTGGCCGAGCGCGGGAAGCCCTACCGGTGAGGCCGCGGATCCTCCCGCCAAGGCTGGCCGCGAGGGCGCGGGTGGCCCCGTCGCCTACTTCGACGGCATCGAGGGGGTCGTCGCGGCGCCGCTGCGCTGACCGGGCACGGCGGCCGGGTCTGGAGCGCCCGGGTCTCGAGCGCCCGGGTCTGCAGCGCCCGGGTCGGGAGCGCCCGGGTCTGCAGCGCCCGGGTCGGGAGCGCCCGGGTCGGGAGCGCCCGGGTCGGGAGCGCCCGGGGGAGGCGCGGCGCTCGTCGAGCTGCCCGACTTCTGCACCACGTGGAAACCCCGCTCCGGCTTGACGATCGCGTAGACGACGCCGGCCGCCTCCAGCAAGCCGAAGACGGGCAGCAGGAGCAACTGCATGACCCACAGGACGCACCGCCGCCCGCGGGCCGGCCGGTCCGCCGCCGGCATCGCGCGCAGGTTGAGCCACAGACCGGTGAGGTAGGCGGAGACGTACCAGGCGGCGACGAGCGCGCCGAGCGTCGCGGTCATCGTGTCGGTGCGATAGCCGGTGAGCCCGTTGATGACGGTGTAGAGGCCGCCGAGCGCGGACGCGACCCACGTCACCATGAACACCATCAACGCGGCACGCACCGGTGCCGGCGCGGGCGCGTAGAGGCAGACCTTCCACAGCCCGCAATACCAGCGCCGGCGTTGCTTGACGAAGTCCATCGTCTTCTCCGTGGACTGCTCGATGAGGAAGCCGTCGACCCAGCGAAACTCGCGGCCGTTGTGCGACTGCTCGAAGGCCCACCACGCGTCTTCCGTGATGGATCCTTCGGGGCCGACGTCGAAACTGACGGTCTTCTCGATGTCGGCGCGCACGAGGATGAAGGAGCCGTGCATGCCGCAGAACAACCGCCCGATGCGAAACTGCGTGAGGAACCGCGTGACGTCGTCGGCAGTGCGCAGCGTGTCGGCCAACGTCAGGAACGGGTGCTTGGCCAAGTTGCGGTAATACATGATGGTGCCTTGCCCGATGCGCGGCGAAAGCCCTTGTGCGGCTCGTTCTTCCTCCTCCGCGACCGCATCGCGGATGCCACCGACGAGACCCGTGGTCACCTGCGACTCCTCGTCGCAGTGGAAGACCCACGCGGTGTCCGGCAGTGGTGACTCAGCACTCAGGTAGTGCAGCGCACGCGCCTTGTAGAGCGACTTCAACGGGGTCGAATAGTTACTGGGTACGACGTACGCGCGCAGGTCCGCGCCGAGCGGCAGCGCGACCGTCTCGTCCGTGACAACCTCGATGCAGTAAGGAAACAGCGGGCGGCCGGCCATGGCCACGCGCACCGCATTGACGGTGTCGGCGAGCGCGTCGGCGTTGCGGCCGCGCGAGACGATGCGGAAGCACACGAGGTGCTGGATCGGCGTGCCGGTGTCCTCGCGCCGGCGGCCGGCGGGGATGACGAGGGAGACCAGGCTGATCGACACGGCCGGCAGGGCGGCGACCCAGCACCATGAGAGTTGCTGCAGCGCCCGCTCCCACCACCAGGTGGGTTCGCGACCGTCGGGGAAGAGCCACGCCCGGATGAGCAGGATGCCGTAGAAGGCCACGCCCAGGATCAGCACCCGGATGAGGCGGTTGATGGGAGCGTCCCACCGTCGCTGTGCCCGGTCGCGCCGCCGGACCGGCCGCCGCGGCCTACGCATCGATACCGCCGATGCGCGCGCCGGAGTCGCCCGGCGCCAGCAGTGTCAGGGCCGCGTTGCCGACGAGGATCTCGTCGTCGCCCTCGCCGGGCCGGCTGCGGTGCTGCACGACGACCCGTTCATAGCGGTCGTCGAGGGCGCGCTGCCGCCACGACAGCACGCGCACCCGGTCACCGGTGGCCGGGTCGACGTACACGATCTGCTCGCCGAGCCGGTTGCCGGGCAGCGCCGTCGTCCCCTGCTCCTCGATGCGGTAGCCGTGGAAGCCATAGCAAGCGGCCAGCCCGTACTGGTCGAACGTGGACAGTTGCTCGGTGCTGACGACATCAATGCTGACGGGCCGCTTGTCGGCTGCGGCAAACACCAGCCAGCGGTGCCACTGCGCGTCCTCGCCGAAATAGGCGGGGGCCCAGTTGACCGGCTGCAGTGGCGTCACGCCGGCGACCGCGGACACCCGCTCGGCGACCGACGGTGCCGGGGAGGCGGAGGCGCCGGACAGGAAGTCGTACGAGGAGGTGGCGATGCCGCACGGGACCGCCAGCGCGAGGGACACGAGGACCAGCCCGGCCGCGGCGCGGGTGGTGACGCGCGGCATCCCGGACAGCGGCTCGGGATGCGCCGTGGGCCGGCGCATCGTGAGGCCGAAGCGCCGGGTCAGCGCCAGCGCGGCGGTGAGGGAGATGCCGAGGGTGATGGCACCGCCGAAAGCGTGCACCGGGCCGAGCGCCGCCGCCTCGCCCCGAAGGTGACCGGTCACGACGAGCAACACGAGCCGCACGAGGTTGCCCGCCCAGCAGAGCCCGACCGTGAGCACGGACCACGCCACTTTCGACCGCCGCCGTCCGACGGTGACCAGGCTGATGGTGGCCGCCAGCAAGCCGCCGGCGAGGACGGCGCCGCCACCGGCACACGCCTGCGCGACGAGCACGGTGAACGGGCCGGTGGGTCCGTCGATGGTCACATACCGGCTGTCACCCGACCCGCTCACGGTCGCGATGTGCAACCACCTGTCGAGGAGGGGCAGCGCGGCTGCCGTCGAGCGGTCGATGAGCTGGCGCAGTGGCTCGAGGACCGCGCGGTAGAGGGCGGGCGACATGGCGGTGAGCAGACCGATGGCGGGCCGCAGCCGAAAGAGCATGCGCGCGCCGAACAACACGCAGACGAGCGCTCCGACGAACGGGGCCAGCGGCAGCAGGTCCGCCCGCCAGGTGAGCGTCTCGGTGCGGAAGATGTAGGGCCCCTGGAGCGCGAGGGCGCCCGCCAGCACGAGGAGCATCCCGGCGATCGTCCAGTCGGCGGACCGCTGGGGCAGGATCCGGGGCTCCGCGGGGTCGCCTGCCCAGCGGGTGACGATGACCGCGACGACCGCCAGCGGCACGAACGGGACGAACGCGAGCGGCCCGGTCGGGTCGATGCCGAGACGCACGGTCTCGTATGTGTAGCGCAGGCCCGGCTCGAAGACCCCCAGGGTGATGAGCAGCAGTGCCGCGATGCGCACCGGGACGGGCCATGCCGACAGTCGCGCGCGGCGGACCGGCCCGGCGACCGCGGGAACGGCGCCCCCGACCGCGGGAACGGCGCCCCCGACCGCGGGCACGGCGCCCCCGACCGCGGGAACGGCGCCGCCGTCCATGGTCACTGCGCAGGAGCGAGGCGCTGTCGACGCCGGTTGCGCACGAACCACAGAGCGAACGGCGCGATCGCCGCGGCGGGAAGCAGGAGCGGCGACCACGACTCGGCGACGACGGCCTGGCCGGTGCACAGCGTCGAGGTGTTGGCCTCCGCTGTCGTCCCGTCGAGGCGCCACTTCACGGAGTCCTTGTTCGTGGTCACGCTGAATGCCGCGTGCGTGCCGGCCTCGAACCTCGTTGGCGGGTCGGCGCCCGCACTGGCGGGCGTCACGTCGTTCCTCGCGCGGCCGTCGATGAAAACCGTCGCGGACGTGCTGTTGGTGTAGGAGAAGAAGAACGTGTAGCTGCCGTCGGTGTTGGCGGCGGCGCAGGTGAACGCAGGCGTCACCGAAGTGGTGGCGGCAGACGCGGGCAGCGTGGGAAGCAGCACGACGGCGGAAGCGGTCAACACGGCGCCCGCCACGCTCGCGGGCCGCCGCGCGTTGCGGGCGGCAATGCGCACGAAATGCGCGGCGATGTGCGCGGTGCGCGCGGCGGTGGTCGTCATGACAGGCAGTCCTCAGGGGTCGATCGTCGTCCTTCTAGGCCTTGTCGGCGGTGGGGGAAGGAAGTTGAGCGGGCAATCGGCGTAACTTCACCACGGCCGGGCCGCCAGTGCGGGTCGGGGAGGGGGCGCTCAGGTCCGGCCGTGCGTCCGCCGCTTGTGTCGCGCCAGCATCATCAGGACGACCCCCGTCACCAGTCCACTGGCGGCGGCGGTGGGGATGCCGATCTTGGCCGCCTTGCGACCGGTGCGGAAGTCGCGGATCTCCCAGCCGCGCTCGCGCGCCGTGCGGCGCAGCTCGGTGTCGGGATTGATGGCGCAGGGGTGGCCGACCACGGCGAGCATGTGGATGTCGTTGGCGGAGTCGCCGTAGGCGGAGCAGCGCGCGAGGTCGAGCCCTTCCCGCTCGGCGAGCGACCGGATGGCCTCGGCCTTCGCGGGCCCGTGCAGGGGCTCCCCGACGAGCCGCCCGGTGTAGGTGCCGTGCTCGATCTCGGCGACGGTGCCGAGGGCGCCCGTGAGGCCCAGGCGGCGAGCGATGATCGTGGCGAGCTCGACGGGGGTCGCCGTGACGAGCCAGACCGGCTGGCCGGCGTCGAGGTGCCGCTGCGCCAGCGAGCGCGTGCCCGACCAGATGCGGTCGGCCATGAGCTCGTCGTAGATCTCCTCGCCGAGGGTCATGAGCTCCTCGACACGGTGACCGGCGCAGAAGCCCAGCGCCGCCTCCTTCACCGCCGACATGTGCGACGCCCGCTCACGGCCGCCCACGCGGAAGACGACCTGCTGGTAGGCGAAACGGTAGAGGTCGCCGGTCGTGAAGAAGTGCCGCGTGGCGAGGCCGCGGACGAAGTGGTAGATCGACGACCCGATCATCATCGTGTTGTCGACGTCGAAGAAGGCCGCGGCGCCGGTGTCCGTCGGTGCCGTGCGGGCATAGCGGACGGCGGCCTCCGCCGAGGCCTCCCCGGCGACGACGGCCGGGGAACGCGGATCGCCGCGGCGCAGTCGTGCCATGGGTCGTCGCCTCCTCACCGCGGACGTGGGCGGCCGCGCCGGACGGCCCCGGCCAGGGTACCGGCGGTCACCCTTCGCGCAGCAGGTGCAACGTCAGCCGCGACAGTTCGCGCTCGAGCTCGATCAACCCGTCGGTCTTGCGGAGGCAGTGCGCGGCACCGGCGGCGTCGGCGGCGGCCCGGATCTCGTCGGTCAGGTAGGCCGTGTAGAGGATCACGGAGGTGGCCGGGCAGGCCTGGCGCAGTCGCCGCGTCGCCTCGATGCCGTCGGTGCCCGGCAGTCGGAGATCCATGATCGCGATGTCGGGCTGGCAGGCGCTCGCTGCGGCGACCGCGCTGTCGGCATCCCACGCCTGTCCCACGACATCGAACCCGTCGAGGGCCAGCATGTCGGCGAGCATCATGCGGACGTGTTCGGTGTCGTCGATGACGAGCACGCGGACGGCCATGGCATCTCCTCGTCCGGTCTGCGCAGCGGCCCAGGGTCCCGGTGCTCTCGTGTCCGTCGGAGTCTGCCTCATCCCGTTACGCCCCGTGAGCAAACGCGCACAAATGGGCCGGTGAGGGGTGCCGTCACGAGGTGAGCCCGCGCATCGTCTCGAGAAATCCGAACGCCGCACCGACGGGATCCGCAGCCTCGGGCGCGGGCAGGGCCGCCAGCCGCGCAAGCTCCGCGGAGAGCGCCTCGTCCAGTGCGGGAGGAGCCGCCGGACGAGCCAACGCCCGTCGAGTGCCGGGGTTGACGATCGGAGCGGGCTGGACGGTCGCGGACACGGCCGCCCCCGGCGCCCGCGCCGGACGGCGGAAGTCCTCGGTGACAAACAGAGTGCCATTGCGTCGTACGACGCCTATCCCGACCTCGGTGTAGGCGCGGGACAGGACGTTGGCGCGGTGGTCGGGGGAAGCCATGAAGGCGTTGTGCAGGAGGCGGGTGCCCGGGCCGATGCCGACGTTCTCCCCGACGGTGCGCCACGGGCCGACCTGCTTGGTGAGCCGCGGGTTGTGCGAGATGTCGCCGGCACCGGCCATCCGGCCGGACCACGTGCGGGCGACCAGCGTGAGGTCGGACACGACACGCAACGGCTTCAGGCCGTGGCGCCGCCGGTCGGCGTTGATCATGCCGGCGAACGAGGTTTCGCGGGCGGTGGCGTGGACGACGCCGCTGGACGCGGAAGCCGGACCCGAGGAAACGGCGAGCCAGGCGAAGGAGACAAGGGCTGCGAGAACGGTGGCGGTGACGCGCGATGTCGGACGGCGGTGGGGGCCTTGAGACATGATGGCTCCTCTCAGCAAGGCGAGATCCTCCTTGGTGTCGGGCGGTCGTGACCATTGCTTGACGGCCACATCTACAGTGCCGGGGGCTTTCAGGTGGTGTGGGCGGGTGTGGGCGGTTTGGCACTTTTTGCCGGGTAGCCCGGTCACCCTAACGACGCCCCGGCACCTGGCCAAGTCGCTCCCCGGCGACCACGGGACGGGCCCGCCGAAGCGCACCGCCTACGATGGGCGCACTGACTCGAGCATCCCGCGGGGGGCACACTTCCTTGGCGTCAACAGATCGTGCCTCGGGCCGCGACCGTTCCGCGCCTCGCAGGTCCCGCCGGCTCTGGCCGCTCCTCGTCCTCGGACTGCTCATCGCCCTCTACGCCGGCGCGGAAGCCGCCGTGGGTCTGCATGACATTCCGCATGGCACGTCAGTGGCGGGTGTCGACGTCAGTGGGCTGACAGTTGCGGACGCTGCAGCCCAGATCGCCGCCAAGGGCACCGGCGTCCACACCCCGCTCGTCCTCCAGATCCCGGGCGCCGGCACGCGGACGCTGGACCCGGCCGCCGCGGGGCTCGGAGTCGATGCCCTCGCCTCGGCGCGGCGCGCCGCGAGCCGGCCCTGGGCGCCATGGGGGCTTGTCAAGGCGCTCTCGGGGCACCGCGACTTCGACCCCGTGATCGCGGTCGACGAGGCCAAGCTGACCGCCGCGGTCACCACGGTCGGCGCCGGGCTGCAGTCGGCATTCCGCGAGGGATCGCTCACCTACCGGGGAAAGACCGCCGTCGCCGTCCTGCCGCGACCGGGCCAGGAGCTCGACGTGCCGGACGCCGTGGCCAAGATCCGCGGCTCCTATCTCGTCAGTGACGACCCGATCCCGCTCTCCTTGACGACCAGCGATCCGACGCTCACGGCCACCGAGGTCCGGCGAGCGCTCACGGAGATCGCCCAGCCTGCCGTCGCCGCCCCCGTCATCCTCCGGGCCGGATCGACGTCGGTCGTCGTCACGCCGGAGATGATCGCGGGCGCCCTCACCTTCATCGCCAAGGACGGGCACCTCGAGCCGTTCCTCGACGGCACGAAGCTCGTCGCCTCCCTGGGTTCGAGCACGAAGATCTTCGCCGTCACGGCGAAGGACGCCCGCTTCACGGTGGTCGGGGGCCGGCCGTCGATCGTGCCGTCGGTCACCGGACGCGAGGCGACGGCCGAAGGCGTGGTGACCGCCGTTCGGGGTGCGCTGGGCGCACCGGCGCCGCGGGACGTGCCGCTGCAGCTGCGTTCGGTGGAGCCGGCGTTGACGACGGCGAAGGCGCGGTCGCTCGGCATCAAGGAGAAGGTCGGCGAGTTCACGACGTACCACCCGTGCTGCGCCTCCCGGGTGACCAACATCCACACGATCGCCGACATCGTCTCTGGCACCGTCGTGCTGCCGGGCGCCACGTTCGACCTCAACGCCGTCGTCGGCAAGCGGGACGTGCAGCGCGGTTTCGTCAGTGCGCCGATGATCGAGGGCGGCCTGTTCACCGAATCCGTCGGCGGCGGCGTCAGCCAGTTCGCGACGACGACGTTCAACGCCGCGTTCTTCGGAGGTTTCCCGATCCCGGTGCACAAGACGCACTCGTACTACATCTCGCGCTATCCCGCCGGCCGCGAGGCGACGGTCTCCTGGCCGGCACCGGATCTCGAGTGGGTCAACGACTCCACGTACGGCGCGATGGTCACGACGTCCTACACGGGCACGTCGTTGACGGTCACCATCTGGAGCACCAAGCGCTTCGACGTCGAGTCGATCTCCTCGCCGCGCTATCGGCTCACGACCGCTCCGGCGATCGTCTACAACACGCGCCCCGACTGCGAGGGCGCGCATGGTGGACCGGGCTTCGACATCGACGTGACCCGCGTTTACCGCAGCGGCGGCAGCGAGCTCAAGCGGGACAGGTTCCACACCCGCTATCTGGCCGAACCGGTCATCGTCTGCGGTGCAAAGCCGGCCCCCAAGCCGACGCCCACCCCGACGCCATCGAAGCCGGGTGGCCCGACCCCGACCCCCACCCCGACGCCGACCCCGAGGCCGACCCCGACGCCGACCCCGACGCCGACCAAGCCGGGCGCACCGACTCCGAC
>CAXSDE010000053.1:0-4474 GCA_964236265.1 uncultured bacterium
GTCGTGGGGGGCGCCGGGCTCGGCGGCGGCCAGCCCGTCGGCGGCGGGGGCGTGGTGGTCGTGGGGGGCGGCGGGCTCGGAGGCGGCGAGCATCTCGGCGGCGGGCGCGTGTTGGTCGTGCGGGGCGGTCGGCTCGGTATCGTTCGGCTCGGTCATGTCAGAGACTCTCCCGCATCTGGCTGCGTCCAACCTGGCGGCTCGCTGTGAGAATCCTGTGGGCGCCGGGCGGTTCTCACAGTGCTCTGCAGCCAGAATTTCAGGTGCTCTCCAGGTTGGCTTCCGACACTCGGGTGGCAAGCCGCACCCCAATTGACGGAGGTACGAATGAACGAGCAGTTCCCCACGGACCGATCCACCCCCGCGCCCAACGCGGGCCCGGACATCCTGGACAGCGCCTCGCCGGCGCCGCGACCCCGCAACCGCATGGGTGTCGCCCTCGTCGCGGTCGCTGTCGGCGCGGGGGCCCTCGGTGTCACGAGCATCGCCTCCGCCGCCAGCAACACCGCGGCGACGACTCCCGGCGCGGCCACCACGACACCGGCACCCGGCAGCACCGCCCCCGCACCGGTTGTGCCGAACCCCGCTGACCCCAACAACCCCGGCGCGAACGGTTTCGGCGGCCACGGACCGCGCGGTGGGCACTTCCGTGGTGGCCCCGGCGGTGGCCCGGGCGGTGGCCTCCGCGGCGCCGGTGAGATCGGCAGTGCCCTGCACGGTGAGTTCGTCGTCCAGAAGGCCGACGGCACCTACCAGACGGTCGACACGCAGCAGGGCGCCGTCACCGCCGTCAGCGCATCAGCCATCACGGTCAAGTCGGACGACGGCTTCTCGAAGTCCTACACCGTCACGGCCGCGACCATCGTGAACGCGGCCCGCGACGGCATCGGCAGCGTGAAGGTCGGCGACGTCGTGCACCTCGATGCGACCGTTGCCGGGTCGACCGCGACGGTCGTCGATGTCATGGACGAGACGACATTGAAGGCAGCAGGCGCCGGCTGGGGCCACCAGCCCAAGGCTCCCAAGGCCCCCAAGGCCGCGACGGTCAAGCCAAGCGCTGCCAGCACCAGCTGACCGCGACCAGCACCAGCTGACCGGCCCGGTGCCGGCGCCCGAGTCGGACCCGGCGCCGGCCCCCGGGAGCGCTGGCCTCCCCACAGCAGGGCTAGCGCTCCCAGGTGGGGCCCGGCCCCGGCACCCGGAGCGCTGGCCTCCCCACAGCAGGGCTAGCGCTCCCAGGTGTCGCCCGGCCCCGGCACCCGGAGCGCTGGCCTCCCCACAGCAGGGCTAGCGCTCCCAGGTGGGGCTGGCCCCCGCTGTGCCGGCCCCCGCCGTCGGGGCAAGCCGGTGCTCCTCAGCCGGTCGTGAGCCAGACGGTCGTGTCAGCCGGGATCTCGTCATCGACGACTGGTCCGCTCGCCAGCAGCACCCGGGCGCCGGCGGGCAGCGCTGCGCTCGACCCGCCAACGGTCGCGATCACCGTGACGTCGCCGTTGCGGTAGGTGACGACGCCTTCGTCGTACGACGTGTCGATCTCGATCTTTCCTTGCCCGAGCCGGCGCTGGCGCCGCAGGACCAGTGCCGCGCGGTACATCTCGTACGTCGAGCCGGCGACGCCGCGCTGGCTGTCGGCCGCGTAGGGACCCCAGTCCGCGGGCTGCGGCAGCCAGCTCGCGCCATTGGGACTGAAGCCGTACGCCGGTGCCTGCGCCTCCCAAGCGATCGGCACTCGGCAGCCGTCGCGACCGAGTTCACGACCGCCCGACCGCGCGTACGTGGGGTCCTGCCGCGTCTCGTTCGGCAGCTCGGTGTGCTCCGGCAGGCCGAACTCCTCACCCTGGTAGACGTACGCGACCCCGGGGAGGCCGAGGACCAGGAGCGTCGCGGCGCGGCCGCGGCGCAGGCCGAGGACCCGGTCGGGCTGGACGTCGCCGATGCCGATTCCGCCGTCACTCGTGATGCCGTCCGGCAGGCCGAGCCGGGACACGTGCCGCACCACGTCGTGGTTGCTCAGCACCCAGGTCGCGGGCGCGCCGACTGCCTGCACCGCGTCGAGCGAGGAGACGATGACCCTGCGCAGCTCGTCGGCCTGCCACGGGGCTTGCAGATACTCGAAGTTGAACGCCTGCTGCATTTCGTCGGGCCGCACGTAGCGGGCGAGACGTTCCGGCGGCGCGACCCACGCCTCGGCGCACAGGATGCGGTCCTCGCCATACGTCGCGAGCAGCGCGTGCCAGCTGCGCAAGATGTCGTGGACGCCGTCCTGGTCCCACATGGGCGGCCGCTTCCCAGCCGCGTTCTCGGCGGCGATGCCGTTGGGCGACGCGTCCCAGTCGGGCAGGCCGGCCTCCTTGACCATGCCGTGCGTCACATCGACGCGGAAGCCGTCGACGCCGCGGTCGAGCCAGAAACGCAGCACCCGTTCGAACTCGGCGTGCACCTCAGGATTGGTCCAGTCGAGGTCGGGCTGATGCGTGTCGAACAGGTGCAGATACCACTGGCCGGGGGTGCCGTCCGGGCGCTGGACGCGGGTCCACGCAATCCCCCCGAAGACGCTCAGCCAGTTGTTGGGCGGCGCGTTCCCGCTGGGACCGATGCCGTCGAGAAAGAGATAGCGGGCTCGCTCGGGGCTGCCGTCCGGCGCGGCGAGAGCGGCCTGGAACCACACGTGCTCGTCGGAGGTGTGGTTGGGCACGAGGTCGACCAGCACGCGCAGTCCGCGCGCGTGCGCCTCCGCCAGCAACCGGTCCGCGTCGGCGAGGGTGCCGAAGCGCGGGTCGACATCGCAGTAGTCGGCGACGTCGTAACCCGCGTCGTGCTGCGGCGACGGGAAGAACGGCGACAGCCACACCGCGTCGACGCCGAGGTCGCGCAGGTGGTCGAGCCGGGCGATGGCGCCGGGCAGGTCGCCGATCCCGTCGCCGTTGCCGTCCGCGAACGAGCGTGGATAGATCTGGTAGATGACGGCGTCGCGCCACCAATCGGCGGGGGCGCCGGGCATCTTCTCGTTCACGAGGACAATGACCTTCCGGTACGACGACAGGGCGGTGGCCGCCCCGGCGAAATTCTGGCTGCCGCCTTAGCGTTGCATCCCGTGCCCGACCATCCAGCTACCGCGCCGTCCGGAGGACTCGTGAGTGACCCTCGTGACCTCTATTCGTGGGAGGCCGAAGCCGCCGAATCGCAGGCTCCTGTGCTCGTGGTGGCGCTCGCCGGTTTCGTGGACGCCGGGGCGGCGGGCCGCCTCGCGAGTGAGCACCTGCTGTGCTCGTGCGGGCCGACGGTCGTCGCCCGGTTCGACCTCGATTCGCTCTACGACTACCGCGCCCGCCGCCCGTCGATGTTGTTCGTCGAGGACCACTGGGAGTCCTACGAGCAGCCGGAGCTCACCGTGTCACGACTGACCGACACCACCGGCCGGCCGTTCCTGCTCCTGACCGGCCCCGAGCCGGACTTCCGCTGGGAGGCGTTCGTCGCCGCTGTCGGGTCGCTCATGGATGAGCTCGGCGTGCACACCACCATCGGCCTCAACGCCATCCCGATGGCTGTGCCCCACACGCGGCCGGTCGGCATCACCGCGCACGCCACCCGCACCGAGCTCATCGACCGCTATGAGCCGTGGCTGCAGCGGGTGCAGGTGCCGGGCAGCGCCGCGCACCTCCTCGAATACCGGCTGGGGTCGCAGGGCCGCGACGCGATCGGCTTCGCGGCGCACGTGCCGCATTACCTCGCTCAGGGCGAGTTCCCGTCCGCCGCCATGCGGCTGCTGCAGTCAGTCGAGGAGGCGAGCGGCCTGTCGCTCCCGCTCGACGCGTTGCGGGAGACGGCCGTTCAGGTGCGCCGCGAACTCGACGAACAGGTCGCCGCGTCCGAGGACGTGACCGGCGTGGTGACTTCCCTCGAGGAGCAGTACGACGCCTTCGTCCGCGGGTCGGGGCGCGACCTCCTGGCGACGCCCAACGGGCCGCTGCCCAGCGCCGACGAGCTGGGCGCGGAGTTCGAGAAGTTCCTCGCCGAGCAGTCGGACAAGGGCGAACAGCCCACCTGACCGGCGGCGCGCGGCACCCGGGACCCGGGACCCGGGACACGGGACACGGGACACGGGACACGGGACCCGGGAGCGCTGACCGCCCCATAGCAGGGCTAGCGCTCCCAGGTGGCACCCGCCGCCGGCAGATGGGAGCGCTGACCTCGCCATAGCCGGGCTAGCGCTCCCAGCCGGGACACGGGACCCGGGAGCGCTGACCAACCCATAGCCGGGCTGGCGCTCCCGGGTGGCACCCGCCGCCGGCAGATGGGAGCGCTGACCTCGCCATAGCCGGGCTAGCGCTCCCAGCCGGCACCCGGCACCCGGGAGCGCTGACCACCCCATAGCCGGGCTAGCGCTCCCAGGTGGCACCCGCCGCCGGCTCCCGGGGCGCGCCCAGCCGGCACCCGGCACCCGGGAGCGCTGACCACCCCATAGCCGGGCTAGCGC
>CAXSDE010000053.1:4574-18777 GCA_964236265.1 uncultured bacterium
GCACCCGGGAGCGCTGACCACCCCATAGCCGGGCTAGCGCTCCCAGGTGGCACCCCCGCCACCCCCGCCGCCACCCCCGCCGCCGCCGCCGAGGCCGGCGGCCGCTCCCGCACCCCGGCTCGCGCCGCGGGCGGGGGCCGGTCAGCCGAGCGGCACGTACGGCAAGGTTACGGGGCTGCCCGCCGTCCAGTCGAGAACGGCGGACTGGCTCGACCCGGCCGGCACCAGAATGTCGATCGTGTTGGGGTCGCGGGTGTCGTCGTCCCACGGGCTGTTGCCGATCCACTGGCCGGTGCCGCCGCCGAAGCGGTAGTCGTGGATCCACGACATGCCGGTCCCGACGGTGGACGCCCAGTAGGCCTGCGAATACACCGGCCGCACGTCGCCGATGCCCTCGCTGTTGCCATCCGCATGGCTGAGCATCGCGACGGAGTAGGTCGCCGACGCGAGGTTGGCCACACCGAAGGCGCTCTTGTCGACGGTAAGCACGATCTGCTTCGTCGCGGGCAACGCCAGCTGCGAGACCGGGGCGACCGTGTTGCCCGCCGCATCCCGGACGCCGGCGCCGGAGAAGCCGTCACCGACGACCACGAAGGTGTACGGCGCCGCCAGATTGGCGTTGACACCCGGCAGGGCCGGCACAGCTCCGGTCGCGGATCCCGTGCGCACGTAGACGTTGAGCCGCTGCACGGAGATCTGGTTGCCACCCCACGGGTTGTTGACGTTGCCCGCGATGGTGGTGACGAAGTTGTAGTGCGTGCCGTCGTCGTACACACCGAACTGAGTCAGGTCGAAGGCGCCCGGGTTGAAGGCGCCGTCGGCCGGATAGACGTAAGAGCCCGGTCCGTTGTCGTCACCCGTCGGATCGGCGACCGTCCCGAGTGACGTTCCGAAGTTGGTCGACGTGATCGTGCGCGCGACCATCGACGTCGAGCCGTCCGCGCCGACCCCGACCACGGTGATCGTGTTGGTGCCGAGGAAAAGGTGCGCCGTGACGGTGAACGCGCCGCCGCTGACCGGGACGGGCGTCGTGACGCCCCCCGCGTTGACGTACACATTCGCGGCGTTGGTCGTGCCGGTGACCGCGACCGTGGCCGCGCTCGTCGTCGACCCGGCCGCCGGGGCGGTGACGGTCAGCGTCGGCCCGGTCGGCAAGGCGCCGTGCGCGTAGCGAGCGGCGACGACGGCCGGGGTCTCCACCGGGTGGCCGGCAACCATCGACGCCGCGAGCCGCACGAACTCGGCCATCGACCAGGCGAGCGGCGTCGCAGAGCCGGTGCCCTCCCCGAACGTGAAGCCGTACGACGTCGGGTCGGGTGAGTCCCACACCTGCTCCGGGATCAGGTAGCCCGCGTTGGCGGCGTCGGCCATCGACGTCAGGTAGCTGGTGGCCGGTAGGCCGTTGGCCAGCGCGTACTCGCCGCGCTCACCCGACAGGAGCGGCCACAACCGGCCGACACCGGTGCCGTCGTACGGCGACCCGTCGGCCTTCTCGCCGTAGCCGTCGTGGTTGTAGCGATACCAGTAGTCGTCCCCGTTGGGCGTCGTGACCTTGATGGTGCTGTCGACCTCGGGCAGCGACTCCGCGACGTTGGCGTCGTTCGGCGGGACAACGCCGAGGCGGACGAGATCGAGGAAACCGGCATCGACGACGGCGCGCTCGTCGTAGGCGCCGCCGCCGTTGTTGATGTCGAGGGAGTGACCGTCGTTGGGGTTGCCGTTGTCGTCGATGCGCTCGAAGTATTTCCCGTTGCCGAGCGGGCCCGTCGTCGTGAAGGTCCAGTCGGCGACGTGGCGCTGCCAGTCGTCAGCCACGCCGGTGTAGAGCGCGGCGGACGCCTCATCCGAGTTGGCTTTCGCGATGGCGGCCGCACTGATGAGGCCGGCGATCTCGGCGGCGATGGTGCTCGGCGAATAGCCGCCTTCTTCCTCCCAGCGTTCCTGCGGTGTGGCCGGGCCGCGGGCGACGAGAAAGTCCGCGGCCTTCTTCACGTGCACCCAGTCGGCCGCGCTGGTGCGGCCGAGCGACTGGGCCAGCACGATCGGCAAGGCGACCTCGTCGAGCTGCAGGCCGCCCCAGTAGGGGGTGCCGTCGAGGCGCGAGTTTTGCGGGAAGGACCCGTCCGGCTTCTGCTGGACGGTGAACAGGTAGTCGAGCGAGCGGTTGGCCGCCGCCGTGTCGCCGGCGGCGATCTGCGCGGTCGCGACCTGGTAGAGGTCGCGGGCCCACACAAGGTGGTAGCCACCGACGCCCGCGTTGTCCGCATTGATCGCTTGGCCCCACGGGACGGTGAGCGAGGCGATGTTGGCCCCGCGGTAGGTCTTGTCCTCGTGCGCCTTGAGCGTCATCACCGCGACGCGGTATTGCGTGCGCAGCTTGACGTCGGCGCGCACGCTTGCCGGCGGCTGGGCGATGGAGCGCAGGTAGGTGCGCCACCCCGCGGCGTAGGCGGCGGAGGTCCCGGCGAACGGCAGCTGCAGCGACGCCTTCGCCGTGCCGAGCGCGGTGCCCCCAGTGGCGCCGAAGCCCAGCGCGAGGGTCGTGTGCGACGCCCGCCCGGCGCGCGCCGGCTCGAGCCGGCCCGTCTGGACGAGGTTGCCGTCGGTCGCGGTCGCGTAGGTGAAGTCCATGCGGTTGTCGGCCTGCAGGTCCGTCCAGCCGTCACTGACACCGGCGAAACCGCTCGACAGTGCCGAGAACTCGGGCTTGGCCACGAGTGCGCTCGCGATGGAACCGTCGTGCGCGACGAGCGAGCGCCCGCTGTTGGCGCCGGTGTCTCCGAGCCCGCTGTTGTTGAGCGAGGGGTTGTAGAGGACGTACGGCGTGTAGGTGCCGCCGTCGAGGCTCTGCACGGTCACGTCGATGAGGACCGTCGAACGGGCCGGGTCATCGACGTACGTCTTGACGATCCGGTACTTGCCGCTCGTGGCGGTGTTGATCTGCGCGTACGTGAGCGACTCGAGGTCGACGAGGCGGGTCTCGTGGGTGGTGGCGGCGCTCTCGAGCTCGCTGAACGTCGACCCGTCGCTGACGATGAGCTGCAGGTCCTGGACATTGGCGACGTCCACGGTCGGGTAGTAGACCTCGCTCAGCACGCCCTGGGTCAGCGTGTGCCACACCTTGGAGTCGGTCGTGGTCGCGGTGCCGAGGCCGTCCTTGGCGCCGGTGGTCCAGGTGGCGTGGTCGCCCGGCGCACCCGGCGCAGCTCCCGTCGGGAGGGCCGCGCGACTCGCCGGGGCGGCGATGGCCGACGGGGCCCCGAGAAGGGTCACGGCCATCGCCGCGGCAACGGCCGCTGCGAGACGCCGGGTCGACCGGCGCCGTGGGGACAACGCTGACATTCCGCCTCCAGGGAGCAGTGCCGCGGGCGCCGGTTGGGCCGCGGGCTCTCCCCACTATGCGGCATTCGTCACCTGTCGGACATACCCGACGCCAACCTGTGTCGTGACGGCCGAGCGAACGCTGTCAGTCAGACCAGCCGGACCTCCCGTGTCCCGCAGGTCACGATGTCGCCGACGCCCAATTGGGCACCGCGGCGGGTCTCTGCGGCCCCGTTGACCGACACGAGGTCGTTCGCGAGCAACGACTTGACCGTGCCACCGGAATCGGCAAACCCGACGAGCTTGAGCAGCTGCCCCAGCCGTATTCCGTCGGCGCCGATGCTGACCTCATCCATGGGGTTATCTTCACCCGCCGGCCTCGGTAAGCTGAGGCAGGCCCACCCCGACGGAGAAGGGCGCCCGTTCCGTGACTGTGCGCATCCCCGACCCGATGGTCGTCGTGGGTCTCGACAACGGCGGCACCACGGTCAACGCCACCGTGCTCACTGCGTTCGGTGATTTCCTGGTCGACGAGCTCATCGAGACGCCGAGCCGCGTGACGGAAGGGCCCATCGTGGCCGTCCAGGCGCTCGTCGAAGCATTCGACAACGTGCTGGCCGTCACGGGCACACCCCGCTCCAGCGTCGCTGCCGTGGGGTTCGACTCCCCCGGCCCGTCGAGCGCCGTGGGCGTGATCTCCTCGCGGGGCTCGACCAACTTCCGCCACCCGGGGTGGCGCAACTTCGACTTCCGGACCGCCCTCGAGGACCAGCTCCACCTTCCGGTCATCTACAACAACGACACCAACGCAGCGGCGCTCTACGCCCACCACGTGCACTTCGGCGACGAGGCGTCGCACCGCTCCTCGGTCGCGATGATCGTCGGCACGGGTCTCGGCGGCGGTGTCGTCGAGGGTGGCGCGATCGTGCGCGGCACGTCCGGCACGGCCGGCGAACTCGGCCACGTCCGCATCCAGCTCGACGGGCTGCTCGAGCCGGGGCAGACAGTGCCGGCGTGCAATTGCGGGCAACACGGCGACGCCGAGAGCATCGCCTCCCTGACCGGCATCACCAACAACCTCCTGCCGTTCTGGCTGACCCGCTATCCCGGCCACGCCCTGCACGACCTTCCGATCGACAAGGCCGCCCGCGCGGTCCGCGGTCTCGCGGAGGCGGGCGACGAGCTGTCGCTCAGGATCTTCGAACAGCAGGCCATCGCGATCGGCCGCGTGCTCAGCATCGCCGCCAACTTCACCGACCCGGATGCCTACTTCGTGGGCGGCGGTGTCGTCGAGGCCGCCCCGCACTTCCGCGAGTGGTTTCTCGCCGCTGTGCGCGAGCACACGACGTTGCGCGAGGAGCAGGCCGAACGCGCGCAGATCGCCGTCGTCCCCGACCTCGACATGGCCGGGGCCCGCGGTTCGGCGCTCGGTGCGCTGGCCGCGATCACCGGCACAGCCATCAACCTGGTGGCCCGGGACATCACGCCGTCGCTCGGCTGACCGGCTGCTACCTCCCGCACGGCGCTCCCCGCCCGGGGAGCGCAGAGTTCGACAACGCTCACGCCGGCGCAGAGCCGACGGGCCACACGTAGGGCAGCTCCGGGTCGACGTCGCCGAAGACAGGCCCGTAGAACACCGGATCCTTGCGCAGCAGCGACGCACGGTGGCTCTCGTGGAACGCCTCGTCGCCGAGCCACGGGGGGAGCTCCCCCGCGGCCGCGAGCTCCGCCTGCGTGCGCGGCGTCGTCGGCAGCCCCGCCAGCCCGAGGTCCACGGCGATCGTCGCGGCGCACGTGTCGCCGTGGCCCCGAGCAAGCCACTCGTCGACGACCGCGAAGCCATACCCCGCGAGAGCCTCCTCGTGCCCGCGCCACATCTTCACCGCCGGGTGGTGCTTCCAGCCGTAGGTCTCGTAGGTGAGCGCCCGCAGGATCTGGAGCGTCTCGACGCGTTGCTTGCCGAGGCGCCTGTCGTCGAGGACGCGCGCGGACGCCGCAAAGTCGTCGTACGGAAGGAAGGTCTGCATGTCCTGCGGTGAACTACCCGCCACCGCCCGTGCGGAAAAGCTCAAGACCGCTCGTCGATGCCCCAGTCGGGCTCGGCGCTCTCCCCCACCGACCCGTCGCGCCCGAACGACACGAACCGGGTGAACGACGCTCGGCACGGGTTGCGGCCTCTCCCGGCGCGCGTTCAGGCTGTTCCCAGCTGCGCTGACGAGACTGCTCCCATGACGACGCAGGCCATCCCACTGCCGACGGCCACCGCATGGCGCCCCCCACGCCGCTGGTGGTCCGACGCCTTCTTCGTGGCGGCCGCGGCCAGCCTGATCGTCGTCGTCGCGCTGTGGCTGCACAACTCCGGCTTGCAGGACCTGCGCACCGACCCGCTGACGTCCGGCGGCCGCCTGGCCGGCCTGCTCGCCGCCGACCTGATGCTGTTGCAGGTGCTCGCCATGGCCCGCATCCCATGGCTCGAAGCCGTCGTGGGCCAGGACCGCCTCGCCCGCTGGCACCGGATCGCGGGGTTCACCGGCTTCGACCTGCTGGTCGTGCACATCGCCATCGTGACGCTCGGCTACGCCGCCACCGACTCCCGTAACGCGGTCAGCGAGCTGGTGCACCTCGTCCTCACCTACCCCGGCATGCTGCTGGCGCTCGCCGCCTTCGTCGCGCTGATCCTCGTGGTCGTGACATCGATTCGGAAGGCCCGAAAGCGGCTGCGCTACGAGTCCTGGCACCTGTTGCACCTGTACGCCTATCTCGGCGTCGGCCTCGCCCTTCCGCATCAGATCTGGACCGGGTCGGACTTCGTCAACTCGCCGTGGGCGCGCACGTACTGGGAGACGTTGTACGTCGGCACTCTCGCCGCGGTCCTCGTCTTCCGCGTGGGCCTGCCGCTCGCCCGTTCGGTCCGCTACCGCCTGCAGGTCGATGCCGTCGTGGACGAGGCCCCGGGCGTCGTATCGGTGCACCTGCGCGGGCACCGGCTCAACCGGCTCCCCGTCGCAGCCGGGCAGTTCTTCCTCTTCCGGTTCCTGGGCGCGCCGGGTTGGACCCGGGCGCACCCGTTCTCACTGTCCGCGGCGCCGCACCACACGGCGATGCGGGTCACCGTGAAGGCCCTCGGCGAGGACAGCGCGGCGCTGCACCACCTGGCCCGGGGCACCCGCGTGTTCGTCGAAGGGCCGTACGGCACGCTGACCCGCGCCGTCCGCACCCGCCGACATGTCACGTTCCTGGCCTCCGGTGTCGGCCTCACGCCGCTGCGGGCGCTGGCCGAGGAACTGGCGTACCAGCCGGGCGAGGTCACGCTCATCCACCGCGTCCGCGACAACGCCGGGCGGCTCTTCACCCGAGAGCTCGACCAACTGGCGGCCGCCCGCGGCCTGCGCGTGATCGTGCTGCCCGGCCCGCGCCGCCGCGACGGGTCCTGGCTGCCGGAGGTGCAGCCGCCCGAGTCGGACGCCGCCGCACTCCGTGCGCTCGTGCCGGACATCGCGGGCAACGATGTCTACGTGTGCGGCCCCGACGAATGGACGTCATCGGCCATCGCCGCCGCCCGCTCCTGCGGGGTCCCGCCCGAACGCATCCATCTCGAACGCTTCACCTGGTGAAAGGAGCCCGACCATGCGACGCATCACTTTCTGGCTGACCAGCACCGCGGCCATCCTGGTGCTCCTGTTCAGCTACCGCACGTCCACGATGGGCGCCGGTGGCTCCAGCGTCCCTGCCATCGCGTCGGGCGTCGGCAACACCGACACGAACGGCACCGTCACGGACACCCCAGGCTCCTCGCCGACGTCCACAGCGCCCCCCGCCGCGGCGTCAACGGGCAGCACCTCCGGCACCGGCTCCGGCGCCACCAAGAAGTCGACGGCGGCACCGACGACCAAAGCCTCCGGCTCCGCCACTTCGCCTGACGCCACTTCGCCTGACGCAACTTCGCCTGACGCAACTTCGCCTGACGCAACTTCGCCTGACCCAACGTCGCCTGCCGCAACCTCCGCCAAGGTCGTGACCGGCTCGACCGTCGACACGCGCTGGGGTCCGGTGCAGGTGGCGATCACGGTGAAGGGCAACAAGATCACTGCCGTGGCCGTGCCCGTCTACCCGAACGGCAACAACCGCGACGCGGAAATCAACAACTACGCGCTGCCGGTCCTCGTCCAGGAGACGCTCAGTGCGCAGAGCGCGCAGATCGACGCCGTCAGCGGCGCCTCGGTGACCAGCAACGGCTACATCTCCTCGCTGCAGTCGGCAATCGACGCCGCCAACCTCTGATGCGCCCGCCGACCGCGGCGGGGGGCGACCCGCCCGAGCCGCACCGGTCCTGGGTCGAGCAGATCATGGGGATGCCGATGAGCATCCACCTGCGCGGCCCGGGCGCGGCGGCGCCGTTGTGCGAGACGGCCGTCCTTGCCGCGTACGACGAGCTGCGCCGGGCCGACACGGTCTTCAGCACGTACCGGCCGGACAGTGCCATCAGCCGACTGAACGCGGGGACATTGACGCTCGCGGCGGCCGACGAGGACGTCCGCGCCGTCGCGGCGCTCTGCGAGCTGGCCCGCGAGCGCACGCACGGCGCCTTCGACGCGCGGCTGCCGGCGCCGACCGGTGGCACGTGGTTCGACCCGTCGGGCGTGGTGAAATCGTGGGCCGCCGAGCGGGCCTTCGCGCACCTGGCCGCGCTCGACGGTTGCGATGCCTATCTCGGCGCGGCCGGCGACATCGTGGCGCGGGCCGCGGGCGCGCCGTGGCGGGTCGGCATCGAGTCCCCCCTCGAGCCGACGCGGCTGCTCGACGTGGTGACGCTGACCGACGGCGGCATCGCCACGTCCGGCACGGCGCGCCGCGGCACGCACCTCCTGGACCCGCGCACGGGGGCGCCCGCGGACGCCCTGCTGTCCGCGACCGTCACCGGGCCGTCGCTCCTGTGGGCCGATGTCTACGCAACGGCGGCGTGCGTCTACGGCGACGACGCGCTCCCCTGGCTGCGCACCCTGGACGGCTACGAAGCGCTGATCGTCTTCGCGGGCACCGGGCACGTGCAGCGCACCGACGGCTGGCGCAGCGCCGACAAGTCCTGAGCTCATCCGCCGCGCCGTGGGGCACGATGGCGACATGGCTGATCCCGACGACATGCTGTCGCTGCGCGCGCGCTGCACCCGATCGATCAACGGGCACGGCCAGTTCACGGCGGGCGCGCTGCTTCAGCAGATTCCCCCCGACACGGAACTCGATGTCTACGGCAGGGGCGGCGTCGTCGGCGAGCTCGAGGCGGAGGTCGCCGCGGTTCTCGGCAAGCCCGCGGCCCTGTTCGTGCCCAGCGGCACGATGGCGCAGCAGGCGGTCCTGCGGGTGCACGCCGACCGGCGGGCCCGCCGCACCGTCGCCTTTCATCCCGAGTGCCACCTCGACTCGTACGAAGGACGCGGCTACGAGCGCCTCCACCGACTGGCCGGCCGACCGGTCGGCGAGCGCACGCGACTGATCACGCTCGACGACCTGACGGCGGTCGCAGAGCCGCTCGCGGCCCTGCTCCTCGAGTTGCCGCAGCGCGACCTGGGTGGCGAGCAGCCGACGTGGGACGACCTCGTGGCGCAGACGACGTGGGCTCGGGAGTCCGGCGCGGCCGTGCACCTCGACGGGGCACGGCTGTGGGAGTCGGCCGCCGGTTACGGCGTCCCACCGGCGGCGGTGGCGGCGTTGTTCGACTCGGTGTACGTCTCGTTCTACAAGGGCCTCGGCGGCATCACCGGCTGCGCCGTCGCCGGCGAGGCGGATGTCGTCGCCGAGCTCGCCGAGTGGCGGCACCGGCACGGGGGGCAGCTGTTCGCGATGTGGCCGTACGCCGCGTCGGCCCTCACCGTGCTCCGTAGGCGGTTGCCGCTCATGGCTTCCTATCTGAGCCAGGCCCGCGCCATCGCGGCCGCGCTCACCGAAATCCCCGGCGTCACCGTGCTGCCCGACCCACCGCAGACACCGATGATGCAGCTGCTGCTGCGCGCGCCCGGCGACGCGATCCTCGCGAAGGCGCGCGTGCTCGCCGCTGACCAGAAACTGTGGACGTGGCGGATGACGATCGCCACCGGCGATCCCGCCGTGCAGCGGGTGGAGCTCAACGTGGGTGACGCCACCTGTGCGCTGACCACCACCGACATCCGCGACGCCGTCACGTTCCTCGTGTCCCCGGAGTAGGACTCGGCGTCCGGAAGTGCCGGGACACGTTGCCGAATTTCGCCGGAGGAGCAGACGGCGGCGTCCGCGCAGTCGATAGTGAGGGGCATGGACAGCGGCGAGGAGGATCGCGAGGACCTTGCGCGCGCCTTGGCGGCCGCCCGCGGCGAGCGAGACGCGCTCACCGCCCAGCTCGAGCGCATCCACCAACGCCACCGCTTGCTGTCCGAGCTCAATCGCTGGGCGGTCGGAGTCGAGGACCCGATGTCGCTCGTCCGCCCCATGCTCGAGGTCTGCACGCAGGAGATCGAGACGACCTGCGCCGGCATCTATCTGCTCGACGCGACGGGCGTCGTCGCACTGGTGGCCTCCTCGGGGCGCGCGGAGACGCTGCCCGCCGTCCTCAGCCTGGACGCGCTGGCGAAGGCACGCGCCGAGACGCCAGGACACAAGGTCACCGTGCCCGAGCTGATGTACGAATACATCGTCCCCGTCTCCGAGCGCGGCGCCCTCGTCGGCGCCATCGTGGTGCGGCGACAACCGGCCCAACCACTCGCGAGCGAGGACCTGCACTTCATCTACGGGGTCACCGTCGCCCTCGCGACAGCGGTCGCGGTGTGGGCGGCCGACCGTGAACTGCGCCACTTGTCGATGCACGACGCGTTGACGGCGCTGCCCAATCGACTGTTTTTCGCCGAGCACCTCGACAGGGCGATCGCCCGCTCCGCCCGCACGGGAACATCAGTGGCCGTCTTCTTCATCGACCTCGATGATTTCAAGTCCGTGAACGATTCCTGGGGGCACCGGGCAGGCGATGAGGTGCTGGTGGAGGCGGCCCGGCGGCTCGCGGGCGCGGTGCGCGCGGGCGACCTCGTCGCGCGCCTCGCCGGCGACGAATTCGTGGCCGTTGTCGAGTCGGTGGATGAAGCCACCGTCGCCGCTGTCACCGCACGGCTGCTGGCCGCCTTCGACGAGCCGATCGTGGCGACGGGTGCGATTCTGGCGATTCGCGCCAGCGTGGGCGTCGCCCTGACGGCACCCGGTGTCACGGGTGAAGCAACCGTCGCCCTCGCGGACATCGCCATGTATGCGCACAAAGCGACGCGGAAGCGCTGAGGACGGCGATGTACAGCATCGAGACGGTGCCGTTCGGCTTCCACATCACGATCGGCACCCCCGTGACAGTCGACGAGGCGACCGCTCATCTCGCCCAGTCGCGCCGGCTGCTGGCAACCTGCGAGAAGCCGTTCGGCGTCCTCGTCGACATCCGCGCGCTGCGGCCGCTGGACGACGACGTCCAAGGCGTGGTCGACCACACGCAGCGCCTCTACCGCGAGCAGGGTCTGCGCCGTTCGGCCGTGGTGTGCTCGAGTGCGATCATGACGATGCAGTTCACCCGCATCGCGCGCGAGACGGGGGTGAAGGCGCACGAACGATACCTCGACGCCTCCTCCGAGGCCGACTGGCACGCGATCGCGCTTGCCTGGATCGTCGATGGCGTCGACCCGGAAGCGGCGAGCCGTAGCGCGTAATGCGCGGGCGACCGGTCGATGCGCTCACTAGAGTCGCCGCAATGACGGCCGTCCTCATCCGACCGCTCGCCGACGCGGACAGTGAGCCCGCGTGGGAGGATGTCGCACACCGCGCTGCGGACGGCCAGCCTCGCCTGGGGCTGGGACATGCCCGAGATCGACGACCTGGTGCGCCGACGGGGGCACCAGCGCTTCGCGCACTTCCGCGCACACGACCCGGGCGGATCGTGGGTCGCCGAGTGCGACGGGGAGATCGTCGGCGTCGGCGCCGCCACCCGGCGGGGACCGTTGTGGTTCCTGTCGCTGCTCGCGGTCGCGGTCGACCAGCAGTCTGCCGGCATCGGTCGACGCCTGCTCGACGCCGCGCTACAGACGCTCGGCCCCGCCGGTGCGATCTGCGCGAGCGACGACCCGCGGGCCCTGCGGCGGTACCGGCTCGCCGGCTTCCATCTCGAGCCGTCCTACCGGGCCAACGGACCACTCGACCGAGCTCTCCTGCCGGCGGTGACCGGCGTGCGGCCCGCGTCGTACGAGGAGGATCGCGACTTCGTCGAGGACCTCGCGACGGGCCTGCGCACCGCGCCGCACGGGCCCGACCTCGACCTGTGGCGCGCCACCGGGCGACCGCTATTCGTCACCGACACGCCGGGCGGGCGCGGATACGTCGCGTGCACCGAGAGCGGCGTCGCGGTGCTCGGGGCGACGACCATCGAGGCGGCCCGGTCACTGCTGTGGACCGCCCTCGCCGAGTCGACGGCGAGGGAGGTGGACCTGCTCTGGGTGCGCCCGGACCAGTCGTGGGCCATCGACGTCGCTCTCGCGGCACGCTTGTCGGTCGCCCCGCGAGGGTCGTTCGCGACGCGCGGGGCGGTCGGTCCGCTGTCGCCGTACCTCCCGAACGGCGCCATCGGCTGATCTGGGGTTCTTGCGTCGGCGAGGCGACCCGTTGACCGAACGCACGCGCGTCCCGGCCCTCCCCAGCCGGGTGACGACGTGGCTGATTTCGGGCGCCGCGCGCGGGGCACGATGGACGGCATGACACCTTCCCCCACACTCCCCCTGCGTGACGGTGGCGCTATCCCCGTCGTCGGTTTCGGCACCTGGCAGCTCGAAGGCAAGGCGGCCTACCAGCCCGTCCGGGACGCTCTCGAGATCGGTTACCGCCACATCGACACCGCGACCATGTACGGCAACGAGCAGCACGTCGGTCGGGCCCTCGCCGACAGCGGGGTCGCCCGCGACGAGCTGTTCGTCACGACGAAGCTCCCGCCAACTCACGCGGGCCGCGAGCGCCAGACGCTCGACGAGAGCCTGCGCCTCCTCGGCCTCGACTACGTCGACCTGTGGCTCATCCACTGGCCCGTCAACGACACGGCGGCGCCCCAGGTGTGGAAGCAACTCATCGCGGCCCGCGACGCCGGCAAGGTGCGTGCCATCGGCGTCAGCAACTACTCGGCGGCGTTCATCGACGAGCTCATCGACGCGACCGGCGTCACCCCGGCCGTCAACCAGATCCCGTGGAGCCCGCGCGATTACGACGACAAGCGCATCACCCATACGCGCGACAACGGTGTCGTCCTCGAGGGCTACAGCGGACTGAAGCGCAGCAACCTCGCGGACCCGACTCTCGTCGCGATCGCCGAGGCGCACGGCGTGTCCGTCCCGCAGGTCATCATCCGCTGGCACATCGACCACGACATCGTCGTCATCCCGAAATCGGCGAAACGTGACCGCATCGCGGCAAACTTCGACGTGCTCGGCTTCTCACTCACTGCGGACGAGGTCGCGCGGATCGATCAACTGGCAAGCACGTGATGGGTCGCACCGTCGACCGACCGTCTGGAGCGTGAAGCGCACATCGGGCGACTGTGCCGCCGATGTTGAGCACTTCGCGTCAGCAGGCGGTCGGAGGCGCGTCGCACGCACTCCTGTCGACGGCGATTCCAGCCCGGAGATCCTGTCGCTCACGCAAACCCGGGAGCGTCGATGACGACTCGCCAGCTGCCATCAGCTTGTCGTCGAGCAACCTCTGCCGTGGCCACGTGGGTCACCGTGCGACTGCCGTCGCTCCCGACGGCGGGAAACTCATAGTGAGTGGACGTGAGAGCGATGTCGTCCGCGACGATCGCCTTCTGTGGGTCGCCTTGCATGGTCAACCCCGCTGCGAGTAGGCGGGTGAAGACATCAGTCAGTCCATCGCGTCCGGTCACGATGGTGCCGTCCTGCTGCACCTGGACGGCACCGTCCTCGTAGAGGTCTACGAGCGATGCGACGTCGCCCGCTGCGAAAGCTGCGGCAAACGTCGTGTGCAAGTCATCTGGTTGGGCGTAAGACATGGAGATCACTCTTTCTCATGGGAGGTTGGGGGCCTGGCGCGCACCGAGCACGACGCGCCAGGCCATGAGCGGTGTGCTCAGCCGAAAACAACGTTCTCGGTGGAGTAGAGGAAACGCGTTGCGGAACGATCCAGGAAGTTCTCCTCGTCGGCAGCGATCGCAGTCGTGTATGTATCGGAGGTGAACCAGGCCGCCGCGTCGTCAACGCTGTCGACCCATAGCTCGGCGACGCCGTCGTAGTTGGCCGTGCTGATACCGGGGATCTCGTCGGTGGTGGGCTGAAGCTGCACGTACCGGTGCACCGCAAGCGCGCCGGGCGGAAGGTCAGCCAGCATCGGGGTGTGCCGTTCCGTCCAGTAGGTCACGAACTCGTCGTGCGTCAGTCCTGACCGGCGGGTCAGGAAGATGCTGATCTTGATCATAGGTTCTCCTCGATTAGACTTGCCTGGGCAACTCATATCGTTGCAATGCCGACTTGCCTAGTCAAGTGATCCGGGACACCAATCGGTGTCCGGCTCGAGCGTTGGGGCGAACGGACATCAGACGATTCCGTGGCGTTTCAACTCGCGCGGGCAACCCGACTGGTAGAACAAGCGTCAACCACTCATGAGTCTCCCCACCTCCGGCGTCGCCGCCCTTGCCGCTGCCGCCGTCGCGTTCGTCATCGCGGCTGCGGCCGTCGCCGCGCCGGACGCTCACGATGTCCCGCGGTGCTCCCCCGCGGGGGCGTGCGCGTCCCCGCTCGCCGGTCCAGTCGCGCCCGCAGCGGTCGCGCCCGCAGCGTCCGGGACGGCGGGGTCCGGGACGGCGGGGTCCGGGACGGCGGGGTCCGGGACG
>CAXSDE010000054.1:0-18163 GCA_964236265.1 uncultured bacterium
GTTCACCGCGGCCGTCGCATCAACGTTGCCAGCGCTGACGCAGTCGGCGAGCGGCGCGCGCACTGTGCCCGTGTTCACCGCAACGTCGGCGCTGACGTTGCCGGCGCTGACGCAGTCGGCGAGCGGCACACGGTCGTCTCCGACGTTCACCGCGGCCGTCGCATCAACGTTGCCGCCCGTGACCTGTCACGTTGTGGCACGCACGTACGTGCGCACCACGCACCGTCCCTCGAGCGGGACGTCAGCACGCCCGAGATCCGGCGCCAGCGCCCGCCCGTTCACCGGATCTACCCCCCGCCCGTGAGGAGGCCCGAATGACCCCGTTCGCGACTCCACCGCAGCTCGCCTCGTTCCTCCAAGTCGAGACGATCGACACGTTCACCGCCGACCTGCTGCTCGACCTGGCGTCGGAAGCGATTCGCGACGCCACCGGGCAGGCAATTACCCGCGTCTACGACGACACGGTCACGTTCCGATCTCCCGCCGGGACGGTGCTCCGCCTTCCGCAGCGGCCAGCGGATCCGCCGACCGCCGTGACTATCGATGGCCAAGCCGCGACTGGCTGGACAGCCGTCGATGACCGCCTCTACCTCACGACCGGGTGGGGAACCGGCGGCCTCAACGGCGCGCCGTCGGCGGTCACCGTCACCTATTCGCACGGCTACGTCACGATCCCCGGCACCATCCGCAAGGTGTGCCTGCAGCTCGCCACGCGCGCATACGCCAACCCCGTCGGCGCCAGGCAGGCCGGGTCCGGGGCGGTCGTCACATCCTACGGCGACTCGCTGCAGCTGTCGGAGTCAGAACTGCGTGACGTCCTGCGGGCGCTCGGGCAGAGCAGCGCGTTCACCATCGCCCCGGCAGGTCTGCGGCGGTGATACTCGGTCGCGACACGGTCACGGTGCTGCGCGCCGGCAGCCGCGTCGACGGTTACGGCAAGACACGGCCCGGCACCGACTGGGCTGCATCTACATCGACGGTTGTAACCGGTTGCTCCGTGCAGCCGGCGTCCGCGGCGAGCGGGGTCGGCACGACTGAGCACGTCACGTCGCTCGGGGATCTGCGGGTCACTGGCCTGCGCCTGTTCGCTCCTGCCGGCAGTGACATCACCGCGCGCGACCGGGTCGTTATCGACGGGCTCGCTTACGACGTCGACGGCGAAATCGGCGTCTTCCACGATGCTGTCGGCCGCGCGGATCACATCGAGGCGTTCCTGCGCCGGACGGAGGGCTGATGGACGTCACCGTGTACGGCGCCGCCGTCGGCCGGATCATGAAGAGCGAAGGCACTCGGGTGCTGCTGCACCGGAAGGCGGAGCAGGTCGCGGCCCGCGTGCGGTCCGCCGGCATCCTCGTCGAGGGTGTGCCCGGCGACGTCGAGCTCCCGGTCCGCGTGTCGAGCGATATCGGCCCGACCCGCGCGCGCGCTCAGGTCAGCATCGACCATCCGTCCGGCCTCGCAGTCGAGGCGAAGCATCGGATCCTGGGCTCGTCAATCGACGCGGCCCGGCTGTGACGCGCACACCGGTCGTCTTCGCGAACGCGCAGAAGCTGATCAGTGACTACCTGCAGCCACTGCTGGCCGCATCGCCAGACCCGCTCGTAGCGTCGGCGGTCGTCGACACGCAAGTCCCGTCGACACGGTCATCGACAGCGACCGACCCGCTCGTCGTGGTCCGCCGGGTCGGCGGCACCGCGGATCGTGTGCACGACCGGGCGCGCCTGGACTTCCTGGCCTGGCACGCGGGCGAGTTCGAAGCTGAACGGCTCGCCCAGGCCGTCCGGTCGCTGATCCTGTTCGACCTTCCTGGTCGTGTTCTCGCCGGCCACCAAGTGCTCGACGATGTTGCCGAGTTCGGCGGCCCCGCGCTGTTCCCGGACCCGGTACGCAGCGGCCAACAGATCTACCTGCAGACCCACAGCATCCCGATCCGAGGAGCGACGCCATGAAGACCCGCATCGAACTGGCCTTCCCGTACACGGACGAAGCGGGTGTCACGCACCGGCCCGACTCGACGATCGCCGTCGATGGCCCCCTTGCGCACCTTCTCGTCAGCGAGGGCCGCGCCCGCTACGCCGCGCCCGCCGCGAGCACCGCGAAGACCCCACCCGCACCGAAGACCGCACCGTCGAAGCGCGCGGCCGCCAAACGCGCCGCGAAGGCGCCAGCCGCTGCCCCCGCGGCCCCCCAAATGGAGTCGCCAGCGCCCGCGCCGGCGGCCCAGCACGACACCGAGCAGACGGACCAGCCGTCGCAGAACCAGGAGAGCTGACATATGACCGGCACAAGCGCCAATGTCCGCGCGGCGTCCGGGTCCATCTGGACCGCCGCGTTGGCCACCACAGCCCCGACGAACCCGACCAGCGCCTTCGCCACCGGCTGGGCACAGCTCGGCGCCGTCGGCGCCGACGGGATCAAGCAGGCGTTCAACGTGTCCACGGAGGACCGCCGCGACGCTGACGGCAACCTCCTGCGGCGCGTTATCAGTTCCTCGGAGATGACGTTCGCGTTCCGCATCGAAGAGCGGAACACCGCCGTGTGGTCCCTGTGGTACCCGGGGTCCACGCAAGTCGTCACGACGGGCGTCGCTGCGCTCACCGTGAAGACGCCGACGCGCGACGTCCGCGAGTTCGGCTTCCAGCTCGACGACGGCACCGTTCACACGCGGATCATCGTCCCGCGCGGTGAGATCACGAACCGCGGCGACGTGGCCTTCAAGACGGAGGGTTACGACTTCACCATGACGGCGTACCCGGACTCGGCGAACACGATCGCCCTGATCTACACGGACGACCCGGCGGTCGTCGGCCCGTAACGCATGCGGCGGGGCACGCCGCTCGCGCAGGTCCGGCGTGCCCCGCTCAACCATCACGGCCTGCGCGTTAGGGAGACCTGCGCAATGAGTGACGACATCTACGAAGGCAACGACGGCCAGGAGCAGGCCGCGCTGAAGACGGAAGCGACCGATGCGACCGTGGCCGTCGAGTTCCGCGGCATCACGTACGAGGTCCAGCGTTCGGCCGCAGGAGAGCTCGATTTCCTCGAGGCCCTCGAAGACCGGCGGATGATCGCCGCCGCCCGTGGCCTGCTGGGCCGCAGCCAGTGGGAGAAGTTCAAGCCGACCGTCGCGTCCGGTGAGGGGTACGACGCCGTCCTCGAACTGCTCAACGCCATCACCGCCGCGGCGAAAGGCATGACCGTCCCGGAATAGCTGGCCTCGCGCACCTGCTGCGGACGCATTCAGGTGCCGTCGAGGCCGACATCGATTACTACCACTCGCGAGATCTCGGCGAGTTTTACCGTGGGCGCATGTCGCTGCGGTGGCTGTGGGTCCGGATCAAGAACCTGCCGCCCGACTCCGCGACGTTCCGCGCCGTCCGCGCAGCCGCGGAGGAGGTTGCGGCCGCCGCTGAGGAAGCGAAGACGACGCGGGTGTTCCGCGGCGAGATCCGCCCTGCGGGTGAGCTGATGCTTGATCACGCGGCCAAGTACGGCCCCCGACCCGAGGAAGAGGTGACAGACGATGGCCGGTGAAGAAGTCGGTGTTGGCTACGTCTCCGTCCTCCCCTCGGGCCGGGGTTTCGAGCGCAAGCTCAAGGAGCTGCTGCCGAAAGACCCGAAGCTCGTCGTCGACGTCAAGCTCGACGAGAAGGACTTCAAGCGGCGGACCGACAAGATCCGGGCGGATTTCGCTGACCTCGGCGGGCACTTCGCCGGAATTACGGCGGCCGCGAGCGCTGTCGGCCCGGCGCTGTCGGCCGGCGTGGCCGGCGCGAGTGCGCTCGGCGCGGGGCTCGCGTCGATCGTTGGCGCTGTCGGCCCGGCGGTGGGTGTGCTCGGCGCGCTGCCCGTGGCTCTCATCGCTGGTGCGCAAGCCGGCGGTGTGGCGAAGTTCGCGTTGGAAGGCGTCGCTGCCGCGGCCGAGAAGGTGTCCGCGGCCGCGGGCGACCCGGCGAAGCTGCAGAAGGCGCTCGCTGAGCTGACCCCAGAAGCGGCCCGGCTCGCGACGACTCTCGCCGCGACGAAGCCGGCGCTCGACGGGCTCCGTCAGTCCGCGCAGCACGGCCTGTTCCCCGGGCTCGAGAGCAGCCTGTCTCGGTTGACGGTCCTCGCGCCCCGGTTCCGGGCGGATCTCGAATCGACCGGGAAGGTGCTCGGCGACGTCGCCGTCGGCGGCACCGACCTCCTCGTCAAGCGTCAAGGCCTCCTGCACGAGATCCTCCGCGGGAACCTGCCGATCCTCGCCCAGGCCGGCGGCGGGGCGCTGCACCTCGGCGACGCGTTTCTGCACGTGGCGCACGCCGCGCAGCCGATGACGTTGGAGATCGCCGGCGCGGCCGCGCAGCTCGCCGCCTACATCGAACACGCCACGACCGCCGGCGACCAGTCGGGGCGCCTCGGCCGGTTCTTCCACACGGCGTGGGTTGACGCGCAGCAGCTTGGCCGGATCGTCGAAGATGTCGCCGTCGGCCTGGCGCACGTGTTCAAGGCCGGCGCCGGCGACGGGCAGCACCTCCTCGACACGACTGAGCAGCTCACCGAGCACTTCCGTGAGTGGACGACGTCCGCTGACGGGGTCGCCCGACTCGGGAAGTGGTTCGACGACGGGCACCGCAACGCGGAGGCCCTCGCCCGCGTCGTGGAGGCCCTGCGGCGGAACCTGACGGGTTTCGGGGACGGCGGGCTCCTCGCGCCGCTCCTGGACAAGCTCAGCGGCCCCGGCGGGCTCGTTGATGCGCTCGGCGGGCTCGTTCACGCCGCGAACGTCCAGGGCGCCCTCGGCGCGCTCGCTGACGCGCTCACCAGCGTCGTGCATGCCCTCGCTGGGATGGAAGGGGCCGACTCTTCCCTGAAGGCCTTCGCCGAGACCCTGAAGTTCCTCGCAGACGCGGCGCTCACCATCGAGCGGAACGTGCCCGGCGCGACTGACGCGCTCGGTGCGCTGTTCCTGCTCATCGGATCGAAGAAAGCCCTCAGCGTCGTCGGGCTCGGCAGCGCGGTCGACCTCCTCGGCGCCAAGGTCGGCAAGACGGCCAGTGGCGTCGCCAAGAGCTCCGCGCTCTACAAGCTCGGCGCGGACCAGCTCGACAACTACCGGCTCGGCGTCCTCGGCGCCAGTGACGCGGCAGCGCCCCTCGCTGCCCGCCTCGGCGGCGTCGCCGGCAAGGCGAAGGGCCTCGCGAGCTCCGCCCTCCTCGCAGTCGGCGGCCTCGGCGGCCTCGCGGTCGGCGCCGCGGTCGTCGGCGGCGCCGCCTACCTGCTCGAGAAGCACCTCAACAGCGTCCGCGACGCGCACGACGGGGTCACCGAGGCCGCCGGCAAGCTCAAGACAGCGTTCGCTGACGAGAAGCTCTCCCTCGACCAGTTCACCACCGCCAACAAGAACCTCGGGAACCAGCTCAAGGGCCTGTCCGGGACGCAGCGCGACGCGTCGATCATCGAGATCGGGTTCCAGCTCGTCCACGATGGGGAGCCGCCGGAGACCGCGTTCGCGGAGCTGCAGAAGCTCGCGCTGGCGTTCGGGCTGCAGCTCCCGGTCGGCTTGAAGGCGAGCGACCTCGCGGACGTGCAGAAGCAGCTCGACGCGCTCGCGACGACGGCCAAGCGGCTCACTGACGAGATCCAGACGAACATGGGCAACGTCGGGACGAAGACCGGGGAGGAAATCAGCGGTCTCGCGAAGTCAATCGCCGAAGCGTTCCAGTCCGGCGACATCGCCGGAGCGACACGCCAGTGGGGCGCGTACGAGCAGGCCGTGAAGGCCAGTGGGGACACGGTCGACGCGCAGAAGGCGTCGCTCAACTACCTCAACGACGAGATCCTGAAGAACGGTCACTTCACCAACGTCTCGATCGACAACAGCCGCAACATGGCCGAGGGCCTCCAGGAGATCATCAAGTCGACCTCCGGCGCGTCGAATGTTACCAAGGACTTCAACAGAGACGTCCTTTACGCCTACACGCAAACCGGGGACTGGAACGTCGCGACCCGAGAAGCGGCTGACTCCCTGGCCAAGCAGACGGCGGCGACTGCTGCGGCGAGTGGCGTTATCGACGACCACGCGCACGCGATGTACGGGAACCAGCAGAACACCTACCTCGCGTTCCTGGCCGCACGGCAACTGTCCGGCGCCATGGACGCCGAAGCGTCGAAGACCCGCGATGCAGCGCTCTCCCTCGACGCGATGCACAACGCGCTCATCCGCGCCCAGGGTGGGTCCCTCGATATGAAGCTCGCTACCGGTGCCCTGTTCCAGTCCGTGCGTGACCTCGGTGACTCGTTCAAGACGAACGGCGACCACCTGGACGTCACGACGAAGAAGGGCTACGCGAACCAGCAGGCCATCAAGTCTCTGGTGACCGCCTACAACGACAACGCCGACGCGATCCTGCACAACGGGAAGAGCCACGATAAGCAAGCCCTGGCGTTGGAGCACAGCCGTGATGACCTGATCAAGCAACTGCAGGCGCTCAAGGACAACAAGGGTCAGCTCCTGCTGAACAAGGGCGAGATCGACGCTGTCACCACTGCCATCGGGAAAGTGCCGAAGGAGTGGAAGACGAAATTCGAGGTCGACGACGCGGCCGCGAAAGCGGAGCTAGCTCACCTGCAGGGGCTGATCCGCACCACCGCGCAGCAGGGGCAGACCGCTTACCTCGACTTCCTCAACAACCGGGCGTCCTCGAGCGACGCGTCCTCGACCCGGCTCACACCTAACCTGTCGGGCGCTACATTCGCCGGCGGCCTCGCCCCGCGTGCCCTGTTCACGACTCTCGGCGCGCGCGAGTCACTCGCTGCGCCGCGGCTGACGGCTGCGCAGCAAGCTGCGCTGAACAAGGTCACCGCGTCACTGAAAGACCACTCGTCTCCGGACCAGCTCGCGGTCGACTACGGGCACCTGCGCGACGCGCTCCTGAAGTCCACCGGCCCGGTGACGGCCGCGCAGGCCGCGTACGACAAGGCCGCGAAGACCCTCACCGACCTGCACACGAAGCTGACGGCCGTCACGTCAGCGCAGACGGTCCACGCGGCCGCGTCGACCGCCGTCACCGCGCAGGCCCGCGCGTACCTGCAGGAGCAGCTCGACGAGGCCCGCGCGCACGGGGCGAGCAAGAAGCGCATCGCGGAGCTCACGACGCAGCTCCGGGAGCTGGGCACGACTCACAGCGCAACCGCAGCTCAGCAGCGCGCCGCCGTCGCCGTGATCAAGGCCGCTCTCAAGGATCAGATCGCTGCGCAGAAGGACGCGACCGACAAGGTCAAGGCGACCCTCGCGACCGTGAAGGCCGCGGAGAAGGCCGCCCAGCAGGCCGCGAACGACGCGGCTAAGGCCCTGATCGCCGGGATCACCGCCGAGGTCGATGCGTTCGTCTCTCAGGTCGATGCGTTCGTCGGGACCATGTCTGACGCCATCACCGGCGGCGCGCTGGACCTGTCGAAGTTGTGGGGCGCGACGACACAGAACATCGGCGACCTGACCGTGTTCGTCCCCGGTTCCCTCGACCAGCTCCAGACCGGCCTCGATGACCGGATCGCCGCGGCGCAGCAGTTCTCCGACGACCTGGCCGCCCTCGCCTCGTCCGGCGCGTCACAGGACCTCAACACGCAGCTCGGCGGGCTCGGCCAGGAAGCCGGCGACGCCCTCGCCAAGCAGCTGCTCGCCGGCGGCCAGACGTCGATCGACAATCTCAACTCGAGCATCGCGAAGCTCAAGGACATCGGCGTCGCCGGGGCGACGGACCTGGCGCACACGTTCCTCAGCCCCGGTGGGGACGCGATCACCCAGTTCATCGATGGGATGACCGGCAAGCTCCCCGAGCTCGACAAGTTCCTTGCCGACCTGCGCGCCCGTGTCACGGCGGCGCTCGGGCCGGGGGCGGCCGCGGTCGTCTCCCCCACCGCCCCCGTCGTGAAGCCGGTCTCCCCCGTGCCGTCGGCCAAGACCAGCACGACGACGACCGGCACGACGACCAAGACCGGAACCGCCTCAGCAAAGGCCGTGACGTTCCACGTCACGGCCGCGCCGGACATCCCGACGGCAGTGCAGCTGCTCACGTTGTCGCAGCAGTACGACAAGCTTCACGCGCCGCTCGGGGTGGGGTGACCGCATGCCAATTGTCGCATTCGGCGCACCTGTCATTGTCGTTCCGCCACCCACGGGGGGCGGAACCACCACCCTTCCCGCGGGGAGCAGCAGTGGGATCCTATCGGTCAGCTTGTCCTCCGCTCGCGGCGACATCACCCTCACCCATGACGGGCCGTACTCGTTCCTCCGCGGCGCGACGGGCTTCGGGCTCCCGCCGATGCAGCTCACCGTCGACGACCTGCCCGACGAGGGCGGCCTGCTCCGCAGCGAGCGCCGCGCGACGCGGCCGCTGTTCCTGCCAGTGTTCATCGAGGCGGCACTCCCTGCGGAAGTCCGCGCGCTCGAGCAGCGCCTGTTTCGGCTCCTCGCGGCCCCGGTGACGGTCACGGTCGCCCAACCTGATGGATCCTCACGGCACATCCGGGCGCGCTACGCCGGCGGGATGGAAGGCGCCATGGACGAGACGTGGGGCTCGTCCTGGCGTACGTACGGCGCGAGCCTGCTGTGCCTGGACCCGTGCTGGTACGGCGCCCCAATCAGTGAAGAGTTCGGCGTCAGCTCAACAAAGGCGTTCCTGTCGACGTCGACCAACTTCTTTCCCGTGCAGCTCGCCGCGCCGAAAGTCCTCGGTGACACGACGGTCGACAACGCCGGCGACGTCGACTCTTGGCCGATATGGAGCGTCCATGGGCCGGGGACGTCGTTCACCGCGACCAACACGGCGACTGGTGAGTCGTTCACCGTGGCACACACCCTGGCCGAGGGCGAGTCGTTCGTGGTCGACACCCGGCCGCTCGCGAAGACCGTCACCGGCGAGGACGGCGCGAACCTGTTCGGCGCGCTTGGCAGCTTCCCCGCCCTGTGGTCGCTCGCTCCGGGCCTGAACGATGTGCACTTGACGCTGCTTGGCGCCACGTCAGCGTCGACGGTCAGCGTCTCGTACGAGCCGCGGTACCTGTCCGCGTGACGCACCGAGTGTTTGTCCGAGACGCCGCCCTCAGCCTCGTAGGGCAGCTGACGTACCTCAAGCTCACGCTGGTCCTGCGGTTCAACGCCCTGTCAACGTGGACGCTCGATGCCGACGAGGCCAGCCTGCCGGTGATCCCCGTCGGCGGCGGCATCGTCGTCGTCGACGACGACGACAACGTGGTCCTGTCGGGGCCGGCGACGAGCTTCAGTGAGACCGCCGCCGACGACACCCGATCGGTAACCCGCAGCTACGCCGGCGTCGACGACGACATCTGGCTCACCCGCCGACTGTCATTCCCCGACCCGGCCGCAGCGGCGATCGCCCAAACGGCCGTCGACAGCGACGTGCGCACGGGCGCCGCAGAGACCGTCATGCGACAGTTCGTGACCGTCAACGCTGGCGCGAGCTGGGCCTCTCGCCCTCGCCGCGCGGCAAGTGCCGGCGCTCGCCCTCGAGGCAACTGACGGGCTTCGCGGCCCGACGGACACGTGGACCGCCCGGTGGGAGAACCTCGCTGACCTGGTGACGCGCATCGCAGCGCAAGCCGGTCTCGGCTACCGCATCGTGCAAGCCGGCACCGTGTTGCAGTTCGAGGTCTTCACTCCGGCGGACCGATCGACGACTGCCCGGTTTTCCCGCGCCGCCGGCACGCTCCGCGGTTACGCCTACACCCTTGGGGCGCCGAACGCGACGACGTCGGTAGCCGGCGGGCAAGGCACCGGCTCCGACCGGGCGACCGCCGAAGTCATCAACGCCGGCGCGGAAACGGACTGGGGCCGGGTCGAAGCGTTCGTCGACAGCGGCGGCGCTAACCCGGCGGCGCTAACCCAAGCGGCGACGGACAACAACACGAGCAACGGGCCGACGGCGACGCTGTCCCTGAGCCCTATCGACACCCCGACACTGCGATACGGCCGCGACTACGCGCTTGGCGACACCGTCACTGTCGACGTGCTAACCGAGTCCCTCGTCGACGTCGTGCGTGAAGTGACCCTCAGCACCGACGCGACCGGCATGACCGTCGCGCCAGTCGTCGGCAACGCGAGCTCCACCGGCACCGACCCGGCGGTCAACCGAGCCGTGCGAGCCCTCGCCAAGCGGCTCAACAACCTCGAGCGGAGCAGATGAAATGACTCAGCGCACAACGCCCGTCGCGGGCGTCCCCATGCCGGAACCGGACTGGGAGCTGCTCTTCGACGCCGTACAGCATGCCGGCGTCGTCGGTGACCCGGGCAGCACTGTGCTTCAGGTGTTCGCGGACGGCACCGGGATGTTCGTCTCCGCGCGCACGGGCATGGCGTTCCTGCGCGGGCACTTGTACATCCTCGACGCCCAGCTGCAGCTCGCGATCGCCAACAACGGCACCAGCAACCCCAGGCTGGACCGGGTCGTCCTCCGGCTCGACCCATCCGCCGCGGCCGGCAGCCGCGTCGTGCTCGCCGTCGTTGCTGGCACCCCGGCAGCCGTCCCCACCGCGCCCGCACTTGCCCAGACAGCCACGGCCATCTACGAGTTGCCTCTGGCGACGATCCGCGTCGAGGCCAACAATAGTGTCAGCATCACCTTGGCCAAGGTCACGGACGAGCGGCGTTACGCCGGCACGTTCTCCGTCGCGTGCACTTCGACGACACGCCCCTACGCGCCGCGCGTCGGGCAGTGGATCTACGAAATGGACACGGGCGTCGCCGCGTTCTGGAACGGCACGGTCTGGGTGAAGCCGTACGACCAGGTGAAGCCGTACGCGCGCCGGTACGTGAGCGGGGTGTTGCAGGCCGTCGGAAACGCGTGGGTCGCTGTCGAGTGGCCGACGTCTGACGTGAACGGCGGGATCCCGATGTCGTCAGCGTCGGCGCTTCAAGCCTCGCAAGCCGGCGTCTACAAGGTCAGCTACCGCCTCGCCACGACCCTCACGGGCATGGAGGCGCAGATTCGCAAGAACGCCGGCGGGATCATCACTGGTGGCAGGGCGTTGCTCCTCAGCGGCGGCTACGGCGGGGCGCTCGACGCGGTACCCACGCAGAGCGGCTACGTGGCCGCCGGCAGCATCGACGTGCAGCTCGGCGTGGGCGACACGGTCGAGGTTTTCTGCCACGGCGGTGGCAGCGGGAACGTCTACGGCGGCTCACAGCCCGACCCGTCGGTCTCCTTCATCCAGATGGAGTTCATCCGCCCGTAGCGACAGCACGAGGCCTCGCACTGTCGCAGCAACCCTCGAAAGGAAGGTAGCGATGACCCGATCCTTGTACGGATTCCGCCCGTCGGACTACACGACCGACGCGCTCGGAGCTCCCATCGGCGGCGTTGGGTTGACCGTGTGGGATCAACGCACGGGCGGCAACGCCGTCACGGACCTTCTCACGACGACGGGCACCGCGATCACAACGTTGACGTCCGCTACGGACGGACGCGTCGCGTTCCAAGGCCCTGATGGCTACAGCGGACCGTTGTGGATCCAGGCGTCCACCGGTGCGCGTTACCTGATGGACTCGACGGACATCATCACCACCCCGAACGCGCTAACGCTCGCGGATACGCGCGCCGCCGCGGCGGTCACTGCGCACGTGCAAGCCGTCGACCCGCACGGCACGCAGGCGTACACCGACGCCCAGTTGCAGAACTATCTCCCGTTCACGCAGATGGCCAACGTCGCGTCAACGGGGAGCATCCTCGACGTCGCCGGCGCGGAACTCGTGTTCTTCTACAACCTGTCGAACAGCCGCTACGAGCTGAACGGGCTCCCGAACAGCAGCGCCGCGGCGCTCACGTCCGCTCACCCGAAACTGTTCTTCGGCCCGGCCGCGAATCACCCGAAGAACATCACGACAACGACCGGCCCCGCCGGCACCGCCGTCGCGGTCACGCCCGTATTCCACAAGTACGACCGGTTCAAGCGGGTCGGCTGATGACCTCGAATGTTGAGGACATTTTCGACGGTCTCCAATGGTTCGCGTTCGGGTCGACACCCCCGGTCGCGTCCGCGCCGCTCGCCCCAGGGTCGATCAGCGTTGTTCCTTTGTCGTCTCAGGTCCAGGTCACGACGAGCGCGCCGGGCGCTGACGGCTGGTCGCCTGTCACGGGTTACGTGTGGACGATCACCCCGACGGCTGGGGGGGCGACGACGACATTCAGCGGCGCCAGCGCGAGCGTCGTCAGCCACACGTTCACGGGGCTCCTCGCCAACACGTCGTACACGTGCACCGTCGCTGCTGTCAACACGATCGGCACCGGCCCGGCCCTGTCGACGACCGCCCTCACGTACCCGGCTTCGACGCAGACGGTCCTCTACGGCCCGGGCGGGCAGTACCCCGCGAACACCCCTGCGGAGAACGGCACGCCGATTGCGACGATCGCCGTCGGTGACTGGGCTGCGCTGATCACTGTGCTGCGCACCGCGCCATCAGGGTCCGTCATTCACCTGGCTAACGGCGCGTGGCCAGCGAACACCAGCTTGTACGACGCGGCGGCGTATGCGCACCTTGCGACACTCGCGCAGAACGTTCTGATCCGCCCGGTCACCATCGGCGGCGCTGTCATCGCCGCGCTGAGCGTCAAACTGTGCAACGTGACCTTCATGTACGTCGAAGTCACGGGCGACATGACTGTCGCCGGCAACTGGAACAACTCCGGCCCCTATGCACCCGCCAACCGCGTGCGCATGGCCCGGATCAAAGTGGGGCCGAATAGCACGACGTTCATCACCGCACCGGGGGATGACATTCAGCTTGTCGAGGTTGTCGCCCCCACCCGCGGGGTCAGCGGCAACGACCGTCTGCACCTGTCTCCGATCCCCCAGTCAACGACCTGGCCGACCAGCGGTCACGGTCACTTCTCGCTCACGAACACGTGCGTCGTCAGTTGTTGGTGGGTCGGGATGGCGTGGGACGGCAGCGCCGGTCACACCGATACCATGCAGATCACGGAAATCCCAGCCGGGACCATCAAAATGACGAACACTTACATCGGCCCGTGCGGCAACTCCTCGAACATGCAGATCAGCCCCGACGGGCAGGACACCGCCCCGGCTGGCCTGTTCTGGATGGACACCTGCTACGTCGATGTGCCCGGGGCGTTCAACGGCCTCCTGCTCGGCCAGTACGGGACGATCGGCTACTCCGCCAAGGTCAACAACTGCGAGATCAACAACTTCCGGCTCGCTTACAACCCGCAGAACCCGCAGCCGAACGCCGGTATCAACAACTTCGACATCAGCGGCAACAAGTTCGCGCAAGGCGTCAACTCAAGCTTCCCGAACAACACTTACGGCGCCGTGCTCACGCCGCCGACCTTCGTTCCTCCGTCATGGTGGTGGTGAGCCAGTGTCTAACGTCCTGCTCCTGAAGTCCGGTTCGGCAGCGTCCGCGAGTGACACGGCGATCGACGCGGAACTCGTCGGGCTCGGTCACACGGTGACGCAGCTCGTCGGGAGCACCGCGAGTTACACGGCGAGTCTCGTCGGGAAGAACCTTGTCGTCATCGGGTCTGCAACCCCGGGTCAGATCAGCACGAAACTCGACGCGATCACGATCCCCGTTATCGGGACGATCGGTACCGCCCCGCACACCCTGTTCGCGTCCGTCAGCGCGTCATCTCCCGGCACCGTCTCCTCGTTCACCGTCGCGTCCACTGGTGACCCGGTGACGACACCCGACGCGGCGAACGACTCCGTCGTGTTCGCGACCACGTCCATCCCGTCCCTGTACGTCCCCGTCGCTAACCTCGGCGCCGGCGCGGTCGCACCGATCCGGTACGGGAGCAACGGTACGAACTTCCCCCGCGCGTGCGGCGCGTACTACCAGCCCGGAGGGCTCCTGTCCGACGGGACGACCGCCGCCCCGTCGTTCCGCGGTGCGCTCCAGTCGTTGACGAACTACGCGGTGAACAACACGAACGGGCAACGCTGGTTCAAGCAGATGGTCGCGATGGCGCTAGCGTCTGTCAACGCGCTCCCCACAGCGAACGCGGGGCCGGATCAAACGCGCGCGGTCGGTGCGACCGCAACGATGGCGTTCTCAGGCTCTGATCCAGACGGCACGATCACGAGCTACACGGCGCGCATTGTCAGCAAGCCGGCGGGGTCAACGGCGGCCCTGTCGTCAACGACAACGCAGAACCCGACGCTCACGAGCAACGTGCCCGGTCCCGTCGTCGTCGGCGTGATCGTTGGGGACAGCGCCACACCGACGGGATTCTCCAACGAAGCGACGATGACGGTCACATTCGTCGCCTCTAGCATCAACTCCGGTGCGGACGCGGCTTACAGCGTCGCCCCGCCGCCGATCCCGCTGGTCGCGACGTTGTCGGGTGTCGGGATCACCGGCTCCTGGGTGCAGGGCATCACCGGCACACCGAACCCGCAGACTGTGACGATCGCCGCCCCGACGAACTCCTCCACCAGCTTCCAGGTGCCGTCGACCCTCGGGACGTACCGGTTCCATTTCGACGGTCCGGACGAGACCGGCACGGTTATCCCCGGTTCCGTGAAGACCATCACGATCCAAACCCCGGTCCTCGGGTCAGCCGCTGAAGAAGTCTACGACGGTGCGGTGTGGGTGTGACCGGGCCAACGCCTGTGACCCCCAGCGAGGCGATCCACGACGCGAAGATGTCACCCCGAGCCCGCGCCTACCTCTGGGCGACCGCCATCCCCAACGCGGTCATCGGCGGCTACTGCATCCTCGACGCCCCGATCCTGCGCACGCCGTCGTACACCACCATCGGTGGCGTCCTCCCGTTCCCGGCGTGGGGCGCCCTGTTCACCCTCGTCGCGCTGTTCGCGGCGGGCGGCGCGATCAGCGGTCGCGAACTCCCGGCGCGACTGGCCCTCGTTGGCTCCGCCTTCGCGTTCGCCATGTGGGCCGGGGGGTTCGGCTGGGCGTACTTCCAAGGACACCTCTCCGGCCCGACCGGTGTGCTCGTATGGGGGACTCTCGCCGTGAAGGACCTCATCGTCTGCAGGCAGCCTCTCCGGTCCCCGTTCGAGGTCCTGACCCGTGCCTTCACGGGACGGGCACAGGAGGGATGAGTGGCGATCCGTCGACGATCGTCGCGCTGTCGGGCGTCGGGACGCTCGTTACCGGATTCTGGCTGTCCCGCCGCGGCCAGACGGACACCGCCAACCAGGCGCGCGCAGCGTCGGCGATCGCCAAGCAGTCCGCTGAGCTCGACTCGTGGAAGTCACTCGCGCTGGAACGCGCAAACGAGATCGAGTCGCTGCGCAGCGCCGCTGAGCGGCAGGTCGCGGCTGCGCTGACCGCCGCCGACATGCAAACGACGCGCGCGAACACCATCCAGGACCGGCACGACAAAGACCGCGAGCGGTTCCAGGCGGAGCTCGACCGGGAGCGGGCCGAATCAGCGAAGCATATCCACGAGCTCGCCAAGACCATCGCGTTGCTCCGCCGGGCCGTCGTCGATGAGGCGAAGGCCGAGGCCGCGAAGGACGTGGTGGAGAACATCGCCGGCGTCGACATCGACGCTCTACTCGACGACTGAGGAGCAACCATGCCTGACCTGGACGACGACGTGCCTGTGAACACCGACAACCGGCCGACGGCGGCTGACGGCGACCAGGACGTCACGCAAGACCCGGCCGCCGATCTGACCGGGGAGAGCTGATGACGACCGCCGCGATGATGCTGGCGAAGTGCCGCTCTTTCCTCGGCGTGCACGAGGACCCACCTGGGTCGAACGTGCAGCGTTTCAGCCGGGACCTTGGCCGCCCGGCTCAACCGTCGTGCGCCGATTTCCTGATCGACTGCGCCGGGATGGTCGGTCTCGCGCTGCCGTCCCGGTCGCCGGCGACGGCGCTCCTGGCGCAAGCGTTCCAGGACGCGGGACGCTTCGGCCAGGAGCCGAAGGTCGGTGCGTTCTGCTTCATCTACCACCCGGAGCTCCACCGGATCGGGCACGTGTGCATCGTCGAGGCGGTCAACCCTGACGGGTCCGTCACGACGATCAACGGGAACAGCAACATCGCCGGCGGCCGCACCGGTGGCCTGGTGTGCCGCAACATCCGCCGGGCGAACATCGCCGGCTACGGCTACCCGTCGTACGCGCCCGTCATCCCGCGGCCGCGGCCCGCCTCGTCACCGACGTTGATGCCTGTCATCCGCGTCGGCAGCGACGGTGCGGCCGTCGCGGCCGCGCAGCGGGACCTCAACCGGCGCGGCGCCATCCCGCAGCTGCGGGTTGACGGTTCGTTCGGCCCTGCCACCGGCCGTGCTGTGAAGGACTTCCAAATGCGTCACAAGCTCGACCACGACGGTGTGGTCGGTCCGCACACCTGGGCTGCCCTGCTCGGCGCCTGACATCCCAACCCAACACAAAGGAGACTCTGTTGTCCCGCTACGCGAAAGCGCTCGTGGCCGCGGTCGGCGCGGCTATCACCGCGGCGCTCGGCATCATCCCGTCCGACTCGGCGTGGGGGAAGGCGCTCACTATCGCCGCCGCCGCGCTCACCACCATCGGGGTCTACCTGACGCCGAACCTGCCGGCCGCCGGTGAGCCGGCCGACCCGAACGAGTCGGTCGTCGGCCCGGGCAACTGACCACCGCCCAAGATGCAGCGCCCCTCGGCCCTTCGGGCTGGGGGGCGCTGTTTCTCTCGATCGACGGGAGGTGGGCGGCGCTCGCTTACTTGCAGCCCGCGCGCTGGAGGATGTCGTCGTCAGTCATTGACGTCCCAGCGGTGTAGACATCGACGACCTTTCCGTCCCGCTCGAACACGACGTTGTCGTACTTCTCGGTATCGGTCACGATCGCTGCCCAGCAGTTCGCGATGTGCTGCGGCATCGACACCGTGAGGTAGGTGTCCGGCGTGCTCTTCTCGGCTTTCTCGTGGGTGCTCCAGATGTCGCCGAAGTCGCGCTGCGACGGGGCCTTGCTCGCGCCTCCACCGCCGCAGGCAGCCAACAGCATGGTCGTGGCCAGAAGCAAGCCGAGCCGGCGTCGGTACATGGGCGTCCCCTCGTTGGTTGACTGCTGCGTGCGCGAGCATCGCGCAGCCCGCCGAAAGTGGCAAGCGGTTCACGTCTACGCCGGGCGTCTCTTGCCGACGGCACCGGCCCATGCCAGCCGTTCGATCCCGACGCGTTGCTGTTCCTTGCTGATGCCGGTGTAGATGGCGGTGGTGGCGAGGCTCGCGTGACGCAGGAGTGTTTGCGTGGTGCGCGCGTCGACACCGGCACCGATGAGCTCAGTGCCGAATCGGTGGCGCAGGGAGTGCGCTGACCCTGGCACTCCTGCGCGCTTCATCGCCTGGCTGATGATCGTGGAGACGTTCTTGTCGGTGATCGGCTTCGCCGGGTCCGTGGTCGACGGGAACCACCAGCCCCGCCGCGGGTAGAGGTTCGGCGTCTCGGCCTCGGCCCGGATCGCGGGGTGCAGCGGCAGTCGGACGATCACGCCACCCTTGCCGTTGACGAGCAGCTCGCCACCGATGAGGTCGACGTCTTCACCGCGTAGCTTCGCGATCTCGTGCACGCGCAGGCCCTGGTAGGCCGCGAGCAGGATCGCGGTGCGGGTGCGGCGCTTCATCCGGGTGGCCATCAACGCGTCCATGTGCGCGTCGGCGACGGGGTGCGGCTGCCGGCGCGGCACGATCGGCCGGCCAACGTCTTCGGTGGGGTCGTCGTCGCGGAGCCGGCGGACCTTGCGGAGCCAGAGGTGGAACGCGCGCAGGTGCGCGTGGTAGGTGCCGCGGGTGCCCGGCTTCGCTTGGCCGGTGAGGTAGAGGCTCATCGCGCGCGGGGTGAACGCACCGGCGTACTCACCAGTCGCTGCGACGATGTGCAGCAGGAGCCGCCGCCGCTCGGTGACGGTGCGCACGGCCATGCCGCGGCCTTGCATCCACTCGACCCATTCGTCGATGAGCTGCCCGCTTGTCTCGAGGTCCGGCCCCCCGTCGTTCATAGTGTTCATAGCCCCGCCCTTGACGAGCCGCAGCACCGGCCGCACGGAGGTATGTGCATTTTCCGGCAAGGCGATCATCATCCGCTTGCTCACGCGGCCTGCTTTCGCGACACGCCGACCCGAAACGGGATAACGACGGACTTCGGATCAGAAGGTTGCAGGTTCGAATCCTGCCGAGCGCACCAGTCACCTCTCCGC
>CAXSDE010000055.1:0-2214 GCA_964236265.1 uncultured bacterium
TCGCAAAGTATCTGCTCGAAGAGGCGTACGAGACGGTCGAGCTCATCGAGGCCGGCCACCTCGCCGAGCTCGCCGAGGAGATCGGCGACGTGCTGCTGCAGGTGCTGTTCCACGCGCGGGTGTCGGCCGAGCGCACCGACGGGACCGGCTGGGACGTCGACGACGCGGCCGGCGGCCTGGTGGAGAAGCTGGTACGGCGACACCCCCACGTGTTCGCCGGTCTCGCGGTCGACGGCACCGCCGAGGTCGTCGCCAACTGGGACACGCTCAAGGCGCAGGAGAAGGGCCGCACCTCCGTGACGCAAGGGGTGCCGCTCGCGCAGCCGGCGCTGGCGCTCGCGGAGAAGCTGCTCGCGCGTTCCGGCCGGGCGGGGTTGCCGGAGGCGCTCGCCGACGGGGACCTGGCGGCCGCGGACCCCGCGACCGGCACGGACCCTGCGACCGTCCTGCGGGCGCTGCTGGCGCAGCCGCCGGCACCGGTCGCCCGCGACGCCGATGACGCAACGGCCGACGCCGACACGGACGCGTACGTCGGGCGGGTGCTGCTGCTCGCCGTGGTCCTGGCCCGGCGCGTCGGCGTCAACCCGGAGACGGCGCTGCGCGCCGCCGCGCGCGGCTACCGGGATCGCATCACAGCCGCAGAAGGCGCCGCTCGCGCCGCGGCAGGGGGGTCCGGAGTCGCGTGATCGAGGTCTTCAACGCCACGGAGCTCCCGCGCGCCAGGGCCGCAGGCGCACTGGTCGCCACCATCTTGCAGACGCTCAAGAGCCGGTGCCAGGTGGGCACCAATCTGCTCGAGATCGACGCGGAGGCACAGGCCATGATCACCGCGGCCGGAGCGCAGTCCTGCTACGTCGACTACGCGCCATCGTTCGGCCGCGGGCCCTTCGGCCACTACATCTGCACGTCGGTCAACGATGCCGTGCTCCATGGACTGCCGTTCGACTACGCCCTCGCCGACGGTGACCTGCTCTCGCTCGACCTCGCCGTCTCGTTGCGCGGCATCGTCGCGGACTCCGCCATCAGCTTTCTCGTCGGCGAGCTGCGGCCCGCGGCCAGCGTGGCGATGATCGCGGCGACCGAGCGCGCCCTCACCGCCGGGATCGCAGCGGCCCGGCCCGGAGCGTGCATCGGCGACATCTCCGCTGCCATCGGCACGGTGCTCGGGGAGGCCGGCTACCGGGTCAACACGGAGTTCGGCGGTCACGGCGTCGGCTCGACGATGCACCAGGATCCGCACGTGTCCAACACGGGTCGTCCCGGGCGCGGCTACCGGCTGCGGCCGGGGCTCCTGCTGGCATTGGAGCCGTGGGTCATGGCCGACACCGACGAGCTCGTCACCGATGCCGACGGGTGGACGCTCCGCAGCGCGACGGGCTGCCGTACGGCGCACAGTGAGCACACGGTCGCCATCACCGACGACGGCGCCGAAGTCCTCACGGTGGCCCCATCGGCGCACCAGAGCTAGGGCGAGCCGGGAGCTTCTTGGCGTCGCAACGACTCGGGCAGATACCGCGCGCCCGGGCCGGCCGCCGCGGCGATGTCCCCCGGGTTGGACAGCGCGCACCGGCTCAGTGAGAGGCAACCGCATCCGATGCAGGAGTCGAGGCCATCGCGCAACGACTCGAGGTCGCTGATCTGCTGATCGAGTCGGGATCGCCACGATCGCGACAGTCGGGCCCAGTCGACCCGCGACGGGGAACGCTGGGACGGCAACGAGTCCAGGGCCTGTCGGACCTCTTCGAGGGTGAGGCCGATCGTGCGGGCGGCACGGAGAAAAGCCAGCCGCCGCAGCACATCCCGGCCGAAGCGCCGCTGACTGCCCGGCGTGCGGGAGGCGGTGATAAGGCCCTGCTGCTCGTAGTAGCGCAACGCCGACGTCGCGAAGCCGCTGCGTGCGGCGACCTCGCCGATGGTGAGCTCCGTCGCCGCCGTCATCCCGGTCCCGCCTTCGCTTGACTTCAAGTGAGCTTGAAGTTGCAACATAGCCGGACGCCGCCCGACCGGGCCGGATCGCAGCAACGACAGGAGTCAGTCATGAGCACAGCCATCGTCACCGGCGCATCGGAAGGGTTCGGGCTCGCCGTCACGCGGGCGCTCTCCAGGGACGGGTGGGACGTGGTGGTCGACGCGCGCGACGGTGACCGGCTCCGGGCGGCCGTCCGCGACCTCCCCGGAGTCCGCGCGGTGCCGGGCGACGTCACCGCCGACGCG
>CAXSDE010000055.1:2224-17865 GCA_964236265.1 uncultured bacterium
GCGTTGCTCGCCGAAACCGGCGGCTCGCTCGACCTTCTCGTCCTCAATGCCGGCGCCCTCGGGCCGAGCCCGTTGCCCGCCTTGGCGACCGTCGATCCGGCCGCGCTCACGGACCTGCTGGCCACGATGTGGTGGCCCCACTGGCGCTGACCCAGTTGGCCCTGCCGCTGTTGCGTGCCGGGACGGCGCCGGTCGTCATCGCCGTCACGAGCGACGCGGCCGTCGAGCCGTACGCGGGTTGGGGGGCCTACGGTGCGTCCAAAGCCGCACTCGACTCCCTGTGCCGGGTGCTCGCGGAGGAGGAGGCGACCGTCCGCTTCTACGCGTTCGACCCCGGCGACATGCGCACGTCGATGCACCAGCGGGCGTTTCCCGGCGAGGACATCACGGACCGACCGGAGCCGGCGTCCGTCGTTCCCGCGTTGCTGGCGCTCCTGGCGCAGCGGCCGCCGGGCGTCCGGCACCGGGCCGCCGACCTGGCTGCCGCCGTGGCCGCCGACGTGGGCGCCGCCGTGCCCGCCGACCTGGCTGCCGCCGTGCCCGCCGACCTGCCCGCCGCGGCGGGTGCCCGGTGACCGCGCCGGCGCCCGCCCGTGGCACCTTCACCGTCCCGGCGGCCCGATTTGCCACGGCGCCGCCCGAGGCCCGCGGACTGCGCCGCGACGACGTGCGGTTGCTCGTCGCCGAGCCCGATCGCCATGTGCACACACGTTTTCGACACCTGGCCGGCTTCCTGCGGCCCGGCGATCTGGTCGTCGTCAACGACTCCGCGACGATCGCCGCGGCGGTCGACGGTCACCGGCGCGACGGGCGCGCGGTGACGCTGCACGTGGGTGGGCAACTGACCGGCGGCGACCTGCTCGTGGAGCTGCGCGACCCGGCCCGTGTCCGGGATGCGTCGGCGGGCGAGGAGCTCGCGCTGCCGGGCGGCGCGCGGCTGACGCTGCTGGCGTCCTATCCCGACGAGACCGTCCGCACGGGCAGCCGGTTGTGGCGCGCCCGGCTGGCGGCGCCGGGTTCACCGGAGCGCTATCTCGCCGCCGCGGGGCGGCCGGTCTCCTACGACTACGTCCCGCACCGGTGGCCGCTGTCGTCGTACCAGACGATCTTCTCCCTGCGTCCGGGCAGTGCCGAGATGCCCAGTGCGGGCAGGCCGTTCACGGCCGAGGGAGTTGCCGATCTGGTGCGGCACGGCATCGCGGTCGCCACGGTCACCCTGCACACCGGGCTGTCGTCGCTGGAGTCGGACGAGACGCCGCTGCCGGAGCGGTTCGAGGTGTCCGCGGGGACGGCGCGGCTCGTCAACGCGACGCGCGAGGGCGGCCGGCGTGTCGTCGCCGTGGGTACGACGGTCACGCGCGCCCTGGAGTCGGCCGTCGCCGACGACGGCCGCGTGGTCGCACGGGCGGGCATCACCGATCTCGTGCTCGGCCCCGACCGGCCGGCTCGCGTGGTGACCGGCCTCGTCACCGGCTGGCACGAGGCCGAGGCGTCACACCTGTTGCTGCTGCAGGCGGTCGCGGGGCCGGAGCTCGTCGACCGCGCCTACGCCGCGGCCCTCGACGACGACTACCTGTGGCACGAGTTCGGCGACTCGGCGTTGCTGCTGCCCGCCCTGCCGCGGGTGGCTGCGGGCTGATCGCGGGTAGCGTCGCCGGCATGGATGTCCCCGCGCGGTTCCGCGCCCTCGCCGCCGCCGCGACCGACGACTTTCTGACATCCAATCCGGAGCTCGCCACCTACCTCGGCGATCACCGCCAGGACGACCGGCTGACGGACCGGTCGGACGCGGCCTTCGCGGCGACGGCGGCCACGGCACGGGGGCACCTGGAGTCACTGGCGGCCATCGACGTCGCAGCGCTCGACCCGCAGGACGCGGTCGACCACGGCATGCTGACGACCGCGATGCGCCAGCGGGTGTTCAACTATGACGAGCTCGCCGAACACCGGTGGAATCCGCTGGTCTACAACGTCGGCGAGGCGCTCTATCCGCTCGTCGCCCGGACGGAGCGGCCGGCGGAGGTGCGGTTGCGTGCCCTCGCCGGCCGGCTCGCCGGCATCCCGGCGCTGCTCGCGACGGCGCACGACCAGCTCGGCGTCGCCCTGCCGTGCACGTCGAGACGGCGATCGGGCAGAACGCGGGGGCGCTGCACCTCGTCGACGTCGAGATCCCGGCACTGCTGGCGCAGGTCCCGGCGCTGACGGACCTCGTCGAGCCGGTCCGGCTCGCGGCCGGTGTGGCGCTGCGCGACCACACCGACTTCCTGCGCGCGGCCCTGCCGGGAGCCACGGGCGAGTTTCGCCTCGGGCCGTCCCGCTTCGCGGCGAAGCTCGCCCTCGCCCTCGATGCCGACCTGACCCCCGACGAGGTCGTCGCCCGCGCGACCGCGACTCTGGCGCGCGTGGCCACCCAGCTGTACGAGCTCGCCGTCACCGCGTTCGAGGCGGCTCCCACCGACGACCCCGGCGAGCGGCGCGCCGCCATCGCGGCGATGCTCGACCGCATCGCCGAGGACCGGCCCGGCGATGCGACCATCGTGCCGCTCGCCGAAACCTCGCTCAAGGCCGCGACCCGGTTCGTGCGCGACCGTGAACTCATCACCGTGCTGGAGCAGGAGACGCAGATCCAGCTGATGCCGGAGTTTCGCCGCGGCGTCGCCGTTGCCTACTGCGACTCGCCCGGCCCGCTCGAGGACGGCGGCGTGACCTTCTTCGCGATCGCGCCGACCCCCGAGGACTGGCCTGCCGACCGCAAGGCGTCTTTCTACCGCGAATACAACGACGCGCTGGTCGTCGACCTCACGGTGCACGAGGCGATGCCCGGCCACATGCTGCAACTCGCGCACGCCCGCCGGTTCACCGGATCGACCCTGGTGCGCAAGGTCTTCCGGTCCGGCAGCTTCATCGAGGGCTGGGCGGTGCACGCGGAACGCATCATGGCCGAAGCCGGCCACGGCGGCCCGGCCGTGCGGGCGCAGCAGCTGAAGATGCAGCTGCGCATGAGCATCAACGCGATCCTCGACGCCGGCGTGCATGCCGGTGGCATGACCGAGGCGGCGGCGATGCGGCTCATGACGGAGCAGGGTTTCCAGGAGGAGGGCGAGGCGGCCGGCAAGTGGCGGCGGGCGTGCCTGTCGTCGGCGCAGCTCTCGACGTACTTCGTCGGCTATGCCGAGCTCGAAGACCTCCTGGCCCGTCGTCCGGCAGGTCGCAGCGACCGGCAGGTGTACGACGAGCTGCTCGCGCACGGCAACCCGTCCCCGCGTCGCCTGGCCGCGCTCCTCGGCTGGTGACACCGACCGCCCGGGCGGCGCCTCAATAGCGGCTGAGGTCGAGGAACCGGTCGCCGTGCACCGTCAGGGCTTCCAGCGGAAATCCCTGTGTGGGCTGGTCGCCGGCGCCGAGGAAGCTGACTTCGCAGCGCGCGTTGTAGGCAAGCGTCCAGGTGACGGCAGCGGCGGCGACGGTGCGCTCGTCGGCCGCGAAGGACCGTCCGCGCGCGCTCGCGTAGTCCTCGACGAATGCGGCCATCTCGCCGCTGGCCGGCGTGTGGGGGGCAGTCACCCCCGCTTGGGTGAAGCCCGCGGCGGCGGTGCCGACCAGCATCGCCTCGGGGACGGCCGCGAGGCTGTCCCAGTCCCAGGAGGTGCTGACGCGACCGTCCAGGAACAGGAGATTTCCGCAGTTCCAGTCGGCGTGACCCACGGTGTCGGCGGGCCCGGCGCCCCGCAGCACGGTTGCGGCGCGCGCGGCGATGGCGTCGAGCCACCCGAACGCGGGCGGCGTCACCGTGAAGTCGAAGATGGGGTCGTGCGGCGTCGGCCACGGCCCGTGCTGGTAGCGCGTCCAGGCGGGTCCGCCGGCCGAGAGCGCGCCGACACCGACACCGACACCGACCCCCGCGCGGACACCGACCCCGACCCCCGCGCCGACACAGACCCCGACGCCGACGCCGCGAAGGATGTCGATGTGTTCGCACAGCGACTGCACGATGGCCCGTCGCACGTGCGGCACATGTCCGTCGCCCGGCGCGCCGACGGCCAGCAGGGACTCGGTGACCGCGGTCAGCCCATCGGTGACGGACGGACCGTCGATCGGGACGGGGCAGGGGTAGCCCGCAGCGGCGAGTCGACGCTGAGAGGCGGCAGCGGCAGTGAGGTACGCCATGTCCGCCGGCCGTCGGTGCACCTTCACCGAGACCCGCCGCCCATCCGCGAGCGCCACCCCGTACACGGGGCTGATCCGACCCGAGCGGAAGAGGACCTCGCCGACACCGACGCCGAGACGCGACGTCGTGGTGAGCCCCGTGCGCTCCACGAGCCGGGTCGGGGGCGGTTGTAGCCTGCACGCAGGAGCCGTCGTCAACCGCTGGGGGTGCACATGAGGGTGGTGCGTTCCGTGCTGCCGGCGGCCGTCCTCGCCCTCGTCGCCGGGTGCGGCAGCGGCGCCACCCCCGATGCTGGTGCGACCTCGACGATCGCGCGCTCGTCGGCGGCAGTGTCCTCCTCGCCGAGTCCGAGTCCGAGTCCGAGTCGGAGTCCGAGCCCGTCGTCGAAGAAGCCGACCGCTGCGGTCTCGCCGGCGCTGCCGCACTTCGCGACACCCCAGGAGGCCGGTCGCTACCTCGCCGAGAAGTGGAACGCCAAGGATGCCGCGGCCATGCACCACATCACCAACGGGGACTCACGCGCGGCGCTCGATGACATGCGCTCGTTTGCGACCCGGCTCACCCTCGACATGTGTACGAAGAACGACGACCACACGTTCACGTGTGAATTCACGCACGGTTTCCTGCCGGGCAAGTCCGACCCGGACTCGGTGCCGACCGATGCCACTCACGACGGCCCCGCCGCCACGAGCGACCCGCATCACGGACGGACGGCGCTCAAGGCCGTCGCGGTCGCGAAGACCGGCTGGTATTTCAACGTCTTCCTCTACTGCGGCTGACCCCGCGCCGTCAGGAGCAGGCTCACGATGTCCGGAAAGCTCCCCGTGTTTCGGCAGGTGGTCCTCGACTGCGTCGATGCGCGCGCCCTCGCCGAGTTCTACCGTGAGCTGCTCGGCCTGACCTACCTCCCCGGGCACGAACGGCCGCCGGTGGGGGAGAGCGACGACCAGGGCGCCGACTGGCTGGTGCTGCTGACGGCAGAAGGCCAGCGCCTGCTGGCTTTTCAGCAGGTCGTGGCCCTTGCCGAGGCCACCTGGCCCGACGGTCCGCGGCCGCAGCAGCTGCATCTCTATCTGCTCGTCGGGAGCTCCGCCGAGCTCGACGCGCAGCACGAGCGCGCCACGGCGTTGGGTGCGCGGTTATTGGAGGACCGCTCGCAGGATGCCGAGGAACCATTGCGCGTGTACGCCGACCCGGCCGGTCACCCGTTCTGCCTCTTCGTCGGGGTGCCGGCGACGCAGGGGTGACAGTCGGTGCGACCCCGATGCCCGCCGCGCCGGCGACTATGGTCGGGCGGTGCAGTTGCCTGCCGCGCCGGTCGACGGCGGTGCCCGCTCGACACGTCGGGACCGGCCGCGCTTCGTGCTGCCCACCGTGTTCTGGCTGGCAACGCGCGCCATCCTCGTGGCCATCGTCGTGCACGGGCTGCTGACGCCGGCGGGTGACCGCTGGACCCAGTCGGCCTATCTGACCGGCGACCTCACCGGGCATTACTGGCCGGCTGCTGGGCACCTCGTCGCGGGTGAGACGCCGTACAAAACTTTCCTGTACGAATACCCGCCCGGGTCGCTGCCGTTCCTCGCGGCGGCGCGCTGGCTCGGCGGGACGCCGGCGTCGTTCGGTGTGGCGTGGGTGGGACTGATGGCTGTCCTCGACGCGGGGGTGGCCGTGCTATTGCGCGGTGCGACGCGGCGCCGGGCGCTGTGGTTGTGGCTCATCGCGGTCCCGCTGATCGGGCCGGTTTCCGTTGCCCGCAACGACATGGTGGTGGCGGCCGTGTTCGTCGCCGGCTTCGTCCTGCTGTGCGACGGGCGCCACGTCGCGGGCGGCGCCGTGTGGGCGTTCGGTGTCCTCGCGAAGTTGTGGCCCGTCGTGCCGCTTGCCGTCTGGCTCGTCGGGCGCTCCCGCGGTCGCGGGCGGACGCTCGCGGGCGCGGGCTGCGTCCTCGCGGTGGCCACCGTGGCCCTGCTGGTCGGTGGCGCGCTCAGTCCGATGGTCACGTCGCTGGCCTCCTATCACGGTGATCGGCCACTGGAGATCGAGTCATCGTGGGCCGTGGTCCTGATGCTCATCGCCGCCGCGCACGGGCGGATCCTGCCGCAGACGTTCTCGTTCGGCTCCCTGAACCTCGCCCCCGCGGGGGTGCCGAGCGGCGTCCACGTCGCCGCGTACGTGCTGACAGAGGTGGCGCAGGTGGCCGCCGTCGTGACGGCGCTGACGCTGACGGTGCGCCGCCGCGCGGCCCTGTCCCTGGCGACCGTCGCGTGGCTGTCGCTCGCCACCGTCGCGGCCGGCCTCGCCGTCGCGCCGGTGCTGTCGCCGCAGTACGAGTTGTGGGTCCTCGCCGCCGCGTGCGCCGTGCTCCTGGTGGATCAGGGCCGGCTAGCGCGCGCGGCTGCGTGGCTCGTCGGGGCCTCGGCGCTGGTCACCCAGGTCGAGTTTCCGTACCACTTCCGTGCCCTGACTCAGCAAAGGCTGTCGGCCGTCGTGGTGACGGGCGTCCGCGACGCACTGCTCGTCGCCCTTGCCGCCGTCGCCGTCGCCGCGAGTTGGCGGTCGGCTCAGAGACCGCCGCTCACATCGACGATGGCGCCCGTGACGTAGCACGCCTCGGCACTCAACAGCCACACGATGGCGTGGGCGATCTCGTCGGCGGTGCCCGCGCGGCCGAGTGGGATGGCGGGACCCATCTGCTGCGCGCGGTCCGGGTCACCGGCCGTGGCGTGGATGTCCGTCGCGACGATGCCGGGTCGCACCGCGTTGACGCGGACGCCGTCGGCGGCGAGCTCCTTGGCGAGGCCGATCGTCAGCGTGTCGAGGGCGGCCTTACTGGCGGCGTAGTCGACGTAGCGTGCCGGTGATCCCAGGACCGCGGCGCGCGAGGACACATTCACGATCGCGCCGCCCGTTGCGGTCATCCTAGCGACAGCTTCCCGGCACGCCAGGAACGGTCCGACCGTGTTGGCCGCGAACATCCGCTGGAGGCGGGCGGCCGACATGTCGCGCACGAGCGACTTCGGGGCCACCTCGCCCGCGTTGTTGACCAGACCGGTCACCGCGCCGAGCTCGTCCGCCGCCGCGAACAGCGCGACGATGTCGGCCTCGACCGTCACGTCGGCGCGCACGGCCGCGGCCCGGACCCCCAGGGAGCGGCACTCTGCGGCGACGGCGTCGGCGGCCTCGGCGTTGCTGAGATAGCTCAGGCAGACGTCCCAGCCGGCGGCGGCCGCGCGCCGTGCCGTGGCCGCGCCGATGCCGCGGCTCCCGCCCGTGATGACCAGCACGCCCATGGATCGACACTAGCGTCGCGACCCGGCCGCACCGCCCCGGTGGTTGGTCTGCCACCCCGGCAGGGTCATCCGGCCGGCGATGCAACGTGACAGCATGCGTGGACGTCGGACGTCGTACGCGGCACGTTCGGTGCCGCCGTGGGGGGAGCCCGAGATGTCGGTACGACGAGCAACCGCGACGCTGGCCACCGTGGTTCTCGCGGGCGCGACGTGCGCGTGTGTCCCGACGCCGACGCGGGTGGGTGCGTCCGCGTCGACCTCTGCTGTCGCCGCAACAGCAACGCCGAGCATCACGCCCACCACCACGCCGAGCATCACGCCCACCACCACGCCGAGCACCACGCCCACCACCACGCCGAGCGGCACCGCCGCCGCGAGCGCGACACCGACCATGACTCCGACCCCGGCCATGACTCCGACCCCGGCCATGACTCCGGCACCGCCGGTGACCGGAACCCCGGGCGCCGAGGGCTCCTTGCCGCCGATGCCGTCGAGCGGCGTGCGCGGCACCAACACGGACGACCCCACGAGCGTCTACGCGGCGCAGCAGGTGCTCGACGCCTTTGCGGACGAGGTGACCCACGCGGCCGGAGGCGTGGGAACGGACAGCGAGCCCCAGATGAAGGGTTGGTGCGAGGTCGCCATCGACGCCCGGCACGACGGTCTGCTGCTGTATTGGAAGGGCACGCCGCCAGCGGCCGTCGACGAGGTCTTCGCGCGCGCCAAGGCCGACGGGATCACGACGACGGTCATCCACACGGCGTACGACCGGATGGAGCTGCAGCCAACCGTCGATGCCCTTACGTCGATCATGGTCAAGAAGCCGTTCGTGACGACGCTGAGCATCGAGAACGACTGCTCCGCCGTCCGCGTCGGGCTGCACGCGTTGGACGCCGGCGACGAGGCGCGGGTCCGCGCGCTCGTGCCCGACCCGGCGGTCCCGCTGACGTTCGAGAAGGCCAACGTGGTCGCCCTCTGAGCCGGCGGCTCTCCGGAGCGGTCAGCCGTCCGTCGCTGCGACGGCGGGCCGGTGGGCCGCGTTGACGCGCAGCCGGACCGCGTCCCACCCCACATTGCGCAGGCCCGCGATGCCGACGAGGGCGGCCCCGACCAGGGCCGCGCGGACGAATTCCGGCGCGCCGGCCGCCTCGGACACGCTCATCGAGATCGAGGCGTACGCGGCGACAAGGAGCGCCCAGGTGCGCCGATCGGCGCCGCGCCCGACCACGAGCGACGCCAGGAGGACCCCGCCGGCGAGCGTCGCCGTCTTCTGCCAGAAGAACGTGCTCGTCGGCAGCATCGTGGCGTAGAGCGCGGCGGTGGCCGCGGCCGTCGCGACGGCAAGGGCGACGGCAACGGCCAGGTCGCGGACACCGGGCAGGCGGCGCTCGGCCGCCGGTGACGCCCGCCACAGCAGGGCGGGGGCGAGCGTCGCCGCCAGGGCGAGAGCCGCTCCGATCCACAGGAGAGACTGCGGCCGCATGTAGGCGGAGCCGTCGAAACCCGGCCCGTTGATCGAGTTGAAGACGTCGCCGCCGACGGCGCTCCCCGCCGCACCCACGAGCATGAAGGTGTCCCAGGCGAAGACGATCGTGCCGGCAAAAAGGCTCAGCGCGGCGAGCAGAAACATCGGCCCGCGCAGCCGGGCCCGGATCGCGACTGCCAGCAGGGCCGCCCCCACCAGAAGCAGGACACCGGGCCAGAGCGCGGCGAGGTGCTGCGCGGGGGTGTCGGCGTACCAGGACGGGTCGAAAGGCGGGATCACTCTCGTCGGCTGACGCAGTTGCATCGCGGCATGGAGCGCGTTCTGGGCCCGCGCGCCGTTGCGCAGACCGTCGGTGACGGCCCACTGGTTGAGGGCGATCCAGGCACCCGTCGGCAGGAGGAATGCTGCGAGGGGGGCCCAACGGCGCGCAGAGGTCATACGGACGTATCGGCACAGGCTCCGGTCGTTCTGAAGCGGCCGGTCATGGGGTGGCCGGCCACGAGGTCAACAGCGGCGGCCCGGGCCGAGCGCGGCCGAGGGCGGGGAGGGCGTCGTACCAGAGGCTCGGTAGGCTCGATGGCGAGGCCGTCCGCCTCGCACCCCCACGAGCAACGAGCACAACGAGGAGAAGACTGTGTCATCGATCGAGGGCGTCGGAGCCCGCGAGATCCTGGACTCGCGCGGCAATCCCACAGTCGAGGTTGAGGTCCTCCTCGAGGACGGCACCGTCGGCCGAGCGGCTGTCCCGTCCGGCGCGTCGACCGGTGCCTTCGAGGCGGTGGAGCTGCGCGACGGTGACTCCCGTTACGGCGGCAAGGGCGTGCAGAACGCCGTCAACGCGGTCATCGACGAGATCGGCCCGGAGCTCACCGGCTACGACGCGACCGAGCAGCGCCTCATCGACCAGGTGCTCATCGAGCTCGACGGCACGCCCGACAAGGGCCGCCTCGGCGCGAACGCCATCCTCGGTGTCTCGCTCGCCATCGCGAAGGCCGCCGCCGAGTCGGCCGACATCCCGCTGTTCCGCTACGTCGGCGGCGCCAACGCCCACGTCCTGCCCGTCCCGATGATGAACATCGTCAACGGCGGCGCCCACGCCGACAGCAACGTCGATGTGCAGGAGTTCATGATTGCGCCGATCGGGGCGCCGACGTTCGCCGAGGCGCTGCGCTGGGGTGCGGAGACCTACCACTCGCTCAAGGCCGTCCTCAAGGGTCGCGGCCTGTCGACGGGCCTCGGTGACGAGGGTGGCTTCGCGCCATCCCTGCCGAGCAACCGCGACGCGCTCGACCTCATCGTCGAGGCCATCACCAAGGCGGGCTTCACCCCCGGCAGCGACATCGCGCTCGCCATGGATGTCGCCGCGACCGAGTTCTTCAAGGATGGCGCCTACCAGTTCGAGGGCGGCTCCAAGTCGGCCCAGGAACTGAGCGACTACTACGCCGACCTCGTCGCCAACTACCCGCTCGTGTCCATCGAGGACCCGCTCGACGAGGACGACTGGGAAGGCTGGGCCGCGCTGACGCAGGCGATCGGCGGCAAGGTGCAGATCGTCGGCGACGACCTGTTCGTCACCAACCCGCAGCGCATTTCCAAGGGCATCTCGCTCGGCGCGGCCAACGCACTGCTGGTCAAGGTCAACCAGATCGGCACGCTCACCGAAACGCTCGACGCCGTCGACCTCGCGCACCGCAGCGGCTTCAAGACGATGATGAGCCACCGCTCGGGCGAGACCGAGGACACGACGATCGCCGACCTCGCCGTCGCGCTCAACTGCGGTCAGATCAAGACGGGTGCACCGGCCCGCTCCGACCGCGTCGCCAAATACAACCAGCTGCTGCGCATCGAGGAAGAGCTCGATGACGCCGGCCGTTACGCCGGGGCGCTGGCCTTTCCGCGGTTCGCGGCGAAGTAGCCCTTTCCTTTCGTACGACAAGCACTTTCCTGTACGACGAGAGCGGCGCGGTCCTTCGGGGCCGCGCCGCACTTGCGTGCCACGACTGGCGCCATTTCGTGGGTCTCGACGCGGCGGCGTGCCCGGTCCGAGAATGAACGGGTGACCCGCCCGCGAAAGGCCCATGGGGCGTAAGCCCCCGGACGCGCTGCGCGCGGGAGCCGTGCCCAGTCCATCGGCCGGCGCGGTATGGCCCTGGACGAGCGCTGCGGACATCACTGCGGTCTCCCGAACGGCATGGAAGGGCACTGCTCCTGGCCGGACTGTCACGACACGACCCCCGCGGTGACAACGCGGGCGGCCGCCGCAGACCCCGGTTCCTGACGGCGGTCACGGGTACCGTCAACTTCGCGACGAAATCACTGCGTCCCCCGCAGTGCAGATGTCGCCCGCGAGCCCGCCGGCCCCCGACGGCATGGCTCGACGGAGCAAAAAAGGCGCCTGGCTCACTGAGCCGGCGCCCTTTCCGTCACTCGAGGCTGCGGGCTGGCCTGCGGCACACGCGTCCGCCGGCTTACGCCATGACCCCGGGCCCGTGCGACGTGACCACGACCCGACGCTCAACCCAGCATCGCGCTACTCGCAGATCCACCGCGCCGGTAGGCGCGCGGATGCCGTGGAGGGCAGCCAGGCATTCTCCCGCTCGAGCGCGCCGGGGTCGGCACCCATCCGTCCTACGTCACTGCCCGACAGCCTGCCTACCGACGAGAGCCCTGCGACGCTCGGCGGTGACGAGCCACGGGCACGCTCGCCGCAGTGGACGGCGGGGGACGAAGGAGCTCGAGCAGCGCAGGGCCATCGACGAGCGTGACGTTCCCGACCTTGCGAGCGAACTCGAGCGCCGGCCCCGTGAAGTCACCGGAGCAGATCACGACGCCCCGCTGGGCGCGTTCAGCTGACATCACTCCGTACAACTCCCGGACCGGCCTGACGTCCACGCGGCGAACCGCGTAGTGCTTGCACTGCACGAACGTCGTCTCTCGGCCGCGGCGCAGGACCAGGTCGACACCACCGTCGGCGCCCGATGCCGTCTCGGAGACGGCGAAGCCGGCGCGGCGGTAGGCCTCCGCGCAGAGCTGTTCGAATTCTCGCCAGCCGAGCGCCTGCAACGCCGACAGACTCCGGGACCGGGCGATAAGGCGCCCGCGGCGAAGACGCTCCGCCAGCCCAGCTGCTCCGGCCACACCAATCAGAAATGCCGCGACCAGACCCGCGGCGTGCCACGTCGCGGCGGTCGTGTGCGGCACAGTGGCCGCACCGAGGACCGGAACCGCGAAGTACGCGGCGGCCGCAGCGGGCAACGGCACCCACCACGGAGCCCGGGCGAACGCCGACACGAGGACGTCAAAGCCGTCCTGCTTCTTCTGACGAGGCATGCACGCTCTATCGGCCGGACCGGCGGCCGACACGAGCCTGACCCGCAACACGCTAGCGAGCGTCCGCCCACCGCTACGGCGGCACTCGTAGGCGCGGGCCACTCAGTGTCAGCGATGTCGACTCAGCGTCCGCATGCTGCGGCGAGCTGCAGTGCAGAAGTGAGGCGACGGCACCCCGTCACATGCTGATTCCGCTGCGCGCAAGCGCGGGCTGACGTCGCGCGCATTCCACACACGGTCCGTCGAGCGCCGCGTTCGGCATCACTTGAGCACTCGATGCACGAAGGTGTCGCCGTCTTGCCAGATGACGTCGAGATGGAGGTACATCGCCGCAGCGCACGTGAGGTCGTCCTGGGACGGTTTGCCGGGCAGCAGCACCGCCACCCGGTCAACGATGTCGTCCTTGCGTGCGATGTTAACGAGGTAGCGGTACCGATGCACCTGTCCGATCGCCGGGAAGAGCCCGTCGATACTCGCCTTCGCCTCGATAATGAGCCGTCGCTTTTCGTCGAAAATGTCGGCGCGTAAGTCTTTCCCCGTGTCTCTGCCGACCGCGTATTGGGTCCTCGGCGTGTAACCGATCGTGGCGATGTAGGCGTCGACGAGTGCCGCCTCGAGCTTCTGCTCATCGACTTGCGCCTGTGCGACGGTGGTCCTCGGGTCTGCGAGTCGTGTTGCTGCGAGTGCGAGCTCGCCGCGGCTGCGCCAGCACTTCCTTGCGTACAACTCTGGCGACCTGTGACCTTCAGCGATAAGTGGCGCGCAATCGACGCCGCTAGTTGGCGCCCTCGCGTGCGGCTCATGCGGGGGCGGCCGCATCGACGTGCTCGCTTCCTGCGGCGGCTTAGTCCCCGAGGGCCGCCTTGTACGTGGCGAAATCCAAATCGCTAGTCCAGCTCTCGGACATTGCGTCCCAACGGATGCGGCCATCATGGAAGAACGTGAGCCACGTTTCGATCAGAGTTGGCAACGAAGACATCCGCGGTCGGTCCGGCTCGAAGGGACCCGTGCCCGAAACGAGCGCGACTGAATGGGTACCAGCACAGTCGATCAGCAGATCGGACCACCCGATAGCCCGGAGCACTGGGAACCATGTTTCGGCCCACGGGGAAGGCTCGTCGGCGTCGTCAGAGAGTTCCTCTTGCGTGTCCATCCACATGCCTTGGCGGTAGTCCACCAGCTCCGCGAGTGGGCGGAACTCCCAGCGACCGAATCCCCACAGCCGCCGAGCATCGTCGGGACCGGGCCGGCGGACCGCCCCGTCATGCCAGCGGAACAGCTCCCGTGCCTCCGGCGGGAGCGTCAGCCCGGTCGGCTCTATGAGCGCGTCGATCTCGGTGTCTCGGAGCCCTGGGGCCAGCGCCGCAGCGATCGGTGCGCCCTGAGCGACCCACAACGACTCGAACTGAGCCAGCAACTCGGCCGTGCGCACCGCCGCGTCGCTACGAGGCGCCTGAGCCGCCACCGCCGCCACCTCCCAACCCGGGGATCGGGTCTCCGCCGCAGACGTAGAAGGTCGGGATCAGTGTGAACTCCGGGACGGGCACGACTAGGTACGGCTTGTTCTCGCCATTTGCTGCGGCGGTGTAGTAGCCACAACGCTTGTACATTGCCGTGAGCACCCGGCCTTCACGCTGATTCTGGACTATCGGGACGGCCCGAAAACTCACCTGGCCGACAACACTCTGTGTACTCGATTTGAACGGGTATTCGTCGCACTCTCGACGAGCCGTGTCGATGCCAGGGCAGACCTGGACGACCTTGCTGAGGTCTTTCTGTCGGTAGTTGAGCTCCACCAGGTTCGGGCGTCCGGCAATCGTGTCGAGGTCGTGCTGCGCTGGCTGCTGCGCGTCTAGGCCGCCAACGAAGATGATGCTGTCCGTTTGGCACTTTTGGGCGTCAAGGTTCGCGGCCGCGAGCAGGTTGAGGCAGCGGGCCATGCCGCGTCGGCGGGCGTTGTCATCCGGTTCACCCTTGGTGACCAACTTCTTCGGGCCGATCGTGCGGGCAGCCATCGCTTGGACCAGCAGGTCGATACGCGGATCAGGGTTTACCCCGCAACCGGGGCATGGGGTGGGTCCTGGGTCAGGATTGGGGGCGGGGGTTGGGGCTGGCGTCGGCGCCGGATTCGGGTGCGGGCGCGGGTCACATGGACCCGGGCAGGGCACGGGGTCACTTGGGAGCAGAAGAAGCGCGGCGATTCCGCCGGCCGCAATGGTGAAGACGACAACCTGCCAGTAGTTGACAGCGAACACCGCGACTTGACAGGCGGCCCAAGCGACGGAGAAGGTCGCGCCCGGATATTGCGGAAGCAGCGGGTAGAGCCGCAGGCAGATCTCTTCCATCCGGCCAGCGGCCATGAAGGTGCGTACCGCATACGCGATGCCCGTCACGGGCGTGGCAAGAAAAGCGAGCCCCGTTCCGGACCCGGCCGGAGGCGCTCCGACGTAGTAGACGTCGGAGAGTGCGGCCGCATCACCTCCAGCTAGCTGGTAGTCCAGCTGGGATGAGTAGATGGCCCTCACGAACGGTCCGACCATGTTCGGCGGACACGGATCTGTGCGGAACGCGGGGTCCGTGAAGGTGGATACGCCCGGCGCAAGTTGATTGCCGTTGCTTGCGTTGTGGACGGTGATGACGGACAGGTCTTGCAAGCTGCGGGGCTCCCAGTGTGGTCCCGCCTCACAGGTTGCCGTCAGGAACACTCTGCAGGTGCTCGCAGCGCACCGGTTCGGCGACGATGCCGTCACGGTCAGGCTCATAAGGAGGCCGCCGTCGGACGTCGTTTGTGCGTTGGCAATGGTTATGGCCGCAGTCGCTGTGTTCGCTGCCGTGGACGCCTGCGCCGCGACGTTCGTCTGGGCGGTGAGGGCAGCGATGATTACCCCGCACTCCGCGGACGAACGAAAGAGCTTGCTCATACGGGTGCGGGATCGGTTCTTGGCGAGGCTAAACGAGGTCATGGGGCGAGAACTTAACCGGCCAGGCCACGCCGGTCTACGACCAGGCACGAGTGTCACCCGGCAGGCCTAGCAAGCCGGAGTAACACGGTTGCGCCAAATGCGACGTGCTTCTCCGCCAATGAATTGTCGAGCCGCGCCGGAAGCACTCCTGTCGGTTTGGTGCTGACGCCGTGAGCGAAGACCGTCACTGACTGTTCCACTTCCTTGGATGTGGGACGGCCACTCAGTGGCCCTCCGTGGCTGGCCGCGACAAGCGGCCATCGCAGTCCCACTAGTCGGTTCCGAAACGCTGTTCCTGGACTACGCGCGCCACGGTGACGTCATCGTGGTGCACACGTTGGATCGCCTGGGACGCACGGTCCGTGACACGTTGAACCTCATCCACGAACTCGCGGAGCGCGGGG
>CAXSDE010000056.1:0-17565 GCA_964236265.1 uncultured bacterium
CCCGACACGCTGCCCCCGCACGCGCTGCCCCCGGACACGCTGCACCCGGACATGCTGCACCCGGAGACGCTGCACCCGGACACGCGGCTGGCCGCGCCCTGAGGCGCGGCCAGTCGATACTCGACGAACGATGAAGCGCAACGCCGCCTACGGCTTGTGCTTCACATTCTCCCGGGTCACTACCGGATCGGCGGGGTAGGCGACGGGCCCGTTGTGCGTGTCGTCTCCGTGACGCGGCACGTAACTGTCGTCAACAATGCCACCCGAGGTGACCACGGCGCCCGCGTCCGTCTTGGCGTCCGACCCGACGAAACGGTGCTCGACGACGGTCCTGTCCGCGGCCGCCGGCGCGGACTGCTGCTGGAGCTCCTGCTCGAGGCGCTCGTTTTCGAGCCGCAGCTCATCGGCCTGCGACCGAGAAGTCTTGACGACCTGCTTCGTCTCGCGTCGGCGCCGCGTCGCCCGGCCCATGCCGCCGAACAGCATCGCGATCCCGAGCATGAACAGCAGACCCGCCAAGGCGCCGATCGCCACAATGCGGCCGACGGTCGTCGACATCGATACGCCGAACACGTTGAGTGTCGCCGGGTCCGACGCACGCAGGAACGCAGCCACGACGAATGCGCCCGTGGCCAGCGCGATGATCAGTCCGAGGACCGCCATGAGGTCACCGTTCTTTCCCGTCAGAACGACGGCGGAGGGGAGTTGCCGACGGGTGGATACCCGTCGTATCCGCGATCCACGCCAGTTGGACGAGACGGCTCTCAGGCATCTCCGTGCCGTTCCAGAAAGGCCCGCAGGAGCCGGACAGCCCCTTCTTTGTCGAGCGGGTTGTTGCCGTTGCCGCACTTCGGTGACTGGACGCACGACGGGCAGCCCGACTCGCAGCGGCACTCGGCGATCACGTCCCGAGTCGCGGTCAGCCAGGCAAGCAGGCCGGCATATCCGCGCTCGGCAAATCCCGCCCCGCCGGGATGGCCGTCGTACACAAAAACAGTCAGTTCACCGGTGTCGGGGTGCCGCGCGGTCGAAACGCCGCCGATGTCCCACCTGTCGCAACTGGCAAACAGCGGGAGCAACCCGATGGCGGCGTGTTCGGCGCCGTGGGCGGAGCCGGGGACGTCGGCCGTTTCGAGGCCCGCCTGCGCCAGCACCTCGTCGGTGACCGTCCACCACACCGCCCGGGTCCGCAGGTTGCGCGCGGGCAGGTCCAGCGGCTCCTCACCCAAGACCTCGCCAGAGATCAGTCGCCGGCGCTGGAAGGCGACGACCTGGTTGGTCACATCGACGACGCCGAACGCCGCGCTCGTGCCCCTCCCCAGCGCGGAGGAACTCGTTTCCACGATCGCGATCTGCGTCACTTCGCGGGCGCTCGTCGTGAGCTCCGGATCGCCGGGGCCGACCAGCGCGACACAGTCGTCGAGATCGAGCGACTCGACGAGGAACGGCTCTCCCTGGTGCAGATATATGGCCCCCGCGTGCGCGGTCGAGTGCGCCGCCGCGTTGTCGACCGTGCCGAGGAGGCGGCCGTCGCGGGCGTCGACCAGCCGGACGGGCGAGCCGCCGGTGCCACGAAGGTCGGCCATGTCGCTCGCCCGCCCCGCCTTCGTCCAGAACCATCCTGCGGTCCGCCGCCGGAGCCACCCGCGAGCGGTCAACACGTCGGCGAGCTGCAGGAAATCAGCCCCGAAGAAGGCGGCGTCGGCCTCGGTCAGCGGCAGCTCCTGCGCGGCGGCGCACAGGTGGGGACCCAGCACGTAGGGGTTGGTGACGTCGAAGACCGTTGCCTCGATCGGCCGGCCGAGCAGCGCCTCAGGGTGGTGGACGAGATAGGTGTCGAGCGGCTCGTCCCGGGCGATCAGCGCCACCAGGGAGTCGCCGCCGCTGCGCCCGGCGCGCCCCGCCTGCTGCCAGAAGGACGACAGGCGGCCTGGATAGCCGACCATCAGGACCGCGTCGAGGCCGGCCACGTCCACTCCCAGCTCCAGCGCCGTCGTGGCGGCGACGCCGAGCAGGTCTCCCGACAGCAGGGCGCGTTCGAGCGCGCGGCGCTCCTCCGGGAGGTAGCCGCCGCGATAGGCGGCGACCCGAGCCGCCAGCTCGGGGGCGACCTCGGCCAGCTGCCGCCGGGCCGCCGCCGCCACCGCCTCAGCCCCGCGCCGCGACCGCACGAAGGCCACGGTGCGCACCTCGTCGAGAACGAGGTCGGTCAGCATGCCGGCCGCGACGGAGGTCGCCGACCGGCGCAGCGGTGCGCCGCCCTCACCGGTGAGCTCGGTGAACGGCGGCTCGCAGAGCACCACGTCCACACATCCGCGGGGGGAACCGTCGGCCGTTACCGCCGTCACGGGCTCTCCGACGAGCCGCGACGCCGACTCCGCTGGGTCGGAGACGGTCGCCGACGCCAGGACGAAGACGGGCGAGGCCCCGTGTCGCTCGGCGATCCGGCGCAGGCGCCGCAGCACGATGCCGACATGCGAGCCGAACACCCCGCGGTAGGCGTGGCACTCGTCGACCACGACATAGCGCAGCCGGCGCAGGAACGGGGCCCAGCGCTCGTGCCCCGGCAGGAGCGCGTGGTGGAGCATGTCGGGATTCGTGAGCAACAGGTTGGCATGAGCCCGCGCCCACTGGCGCATCTCGCGCGTGGTGTCCCCGTCGTATGTGGTCGCGCGGACCCCGGGCATGTCCAGCTCGCAGATGCGCCGGAACTGGTCGGCGGCCAAAGCCTTCGTCGGCGACAGGTAGAGCGCCGTCGGCCCGCGCCCGTCCGGACGTGCGGACGCGGCCGAGAAGAGCGGCAGTTGGTAGGCCAGCGACTTGCCCGACGCGGTCCCCGTCGCCACGACCACGTGCCGCCCCCCGGCCGCCAGCGAGGCCGCCTCGGCCTGGTGCGCCCACGGCCGCGCAATACCCGCCGCGACATAGCGCTCGCGGACGGGCGCCGGGACCCAGGCAGGCCAGGCGACATCCGCACCTTCCCGCGCCGGGATCGCGTGGACGTGCGTGACGACGCCGTCGCCGAGGTCCGCCAATAGGCGGTCGAGGAGCAGGTGGGTGGCGGTCACAAGAACACAGTCTCGTCGTACGACGACAGTCCCGCGACCCCGACGATGCGCTCGATGCCTTGGCTCGGGCGCCCGACCGGGCCACCCGTGATCACCCGCGCGCGCGGCGCCCTTTCCGGATGGTTAGATCGGGGAGGCGCCGGGCAACCCTGGCGCGCACTGTTCGGGCGCGCCGCGTTTGACCGGCACGTCGTTCGCACATTGACCAAGTCTGGGGCGCGCACCCGCGTCTCCCGCACCGGGCACAACGCGCTGGAGGAACTTGTGGATCTCTCCCTGTCGACCCGCACCGAAGGGGACCGCACCGTCGTTGTCGTCGGTGGCGAGATCGATGTCTACACCGCTCCGAAGCTTCGCGAGCAGCTCATCGACCTGGTGTCCAACGGCAACTACCACCTCGTCGTCGACATGGAAGGGGTCGACTTCCTCGACTCCACCGGTCTCGGCGTTCTCGTCGGTGGCCTCAAGCGGGTCCGCGCTCACGAGGGTTCGTTGCGCCTCGTGTGCTCACAGGAGCGCATCCTGAAGATCTTCCGCATCACGGGCCTGACCAAGGTCTTCCCGATTCATTCCTCGGTCGAGGAAGCCCTCGCGGCGACGGACTGATCCGGCGATGGCCGTCGTCGAGCTCAGCTTCACGCCACTGCCGGCACATGTGCGCACCGCGCGTCTGATCGCCACCGCGCTCGCGCGGCGGGCGCAGGTCCAGCCGGATGTCATCGACGAGATCCGCCTGGCGGTGGGAGAGGCCTGTTCGCGGGCCGTACGTCTCCACCAGTCGCAGGCCGTTGCCGACCCTGTCCGCCTGACGTTGTCCGTCGATCGCGGGCGTTACGAGGTCGTGGTCATCGACGGGGTGCCCGTCGATGAGGCGCCGCGCTCCATCGGCGACGTGGACCTCTCCCAGGAATCGGACCTTGCCGCCGACGGGTCCCTGTCGCCCGGCATCAGCTTGGCCGTCATCGTCGGCCTCGTCGATTCGGTCGACATCGTGACGCTGCCGACCGGCGGCACGGAGGTGCACATGAGCTGGCCGAGTGGCGAGGTTGCCCGCGACACCGTGCTCGCCGGCGAGGCCTGATTTCCGCGAAATGTCGGAGTCCGCGCAGATTTGCCGGCCGTGGGTGGTGTCTAGCGCAGTGACTTAGGTCACACTCTTGGAACCGCAGCGTGGCGGCCCCCCGGGGACCGCTGCCTCACAGCGTCCCAGGAGGGTGTGCATGACGGCCGGTCACGCGTTTCATGAGGTGTTGCCATCCGCCGCCCCGGGTCTCGACACCAGCCTGACCGGCGGCCACTACGCCGTCATCGGAGTCATCGCTCTCGTGGCGATTGCTGCCCTCGGTGTCGCCGCGGTGCTCGTGCGGCAGGTGCTGGCCGCCAGTGAGGGCAGCGAGCGGATGCGCGAGATATCAACCGCCATCCAGGAAGGCGCACAGGCTTATCTCGCGCGCCAGTTCCGGACGCTGGCGGTCTTCGTCGTCGTCATCCCGCTGTTGCTCGCATTCCTGCCCGCCGACACGACCGGCGTGCGGTGGGGCCGGTCCGTCGCGTTCGTCGTCGGCGCCGTCTTTTCCGCCGTCACCGGCTACGTCGGCATGTCGCTCGCTGTGCGCGGCAACGTGCGCGTCGCGGCCGCCGCTCACAACGAGGGCCACAACCGGGCCCTCACGATCGCGTTCCGCACCGGCGGTGTCGCCGGCATGTTCACCGTCGGCCTGGGTCTCCTCGGTGCCGCGGCGGTCGTCCTCGGCTACCGCGACCAGGCCCCACCGGTGCTCGAAGGATTCGGCTTCGGCGCCGCGCTGCTCGCGATGTTCATGCGGGTCGGCGGCGGCATCTTCACGAAGGCGGCCGACGTCGGCGCCGACCTCGTCGGCAAGGTCGAACAGCACATCCCGGAGGACGACCCCCGCAACGCCGCCACGATCGCGGACAACGTCGGCGACAACGTCGGCGACTGCGCCGGCATGGCCGCCGACCTCTTCGAGTCGTACGCCGTCACTCTCGTTGCCGCCCTCATCCTCGGCAAAGCCGCGTTCGGCTTCCATGGCATGGTCTTCGCGCTGTTGGTGCCCGCGATCGGCGTGCTGACCGCGATGATCGGCATCTTCGCGGTGACGCCGCGCAAGCGCGACACCAACGCGATGGGTGCCATCAACCGCGGCTTCTTCGTCTCGGCCGGAGCCGCCGCCGTCGCCGTGGTCGTGGCGGCATTCGTCTATCTGCCAACGTCTTTCGGTGCCTTTCCCGGGGACGGCACCCCTTCGACGGGCAACCCACGCTGGATTGCCATCGGCGCCGTCCTCATCGGGCTCGCGCTCGCGGGCGCCATTCAGTTGTTGACCGCCTACTACACGGAGACGAAGAGCCGGCCGGTGCGCGAAATCGCTGAGTCCTCCACGACCGGCGCGGCGACGACCATCCTGTCCGGCATCGCGGTCGGTCTCGAATCGGCCGTCTACTCCGCGCTGCTGATCGCGGCGGCGGTCTACGGGGCTTTCCTGCTCGGCCACGGCAGCATCACCGTCTCGTTGTTCGCCATTGCGCTCGCCGGCACGGGCCTGCTCACGACCGTCGGCGTCATCGTCAGCATGGACACCTTCGGCCCGGTCAGCGACAACGCGCAAGGCGTCGGGGAGATGTCCGGCGCCAACGCGGAGAACCCGGCCGGCGCGCAGGTGCTCACGGACCTCGACGCCGTCGGCAACACCACCAAGGCCATCACCAAGGGCATCGCGATCGCGACGGCCGTGCTTGCCGCGACAGCGCTCTTCGGCTCCTTCCGGGAGGCGGTGAGTGGAGCGCTCAGCGATGCCGGCCGCGCCGTGGGAGATGTCACGATCGCCGTGGATCAGCCGAACGTCCTCGTCGGCCTGATCGTGGGCGCGTCCGTTGTCTTCCTGTTCTCCGGCTTCGCCATCACGGCCGTGGGCCGGGCCGCCGGTCGCGTCGTCGTCGAGGTGCGCAAGCAGTTCCGAGAGCACCCGGGGATCATGGCCGGCACCGAGAAGCCCGACTACGGCCGCGTGGTCGACATCTGCACGAAGGACTCCTTGCGCGAACTCACCGTGCCGGGCCTGCTCGCTGTCCTGGCTCCGGTCGCGGTCGGCTTCGGGCTGGGGTACGAACCACTGGGGTCCTACCTCGCCGGCGCGATCGGGGCCGGCGTCCTCATGGCCATCTTCCTGTCGAACTCGGGCGGCGCCTGGGACAACGCGAAGAAGTACGTCGAGGACGGTCATCACGGCGGCAAGGGTTCGCCGGCGCACGAGGCCACGATCATCGGGGACACGGTCGGCGACCCGTTCAAGGACACCGCCGGCCCGGCCATCAACCCCCTGATCAAAGTCATGAACCTCGTGGCCCTGATCATCGCGCCGGCTGTCGTGAGCCTCCGCGAACACGGCAACCTCGCGGGCCGACTGGCGCTGTCCCTCGGGGCGGTCGCCATCCTTGCGGTCATGATCGTGCGGGCGCGCCGGCGCGGGGCGGCGGTCGCGCTCGCGGACGCCCGTGCCAACGAGGACGTCCTGGTCGCGCGCTGACAGCGTCCTGGTCGCGCGTTGACAGCTCGCCGCTGTCGAGGTCGCGGCCGTCGCAAGGAGACGGACCTGCAGCGTTTGCCGCGTCAACCGCGCGGCCGGCTTCCCGAGCGCTACTGTCCACAGCCGTGAACGAACAGATTTCCTTCTTCAGTGCCGACGCGGCTGTGCCGTCGTACGCGCACGTCGAAGGTCTGCTTGCCGGGCCGGGTCAGTGGGTCCGCAAGGATGATGCCGCGCGGGTGGGCATCGTCGTCGATGACGCCTGGCGCGTCGACGTGCTCACCGACCTGTTCGAAGAGATCGGCTGGCGCGCGGAGGCGGTGACGGCCGAGGGCGACCTGCCGGCGGTCCGGTCGGAATTCCGCCGGGAGCTGCTCCCCTTCGCCGACGCCTGGACCCGCGGCGCGGTCAAGCACGCGCCACCGGGCTTCGTTCTCGACGGTCCGCGCCTGCGCTGGTGGGCCGTGGCCGCCGGCCGCACGGACCCGCTGGGCTACGTCTTCGGTCTCGGTCCCAGCGACGAGCACGCCTGGGCAGCCGTGGGGGCGGCCCTGGCGCAGGCAGGCCTGCCCGCGGCCTTCATCGGCCCGCGCGCTGACGGGCCGGCCTACCGGATCGTCGGAGCGCGGCGCACGTCCCGCCTGCTGGAGCTCCTCGGTGCCCCGCCGGCCGGAGTCCCCGACCACGGTTGGCCAGCCCGCCCCGCGCACGCCCACTGAGTGGTGTACGACGTACACAAAGACAGCGACGCTCGCCACGTACGCTGAATCGGTGGCCGGCCATCCGCAGATCCAGGCGTCCCTCGACTCTCGCATCGACCGCGCCGCCGCGATCCTCGGCAGTCACCGGCTGGCGGTCGTGACCGGCGCCGGCCTGTCCACCGATTCGGGCATCCCCGACTACCGCGGGCCGACCGCGCCGCCTCGGACGCCGATGACCTACCAGCAGTTTCGGCACGACCCCGACGTCCGCCGGCACTACTGGGCCCGCAATCACGTCGGCTGGCAGCACGTCCACCGCACCCAGCCGAACGACGGACACCGCGCTCGCCCGGCTCGAGCGCGACGGGGTCGTGGCCGGCCTCATCACGCAGAACGTCGACCGCCTGCACACCCGTGCCGGCAGCGTGCGGGTGATCGACCTGCACGGCACCTACGCCACGGTCGCGTGCCTCGACTGCGGGCAGCGCAGCAGCCGGGCGGCCCTGGCCGAGCGTCTCACCGTGCTCAACCCCGGCTTCGACGCTGCCGTCGGTGACGCGGAGGTCGCTCCCGACGCGGACGCCGTGCTGGCCACGACCGTGGGTTTCCGCGTCGCCGACTGCGCGCGTTGCGGCGGCATGCTCAAGCCCGACATCGTCTACTTCGGCGAGAACGTGCCCCGCGACCGCGTCGACACGGCCTTTGCGCTGCTCGACGCCGCCGATGCACTGCTCGTCGCCGGGTCCTCGTTGACCGTGCAGTCAGGCCTGCGGTTCGTCCGGCACGCGGCGAAGGCCGGCAAGCCGATCGTGATCGTCAACCGCGGCGCGACCCGGGGGGACGACCTCGCCACGCTGACGGTGGACGGCGGTTGCAGCGAGGTGCTTTCCCGGCTCGCCGATCTCCTCCCCGGCGCCGTCGGTGCATGATGAGTTGACGCACGACGACAGCCCTGCGCACGATGCGGACGGTTGTCCACGCCCCGAGCGACGTTCGGGGACACCGCAGAGTCGATCAGGAGAAGCGTGCCCCCCGCCAGCAAGGTGCCCCGTCGGTTGGTGATCGTCGAGTCCCCCGCGAAGGCACGGACCATCGCCGGCTACCTCGGCAGCGAATACACGGTCGAGAGCTCCGTCGGCCACATCCGGGACCTGCCGCGCAGCGCAGCGGAGGTGCCGGCCGCCGAGAAGGACAAGGCGTGGGCACGCCTCGGCGTCAACGTCGACAGCGCCTTCGAGCCTCTTTATATCGTCACGCCCGACAAGAAGGCGACCGTCAGCAAGCTCAAGTCGCTGATGAAGGACGCGGACGAGCTCTATCTCGCGACAGACGAGGACCGCGAGGGCGAGGCCATCGCGTGGCACCTGGTGCAGGTGCTCAATCCCAAGATTCCGGTACGACGAATGGTCTTCCACGAGATCACGCCAACGGCGATCCGCCACGCGATCGACACCCCGCGCGAGATCAACCAGCACCTCGTCGATGCACAGGAGACGCGGCGCATCCTCGACCGCCTCTACGGCTACGAGGTCAGCCCGGTGCTGTGGAAGAAGGTCATGCCGAAGCTGTCGGCGGGCCGCGTGCAGTCGGTGGCGTGCCGCATCCTCGTCGAGCGCGAACGGGCGCGGATGCGGTTCCGCGGCGCCGGCTACTGGGACATCGAGGCGAGCCTGCTCGCCACCGGCGAGGACCGCACTCCGTTCACCGCTGATCTCGTCGCGCTCGACGGCCGCCGCGTCGCCACGGGCCGCGACTTCGACGAGGTCGGCAAGCTCCGCAGCGAAGAGATCGTGCACCTCGACGAGCCGGCCGCCCGCGGGCTCGCGCAGCGGCTGGCCGACCGCGAGTTGACGGTGACGCGCACGGAGGAAAAGCCCTACCGGCGGTCGCCGTACGCCCCCTTCATCACCTCCACGCTGCAACAGGAAGCGGCGCGCAAACTGCGCATGTCCGCGGCGGTCGCGATGCGCACCGCGCAGCGCCTGTACGAGAACGGTTACATCACCTACATGCGTACGGACAGCACAACGCTGTCCGACACCGCCATCACCGCCGCGCGCAACCAGGTCGCCGAGTTGTACGGCGCTGCGTACGTCCCGCCGGAGCCGCGCCGCTACGCACGCAACGTGAAGAACGCGCAGGAGGCGCACGAGGCGATCCGTCCCGCCGGTGACTCGTGGCGCACGCCGGCGCAGTTGCGCGGCGAGCTGAGCGGCGAAGAACTTCGCTTGTACGAGCTCGTGTGGCAGCGCACGATCGCCTCGCAGATGAACGACGCGGCCGGCGTCTCGGTGTCGCTGCGGATGACCGCGACGTCGCAGACCGGTGAGGTCGCGGAGTTCGGTGCAAGCGGTAAGACCATCACGTTCCCCGGGTTCTTGCGCGCGTACGTCGAAGGGCGCGACGACGATGCCGAGAGCGAGGACGCCGAACGCAAGCTGCCGCGGCTCGCGCAGGGCGACACGCTGACCGCGACCGAGCTGACCCCGAACGGTCACGCGACGTCGCCGCCCGCGCGCTTCACGGAAGCGAGTCTCATCAAGGCGTTGGAGGAGCTCGGCGTCGGTCGGCCATCGACGTTCGCGTCGATCATCGGCACGATCCTCGACCGCGGCTACGTGTTCAAGAAGGGCACGGCGCTGGTGCCGTCGTTCATGGCGTTCGCCGTGGTCGGTCTGCTGGAGCAGCATTTCACGCGGCTCGTGGACTACCAGTTCACGGCGCACATGGAAGAAGAGCTCGATGAGATCGCGCGCGGCGAGGCCGCGAGTGTGCCGTGGCTGAGCAACTTCTACTTCGGTGGCGGCAAGGACGGTGACGCCGCCGGTCTCAAGGACCTCGTCGGCGACAACCTCGGGGACATCGATGCGCGCGCCATCAACTCGATCCCGATCGGCGACGGCGCCGACGGCCGGCCGCTCGTCGTGCGCGTCGGGCGCTACGGCCCGTACGTGCAGCGCGGCGAGGGCGGCGACGGCGATCGTGCGTCGCTGCCCGACGAGGTGCCGCCGGACGAGCTGACCGTCGAGCGAGCGGAAGAACTGCTCGCGCAGCCGAGCGGCGACAAGATGCTCGGCACCGACCCGACGACGGGCTTCGACGTCATCGCCAAGGCCGGGCGCTACGGGCCGTACGTCACGCTGCTCCCGCCCGAGGGCTCGAAGCTCGAGGCCAAGTCGGTGTCGTTGCTGCCCGGCATGTCACTCGACTCGATGGCGCTCGACGACGCGCTACGGCTGCTCACGCTGCCGCGCACGGTCGGCGTCGGCGAGGACGGCGAGGAGATCACCGCGCAGCTCGGTCGCTACGGGCCGTACCTGAAGAAGGGCACCGACTCGCGCACGCTGCCCGAGGCGGAGCAGATGTTCACCATCACGCTGCCGCAGGCGCTCGAGATCTTCGCGCAGCCCAAGCAACGCGGGCGCGCCGCCGCCGACCCGGGCAAGCCCGTCGGCACCGACCCCTTGTCGGGCAAGCCGGTGGTGCTCAAGGCCGGTCGCTTCGGCCCGTACGTCACCGACGGCGAGACCAACGCCAGCCTCCGCAAGGACGACGACGAGGAGACGCTCACGATCGAGCGGGCCGCCGAGTTGCTCGCCGACCGCCGCGCGCGTGGGCCCGCCGTCAAGAAGTCCTCGCGCCGGGCGCCGGCCAAGAAGGCGGTCGCGAAGAAGACGGCAGCGAAGAAGTCAGCGACCAAGAAGACGGCAGCGAAGAAGTCAGCGACCAAGAAGACGGCAGCGAAGAAGTCAGCGCCGGCCGCGGCGGGCGACGCCTCGGCGACGAAGGCCGCTAGCAAGAAGACCGCCGCGAAGAAGTCCGCTGCCAAGAAAGCCGCTGAGAAGAGCGCCTCGAAGGCGGTCGCCGCGAAGTAGGGCGACCTCTCAGCGAACCGTCGCCGGCCGTGGGACGTCGTACCAGAAAATGCGACGCCGTGGCCCCGCGGTCGCCGCGGGATGGGGGCGCAACGTGCGCCCTTTTCGCCTGCGAAGACCGCCCGGCGACGCCCTGACGCAGGTCCCGCTCGGCTGAGCGGGTCGGTTCCTGACCACCTGTGTCCGGTGCGCGGTTAGCATTCAGCGGACAGGCGTGGGCCCGTACGCCGAAATGCGGCGATGTCGCGGAAGGGGGCACCGTCATCCCCGACACCACGACCGCCCCCACCGACGCTCCGCGACCGTCCCCCGTCGGCGTGCGCGGTGTCCTGGCGATCACGCCCTTCCGGCGGCTTTTCTACACGATGACAGCGTCGAGCATCGGCGACTGGTTGGGTCTGCTGGCCACGGTGTCGCTGGCGGCATCCCTGCCGAGTCTCACGGCCACGCAGCAACTCTTCGCCTTGTCCGGAGTCCTGGTCCTGCGCATGCTGCCGGCGCTCGTCCTGGGGCCGTTCGCGGGTGCGTTCGCCGACCGGTGGGACCGCCGCAAGGTCATGGTCGTCACCGACATCGGCCGTTTTGTCTTCTTCACCTCCATCCCGCTGGCGCTGTGGCTCGGGTCGCCGGCGTTCGGGGTGACGTGGCTGTTCGTGGCGACGTTCCTCGTCGAGGCCATCACCGTGTTCTGGATCCCGGCGAAGGAGGCGAGTGTCCCCAACCTCGTGCCCCGCGAGGGCTTGGAGTCGGCCAATCAGCTCAACCTGCTGACTGCCTACGGCACCGCCCCGTTCGCCGTCGTGATCTTCCTGGTGCTCGGCGCGCTGTCGAGCCTCCTGGGTCACATGGGGGCGCGCCACGTGTCGCAGGTCGACTTGGCGCTCTACTTCAACGGGCTGTCGTTCCTCCTGTCGGCCCTCGTCGTCTACACGCTGCGCGAGATCAGCGTCGACACCGCCCGCGCCCGCAAGCAACGCAGTGTCGCCGCCGACGCGGACGCCGCCCAGGCATCCGCCGACGCGGCCGCGCGGGCCTCGGCCACGCAGGACGGCTCGGCCACGCAGGACGGCTCGGCCGGGCAGGACGGATCGGCAGCGCAGAATGTCTCGGGGGCGCCGGACATCTCGGGGGCGCCGGATGTCTCGGGGGCGCCGGACGTCTCGGGCGGCGGAGCGGGGCCCCCCGCCCTCGGCGCCCCGCCCGTGCCGATCGAGACCGAACGGCCGAGCTCTGTCTTCGCGGACATCAAGGAGGGCTGGAGCTTCGCCCGCAACTCGCAGCTCATCCGCGGGCTGGTCCTGGGCATGCTCGGTGCGTTCGCCGCCGGTGGCCTCGTCGCGGGGCTGGCCAAGGTGTTCGTCAAGCTGCTCGGCGGCGGCAACAACGCGTTCGGCGTCATGTTCGCGTTCGTGTTCCTCGGCCTCGCCGGCGGCATGTATCTGGGCCCGCGCCTGCTGCGCGACCTGTCCCGGCGGCGGCTCTTCGGCCTGGCGATCGTGGGCGCCGGACTGAGCCTGTGCGTCGTCGCGATCCTGCCCAACATCGTCCTCGTCGACATCATGACGCTGCTACTCGGGAGCTTCGCGGGGATGGCGTGGGTCACCGCCTACACGCTGATCGGTTCGGAGGTCTCCGACGACATCCGTGGGCGCACCTGGGCGCTGATCCAGTCCCTCGTCCGCGTCGACCTCGTGCTGTCGCTGGCGATCGGACCGGCGATCGCCGGCACGATCGGCACGACGGTCTGGCGGCTCGGCTTCATCCACATCACCGGCATCCCGGTGGTCCTCTTCGTCGCCGGCGTCGTCACCGCCGTGATCGGCGTCCTCGCCTACCGCTCGATGGACGACCACCCGCAGGTCTCGCTCGCCGCGGACATCTTCCGGCTGCTGCGCGCGTGGACGCTGCGCGACGAGACGGGTCACCCGCATGCGGGCTTCTTCATCGCGTTCGAGGGTGGCGAAGGGTCGGGGAAGTCGACGCAGACCGACGCCCTGGTCGACTGGCTCCGCCGCCGCGACATCGATGTGATCGCGACCCGTGAGCCTGGCGCGACGGGGCTCGGCGCGCAGTTGCGGCGGATCCTGCTCGACCCGGCGACGGGGGCGATCGCCGCCCGGGCCGAGACCCTGCTGTACGTCGCCGACCGCGCGCAGCACGTCGAGGAGACGATACGCCCCGCCCTGACGGCGGGACGATGGGTCGTCACCGACCGGTACGTCGACTCCACCGTCGCCTACCAGGGCGCCGGCCGGGGCCTGCCCGACCACGAGTTGCGCGAGCTGTGCCGCATCGCCATCGAGGGCATCCGCCCCAACCTGACGATCGTGCTCGACATCGACCCGGAGGTCGGGCTCGCCCGCGCCGGCGCGACGCCCGACCGCATGGAGTCCGAGCCGCTGGAGTTTCACCGGCGGGTGCGGCGGGCGTTCACGGACATGGCTGCGCGCCAGCCCGGCAGCTATCTCGTCGTCGACGGATCGGCCGCGCCCGCGGAGGTCGCGCGGCAGGTGCGCGAGCGCGTCTCCGAGCTGCTTGATCAATGGCGCGAGAAGATGCCGTCCGCGACGACGGTCGAGGGCCTCGCCCCGCAGGCGGTCGACGCGTGACGGTGCGCACATGACCGTGTACGACGACCTCGTGGGGCAGCGGGCGGTCGTCGAAGAGCTGCAGCGGGCGGTGGCAGCCGCGGGCACGCCCGACCCGACGCGCTCGTTCACGCACGCGTGGCTCTTCACCGGGCCGCCCGGTTCGGGCCGTTCCGTTGCCGCGGGTGCCTTCGCGGCCGCGCTGCAGTGCCCGGACGATGGCTGCGGGGTCTGCAACGCCTGCCGCACGGTGCGGGCCGGCTCGCATCCCGACGCCACGATCGTGAGCCCCACCGGCCTGTCGATCCCTGTCGACCAGGCGCGTGAGATCGTCCGCCGCGTGTCGTCGATGCCGACGGCCGGCCGGTGGCAGATCGTCGTGATCGAGGACGCCGACCGCCTGACGGAGGCGGCGGCCAATGCGCTGCTGAAGGCAATCGAGGAGCCGTCGCCCCGCGGCGTGTTCCTGCTGTGCGCGCCGTCACCGGACGATGTCCCCATCACCATCGTGTCGCGGTGCCGGTCGGTTGCGCTGCGTGCGCCGTCGGCCGCGGACGTGGCCGCTGTCCTCATGCGCCGCGACGGGGTCGACGAGGCCATGGCGAGCTTCGCGGCGCAGGCGGCGCAAGGTCATGTCGGGCGGGCCCGCCGGCTGGCCACGGACGAGGCGGCGCGCATCGCGCGGGCGGCGGTCCTCGAGGTGCCGCTGCAGGTGATGCGCGGCGTGCCGGAGGCGATGGCGGCGGCCCTGGACCTCGTCGACGCGGCCGGCGACGTGGCCGAGGCGGTGTCGTCCGTCCGGGACGCGGCGGAGACCGCGGCCTACCGGGACGCCTACGGCGAGGGCGCCACCGGCCGGTCGGCGCCGCGCGGCAGCGCCGGCCTGTTGAAGGATCTGGAGAAGCGACAGAAGGCGCGGGCCACGCGCACCACTCGGGACACCCTCGACGGTGCGCTGCTCGACCTCGCGGCCTTCTATCGCGACGTGCTGGTCCGCCAGGTCGGTGCAGCGGTGCTCTCCGTGCACGGCGACCAGGAGCAGGCGGCGGCGAAAGTCGCCCGCGCCACCCCGCCGGCGGGGACGCTGCGCCGCATCGAGGCGGTCCTCGCGGCGCGGGAAGCGCTCGCCCTCAACGTCGCACCGCAGCTCGCCCTCGAAGCCATGGCGCTCGCGCTGCACGAGGGCTGACCCGATCATGGCCCTTCGCCGGCTCGGCGCCCTCGCGTGCGTGCTCGCGCTGGCTCTTTCGGGGTGCTCGTCGGGGGGGCCGCCGCGCGTCCTCGAGAGCACGCCGTTGCCGTCCGCACCGCCGTCGGTGACGCCGAGCGCCGGGCAATCGGACGGCCTGGCGCCCTACTACGCCCAGACGCTCGGTTGGCGCGATTGCGCGGACGGTTTCTCCTGCGCGTGGCTGAAGGTGCCGCTCGACTACGCGGCCCCGCAGCGCGCGATCGAGTTGGCGGTGGTGAAGCTGCCGACGACGTCCAGGACGCGCATCGGGTCGCTGGTGCTCAACCCGGGCGGCCCCGGCGGCTCCGGGGTCGACTATGCGCGCGGGGTCGGCAGGTCGCTGCCCGCGCCCGTGCGCGACCAGTTCGACATCGTCGGCTTCGATCCGCGCGGCATCGGCCAGAGCCGCCCCGCGGTGCGGTGCGTCACTGCCCAGCAGATGGACCAGTTCCTCGCGGCCGACCCGGTGCCCGACAACGCCGCGGAAAAGCAGCAGATGCTCGACCAGGCGAAGGCCTTTGCCGATGGCTGTCAGGCCGAGAGCGGCGATCTGCTCGCGCACGTCGGCACGGCCGTCGTCGCGCGCGACCTCGACGTGCTGCGTGCGGCCGTCGGCGACGCCAAGCTGACCTACCTCGGCAAGTCCTACGGCACCCTGCTGGGTGCTTACTACGCGGAGCAGTTTCCCGCGCGGGTGCGGGCGCTCGTGCTCGACGGTGCCGTCGACCCGTCGCTGACGGGCGAGCAGCTCAACGAGCAGCAGGCGGTCGGATTCGAGAAGGCGTTCACCGGGTTTCTCCAATACTGCCTGGCACACACGTGCCCGCTCGGCTCGGACGTGACGGCCGCCTCCCAGGGATTGACGGACCTCTTCTCGGCCGTCGCCGCGCACCCGCTGCCCGCGCCGTCGGCGGCGCACGGCCCGCTCGTGGAGTCGGAGGCAGTCGTCGGGGTCGCCGAGGCGCTCTACTCGCCGACGCCGGGGTGGTCGATCCTGCGCGACGCGCTCGCGCAGGCGAAGGCCGGCGACGGCAGCGGGCTCATGCGCCTCGCGGACCTGCTCAACGACCGCAACCCCGACGGCACCTACGGCAATCTCATCGAGTCCAATACCGCCGTCAACTGCGTCGACCGTGCGTACTCCCACGACATCGCCTCCTACGATGCCGCGGCCGTCGTCCTCGCGCGCATCGCGCCGCACTTCGGGGCGGCAACGGCCTACAGCGGTCTGCCGTGCATGTTCTGGCCAGTGCCGCCGCAGGACACCGCCCGCACGCTGCGCATCGACGGGGCGCCGCCCATCCTGGTCATCGGCACGACCAACGATCCGGCTACGCCCTACCCGTGGGCCCAGGCGCTGACGAAGCAGCTCGGTGGGTCGGTGCTGCTGACGTACAAGGGCGAGGGGCACACCGTGTACGGCGACGGTCGCAGCAACTGCGTGGACGACCTCGTCGACGCCTACCTGGTGGACCTGACGCTGCCGCCCGCTGGCAAGACCTGCGAGTGAGCGCACCCGGCTCCGCCTTGAACCACCGGCTCCGCCTTGAACCACCGGCTCCGCCTTGAACCACCGAGAACGTGAAGGTTCCCGTCGGCTGGGGCACACAGGATCCTTCACGCAGCGAGGGGATGGGCGGAGGATCGCGGGTGCACCGGTCAGGTGTGCAAGCCGCATTCAGTTTTGGCGGACCCCGCCCAGCGCCCGGCGCGCGCATCGGCGGCGCCGTCGGCCGGCTTCACCGTGCAGGTCGCGCAGCCGATCGAGCTGTAGCCCTCCGAAACGAGCGGGTTGATCAGCACACCGTTGAGTGCTATGTATTGGTCGACCTCCTCCTGTGTCCAGGCCGCGAACGGGTTGACCTTCACCTTGCCGCGCTTGGCGTCCCACTCGACGACGCCGATGGTCTTGCGGTTGGCCGTCTCGTCGCGCCGAATGCCCGATACCCAAGCCGTGAACGGCGCGAGGCCGCGGTTGAGCGGCTCCACCTTGCGCCTTGCGCAGCAGAGGTCGGGGTCGCGCAGATACAGGTGTTTGCCAAACTCGGCCTCCTGCTCCGGAACGCTCTGCACGGGCGTGATCGACAGCAGCTTGACCGGATAGACCTGAGCGACCGCGTCGCGGGTGCCGATGGTCTCGGGGAAGTGGAAACCGGTGTCGAGGAACAGCACCGGCACGTCGTCGCGAATTTTCGACGCGACATGGATCACGAGCGAGTCGGCCATCGACGACGCGATCACGACACCGTCCCCGAATGTGTCGAAGGCCCAGGTCAGGATCTCGACGGGGGTCTGGCCCTCGAGTTCGCGGCCGGCGGTCTCGGCCAGCGCCTGGAGCGTCGGGGCGTCCCACTCCGTCGTCGTCACGGCGCCTCCATTGCTCACGAGCCTTCCAACACGGTACGGCGTCGATCCATGCCCGCGGGCCGCGTCGCTCCCACCGACAGGCGATCCTCCCGTGCGCGACCCACCGGCAGGCGACCCACCCGTGCGCGACCCACCCGTGGGCGACCCACCGGCAGGCGACCCACCCGTGCGCGACCCACCCGCGCGC
>CAXSDE010000057.1:0-16961 GCA_964236265.1 uncultured bacterium
GCACGGACGGCGACGGCGGGAACGGACACGGCGGGAACGGACACGGCCACGGTGACGACGCCGGCACGACCATCGGTTGGACGAATCCGGGCCGCCCCCGCCGGCACTGCGGGACGTCGACGGGCGAGCTGCCCGGTGGCGTCCTCAATCCGAAGGACTTCGACCCGCGGCCGCCGAACGAGTGGCCCGGTCAACGCGGCGACCTGTTCCTGCCGTTCCTCTTCCTCCGCGCCAATCCCGGAGACCTTGCCGCGCGCCCCGTTGTCGGACCGTTCTGGGAGAGTCCCGACATCCTCCTGCTCGCTGGGGTCGATCCCGCAGTCGCGCCGCGGATCCCGCCGGCGCTGGGTCAGACCGCCAATGCGAATGAGCCCAACACCGTGTATGCGCATGTCTGGAACTTCGGGTTGTCCAGTGCTCCGTGCGTGGTCGTCGAGTTCTACTGGTGCGACCCGACGCTCGGCGTCAACGCTGCCGGTACGCACCTGATCGGCGTCGAGACCGTGTCCCTCGGTGCGCGGGGGAGTGGCCGGTCCCACGCTGTCGTGAAGTGCCCGACCGCGTGGGTGCCGACGTTCCTCAACGGAGGTCACGAGTGTCTCGTCGTCCGCGTGTGGGACGAGACCAGCGACGGGCTCGGGACGCCACCGTGGGACGCCGCCCTCAACCGGCACGTGGGTCAGCGCAACATCCACGTCGTCGAGTCGACCGGGATGCATGCCATGGCGCGTTCGATCGGTGAGGTGCTGGAGATGCAGGCGCCGCTGGCGCCGTTGACGCTGAAGGTCGGACCTTTGTACGGCGCACCCGCCACCGTGGCCGTCGCCCGGGCGGCGCCGCACGAGATGCCGTGGCTGCAGTTGCACACGGGCGTCCGGGGCCAGTTCCCCGCGCAGGCCATGCCCACGGGCACGGTGCTCCTGTCGGCTCCGCGCGGCATCGGCTCGGGCGCCGGTGGTGCACTCGACACCTCCCACGAGGTCACCGGCGACGATCAGCAGGTTGGCTTCCACGTCGACGACGCGCCACCGAAGCCCGGAGAGGCGCACGTCTACCGCGTGACCGCCAGCCAGGACGGCCAGGTGTTCGGTGGCTACACCGTGGTCCTCATCGGCTGACGCGAGCCCCGCCGGCGCCGGCGGCTGATCGCGTGCCACAGCCGACCCACGAGGACTGTCCCCACGAGCCACAAGCCGTAGGCGAACGGAGTCCAGGCACCGCCGAGGAAGTCGCCCTTCCCGTCGGTGAAGGTGTAGGTGACCGCGCTCTGGACGTAGCCGAGGCCGCCCCAGGTGAAGGTGCCGGTCGCGTGCGGGTTGGCCGCCGTTATGCCGGCACCGAAGGCGGCGGCGGCCTCGTGCAGAAACTCCGTGAAGAACAGCTGTCCGGTCAGGAGAAACGTCGCCGCCGCGATCCAGCGCGGACGCGGTCCGTCACCGAACTCCGCCGACAGGTATCCGGCCGCCAGGTCCCGGCTGCTGCCGAGCTGGCGGAGTGCCGCCGCCGTGCCGACGTCCTGCGCGGCCGTGATCAGGTTGGCCCGCACCTCTCGGCATTTCTCGACCCGCGACCGGGTGGGCAGGTCGTACAAGCGCTGGTCGAGGGACCAGACGGCGCGTTCGATCCGCAGTCGGTCGAGCCACGTGGGCAAGTGCGACATGGTCAGTTCCCCTTCGTCGGGGCCGGTGCGGCGCGCTGCAGGACGGAGTCGACGATGTCGGCGAGGGCGGCCCAACTCGCGGCGCCGGCGGCGAGGGCAGCCGTGCCGGCGACGGTGGGGCGGTAGTACTTGCGGGCGGGCCCCGCGGTCGACGACACGAGCCGCGCGCTGACGCGGCCCTCGCGCTCGAGGCGCGCGAGCGCCGGGTAGACGGTGCCTTCGAGCACGCCGCTGAGGCCGGCCTGGTGCAGCCGTTGCACGAGCTCATAGCCGTAGGACTCCTGCTCCGTCACCAACTGCAGCAGCAGCAGGGACAGCAGGCCCTTGAGGAGCTGCGGGTCATGTGCAGGCGGCATGGAACTAGGCTATGACGGCTACCAGGCATAATCAAGTACCAGTGTCCCTGAGCCTGAGCGAGCCTCTCGGCCGTCTGCACCTGCGCATGCACGGCTCGAGGGCGCCTGATCGTCACAGGCCTCGAGCTGCCGACGAGCGCACGCCATGAAGGTATTCGAGGTCGCCGGTTCCGATTCGCACCTCAACACTTCCCTGCTCACCGAAGCGGTCAAGACTCAACGCGTCGGATCCGGACAAGGGTCCCAGCAACCGCCAGCCGGGGTAAGCGAAACATGTCGTCAGCCCGGACGACTGCGCGCCCGGCGGCGGGCCGATACGCTCGCGGCATGACCGCTGGTCAGTCGTTCCGGACACGGGCCGCGCGCGATGTCGCGCGCGTCGCCTCGAGCGCCGCCGCGCCGTGGGTGTCCATCGACACCCAGCGACCGGTCCGGGCGGATCGCTGATGAAGGCGTCGATGACGCCGACCGTCGCGGGGCCGCCGGGGCTGTTCACCGGCAACGCCGCTGCGATGGCCTCTTACTACGACACGGTGTTGCTGCCGGGATTGTTCGGTCCGTGGGCCGACGATCTCGTCACGCGGTTGCCGATGCGGGCGTCCGACCAGGTGTTGGATGTCGCCTGCGGCACCGGCGCGCTGTCGGCCTCCCTCGCTGCACGGCTTACCGCCGGCGGACGGGTTCTGGGTGTCGACCTCGCCCCGGCCATGCTGTCGATCGGCCGAGGAAAGTCCATGCCGGATACGCAATTCTGTGTGGGCGATGCCGTCGCGCTTCCCGTCAAGGACGGACAGTTCGACGGCGTCGTCAGTCAGCAAGGGCTGCAGTTCGTGCCCGACCGGGCGGCGGCGGTGCGCGAGATGCGCCGTGCGGCCAGGGGAGGAGCGTGGCTGGCGGTCGCATGCTGGACAGCGGCCGCCGAGCAGGTGCCGATGCTCGCGTTCCGCACAGCACTGCAGGATCGGGGGTGGGCCGAGGCGGCTGCCGCGCTCACGACACCGTTCTCGCTCGCCGACCCGACGGAGCTGGCGGCGCTCGTCGCCGACAACGGCTTCGGCGCGGTGCGCGTCGAAACGGTGACGCTCGAGGTCCACCTACCGGAGCCCGCGGTCTTCGCCCACGGATACGCGCAGGTTCCGCCGTTCCAGTCGGCCTACCTGGCGGCGACGCAGGACGAGCGCGACGCGTTCGTGGACGATGTCGCCGGCCGGCTCGCTGCGTACAAGTCCGCCTACGGGATGTCGGCTCCGATGACGTCGTCGTTGGTGTTCGCGGCAGCCGTCTGAGGTCACAGCCGTCCAGCGTCGCCGGCGCAGTAACGTGTCGGCAGTTTCCGGCCGACGAGCCCACGCAGTCGTGTCCACGGCACCACGATGGTGACGAGCCCCTCTGCGTGGCTGGCGACCTGGTAGTCGCTGAAGTGAATCTCCCACCCTCTGGGCACCGGCTTGTAACGGAGGAAGTTGCCGAGCACCGGCTTTGTGCCGTCGAGCCAGAAGAACGAGTCGATCCCGCGAGCTTTCAGCTGCCGGCGTGATTCCTTGCTGAGCACGCTCAGGAAAGCCGTGCGCTTACCCTTCGCGATCCAGTCGCTCACGCGCAACCGCCTGCCGGTCGCGCGGTCGAACGTCAGCGGGTCACTCTCGCCGGTGCCGTGTGCGGCGCCGTAGAAGAACGCGTAGAAGTCCTGGTCGAAGGTCACCAGCGAGGGGTCCGTGCGAGCGAGCGTGACCGTGTCGACCAGCTGCGTGTCGCCCGGCACCTCGTCGCCGGACGCCGTGCTGGCGGCCAGAGTGATCGCGTTGAGCGTTGCCGCGATCCTCCTCGCGGCAGCGGCAGGCAGGCCGGTGATGTGCTTGACGACCGTGCGCTGTGTGTAGAGACCGTGGTGCCCGACTGTCGTCGTGACGAGTGTCGACGTGACGTGCACCGGAGCGGGGACCGCCGCCGGGGATGTGCGGCGACGGCAGGGGTGGCTCCCCCGCCGACGAGGATGGTGCCCCCGGCGACGGCAGGGGAGGCTCCCCCGCCGACGAGGGCAGCGGCGATGGCCGCGGAGAGGGCGGTGCGGCGGGCGGGCATCGGTGCTCCTGGAGTGGTGCGGGTGCACGCGCACGATGCGCGTCGCCCGATCACACGCGGGGCGCGGCCATGAGGTTGCGGCTCCGCGCGAGCGCGATCCTGGCGGGGGAGGCCGACCCTCACATCGGCGTCGGTGAAATTGGTTGACTCCATGGCGACGGTGCGACACAGTCTGTGACGCGGCGTGGAACACCACGCCGACCAAACGTTGAGATCGGTGGTGAGACCCGTGGCGAAGCGCACCTATTCCCGCACTCGTCTCGCTGCCGTCGATGGCACGCGCGCCCGTCTGGCGACCGGCGTTCGACGAGGCCTCTGCTAGCACGCATCAGTGCTGGTCCGAGCCGCCTCGCGAGAATCGCGACGGCGGCTCTTTTTTTGCCGTTTCCCTGTCCACGTTCACCTTTCGCGTGGTGCCGGGCCACGGGGGCGGCCCGATTGCCCTACGCCGGCCCTCCCACCCCCCCTTCCTTCTGCCTTGTGACAAGGACTATTGCCATGCCCGCAGTCAGCACCGGCACGGAGCACGAGTTGTCGATCGCACCCGCCACGGAGTCCGGAGCGCGTCCACATCCACCCGATCCCGCCGGCCCGCTGTCCCCGCGGATCCCGGCGATGCTGCGGCGGCTCAGGCTCAGGCTCAGGCTCAGGCGGCGGCTCAGGCTCCGGCCGCGCTTGGCGCGGCGACGCCGCGAACGGACTCTCACGCCGCGGGACGCCGCCCTCCACGGCAGCGACCCGCATCTGAAGTACCACTCGTTTCCCCGTCACCTGCGCTGACGGAGCAACGCGAGTGGCGCACCGAGCGTCGGTGCGGCGCTGGACACTGCGCCGCACCGACGTGACCCCGTGTCGCCCAACGGAGAGGGCAACGGCCTACGAAGCCGTCCGGTGCACGTTCGACTCGTGCCACGGGGACATCGCCGACCGTGTCACCGCACAGCGACGGTGATGCGCACGTCCTGGTCGAAACCGATGCGACCGTCTGTATCCCGCGTCGCCTGCAGTGCGTGAAAAGCCTGTGCCCGCACGGCAGCCCGGTCGCCGTCGGGCACACGTTCCCACATGGCGCGTTGCCCGACGGACCACGTCCACGTGTGCCAGTGCTCCTCGTCGGTGAAACGCACGTCGACCGTGTCATGCACCGTGCGCACGTCACTGAATCCGGCGTCGCGGAACAATCCGGCAACGCCCTCATCGGACTGGAATGGCCCCGACCGGCCGGTCGTACGGGCGTCGCGCATCGCCGGTGGCTGGTAGGGCTCGAAGACCGCGTCCACAGCTCGCCACGACTCCCCGTACGCCCCGAACGTCGTCACGCCGACCCGCCCGCCATCGACGAGGAGACTACGCCAGGATCGCAAGGCTGCAAGGGGCTCGGGCAGGAAGAAGAGCACGAGCGAAGACGTGATGACGTCGTACGACGAAAGGCTCGTCGATGGTGACTCGGCATCGCCCACCCACACGTCGACCGCCAGTCCCGCAGCGGCGGCCTCCTCGCGCGCACCGGCCACCATCCCGGGGGACAGGTCGACGCCGTGGGCCGCGCCCGTCGGGCCGACAAGGGACGCCGCGCGCAGTAGCACAGCGCCGCGGCCGCACCCAACGTCGAGCACCCGCTCACCCGGTCGGGGTGCGATCTGCGTGACGAGCCGCTCCGCGATCGGAGCGAAGAGGTTCACCCCCACCTGGTCGTACGTCGCGGCCGCGCGGTCGAAGACCCCCGCGATCGCAGTCCGCTGATCCATCTGCGCCTCCTGTGCCGTCGGGCCGGCACCACGAACCTAGACCACCGCCCGCTCGGTATCCTGGACGTGGCCACCACGGTCGAGTGTCCCAAGAAGGGCTGCCGGTGCAGGACCACCAGGTCATCGGACGACAAGGCGTCGTGCTCCTGCGTATTCCCGGCGGCGATGTGCCCGGCAAGGTGAGCGTGGACGTGCGCGGCACGCGTGAGACATTCATCGCGTACGCCGACACGGCCATCGAGGCGAGTTGCGAGATTCTCGTGTTCGACAGCCGTGGCGAACGTACAGTCGACGTCATGATGGTGCCCTGGTCGCAGGGGGACTAGCGGGACCGGCGCATGCCAGGCGTCGCCGACGGCACGCGTCGCCGAAGACCACGCGCGCCGACAGGCACGCATCGAGGCAGGGGAAGCAACATGTTCGGATACCGAGTGCCCGCACCGAATGAGGTCATGCTGATCTCGGGCGGCAAGCAGGGCTCGAAGGCCGGCCGGGCGGCGATCACGGCCGGTGGGCAGTCATCGACCGAGCAGCCGTTCCGGATCGTGGTCGGGCACGGCGCGTTCGTCCTGCCCATCTTCCGCAAAGCGTCGTTCCTCACGCTCGCGATGCGCGAGTCGACGGTCACCGAGGAATGCGTGACCCAGCAGGGCATCGCGCTCATCGTGCGCGCCGTGATCGCGTTCAAGGTGGGGTCGGACTTTGCGAGCGTCTCCGCGGCGGCGCAACGCTTCCTGTCCAACCAGAGCCAGATGGACGAGCTGACGGGGCAGATCTTTTCCGGTCACCTGCGGTCGATCGTCGGCAGCATGACCGTCGAGGGCATCATCCGCGAGCGCCAGCGCCTCGCCGAGCAGGTCCTGCAGGCGAGCGAGACGGAGATGGCGCACCTCGGCCTGTCCGTCGACTCGCTGCAGATCCAGTCGATCGACGACAAGGGCTCCGGCTACATCCGCGCGCTGAGCCAGCCGCATGTGGCAGCGGTCAACCAGGCGGCCAACATCGCGCAGGCGGCGGCCGACCAGGCGTCGGCGCAGGCGCAGCAGGAAAGTGACCGCAACCAGGCGGAGTACGCGCGCCAGACCGCGATCGCCCGCGCGCAATATCAGGCGGAAATCGACAAGGCGCAGCAGGTCGCCGCGCAGGCCGGGCCGCTCGCCGCCGCGCAGGCGCAACAGGCCGTGCTCGCCGAGCAGGCGCTCGTTGCGCAGCGCAACGCCGAACTGCGGGAAGCCCAACTGCAGGCGGAGGTCATCAAGCCGGCGCAGGCCGAGGCCGAGCGCATCCGCATCAACGCGGAGGCGCTCGCGGCCGCGACCAAGTTGTCGGCAGCCGCGGCCGCCGCCGAGGGGCGCATCGCCCTCGACCAGATCATCGTCAACCAGTTGCCGCAGCTCATGGACTCGATCGCGTCCGGCTTCGCGGGCTCCAACCTGACGATCCTCAACGGCGCCGAGGGAATGACGGGCGCCGCATCCGGCATGGTGGCGCAGGCCTTCGCCGTGCTCAACGCGCTCCGCGACGGGCTGAGTGACTCGCGGATGACGGGTGCCCCGGGGCCCGCCGCGGGAACCCTCTCGGGGACCGCCCCGGGGACCGCCCCGGGGACCGCCCCGGGGACCGCCCCGGGGTCCGCTGTGGCGGTGCCGCGCACCGAATAGGGTGTGGCCACTCGTTCAACTGCCGCGGGCCGCTGGGCGGATCCCCGTCGAGCCGCCGAACGAAAGGCACCCATGGAGCACGCGCTGTCGGCCGAGACCGTCACCATCCCCGGCGGGGGCGGCGACCCGATCGAGGCCTACCTCGCCCGGCCGACGGGCACCGGCGCCCGCGGCGGGATCGTCGTCATCCACCACCTACCCGGCTACGACCGCGCCACCAAGGAGATTGTGCGGCGGTTCGCCGACGCCGGCTTCGACGCGATCTGCCCCAATCTCTACTCGCGCGAGGCGCCAGGGGCAGCGCCGGACGACGCTGCGGCGTTCGTCCGCGCGAGGGGCGGGATCTCCGACACTCAACTCGTCGTGGATGTCGACGCGGCGGCGCACCATGTGCGCGCGTTGCCCGGCAACAACGGCAGGGTGGGCGTCATCGGCTATTGCTCCGGTGGGCGACAGGCAGTGCTCGCCGCCTGCTCGGTCGATCTCCAGGCAGCTGTCGACTGCTACGGCGCGTTCGTGGTCGAGCCCCACGCGGAGGGGATGCCGTCGACCCTGCAGCCGGTCGTCGACCGGCTGGCCGAGCTGCGGTGCCCACTGTTGGGACTGTTCGGGGTGCAGGACAAGCACCCGACACCCGAGCATGTGGCCCAACTCGATGAGCTCCTCACCCAACATGGCAAGGACCACGAGTTCCATTCGTACGACGATGCAGGGCACGCGTTCTTCGCCGTTGACCGGCCTGCCTATCGTCCGCAGGCGGCTGCCGATGGGTGGGAACGCATCCTGACGTTCTTCGGCACCCACCTGACGGGCTGAGCATGTGCACCTACGTGACGACGACGGTCGGTGTGTCCGGCAGCGCGAAGGGGCCGGCCGGCTGGTTCCGGGCGACGACGGCCACCGTCTATTTCGATCATCCTGTGCACGCAACTCCCGAGCACACGCTCAACATCGACGTCCTCGATCCCGATCGCGGGCCACACGCGCGCGTGGCGCTCGAGCTCGACCGCGAGGCCGCCCGTGCCCTCGCCGATGCGATCCTGGCGACGCTCGCGACGACCGGGGAGTAGCGCCGACCGTCCGCGCGTCCGCCCGCGGGTCAGGACTCGGGCCGCCGGTGCACGTCGCGAGCACTGGCCTGGTCGCGCGGGAACAGGTCGATGCGAGCGACGGCCACGTGTGCCGGCCGCGTCGCCGCCCACGTGATGGCGTCGGCGACGTCGGCGGCGGTGAGCGGCGTCATCCCGGCGTACACGGCCTCGGCCCGTTCGCTGTCCCCGCCGAATCGCACCGTGCTGAACTCCGTGTCGACCATCCCCGGCGCGACCTCGCACACGCGCACCGGCTGGCCGAGCAACTCGAGGCGCAACGTATCGGTGATGACCGCGGCCGCGTGCTTCGCCGCCGTGTAACCGGCGCCGCCGGGATAGCTCTGGTGCCCGGCGACGGATGTCACGACGACGATGCGGCCGTCGCCCGACGCGACCAGCGCGGGCAGGAACGCCTTGACGGTGCGGGCCAAGCCGAGGACGTTCGCCTCCCACATCCACCGCCAGTCCTCTTCCTCGTACGACGAGACGGGCTGCAACCCCAGCGCCCCGCCGGCGTTGACCACGAGGACGGTGCACGACGGCGCCCCCGCCGCGAAGGCGGTGACGGACTCCGGATCGGTGACATCGAGCGGCACGGCGCGCACCTCGCCGCCGTGGGCGCGGATGCCCTCGGCGACAGCCTCGAGGCGGTCCACGCGCCGCGCCCCGAGAAGAACGTCGAAACCGGCGGTGGCCAGCGAGTCGGCCGTGGCGGCGCCGATGCCGCTGCTCGCACCCGTCACGACGGCCCATTGCCTCGCCTGCGTTCTCACGTGCCCTCCCCGACACCGCTGCTCGCACCCGTCACGACGGCCCATTGCCTCGCCTGCGTTCTCACGTGCCCTCCCAATTGCTCGACGGGCCGTACTGTACGTCGGCCTCCTGCGCCCCCTGCCGGTGTTCCTGCGTGTCGTCGCGCGGGAGCTGCGACCCACTGCGAAGCTGAGCCTCTTGCGGGAGGAGGGGATGAGCCATGCCGAAGGTCTCGCTCGATCAGGGCATCGACCTGTTGATCCACGGCGTGTCGGGGACGCAGCCGTCGGCGATGCTCGATCTGGCCGACGTGGTGCTGGTGGCCGGCAACCGGCTGTCGGGTTTCTACCGACGCAACCCGTTGCTCGTCACGGTCCCCAACGCCGCGTCGGCCCGGCCCACCGAGGCGTTCTCCTGGGGCGGGTTCACATCCGGGGCGGCGTCGCGGGCGCTGTGGTTGCTGCTCCTGCCGTTCGGCCTCGTGAACGCGGCAAGTTGGATGCACCCGGCGACGAGCCCGCGCGAGGCTCCGTGGCGGGATAGGGGAGTGCGGGCCTACCAAGGCATCCTGCGGGTCTTCGCGCTGAGTCTGACCGTCATGTTCTTCGTGGCGGCGGCGGGGCTCGTCGTCGATATGCTCGCGTGGAAGTCACCGAAGGCCGCCGACGACCTCACCCGCCCGCTCGCGATCGGCGTCGCCGGTATGACGGCTCTGTTGGGCCTTACCTGGTTGCTGTCGCGGCGGATGTGGGAGCGGTATGACGCGACGCCCGAGATCACCGGGCCGGGCACCAGCGCGCCGACCACTCCCTTGATGACGGCGACCTTCTGGAGCACCAAACAGACAGTCCGCCGGCTGCGCCTGGCACACGTGATGACGGCGTCGGCGACCATCGTCGCCGCGGCCACCGGCCCATTGTCGATCGCCGGGCTCCTGCGCCCGGCGTCGACGATCTGCAGCGTCGTCGCGTTGGCGCTGCTCGTCATGGGAGTGGTCCTTGTCGTGCGGTCGGACCTCGGGCAAGAACTCGACGGTGTCGTCGTACGGTCGCGGCTGACGACGTGGGTCGCACGACTGTCGTACGCGTTTGCGGTCGGGGTCGTGGTCTGGCTCCTGTGCGCACCCGGCGTCGGCCGGGGCGCGGACGTTGCGATGCCGGCCTACCACCGCGTGCTGACCGGCGCGATCGCCGTCCAGGCCGTGCTGTTGCTGGCGTTGCTCCTCGTCACGGTGCGGCTGGTGGCCGGGGCGCAGGACAGGCAGGACACGGGGCCGTCGGCCTTGCGTGGCTTCATGGGTCCCGCGTTCGCCGGGGTGGCGTGGATCGCCGGGGGACTGTTCGCCACGGGAACGACGATCGGCGCTCCGTTTCTCGCCCGGGTGCTGCCGGGCTGGGTGCATGCGCCCGGCTTTGTGCGCTCGCTCGGCGAGCGGGCACAGCAGCCCGACGTGACCTTTCTCTGGGAGTCGTTGAACGCGCTGATTCTCCTGTCCCTGCTGGGGGTTGCGGGCGCCGTGGTGGTCCGGCGGCGGCAGAGGGCGCATGCTGCGGCGATCGCCGCCAGCGTGCGGGCCGACTACAGCGGCGACATGCCCGCGTCCTGGCTGAAGGTCATCGTCAAGGCGCGTGCCACCGCCGGACTGACGGACGTCGCGCCTGTGCTCGTCGCGGTCCTCGCCGTCGCAGGAATGCTGTCGATGGGGGTGGGGCTCATCCTCAGCGCGCTGCGCAAGCAGCCGCCGCACGTGCTGGCGGTGGTCAGCGCGTTGCTCGTCGGACTGGCGACGGTGCTGCTGGTGCTCGGTGGCTACTTCGCGTTCAAGCGCGGTGGCATCCGCCGCGTCGTCGGCATCGTGTGGGACCTCGCGACGTTCTGGCCGCGCGCGGTGCACCCGTTCTCGCCGCCGTGTTACGCCGAGCGGGCGGTGCCGCAACTCCTCGAGCGCATCCGTGCGTCGACGGCGGCCGGCGGCAACGTCCTGTTGTCCGCGCACAGCCAGGGGACTGTCATCGCCGCGGCGGTCGTGCTCCGGCTGACGCCGACCGAACGGCGCCGCGTGGCCCTCCTGACCTACGGCTCGCCGTTGCGCCGGCTGTATGCCCGCATGTTCCCCGCCTACTTCGGTCCGACGGCGCTGGCCGCCCTCGCGGATGAGTTGCGCAGCGGGGTGGACGTGCGGTGGCGCAATCTGTGGCGAGCCACCGACCCCATCGGTGGTCCCATTGCGGGTCCCGCCGCCGATGACGGCGCTCCGCTCCTCCCGGTCGCGCCGGCGCTGGCCGGCATCGACGTACGACTCGCCAAGGACCCCGCGCTGCTGCAGGTGCCCGGCGACATCGACGCACCGGCTCCGGATCGGCACTCGGACTACGGCCGCAACGACGGTTTCGCCGCGGTCGTTGCTCACCTGGGCGCAATGTTCCCGACGCCGGCGCCGCCGGGCGGACCCGTCGCGTAGCCGACGCCGCCGCGACCGGCCGCGACCGACCAACACGTGCTGAACTCCCGCTTCCAACAGCCGCCGGTCAATCGGCCGGGCGGGTGTAGTGCCCGCGGCGGTTGGTGATGGGCATCCGCCGGTCACGACCGAACGCGACCGGCGTCACTTTCGGCCCGACGGGTCCCTGCCGCCGCTTGAACTCGGCGCGGTCCGTCATTGTCAGCACCCGCACGACGGTGACTTCGGCAACCTCGGTCGCCATGCCATCGGCGACGAGCCGGGCGATGATGGCCGCCGCTGAGGCCTGTGTCTCCAGGTAGGCCTCGAGAATGAGGTCCAGCACCTCGTACGGCGGCAGGCTGCTGCTGTCGACCTGGTCCGGCGCGAGCTCGGCGGACGGCGGCTTGGTGATCGTGTCGCGGGGGATCGGCGGGATCTCGCCGCGCTCGACCGCCGCGGTGTTACGCCAATCGCACAACCGGTAGGCGAGAGTCTTGTAGACGTCCCGCAACGGGGACCAGGAGCCGGCCATGTCCCCGCACAGCGTGGAATAGCCGACGCTCAACTCGCTCTTGTTGCCCGTGTTGACGAGCATCGCGCCCGTCGCGTTGGACAGCGTCATCAGGTGGAGCATGCGGGCCCGCGCCTGGATGTTTTCCTTCGCCACCGCAGTGCCCGGGCCGGCCAGCCGATCGCCGAGGAGGGCGAGCTCCGCCTCGTACGTGTCGAGGATCGAAATCACGTCGAACCGGATGCCGAGGTTGTCCGCCAGCGCGCGGGCGTCGTCGACGGATCCGGCAGAGCTGTAGGGACCGGGCATGCCGATGCCCCACACGCGATCGGCGCCCAATGCGTCGACGGCGAGCACGGCCGCGAGAGCGGAGTCGAGCCCGCCGGACAGCCCGAGCAGCACGGCACGGAAACCGTTGTTGTTCACGTAATCGCGCAGTCCGAGGACCAGCGCGCCGTACACCTCGGCCTCTCCCGTCGGCAAGGTGACCGGCGGCGCGACGGCCAACGGCGGCCGACCGAGCGCGCCGAACCGGTCAACGACGAGGTCGTCGGCGCGCGCCTCGTGCGGGTGCGGGTAGACGGGCACGTCGACCATGAAGACGCCGGCCTCGAACAATGGGGCCTGGAAGAAGACATTTCCTTCGGAAGTGACCACGAGGCTGCCGCCGTCGAACACGATCTCGTCCTGCGCCCCGACCGCGTTGACATACACGACGGTCATGCCGGTGCGCCGCGCCGTGCGCGCCAGGAGCTCCACCCGTTCGGCCGGCTTGCCTTGGGAGTAAGGGGAAGCGTTCGCGACGAGCAGCACGGTGGCACCGTCCGCGGCCGCCGCATCGGCCACCTCCGGGCTCCAGAGGTCCTCGCAGATCGCGAAGCCGACCCGCACGTCGCCGAGGAGCATCGTCGCACCGGGAAGGCTCGGCCGCACATAGCGGGCATCGTCGAAGACGCCGTACTCGGGTAGGTAGGTCTTCGCCGTCGCGGAGATCACGGCCCCGTTGGTCACGTGCAGCAACGCATTGTGTACGTCGCGATCCCGGCCGTCGAGGTGACTGCTCGGGCTGCGGGTGGCTCCGCCGGCGGCCGGGAGCGCCTTGTCACGCATCGGCGCGCCGAGCAGCACGACGATGCCGGCTGGGACGTCGCGGACGAAGGCGTCGACCGCCCGCTCCACGTCGTCGAGGAAGGCGCCGTCACCAAGCAGGTCCTCGACCGGATAGCCGGACACCGCCATCTCCGGTGTCAGGAGCACGTCGGCCCCCGCGGTGAGCGCTGTCGCGAGCGCGTCGCGGACGAGCCCGAGATTGCGGTCGAGCGCTCCGGCTATCGGGTTGAGCTGCGCGAGAGCGATGCGAAGCGGCGTCATGACCTACTCCTCGTCGGTTGTCGGCTGGCGCATCATCGGCGGGACCAGCCACTGCGCGGGTCCGCGGCGATAGAGCAGGGGCGGCCGGCCGCCGGCCTGGGTCGCCGGGTGGTCGGCCTTGGTCAATGGGATGACGAAACCGTCGGTGGACAACACTTTCCGGCGGAAGTTGCCGAGCTCGGGCGCCTGCCCCCAGGCCGCCGCGTAGACGCGGCGCAAGTCGCCGAGGCTGAACGGCTCCGGCACGAACTGCGCCGCCAGCGTCGTGTATTCGAGTTTCGCCCGCACGCGTTCGCGGCCGTCGCGCAGGATCACTGCGTGGTCGTATCCCAGTGTGGGAGCATCGCCCTCGTACGGGCGCCGCGCCGCCCACGCATCGGCCTGCGCGTCGATGTCGAGGTCGTCGATCGGCCAATACCGGGCGGCGGCTGCGTCGCTGCCGGCCTGCGGGTCCGGCAGGTCGGGCGCGAACGCCACGTACGCGACGGACGCCACGTGCAGCCCCGCGTTGATTCGGGGGTCACGATCCGGATCGCTGTACGTCGCGAGCTGCTCGAGGTGGCCGCCGGTGGTGTCCCACGCGAGGCCCGTTTCCTCGGCCAGCTCCCGCACGGCTGCGGTGTCCGCGTTTTCCTTGCCATGCTCGACATGACCGCCGGGCAACGCCCAGAAACCGCGGTAGGGATGGTCACCGCGCTCGACGAGCAACGCGGTGAGCACGCCTCCGCGAATGGTGAAGATGGTCAGATCGACGGTCAGCGCGAACGGCGGATATGCGGTCGGGTCGTAACCGGCGAGGAAGTCGTCCTCACCGGCCCGGTTGGTCGTGGCGGCCGGCTTGCTCATGTCGCGCTCCTCCTCGTCGGGACTGTCCGTGCTGGTCGTTCTGCTGCGGCGGCGGGTCGCCCGACGGCCGGCGCGGCGGGTGGTCCGACGGCGGCCGCGAACGTCGCGCGTTCGGTCAGCAGTCGGTCGGTGATCCGCACCGCGAGGTGCAGGCGCTGTTCGGGTGTGCCGGTCAGCAGCACCCAGGAGCGGCCCGCGGCCGTCAACGCCGTCACGAACCAGCCGGTCATCGCCTCGCGGACGGCAAGGTCGCCCTCGCGCAGGCCGTCGTCATCCCACGGGACGCCGGTGTGGTCGGTCAGCAGGTAGACCTCCCGCCGGGGGAGACCTCTCGTGGCCCAGTCCGGCAACGCCCGTTGGGCGTCGGGCAGGTAGCGGCGCTCCCAGGTCGCGGTGGCGAACGCGTCCGTGTCGCAGACGAGCAGCGGCGACCCGGTCGCCGCGGCCGCGTCCTCACGACGGGTCTGCTCGGGGCCGATCTCGTCGAAGTCGTCGGCCGTCCAGACGAGGTCGTCGACGCCCGGCAATGGCCTGCCGTGGTTGCTGGCAGTGGCCCGTGCATTGGCCAGCTTGGTGACGGTGAACTCGCGACCGTACTCGTCGACACACGCAGTCCGGAGCCACACGCCGCCGCGGCGGCGGTAGTGCCCGGCGAGTGCGGTCGCCAACGTCGTCGTGCCGCTGCTCTCCGCGCCGAGCACGACGACGCGGACGGCCAAGCCCGCGCGCGTCGCCGGCGCGAGCGCGTCCCAGTGTGCAGCCAGGTCCGCCCGGACCGCCGTCGCGCTGCCCGGGCCGACGCGGCGCTCGGGGTCCACGAGCACGTGCTCGGCGTCGAGCCACGAGGCGAGGTCCTCGCCGTAGTGCTCGCTCGTGAAGACGGCATCGACGGGTTCGGCGCTCACCGGTGCGAGCGCGGCACGCATGGCCGCGATCTGCGCTGCCCAGATGTGCTCGTCCGCGTAGTCCACCGGCGCGTCGCAGCGGATGCCCGTGACGGTGACGTTGATGTCCACAACGTGCTCGGCCGCCAGCCAGGCAACACGGTCCGCGAGTGGAATCGTCTCGGCGCTTGTCGCCATCGCGATGACGGTGACGCGGTCGGCGGCGGCCCCGGCCGCGCGGATGAGTGCGTGATGCCCGGCGTGCGGAGGATAGAACTTGCCGATCACGAGGCCGTGCCGGAACGCGCGGGTCGGTGTCATACGACGACGACCTCGGTGGCGCGTCCGGCCTCGAACTCGCGGCGTTGCTCGTCGCGTAGGTCTCCCGTCCAGCGCACCAGTCCGAGAATGCAGAGGGCCAGGAAGCCGACGTACAAGATTGCCGTCAACGTCAGGTGCTTGTAGTGGTAGAGCGGGATGTAGATGACGTCCGCGGCGATCCACAGCCACCAGGACTCCAGCTTCTTGCGGCACTGGCCCCACGTGGCGACGAGCGACAGTGACGTGGTGATGGCGTCCCACAGCGGCACGGTGGATCCCATATAGCGAGCGAGGATGACTACGAGCGCTGCGGTGCCGACGACCCCGAAGGCCGCGATCCATGCCCACTCGAGTCGAGTCGTACGACTGACAGGCAGCTCGGCGCGGTCAGCACCGCCATGGAGCCAGGCCCACCAGCCCCATCCCGCGAGGGCGATGTAGACGAGTTGCAGTCCGGAGTCGGCGTAGAGGCCGGCGGTCGCAAACAGGAGCAGGAACACGAAATTGTTGGCAATGCCGATCGGCCAGTTGAGGATGTTCTGCTGGGCGACCCAATAGACGCAGATCGCGCCGGTCACGAAGCCGATGACCTCGGCCCACGTCGTCGGTGCCCCGAAGGCGCTGAAAGCGACGCTGTTGAGCCACCCGATCATCGGAGGTCCTGTCCGGTGCTGACGACAGCTCCGGCTGCAGCAATTGCCTCGAGGGCGGCCGCGCTCGTCTCGACGCCGACGCCGACGCACAACGCGGTCAGCACGGTGACGTCCAGCCCCGCCGCGACTGCGTCGAGCGCGGAGGCTTTCACGCAGTAGTCGGTCGCGATGCCGACGACGGTCACTGCAGTGATGCCGAGACCGGCGAGCACGTCACGGAAAGGCTGGTCGCCCACCGTGCCGTCGAAGATGGAGTAGGCGGCTCGACCCTGACCCTTGCGCACGTGGTGCGTGACGCGGCTGGTGTCGAGGGCGGGGTGGTAGTCGGCCCCGCCGGTGCCGGCGACGCAGTGCACCGGCCAGGTGACGGCAAAGTCCGGCGCGTCGCCGGCGGCGGGAAAGTGCCCGCCGTTCGTCGTCGCTTCGTCGTGCCAGTCGCGGCTCGCGATGACGGCGGTGTATTGGTCGGTGTAGTAGTCGGGGTCGGTCGCGGGGTCGGCCGCGGGGGCGGTCGCGGGGTCGGCCGGGGGGTCGGCCGCGAGGTGGGTCGTGATGGGGGTCGTGATGGGGGTCGTGATGGG
>CAXSDE010000058.1:0-16126 GCA_964236265.1 uncultured bacterium
CCAAGACCGGCATCCCGCGGACCAGCCTGTACCGGCACCTGCCCGCCCGGCCAGCGGACTCATTGACCGCCGCGTCCCCGCCCGCGGCGAGGTAGCCGGGCAGTGATGCCGACCCTGGCCGACCTCGACCCCGCCGACCGCGCTGTAGCGGCGCACCGGTGGGAGGTGTTGCGGCCACACGTCGAAGGCGGCGTCACGTTGCCAGCCGCGGCGGCGCATAGCGGTGTCCCCTGTCGCACCCCGCAGCGGTGGCTGGCCCAATACCGCAAGTGCGGGCTGACGGGCCTCGCCCCACGTGAACGGTCCGACAGCGGGAAGCGCCGCCTCCCCGACGACCTGGTCCACCTCATCGAAGGATTGGCCCTGCAGCGGCCAGCGCCGGCTGTCACCACGATCACCCGCGCGGTCGGGGACGTCGCGACCCGCAACGGGTGGCCGGTCCCGGCGTACAGCACGGTCCGGGCGATCGTGACCGGGCTCGACCCGCACTTGGTGACCCTTGCCCACGACGGACCGGTCGCGCTGCGGGACAAGTACGAGCTCGTCTACCGCCGGGGATTTACTACGTCATCGACATCCGAGGCGGTGACGATGCGCCGTGCCCGGTGCACATCGTGGATGGGCGCGGAGACCGCAGCGGAGACTGGGAAGAAGTCCGGGCCCCATCGATGACGGCGATGGTCACGTTATGGAATCGGGCGCTTAGTGAGCAATGGTGGCGCTGGGACCGGAACGAATGGGCCGACACGTACGCGGCGATGCCTGAGGACCTGGCAGACACGGAGCTCGTCCAGCGATCCAACGCCGCCGAACGCGCCATGTATCGCTGTGAGAACGCGGCCACGTATCGCCACACGTTACAGGCGGCGCGGCATGCCTGGTGGTTGTCCCGTAGACCCGCCCGGTGAAGTGCCCATTTCGGGGTGCTAACCGCTGCGTACACCATCGAAAAGTGACGCAGCCCGCCGCTCGTGTCGTGGCGGCCGTGGCGGTGGCGGCCCTTGTCGTGGCGCGCCTTGTCCTGGCGGGCCAGCCCGGCGACGGGCCATGCCGGCGACAGGCCATGCCGGCGGCGGGCCATGCCGGCGGCGGGCCATGCCGGCGGCGGGCCGACGTACGCGCGCGTCCCCGGTCGGCCGTGTGCCCCCGGGTAGCCTCGCATCCGTGACGAATGCACCCCGCCCCGCCAAGCGTGCCTTCACCGGTCGCGCGGCTGTGCTCGCGGTGGTGTTGTGCGGTCTGCTCGCCACGGTCGCGTACCCGTTGCAGGAATACCTGCGCCAGCGCAACGACATCGCCGCTCTCCACGGTCAACGCGACGGGCTCCAGGCGTCCGTCGAGTCGCTCCAGGCCGAGGCCGCGCGGTGGCAGGACCCGGCATTCGTCAAGCAGCAGGCGAAAGAGCGGCTCTACTTCGTCGCCCCCGGCGAGAAGACCTACGTCGTGATCGGCGCCCCCGACCAGGTCGCGCCGGTCACGCCCTTGCGGGCGGCGAACGAGGTGCCCGGCACCTGGTACGGGCGGGTGTGGGCCACCGTCGATGGCGCCGACACCGCCAACGCGGCTGCCACACCCAGCCCGACCGCGATCCCCGGTCTGGTCCCGACCATGAGTCCCAGCGGGACCCTGAGGGGGAGCGGGACCCCGGCCCCGGGCGGGAACGGCAAGTAATGGACGGTGCCGACCGAGCCGCGGTCGCCGCGCAGTTGGGGCGCCCGCCTCGCGCCATGCGCGCCGTCGCGGATCGTTGCCCCTGCGGCAATCCCGATGTCGTCGAGACGTCGCCGTTCCTCGAGGACGGCACGCCGTTCCCGACGACCTTCTACCTGACCTGCCCGAAAGCCGCGTCGCTCATCGGCACGCTGGAGGCCAGCGGGCTGATGCGCGACATGACCGAGCGCCTGTCCACCGACTCCGAGCTCGCGGCCGCCTACCAGCACGCACACGATTCCTACCTCGCCCGCCGTGACGCGCTCGGCGTGCTCCCCAAGCGCGAGACGGCCGGCGGCATGCCCCGGCGCGTCAAATGCCTGCATGCGCTCGTCGCTCACGAGCTCGCCGACCCGGGCAGCAACCCGTTCGGGGCGGAGGCGCTCGAGCTCGTCGGCGACTGGTGGACCGACGGTCCGTGCGTCCCGCGGCGGCCCGCGTGACGCGGGTCGCGGCCATCGACTGTGGCACCAACTCGATCCGCTTGCTGCTCGCCGACGTGGCCGGCAACACACTCACCGATCACGTGCGGCGGATGGAGGTCGTGCGACTCGGCCAGGGTGTCGACCGCACGGGCCGGCTGTCGGAGGAAGCGCTCGCGCGCACGTTCGCCGCCGTCGAGGGCTACGCGCGCGAGATCACGTCGTACGGCGCGGAGCGGGTCCGTTTCGTGGCGACGAGCGCGAGCCGCGACGCTGCCAACGCCGGCGATTTCACCGCCGGAGTGCGCCGGCGGCTCGGCATCGCCCCGGAGGTGGTGCCCGGGACCGAGGAGGCGGCACTCTCCTTCGCCGGGGCGACGCGCGAGCTGCAGGGGCTGCCGGGGATCACGTCGCCGTACCTGGTGCTCGACATCGGGGGTGGCTCCACGGAGTTCGTCCGCGGCGCGGCGGCCGTGGACGCCGCTCGGTCGGTCGACATCGGCTGCGTCCGGCTGACCGAGCGTCACCTCCTCGCCGACCCGCCGACCGTCGACCAGATCGCCGCCACCATCGCGGACATCGACGCCGCCATCGAGCTCGCAGGCACGTCGGTCCCGCTGGACGGGCCCGTCACCGTGGTCGGCCTGGCCGGCTCGGTCACGACCGTCGCCGCGATCGCGCTCGGACTGAGCGTGTACGACGCGGGCGCGATCCACCACTCGCGCGTCGCTGCCGCAGACGTGCACGCGATCACCGCGGCGCTGGTGGCGATGACCCGCGCGGAGCGCGCGGCGATCCCGGTGATGCATGCCGGCCGCGTGGACGTGATCGGAGCGGGGGCTCTGGTGCTCGACCGCATTGTGCAACGGGTCCGCGCCACGGAGGTGCTCGTGAGCGAGCACGACATCCTCGACGGCATCGCCTGGTCGATCGCGCCGTAGTCAGCGGCCTTGCCGGGGCGGGCGTGCGTCGGCGGCCTTCGGCGTTACCAGTTTGGCCGTGGCGTCGCGGCGGCAGGCTTGGGTTGACAGTTATCGATATGCGCTGCGAAACGAGGTTGCGATGACTGGTGGCCCCGTCCGATTCATCGCGCTCGGCTCATCCCTCGCCGTGCTCGCGGCCTGCTCGACCTCGCCCAACAGCACGTCCGGCACTCTCACCTCGACCGGCGGGCCCTCGGCGAGCGTTCTGTCGGCCTCGGCGCCGGCACCGCCTTCCACGTCACCGACTCCCGGTGTCCCGGACTCTGCATCAGCGTCCGCCTCTTCCATTTCCTCTGTGTCCGCCTCGGCCAGTTCCGCCTCGGCCAGCTCGGTGTCGGCCAGTTCCGCCTCGGCCAGCTCGGTGTCGACCGTCGCCGCGGCCGACGCGAAGACGGCGGCGCTCGCGAAGGCCGCGACGCTGCGGCTCATCGACTTCGGCCCGTCGTTCGACCTCGACAGCCCAGCAGCGGACGTGACGGACACCGCCATCGGCTGCGGCATCGAGCCGGGCGGCCCGTACAGCAGCGTCGGTGCCGGCGCCACCCGGTCCGGCGACCGGGTGCACTACGGGAGCACGCGGTGGTCCTTCGGCTCGCTCGCGACCGTCTTCCCGACGGAGGCCGACGCCAAACGCTGGATCGGCATCCGCACGTCGCCGGCTTTCATCGAGTGTCGTCGCCAGAACATCGAGGACCAGCAGAAGGCGTCGAACCCCAACGTCGGCGTTCGGATCGTCGAGCAGGGTCCGCCGCAGAAGGGCATCGAGCTGTCACACTCCTACCGGCTCACCGTCACCGACAACGGCTCCGTACGCGACGCGAACGGCACGTTCCTCTACAACGTCCTGCGAGTGGGCCGGACGGTGCTGACCATCCAGTCGACGTTGGTAACGGACGACAAGGACCCCAAGAATCTGGCGACGCTGACCGAAAAGGCGGTCAACAACGCGTTCGCTCAGGCCTACAAGAGGATCGTCGCCGCAGGCTGACACACGGGTCAGTGGCAGGCGGTCGTGCCCTTGTCGGTGAAGGAGTAGCCCTTCGCGGGCAGGAACTTCCAGTCGTAGCTGGCCGCTTTCAGGGTGAGCGCGAGCACGCCGAACGTCGTGTTGTTGCGCACCTGGCTGTGCGGCCGGATCGTCGTGAACGGATACAGGCTTTCACCGCCCGTGCCGATCACGAATTCGCGCGCCCCCCGCACATCGTTGTGCGCATCGGGATTGAGACGCGCGAAGCGTTCGTACGTGTGGTCGTGGCCGTTGAGCACGACGTCCACATGTGCCTTGTAGAGCGTGCGCCAGAACGCGTCGAACGCGGTGTTGGACCCATGCAGGCCGGAGGTGAACCGCGGCTCGTGCCAGTAGGCCAGCGAGCACTGCGTCGGGTGCGCGGCGAGGTCGGCGGCCAGCCACTTCACCTGTGGTGAGGTGCGCCCGCACCCGCCGACGTTGGGGCATTCGCTGTTGAGGACGACGATGTGCCACGCGCCCAGGTCGTAGCTGTACCAGCCGTTGCCCTTCGAGCCGCCCGTGCCCGCGAAGTAGTCGAAGTAGCCGGCGCCGCCGGCCGTCAGGTATTCGTGGTTGCCGATCGTCGGGCGGGTGATGGGTAACAGCCTGCCCCAGGACAGGTCGTACGAGCGCTGGTAGGCCGAGAGCGTCCCGCTGCTGTATTGCGTGTCGCCGAGCACAGCGACGACATCGGGGTGCAAGCCGGCCGCCACGCGCTCCGTGGCGGCCATCTGGCAGTTGGTGCGCGTCGGGTGCCGGAACGCGTCGGTGCCCGGGTCGCACGCGATGTCCCCGACGGCGACGAGCAGCTTGCCGGCCGCCCGCGTCGCGAGCGGCGCAGCGATCGCCATTGGGGCCGTCTGGCCCGTCCGAGTCGTCGGGCCCGTCATCGTGGTCCTGCCCGGTCCGGCGGTCGTCGGTGTCGTCGTCGCGGGCCGGCTCGGGGAGCAGGCGGCGACGCTGAACAGGAGGAGGACGGCGACACCGGCGCGGGATCTCATCGCTCCAGCATGCCTGCCTATGCGAGGTAGACGAGCCCGTTCACGACGGTGACCTGGACCGGTGGCAGTGCCGGGATGCTCGCCGGATCGGAGTCGGCCGGCCCGTTGATGACGGACCCGTCCGTCGCGCGGAACCGGGAGCCGTGGCAGGGACACGTGACGACCGACATCCGGCCGGCGGGCAACCGGCAGCCCATGTGCGTGCAGATCGCGTCGTGCGCCGTGACGGACGTGGCCGTGCGCCGGCAGATCATGATGTAGTCGGTGGAGGCGTGCGGGTTGCGTACGACGACGGTGCCGCCGATCGGTATATCAGAGACCTTCCCGAGTGGTGGCTCGCCCGGCGGCGGTGTCGGGGCCGGCGGTGTCGGAGCCGGTGGTGTGGTGGCCGGTGGTGTGGTGGCCGGTGGGGTCGAGCGTGGTGGCGTCGGACTCGGTGCTGGCGTTGCCGCGTGCGTGGGCGTCCCCGAGTGCGTGGGCGTCACCGAGTACGTGGGCGTCGACGTCGCCGAGTGGGTGGGTGTCCCCGAGTGCGTGGGCGTCGATGTCGCCGGGTGGGTGGGGGCCGGGGGGACCGTCGGGGTGCGGGCCGGCGGCGCGGTCGGCGGTGCGCTCCCGCGGGCCGGCGGTGTCACGCCGCGACTCACGCTCCCGGGCACAGTCGGGTTGGCAACGGTGCCGGCCGCGCCGGGCGTGCCTGTCACGGAGCCGTTTGATGTCGGCGTGGACGGGGTCGTCGGCGCGGATCCCGCTGCGGGCGCCGACCCGGTCGGGGTGCTGGCCCGGGTGACCGAGCGCGTGCACGCGGCGAGGAGAGCCGCCATCCCGGTCCAGCCGAGGGCGACGACGACGCGCCGCCGGGTCAGGTCGGAGTGGGTCACCGGGTCAACGCTACGGCCGCGGCGGCGCTCAGAGCTTCTCGACGACGATCGGTTGACGAAAACCGCCTGCTGCCCGGCGATCGGTTGCGTGAGCACGAGGTCGTGGCCGTCCACGGACACGAGTGTGGCCGCCGCCGACCGGGACGTCCGCCAGTGCGCCCGCGTGCAACTCGAGGGAGCCGCATGTGGCGGTGACGCCGAGGGCAGCGCCGGTGCCGGCGAGGATGTGGCGACGGGCGAGCGCGGTCACGGCTGATCCCTCCTGGTGGTGCCACCCTGGCCAGCTGCTCCTGACTCCATAGGTCAACCCGGCACACAATGGGTGCGATGGACATCACTGCGCGACCGCCTGCCCGCACCCCCGGCGACGTCCTCGGCCAGGCCGCGGCGGCGGCCGGCCTCGACGACCTGGACGCTTGCGTGATCGGTTGCCGAGCGTGCCCGCGACTCGTCACCTGGCGCGAGACGGTGGCGGTGACGAAGCGGGCGGCCTTCGCCGACGAGGTCTACTGGGGCCGGCCGATCCCGGGCTGGGGTCCGGCCGACGCGTCGATCGTCGTGGTCGGGCTCGCGCCGGCAGCGCACGGCGGCAACCGGACCGGTCGCATCTTCACGGGTGACCGCAGCGGCGACTGGTTGTTTGCGGCATTGTGGCGAGCGGGTCTGGCCGCTCGGCCGACCTCTGTCGCGGCCGGCGACGGACAGCGTTTGCTCCGGACCCGGCTGCTCGCAGCAGTGCGGTGCGCTCCGCCGGAAAACAAACCCACGACCACCGAACGCGACACCTGCCTCCCGTGGATGGTCCGCGAGCTCGAGTTGTTGCGGCCGACCGCCAGGGTCGTCGTCGCGCTGGGCGGGTTTGCCTGGCAGGCGTTGCGGCCGGCGCTGGTGCGGGCGTCGTACGCAGACAGGGCGTCGTACGAAGTCAGGGCGTCGTACGAAGTCAGCGCGTCGCGGGTGCCGTTCGGCCATGGAGCCGAGCAGCCGCTTTCCGGGGGTGTCACCGTGCTCGGCTGTTATCACCCGTCGCAGCAGAACACCTTCACGGGCCGGCTGACCGAACCGATGCTGGACTCGATTTTCGCCCGGGCGGTCGCGCTGGCCGACGGCACGCCGACGCTCTGACAGGAGCGCAGCGACGCCCGCGGCGCAGTGTCAGAGGACGCCGAACGAGGCCAGCTGCGCCCGCAGGTCCGTCGCGCCGCGGAAGGGGATCGTGCGTATCCCGAGGGCAGCCGCCGCCGCGATGTTGTCGTCGCGGTCGTCGATGAAGATGACATCCTGCGCTCGCACGCCGAGCTCGGCAACGACGTGGCGAAAGATGGCCGGCGACGGCTTGGTCATGGCGAGCCGGGCGCTGAAGAACGTGTGACCGGCGAATGCCCGCATCCACTCCTGAGCGGCGATCGCGGCGGCGTGCGTGAGAGGAGCGTTGGACAGCAGCGCCAGCGGGATTTTCGCCGCCTCGAGCTCGTGGATGACCGCGACCGTGCCCGCATCAGGGGTGAGCCAGCTGGCGATGTCGAGGTCGTCGAGCGCGGCGGCGAGGGCCTCGTCCACTGGGTCGGCTCGACTGTCTGCGACGTTCGCCCAGTAGGAGTGCGGCGTGTGGCCGGCCCCGTCGTAGTCGTCGCGGTGCTGCCAGTAGGCCCGCTCGAAGGCGACGGGGTCAGCTGCGGCGGCCGCGGCCATCGCCCCCATGGCGCCCGCGGGTTGCGCCCGGCTGATCACCTGTCCGTAGTCGAACAACACCCATTCCATGGCCTGCTCCGTCCGTCGGTACCCTGGAGGTATGGCTACGCAGCAGCAGCAACCCCCGCACATTCTCATTGTCGGTGGAGGTTATGTCGGGATGTATACGGCCCTCCGCCTGCAGAAGAAGCTGCGCAAGGGCGAGGCCACCATCACGGTCATCGACCCGAATGCCTACATGACCTACCAACCCTTCCTGCCGGAGGCGGCGGCGGGCAACCTCGAGCCGCGCCACATGGTGGTGCCGCTCCGCAGGGTGCTGGCCAAATGCCAGGTGATCACCGGCCGCGTCACGAAGATCGACCAGGCGGCGCGCACGGCGACCGTCCGGCCGACACCCGGGGAACGCTACGACCTCCACTACGACATGCTGGTGGTGGCGGTGGGGTCGATCGTGCGCACGCTGCCGGTGCCCGGTCTCGTCGAGCGCGGCATCGGCTTCAAGACGGTGGCCGAGGCGATCTTCCTGCGCAATCACGTCCTCGCGAAGATGGACCTCGCCGCCTCGACCGAAGACCCCGAGTTGCGCAAGCGGTCGTTGACATTCGTCGTCATCGGCGGTGGCTACGCCGGCATCGAGGCCCTCGGTGAACTCGAGGACATGTCGCGCGACGCCACCCGGACCTACGACAACATCGAGCCCGCCGACCTGCGGTGGGTGTGCGTCGAGGCGAGCCCGCGCATCCTTCCCGAGGTGTCGCAGCAGATGGCCGGCTACACCGTGGACCGGCTCAAGGAGCGCGGCATTGACATGCGCCTCGCGACGCGCGTCGACTCACTCGTCGACGGTCACGTCGAGCTCTCCGACGGCACGAAGTTCGACGCGGACACGGTGGTGTGGACCGCAGGGGTGAAGGCGTCGCCGGTCCTGGGTCAGACGGACTTGCCGCTGGACGACCGCGGCCGCGTGAAGGCCTACGCGACGCTGCAGGTCGAAGGGACCGACAACGTGTGGACGGCGGGGGACAACGCCGCCGTGCCGGACCTGTCGAAGGACGACCCCACCGCCACCTGTGCGCCGAGCGCACAGCACGCGGTGCGCCAGACGAAGGTGCTCGCGGACAATATCGTCGCGGCGTTGCGGGGCGGAACACTCAAGACGTACAAGCACGAATACATCGGTTCCGTCGCTTCGCTCGGGCTTTACAAGGGTGTCGCCGAGGTGAAGGTGCTCGGCAAGTGGTGGAAGGCGCGGGGTTTTCTCGCGTGGTTCATGCACCGCACTTATCACCTGAAGGCGATGCCGACCTTCAACCGCAAGGTGCGCATCCTCGCCGACTGGACGCTCGCGTTGTTCTTCCGCCGCGAGATCGTGTCGCTCGGCGCCTTCGCCAACCCGCGTCGCGAGTGGGAACGCGCCAACGAGCCGGTCACGTCACGCGCCTCGGATGGCTGAGTCGCGGGAGGTCGCGCTGACCGTCTTCGGCGCGGACCGTGTCGGCATCATCGCCGGCATGACGTCGGCGCTGGCCGACCTCGGGAGCAACCTCGAGGACTCGTCGATGACGATCCTGCGTGGGCACTTCGCGATGACGCTCATCGTCTCGACGCCGGAGTCCGTCTCGGTGGACGAGGTGCGCGCAGCCGTCGCGCCCGTCGCGGCGTCGCTCGAGCTGCTCATCGACGTGCGCGAGGTGGCGGCAGACCCGGCGGGTCCGGCTGCCGGGGTGCGGCACACACTCGTCGTCCAAGGTGCTGACAGGCCGCGCATCGTCGCCCACATCATGTCCGTCGTCGCGGCGCACGGTGGCAATGTGACCGACCTGACGACGCGGCTGGTGGGCACGATGTATCTGCTCGTCGCCGAGGTCGACCTCCGCAGTGCTTCCGACGCGGCCCTGCTGACAGACGCACTCTCCACCGCCGCCGCTGACCTCGGTGTCGACGCGTCGCTGCGTCCCGCCGAGGCAGACGTTCTCTAGTCCATGGCCGCTCTTGCGGTGGTTGCGACGCCCGACCCGGTGCTCACGCGGCCGGCCAACGAGGTCGACCCCGTCGATCCAGTAGTGGTCGCGCTCGCCGAGGACCTGGTGGAAACCATGCGACTGTCGCCCGGGTGCGTCGGCCTCGCGGCGACACAGGTCGGCGTGCCGGCGCGAATCTTCGTGGTCGACGTGTCGGGGCACAAGAAAGCAGTGTCCTGCGCCGGCCTCGTGGTGCTCGTCAACCCGAGGCTGGTCTCGGCCGCGGACTTCGTGAGCGGCCGCGAGGGTTGCCTGTCGGTGCCCGACTTCACCGGTGACGTTGCCCGCGCAACGTCGGTCGTGGTGCGCGGCTCGGCCCCCGGCACGGGCCAGGAACTCACGTACGCCGCGGACGCCTTCGAGGCCCGCGCGTTCCAGCACGAGCTCGACCACCTGGACGGGCTGCTCTTCCTCAACCGTGTCTCGGGGGCGCACGCGATCTACCCCCGCAAGCGCTACCTCTGACGTCATCGGCGGCAGCTCGTACGAAGGGCCAGTATGTTGGCTCGTGTGGACACCGCGTTTTCCTGGCTCGACGACGACCAGCAGGACCTGTGGCAGTCGCTGCTCACCGTGGTCATCGCCCTGCCGGCGGTGCTCGACCGTCAGCTGCAGGACGACGCGGGCATCTCCAATTTCGAATACAGCGTCCTGGCCCGGTTGTCCATGGCCGACGGGGCGACGATGCGACTGAGCTCTCTGAGCCGCGACTGTGACAGCACCCAGCCGCGGCTGTCGAAGGTGATGGATCGTTTCGAGGCCCGCAAGTGGGTTGTCCGGCGACCCGACCCGACCGACGGTCGCTACACGCTGGCCACTCTGACGGACGCGGGACGTCGCAAGGTCGTCGCGAGCGCGCCGGCGCACGTTGCCCAGGTGAAGCGACTCGTTTTCGATCCCCTGAGCGCCGCCAAGCAGCGCCAGCTTGCTGCCGCCTTGAGCCGCATCGCGGCGAGTGTGCGCGGGGAATTCGAGGCGGGGTAGGCGCGTTGGGGGTGTCATCGGATCGCCAGGTGGCGTGCGCGCATGCGGGACGTTACTTGCCTAGGCAACTGACATGGCGTACAGTATTACTTGCCGGGGCATGCGACGAGCCGAGCGCCGGCGAGACAGGAGAGCGGTGGCAATGACGACCACGAACAGTTTGACCCCCCTTCGGCGGTCGACCAGACCGGCAGAGGCGTACGACGACCACCTGGCGCGGGTGTTACCGCTCGCGCGGGCACAACCCGAATGGACCCCGGCGGCCGGGGCCCTGCCCAGTCTCTTCGTCAGTCACGGGGCCCCCTTCACCCTCGACGACCCCGAGTGGATCGGCGACCTGTTCGCCTTGGCCCAGTCGTTCCCGAAGCCGAAGGCCATCGTGGTCATCTCGGCGCATTGGGAGCGCGCGCCACTCGCGATCTCCGGAACCGCGGCCGGCACGCCCCTGCACTACGACTTCAGCGGTTTCGACCCCCGCTACAAGACACTCCCGTATGCGACGCCGGATTCCAGCGACCTCGCGCGACGCCTCACGGGATTGCTCGGCCCCACGACGACGGTGCACGAGTTCACCGACCGGGGCCTCGATCACGGCGCGTTCATCCCGCTCATGGCCATGTATCCGGCTGCGGATATACCGGTCGTGCAGATCTCTATGCCGAGTCTTGATCCCACTGCTCTGCTCGAGTTCGGCGCCCGCCTGCGAGCCCTGCGGGACGAAGGCATCCTGGTGCTCGGCTCCGGCTTCATGACGCACAGCTTCGCGGTTTTCAGCCGCCCCGACCTCGTCTCACACACCGAGGCCTTCGACGAGTGGGCGGCCGATGCTCTCGCTCGGGCCGATGTCGACGCCCTCGCCGACTACCGCAAGGCGCCCGGTGCGGCAATCGCCCACCCGACGGACGAGCACTACGTCCCGCTACTCGTCACGGTCGGCGCTGCCGCGGATCCCGGCAGCGCCGTGACCGCCATCGACCGCATGGTGATGGGCAACTCCATCCGCTCGCTGCACATGAGCTGACGGGTCCGCAACCCGGTTCGCGCCCAAGGGTTCCGTCCGTCGACACGCGCGGCGGACGATCACCTTCGGCGAGGCCGCGGCCTGCGCCGCGCACGAAATCGCTGCACCACCTGACTGTTGAACCGCGCCAAAACGCTGCTCAGGCAACGTTTTTGCGCACTGGGCCTGCCACTTCGGCAGCACCCACACACACGAGGAGATATTCATGAAGACAGTGCGCTATCACGAGTACGGCAGTAGCGACGTCCTGCGCTACGAGGACACCGAACGGCCGGTTCCCGACGCCGGGCAGGTGCTCGTGCGGGTGGCGGCCACGTCGTTCAATCCCGTCGACGACCACATGCGCGCCGGGGTCCTGGCCGCGATGATCCCGACCGAGCTGCCGTTCGTCCCCGGAATCGACCTCGCGGGCACCGTCGCCGAGCTCGGAGCGGGAGTGGAAGGTCTGGCAGTCGGCGACCCCGTGGTCGCGATGCTGCCCCTGGACACGGCCGGTGCCGCCGCCGAATACGTGCTCGCACCGGCCGAGGCATTGGCCGCCGCGCCGCGGACGATCGAGTTGGTCGACGCGGCGGCGCTTCCCCTGATCGGTCTGGCGGCTTGGCAGGCGCTGTTCGAGCTCGCCGAGTTGAGGCCCGGGCAGACCGTCCTGATCAACGGGGCGGGGGGCGCGGTGGGCAGCCTCGCGGTCCAGCTCGCGGTTGACGCCGGAGCGCTCGTGACCGGCGCGGACGACCCGCAGCACGCCGACCGCCTCCGGGCGTACGGCTCTCAGCGGGTGCTCGGCCGCCTCGACCTCGCGGCAGGTCCGGAGGCCGTCGGGGGCCCGTTCGATGTCGTGCTCAACCTGGTGCGCCTCTCCCCGGATGATCTGGCGGCGCTGTCCCGCTTCGTCGCGGACGGCGGGATCGCGGCCAGCACCGCAGGGCCGATCCCGGAGGACCCCGCCCGCGCGGTGCGCACAGCAAGCCTCTGGGTCCGCAGCGACGCGGCCCAGCTGGCCCAACTCGTCGCCAAAGTCGACGCCGGCCTGCTGAAGCTGCACATTGCTGACCGGCGCCCGCTGGCCGACCTCGGTGCAGTGCACGAAGACGCGGCCGCCGGACGCCTGGCCGGCAAGACCGTCCTCACCGCACCCTGACCGCACCGCACCGCCCCGCACCGCACAGCACCGCACCGCACCGCACCGCACAGCACCGCACAGCACCGCACCCTCACGGCGGCGCGGTCGACTAGGCGCGGGGGCCGTGCGTGACACGATGTGCGCACGCGCCCCCGTAGCCCAACCGGCAGAGGCAGGCCCCTTAAAAGGGTCCCAGTGAGGGTTCAAATCCCTCCGGGGGCACGTGCTCGGCCGAGGTCGACGGTCGAGGTCGACGGCCTGCCGAACCGTCGTCGCCGCTATCGTTCCTGCGGTGAGTGAGACCGCCGATGCGCTGCGCCGCGAGTTGCGCGGGTTGCGCGCCCGCCTTCGCGAGGCGCCGCCGCAGTGGTTCACGGCCGCCGCCCCGCCCTTCGCCACGCGCGAGGACGTGGCCTTTCACGTCGTACAGGAAATCGCTCGTGAGTCGTTTGCATCAGCGCACCCGGGCCGCCGCACGCCGGTCGTGCCGCGGCTGCCCGCGCTATCCCTTGCTGATCAGTTCGAGGTCGTCACTGACGAGTTGCTCTGTGCCCTGCCCGACGACAGCGCCGTCGCCGGGCCGTTGCTCGCCGAAATCTTGTTGCACCGTTGGCAATTGGACGGCTCGGCGCCCGGGCCGTTGTCGTCGGCTGCGGCCGCCGCCGCCACCGGGGAGGCCGACGTCAGTGGCTGGCAGCGGTTGTGCGACGCGCGAGGGCGGACCTGAGCAGGAGCCCGATGACGTAGGCCATCGCGGGCAGCAGCACGAGCTCGATGGCGAGGAGGATCAGACCTTCTCGTACGACGAGGGGGGCCCACTGGCGAAAGCCGTCACCGCCCGCGCAGTCGGCCTGGCCCTTGGCCAGCCACCGGTCGCAGATCACGTGTTTGCCCTTGCCGAGGATCATCGCGTCCACGACGAGGGCGACCAACAGCAGGCCGGCGAAGGCGACCGCCGTGAGCGCATCCCGTGACACGGGAGGATCCGCGCGCGGTGGCGCATAGTTGCCGGCCGCGGCGTCGCCATCCGACCCGGCGCCGAGGTGCATCGGCTCAGACATCGTGCGTCTCCCGGCGGGTGGAAACGGCCGCGCGCACGGCGGGCAGCAGGACCTCGGCCCAGACGCCGTAACCCCGGCCGCCCGGGTGGAACGCGTCCTCGGCGAGCAGCGTCGGGTCGCGGTGGAAGCGCGGGCCGGCTTCGGCCGCGAGGTCGACGGCGGCGAAGCCGTGCCGGGCGGCGACGGTCGCTTCCGCGCGGCCGATCTGGCGCCCCTGCCAGGCGATGAGCTGCCGCAACGGGGGGAGGAAGCCGCGCACGGACATGTCCGGACACGTGCCGACGACGGTCGGCACCCCGGCGGCGCGCAACCGGGTCAGCGCCTGCCCGAGATGACGGGCGGCGAGCGGCGGCGGCGTCGCGTGGGTGGCGTCGTTGGCGCCGATGAGGACGACGACGACGTCGGGACGCAACAGCAGCGCGCGCGAGATCTGCGGCGCCAGGTCGGCGCACCGCGACCCGCTCACGCCGACGCAGCGGACCTGGACGCGGTTGCGGTCCGACAGGGCGTGCGCCAGCCGGGCGCCGACGGTGTCGTTGCGGCGGTCTGCACCCACCCCCGCGGCGGTCGAGTCACCCGCCATGACGAGCCGCAGCGTGGGCAGGTGCTCCGCGCCGTATTCGCCCTCGACCGGCGGGGCGTGCTCCGGGCCGAGGTAGGGCTCCCGGCTGGCGACCACCGCTTCCGTGAGCAGCGTCAGTCCGGTCGCGGCCAACAGGCCGGACGCAACGGCTGCGGTGCGGCGCAGTGCCGGGGAGGCGGGCATCTCGCAGCGCGTCAGCGCCGAGCCGTCCGGCCGTCGGCGACCGGACGGTTGGGCGCCAGGTCACGCTCGGCCTTCGGGTTGGTGCCCTGGCCGGATCGCTTGGCCTGCTGCGCCGTCACATACGCGTAGCCGATGGCTGCGACGGTGATCGCACCGGCGAGCCACGCCATCCACGGCCGTCCGACAATGATGGAGAAGGCGGCCAGGATCGAGGCGGCGATGATCGTGTAGACGGCGATCCATTGCGACAGCGGCGACTTGGTGTGGCCGAACTCGCGGTGCGCAATGTTGCTCGCGCCGTTGTCGAACCGGCGCCGCTCGGGCGAGTCGGGCTGCTGAGTGGTGCTGTTCTCGTCCACGTGGGTCTCCTCGGCCGGCGCGCTCGGTTCCATTGTGCCGGGGCCGCGCCGTTCATGCGGCGCGGGGGCACGTCACGTGGGGGAGCCCGGCTTCCAGATCATCAGGCCGAGGACGACCACGACGAGGAGGGAGGCGATGCCGCCGAAGGCACCGATCTTCGCGGCGAACGGCGTGGCGTCGTCGCCCTTGTCGATCCGGCGGATGGCGTCGCGCTGCCATTTCACGACGACCAACAGCAGGACGAAGGCGACGAAGAGCAAGGCGGTGGACAGCGACACCCAGAACTCGGACAGTTTGTGGTCCTTGCTCGTCGCGCCGGCGACCATACCGGTGACGAAGACGAGGAGCCATCCCCAGCCGTAGATGGTGGTCGTCCGGTGCACCCAGCGCAACGCCGGCAGCTTGTCGCTGCCACCGCGGATGAGCCGCGGCGTGGCGCCGATCGTCACGAGCACCGGCCCGATGACGACGAGCGCGACAAGCACATGCAGAAAAATGGTCAGATCGCTCATAGGGGCAGCCTAGCCAGCTCAGGCGCCGTAACGCTCCGCCTCGGCCTCCGGCTGGGGATCCGCTGCGACGAGGTGGTGCGTTTCGGGCGCGACCACCCCGAGGACGGCCGCGGCGGCGAGCACCCCGGCCGTGACGAGGAACCCGGCGCCGTAAGAGACGTGGTCGGCCAGATAGCCGACGATCAGCGGACCGACGATCATGCCGAGGTCGCCAGACATCTGGTACGCCGCGATGGCGCTCCCGCCGCGCTGCCCCGCGACGTCGCCGGCCATGGCGACCGGCGCCACGTCGAGCAGCCCCGACCCGAAGCCGAGCAGCGCCATGGACACCAGGTAACCGGCGAGGTTGGGCACGAGGGCGAGCACCACCAGGGACGCCGCACCGGCCGTGCAGCCGGCGATGAGCACGGGCCGGCGACCGGCCGTGTCCGCGAATTTGCCCGCCGGGAGGAGCAGCGCCGCGTTGACGGCGGCGACGATCACGAAGCCGGCGCCGGTCCAGCTCGAGGACTTGTGGAGCACCTCGGTGACGAAGATCGGGATGAGCGCGGACCGCACGCCGAGCATCGCCCACGCG
>CAXSDE010000059.1:0-16103 GCA_964236265.1 uncultured bacterium
TCGTGCTCGGGGGTGCAGACGTCGTGCTCGGGGGTGCAGACGTCGTGCTCGGGGGTGCAGACGTCGTGCTCGGGGGCGCAGAGCTGGTGCTCGGGGGCGCAGAGCTGGTGCTCGGGGGCGCAGAGCTGGTGCAGCTGCGTCACGGTCTCAAGGGTGAGCTGCCCAAAGTGCAGCGGCAGGCCGCGATCGACGGCGACTCGTGGGCTGATGACCTGCTCACGATCACTCGCGACGGGGTCCTCGCGGAGCAGTTCCCCGCACGCGTCCACGAGGGGTGCGACCGGTGCAGTTTCCGGCGGGCGTGCCCTGCGCAGGACGCCGGGGCGCAGGTGATCGGATGACCACCGGCGTCCTCATTCCGAATGCCCTCACTCCGGACGGGAGCGGCCACTACCTGGCCGAATTGCTCGGCATCCCGTTCTCCGCCGAGCAGCTCGCCGTCATCACCGCGCCGCTCGGCCCCCAGCTGGTCATCGCCGGCGCGGGCTCGGGCAAGACAACGGTGATGGCCGCGCGCGTCGTGCATGCGGTCGCCTTTCATGGCATCGCGCCCAGCGCCGTGCTCGGGCTGACGTTCACCAACAAGGCCGCGTCCGAGCTCGCCGAACGCGTGCGGCGCGCGCTCGCGCGGCTGGGTGCGGTGCGTGCGGGGCTGCGCGAGTCGGGCGCGGGGCTGCGCGAGTCGGGCGCGGGACTGCGCGAGTCGGGCGCGGGACTGCGCGAGTCGGGCGCAACGCCGACCGACGGCGCACCCGCCGATGATGTGCCGACGGTGGCGACGTACCACTCCTACGCGGGTCAGATCGTCGCCGACCATGCGCTGCGCATCGGCCGCGAGCCGCAGACGAGGCTGTTGACCGAGGCGGCCCGCTGGCAGGTCGCGGCGCGGGTGGCGCGCCTCGCCCCCGGGCCGTTCCAGCACCTTCGGTGGACCACCCCGTTCGTCGCGCAATACGTGCTCGACCTCGACGGTGAGATGAGCGAGCACCTCGTCGACATCGGCGATGTCCGCGGCGTCGACGCGCGCATCCGGGCGCAGGTCGCCGGAGCCGGCGACACGACCAAGGCGGTCCTCGACGTGGCGACGGTTGCGTCCGAACGCGACGAGTTGTTGCAACTTGTCGCGGCCTACCGGGACCGCAAACGGGTGCTCGACGCAGTGGACTTCGGTGACCTGGTGGCGCTGGCCGCGCGCATCGCCGAGTCGTGCCCCGAGGTCGCCGACACGGAGCGCCGACGGTTCGCGGTCGTCTTCCTCGACGAATATCAGGACACGGGGGTCGGGCAGCGGCGGTTGCTGGCCGCGCTGTTCGGTGGCGGCCACCCCGTGACCGCCGTGGGTGACCCGTCGCAATCCATCTACGGCTGGCGCGGCGCATCCGCGGGCAACCTGCTGCGCTTCCCCGAGCACTTCCAGCGTTCTGATGGCACCCGGTGCACCCCGCAGTTCCTGCTGACCAGCTTCCGGAATGGCACCAATATCCTGCGCGCGGCCAACGTGCTCTCCGAGTCGCTGCGTTCGGGGTCGCCACGCCAAGCGGCGCTCGTCGAGGTGCCCGCGCTCGCGTCCGCCACCGGGGCATGCGCGGGCGCCGTCCGGGTCGCGCTGCACTCCACGGTGGAGGACGAGGCTGCCTGGCTGGCGGACCAGGTGGCGGACCAGCTCATGACCGGCCGCCGGCCACGCGACGTCGCGGTGCTGTGCCGCCGACGCAGCGACTTCGGCCTGTTCCACCGCCACCTCGTCGCGCGCGACATCCCCGTGGAGGTGGTCGGTCTCGCCGGGCTCCTCACCATGCCCGAGGTCAGCGACGTCGTCGCCGTTCTGGAGGCCATTGCCGACCCGACGGCCAACGCCGCGCTGGTGCGCATCCTCACCGGTCCGCGGTGGCGCATCGGGCCGCGTGACCTCGCGGCGTTGGGTCGCCGCGCAAGCGCGCTGTGCGACACCGGTCGCCGGCACGTCGGCATTGCCGATGACCCGGACGGTGCGGCTGCCCTCGCCGATGCCACGGCATCGGTGGATCCGTGCGACGTCGTGGCGCTCTCGGACGCCCTGGTGGATCCGGGTGACCCCGCAGGGTTCTCACCCGAGGCGGTGCGGCGGTTCGCCGATCTGGCGGCCGAGCTGACACGGCTGCGCCGACTGGCCGGCCACCAGGTTGTGGAGATCGTGTCGCGGGTCGTGTCCGCCATCGGTCTGGATGTGGAGATCGAGGCATCGCCCGCCCGCGTCGCAGCTGCCCGTGCGGCCAACCTGGCGGCTTTCAGCGACCACGCGGCGCGCTTCGAGAGTGTCGACGGCGACAGCGACCTGCCGGCGTTCCTCGCCTACCTCGCCGCTGCCGAGACCGCCGAGAACGGGCTCGACGTGGGCGCCGTGTCAACGGCCGACACGGTCAAACTGCTGACCGTCCACAAGGCGAAGGGTCTGGAGTGGCCCGTCGTGGCCGTCCCCTGTCTCGCGGACGGCACGTTCCCGTCCGGGCAGAGCCGTTCGCGGTGGACCGAAGCGGCGCGGGTGCTCCCCTTCGCTCTGCGCGGTGACCGCAACGACCTCCCGGCGGACCCGGACCTGACGACGAAGGGCATCGCCGCTTTCAAAGCGAGCTGCCGCGAGCAGGAGGCGGCGGAGGAACGCCGGCTTGCCTACGTCGCCGTGACCCGCGCGAAGGAGCTGCTCCTCGTCAGCGGTCACGTATGGAACGCCACGCGCACCAAGCCGTGCGGCCTGTCCCCCTACCTGGAGGAACTCGCCGCGGTCGCGCGCGACGGCGGCGGCGAGGTGCCCATCTGGACGCAGGACGTGCCCGCTGCCAACCCGCTACTCACGCGGGAGGTGCCAGACGTTGCGTGGCCCGCCGCCTACGACGCCGGGGCGCACGTCCAGCGCCGTCAGGCTGCGGGACTCGTCACGCAGGCCCTGGCGCAGGCGCAGGCGCTGGCCGACCGGCCCGTCGGCCCTGCACCCGTAGGCCCTGCACCCGTAGGCCCTGCACCCGTCGGCCCTGCACCCGTCGGCCCTGCACCCGTCGGCCCTGCACCCGTCGGCCCTGCGACCCGATGGCCGACGGTCGCGGCTACTGGCCACCCCGCTGACCACCTCACTGGCCACCTCACTGGCCACCCCACGGCTGATTCCGCTGTTGTCCCGACCGGTGCCGACGCGTTGCTCGCCGCCCAGTGGGCGCGCGACACGGACAGGCTGCTGGATGAGCTCGCGCGGGACGCGGCGGGCGAGCGCGACATCGCGCTCCCGCGCACCCTCACGACCAGCCAGGTCGTGGCGCTGGCCGAGTCAGCGGATGACTTCGCTGCGGGCCTGGCGCGGCCCATGCCACGAAAGCCGACAGCCGCAGCCCGGCGCGGCACGGCTTTCCATGCGTGGGTCGAACACCGCTTCGAATCCCGTCCCCTGTTCGACGCCGACGACCTGCCCGGCGCGGGGGATGACGCCGTGCCCTTCGATGATGAGCAGCTCGAGGCTCTGCGTTCGGCTTTCGCCGCCTCCCCGTACGGCGACGTGCGCCCACACGCCATCGAGGCCCCGTTCGAGATCACCGTCGGCGCCCGCCTCGTCCGCGGGCGTATCGACGCTGTCTACGCGACGCCAGGTGGGTTCGAGGTCGTCGATTACAAAACCGGCATGAAACCGCGCGACATGGCAGCCGCCGCCTGGCAGCTGGCCGTTTACCGCCTGGCGTGGGCAGGGCTGGCCGGAGTCCCCGTCGAGGCCGTGACGGCGGCGTTCCTGTACGTCCGCAGCGGCGAGCTTGTCCGTCCCGACCTCCTCGACGGTGCGGGGCTGGAGCGGTTGCTGTCCGGCGGTCACATGGGTGCCGCGCCGCGCGAGGCCGAAATCGGGCAGGCCGGCGCGATCCTCGCCGAGGTTGTCGGCGACGCTCCGATCGAGACTCAGGGCGAGAGGCAGGACGCGACTCCCATCGACAGGCCGGGCGGGAGCCCGAGCGAGGCACCGACCGTGACGCCGGACGAGAGGCCGGACGAGAGGCCGACCGAGAGGCCGACCGAGACTCCCGACCAGGCAGTCCACATCCCGGTCGAGACCGCGATGACGACTGCGACCGACGCCCGAATTGCCGCGCCGAGCCCCGCCCAGGCCCGCGCATCGAGGTCACGGCGGGAGAACAGTCCGGACGATGACCAGCTCACGCTCGACTGGTGATCAAGCGCCGCTGCGGTGCACGGCGAAGAGGGCAATCCCCAGCGCGAGCGGCTCCTCGTGACAGGTGCGAAGGCGTCACCGAGTCGATCCGCTCACCGGTCGGAGCCGGGGGGTAGACCCGCAAGGCCGGCGCAGGACCGCAGGCGGTCCCACGATGCGACGGCGTTGGCGGCCGCAGCGCCCGTCAGGGGTTGCGGTCGTCCGCCGGAGATGACCGCGGGCGTGAACGTCGCGGCCGTGACGGCCCGCCCGCGCACGGTCAGCTGCAACACACCCGACTGCGCACCGGCGCCGCCCCGTGCATAGAAGACGAAGTTGCCGAGGCCGTAGTCGACGTACGCTCCGTCGCCCGTCCAGCCGCCACCGAGCAACACGTGCGCATGTGACCCGACCACGATGTCGGCCCCCGCATCGACGAGCTTCGGTGCCAGGTCGCGCTGAGCAGCGATCGGGCACGTCGCGCGTTCCTGACCCCAGTGCAGGTAGACGACGACCGTGTCGGCATTCGCGCGCGCGGAGGCAACCGCGGCGAGCAGCCGCGCTTCCTGTTTGGCGCTCGCGAGGCCCGGCTTGCCCGGCCCCGCTGCCCACGAGTCGACGAACGCAGTGTCCAGCACCTGCGTCGCGCCGATGACAGCGATGCGTTGACCGTTGACGATCACGCGGTACGGCGCGAAAGCAGCAGCATCGTCCGCGCCGATGCCGACGACGGGAAAGTGTGCCGCCGCGGCCGCTGACAGCGAGTCCCGCAGGCCGGCGACGCCGTAGTCCATGCCGTGGTTGTTGGCCATCGTCACCACGTCGACGCCGGCGGATCTCAGCGCCCGGAATGCCGACGAGGGGGCGCGGAAGTTGTAGGCCTTCGGCTGCGGAGTGCCCCTGTCGGTGACGGCCGTCTCGAGGTTGACCATGGCGATGTCCGCGCGGCCCAGAACCGTCGCGATGGGCCCGAAGCCCCCGAGTGCGGAACGGCTCGCGCCTTCGAAGTGCACGTCGCCGCCGAAGGCGATCGTGACCGGGTTGCCCGTCGGTGAGCGGTCGTCCCCGCTCGCCGGTCCTTCCGCGGAGGATGGCGGCTGACCGTCCGGGGAGGGGTCCGCGCCATGGCTGACGGCCGCGGGGTCCGCGCCATGGCTGACGGCCGTGGGGTCGGCGCTGTGGCTGACGGCCGCCGTGGGTGTCCGACCGGCGCCTGACCTGTCAGCCGTCGAGCGGTGCGCGGTCGGGGTCGGCGAGGTGGAGGCGGCTTGCGTCGTACAAGCTGCTGTGAAGAACGTGAGGGCAGCGGCCGCCGCGACGCGGCGAGCCCTTCTCACCACGACGCTCCGACGCCGTCGCCGAGCATCCGCATCCGCATCCCCATCCAGGGCGACATGATCCGAAACGGGCGATCGCCTGTTCTCGCCGACCGTCACCGCCGGACCCGGGCGAAACCAGGACGTGATCACGCCGCACCACGGCCGCCCGAGAGCACGTCGAACGTCGCATCACGCATGGCCTCGACGCTACTTGCCCCGACGCTACTGGCCTCGACGCCACTGCCCCCGACGCTACTTGCCCCGACGCCTCCGTCCGGCAGGCCGCGGGACCCGTGCGTGCACCTGCGCCCTCGGCCGCGAGCGGTTGTGCACAACTGCGCCCGTTCCGCGCCGTTGTCGGCTCCGGCTGGGAGGATGGCCGGGTGACCCCCGACGAGTTGCTGGCTGCCCTGGACGACGCCCAACGGGAGGCCGCGATCGCCGTGCGCGGGCCCGTCTGCATCCTGGCGGGCGCCGGCACGGGCAAGACGCGCACGATCACCCACCGGATCGCGTATGGCGTGCTGTCCGGCGCGCTCAACCCGGACCACGTGCTCGCGGTGACGTTCACGAGCCGGGCGGCGGGTGAGCTCCGCGGCCGTCTCCGCGAGCTCGGGGCGCCAACGGTGGCGGCGCTCACCTTCCACTCGGCCGCCCTCAAGCAAGTGCAGCACTTCTGGCCCCAGGTCGTCGGTGGCGAGGCGCCCCAGGTGCTGGCGTCGAAGGTGCCGGTCATCATCGAGGCCGCCCGGCGCAGCGGGGTCCGCGCCGAGGGCACGGTCGTCCGTGACCTGGCCAGCGAGATCGAGTGGGCGAAGGCCCGCCTCGCCGACCCGTCGTCGTATGAGGCGGCAGCGACCGAGGCGAAACGCCAGCCCCCCGTCGCCGTGGACAAGGTGGCGGCAATCTACGCGGCCTATGAGAAGGCCAAGGGCGAGCGCCACGTGGTCGACTTCGAAGATCTCCTGCTCGTGGCCGCCGGCTTCGTGGAGGACGCGGCGAAGGTGGCGACCGCCGTCCGCGACCGCTACCGGCACTTCACCGTCGACGAATACCAGGACGTCAGCCCCCTGCAGCAACGGTTGCTCGATGCCTGGGTCGGTGGCCGCCACGACCTGTGCGTCGTCGGTGACCCCAACCAGACCATCTACACCTTCGCCGGCGCCCGCGCGTCGTTCCTTCTCGACTTCGCCCGCGTCCACGTGGGCGCCCGCGTGGTGGAGTTGGCCCGCAACTACCGCTCGACGCCGTCGGTGCTGACGCTCGCCAACCGGCTCAACCGGGGCGGCGTCCGGCTCGAGGCGACCCGCGCTGACGGCCCGGCGCCGATCATTCGTGGGTACGGCGACGCGGCCGCCGAGGCGGCCGGGGTGGCGGCGCGCTGCGCCGCCTTGATCGCCGCGGGCATCCCGCCGCGCGAGATCGCGATCCTCTACCGGACGAATGGTCAGGCTGCGGAGTTCGAGCGCGCGCTCGCGACCGCCAAGGTGCCCTACGTCGTCCGCGGCGCCGAGCGGTTCTTCGACCGCAAGGAGGTCCGGCGCGCCCTCGTGACGCTGCGCGGCGCGGTCGTCGGCGGTGACATGGGCGACGACGGGGTGGTCTCGCACGTCGCGCACGTGCTGTCCAGTGTTGGCTGGCGCCCCGAACCGCCTTCGGGTCAGGGCGCCACGCGCGAGGCGTGGGAGTCGCTGTCCGCCATCGTGCGGCTCGCCGAGGAGCACGAGGGTGACTTCGCGAGTTTCGTCGCCGAGTTGCTCGAGCGCGCCAGCGCGCAGCACGCGCCGCCGCCGGTCGGCGTGACGCTGGCGTCGCTGCACGCCGCCAAGGGCCTCGAGTGGGATGCCGTTTTCGTGTGCGGGCTGGTCGACGGCTATCTGCCGATCAGCTTCGCGACGACCGAGGAGCAGCTTGCCGAGGAGCGGCGCCTGCTCTACGTCGGCATCACGCGCGCGCGCCGTGAGCTGGGTCTGAGCTGGTACGGCAACCGTCGCCGGAGCCGATTTCTCGAAGATGTCGCCCCGGGGGCCGGTGCGCCGCCTGCGGGCCCGGGCGGTGCGCGAGGTGCGTCGGCCAGGTCCAGCAAGAAGTCGGCGACATGCCGCGTGTGCGGTGCGTCCCTGTTCACCGCTCCGGCGCGCAAGCTCGGCCGGTGTGAGAGCTGCCCCAGCAACGTCGACGAGGCCGTCCTCGACCGCTTGAAGGCGTGGCGCCTGGAGCTTTCCCGACTCTCGAAGGTGCCCGCGTTCGTCATCTTCACCGACGTCACCCTGCTGGCGATTGCCGAGCAGAAGCCGGCGACCAGCAATCAGCTCGCGTGCGTGAAGGGCGTGGGTGCGCGCAAGCTCGAGCTCTACGGCGAGGACGTGCTGACGCTCCTCAACGGCTGACGCTCGGGACGAATAAATGCGTTGCCACGGACGGGCCGCTCGCAATACTGTGCTCATCATGTCCCCCACCACGGTTTCGAGCGCGCTGCGCACCTACGCCTATGGCGTGGATGCTTCGCGCCGCGCGTCTGTCGTTGCCGGGACGTTCACCCACCTGACGTGGCATGTCAATGCCGGCGTCATGGGTGCCGCGCAGGCTACGGGGCTCGCCGCCGCTACGAAGCAGATCGAGCTCTCGGTTCCGCGTTCTTCGCCACCCGCGTAGGACACCATCGGCTGACACAGGCCGCGGAACCCCACTCGGGATTCCGCGGCCTTTGTCGTTTGTCCATTCATTTCGTACGTCGCAAGAGAGGAGAGGCACTGATGCTGACAGCCACATTCGGCTTCGAGCTCCCCGCGGGCACAGACCTGCCGTGCTGGAGCGTCGACCCCGATGTGTTCTTCGCCGAGACACCGGAGGGGGTGGAGGCAGCCAAGGCGTTGTGCGTCGGCTGCCCCTTCCAGCTGGAGTGTCTGACGGGTGCGCTCGAACGGCGTGAGCCGTGGGGCGTCTGGGGCGGGGAACTGGTCGTCCAGGGGGCCGTCGTCGCCAGGAAGCGTCCGCGCGGCCGCCCGCGCAAGGACGCAATCGCCGCATGACGGCAATCCATCGCCGCAGACATGGCGGGGGACGGCACGAAACGATGAGGCCCGGTGGGCGCTACTCGGAGAATCCGGGCAGCAGCCGCCGGGCTTCGTCGCGTACGGCGACCGTCGAGCCGAGTTGTGACAGCACACCGAAGGTGCCGATGGTCACGCGGTGGATGAGCAGGTACGACGGGGGGAGATTGAGCCGGCGCGCCAGTGCCTGAGTCGGACTGCGGGGGTCGGCCACCCGCGTCGCCTCACCGCGGAGCCAATCACGGTCGAAGGTGAACTCGTCGAGAGCCAGGGGGGCGATGAGTGGCCCCAGGAACTCCAGCAGGTCAGTGGGCGTGACCTCGATGTCGCCCTTGATGAATCCCTCTGCGCGCAGACCGTCGCGGACCGACTCCGCGTCGCCTTCGAGCGCCAGCCGGCACAGCGTCCCCATGGAGCGGGGGAGCCCGTCGGGGAGGTGGTTGACGGCGCCGAAGTCCAGCACCGCAAGACGACCGTCGGCCAGGAGACGGAAGTTGCCCGGGTGCGGGTCGGCGTGCAGCAGCCCGGCGCGTCTCGGTCCGGAGAACAGGAAGCGCGTCAACGCAAGGCCGGCGCGGTCCCGTTGCGTCTTCGTGCCCTCGAGGATGACGGCGGCCAGCGGGGTGCCGTTGACCCATTCCGTGACGAGCAGCCGCTCGGTGCGCTCGACGACATGCGGGACGTAGATGTCGGGGTCACCGTCGTAGGCCGCGGCGAACGCCTCCTGGGAGTCGGCCTCGAGGCGGTAGTCGAGTTCCTCGGCGAGTCGTTCCCGGAGTTCGGCGAGCAACGGCTTGATGTCGAGACCGGGGCTCAGCACCGAGAACATGCGCGCGAGCCTGCCCAGCTGCGTGAAGTCGTTGAGGAGCGCCGGCCCGGCGCCCGGATATTGCACCTTCACGGCGACGAGGCGACCGTCGGCCCATTGGGCGCGGTGCACTTGGCCGATGGAGGCGGCAGCGGTCGGCACATCGTCGAAGCGCTTGAAGCGCGCGCGCCAATCGGGCCCGAACTCCGCGGTCAGGACGCGGTGGACGGTCGTGACGGGCATCGGCGGTGCCGACTCCTGCAATTTGGTCAGCGCGGCGCGATAAGGCGCAGCCAGAGCCTCCGGAAGGGCGGCCTCGATCACGCTGAGCGCCTGGCCGAACTTCATCGCTCCGCCCTTGAGCTGGCCGAGCACCTGGAAGAGCTGCTCAGCGGTGCGCCGTTGCACTTCGTCGAGGACGATGTCAGCGGGCGTTCCGCCGAGCCGCTTGCCCAGGCCGAGTGTGGCGCGGCCGGCGAAGCCGATGGGCAACGTTGCCAGCTTGGCGCTGCGCACCAGGGCGCGACGAGGCAGATCGGGCATGTGCCCACTATGGACGTTGCGGCGCAACCGGTCATCCGCAACGGGGAAATGGCCCGGTCCGGCCCGCCCGTCGTCGGCCCGCCCGTCGTCGGCCCGCCCGTCGTCGGCCCGCTGCAGCCGGTCAGCCGGTCAGCCGGTCAGCCCGTCAGCCGGTCAGCCGGTCAGCCGAACTCTCCTGACAACGGCCAGATGCAGCCGCACTCCGGGTGGGGAAGCCAACCGCGACGCCGCACCCGCCAGTCGGGTGGTGCGATCTCCAACGTGCCGTTGCGCGTGGCGATCGCCGCGTCGCCATCGAGGAAGGCAAGCGCCTGCGCCGCGGTGTAGCCGGCGAGAATCGCGAGCAGGGACACGGGTTGCGGCTGCAGTAGCCGTCTGTTGGCCAACTGCGCCGCCACCAACGGCCACTGCTCGTCGCGGTCGAGGCGATGCAGATCGAGGCAGCGCAGGCAGGCCGTCGACCCGGTGAGGACGAGAGGGCCGACGACGCCCGTCAGCTCCCGCGCATGGACAGCGAGCACCGCCACGCCGTCGGCCATCGCCGACCGGCCGTGAGCGGGGTCGATGACCGGGCCGCGGGCAGCCAGGATGCGTAGGTCCGGCAGACGACTGCGCATCGCCGGTGGCCGGATGGCCGCGGCTCCGGCGCCGCTGCCCACCGCCGCCCGCACCGCAGCGGCAGCTGCGTCGCTGACGCGGCGCGGTGCCGACGTGTCGTTGCCCGGGCCGCCGGGGATCGCGTCGTACGCCGTCATCTCGACCGTCGAACTGGCGGTCACATGACCGACGCCGGCCGCGGCGAGCAACGCTGCCACGAGCGGGATGACACGAGCCTCACCCTCGATCTCGACCCACGCCTCAGTGCGGCGGGAGAGCGCGGTCGCGGCGCCGCCGTGGCGCGGCCCCGCGAGGGACAGTGCAGCACGCTCGGGCTCGAGCCGCTCGCGCTCGCCGACCGACAGCATGCGCAGCCGCGGGTCACCGGCGGCGGCATCCTCGAGGAGGCCGGCTTGCTCCAGTGAGTCGAGGAACTGTGCCGCGTGGCTCCCGGTCACCCCCGCGAGCTCAGCCTCCGCGAGCACCGCGCCGCGGGGACGCGTGCCGTCGCAGAGATCCAGGACACGCTTGAGGCCCGGTGTCAGCTGGCGCAGCAGCCAGGCTCCCGCGCCGACGCCCACCTGGAGGGTCTCGGGATCACGCCAGACGCGCACGAGCGCGGACTTGAGCTGAGGTCGGTCCGGAGACATCGCGTCGATCGCCATACCGGCAGGCTGCCAGGCTGGGGAGCTGCGCGGTGAGTGCATCCACAAGGCGACGCGTTCTCCACAAGGCACAGGGCGGGCCGACCGAGGTCGCCCGCCCTGTGCCTTGTCGTGTGCTGGTGCTGCGGTTATGCCTTGCCAAGAATGCGAGCCATCTTCGTGCTGCACACCGGGCATGAGCCCTTCGCCATGCGGCGCCCCGAGTCGCTAGTCGAGACCTCGCCCTCAAAGGACCGCTTCTCACGGCACTTCACGCAGTAGCCCTCGTAGGTGTCGGCCACGGTTGTCCTCCTGTCACAATGACGGCGGCATCACTCGCCCGCCTGGTCGGCGCCTACGCTACAGGCCTGGCGCCGAAGCGCCACTCCCGCCACGCAGGCGTGTCGCGCGCGCCGAGGGCGCCGGACGATGCGAACCCCCCCTCGCCGGTGGCCCGTTCGCGTCCATGTGCGGGCGATGTCGCGGAACCGGCGGCGCACTCCGGGCCCCCCGCACGTGCAATCCGGAGCCGCCAAAGTGCACCGCAGAGCGCACGGCAAGTGCACGGCAAGTGCACGGCAAGTGCACCGCGCGCCGCACCGCCGGCGACCCGCAGGAGGGATGTGGACAACTCCGCGTGTGGGCCCACCCTGCCGCTGACCTGCGCGGATGATCCTCGCAACTGTGGATGGAGCCGGTGCCGCTCGCCGGTTGAGGCGCAAGGGCGACGGGAGGGGGGACCGCCGGCGGTACCGTCCGGACATGCCAGGACGCCCTTCCGCCGAAGATCCACAGCCACTCGTCGAGGTGGTCCGCAGCGCTCGCCGCCGCCGCACCGTGTCGGCCTACCGGGACGGCGACCGCACCGTCGTGCTGATCCCCGCCCGGATGAGCAAGGCGGAGGAAACTCGCTGGGTCGCCGAGATGGTGGCCCGACTCGCTCGCCAGGACGGACGACAGAAACGCTCCGATGCCGACCTCATGATCCGCGCGAGCGCGCTCTCCAAACGCCACCTCGGCGGTCGCGCCAAGCCGGCAAGCGTCCGCTGGGTCGACAATCAGCGCACGCGCTGGGGGTCCTGCACGCCGTCCGACCGAAGCATCCGGCTGTCGAGGCGGCTCGAGAGCATGCCGGGCTACGTCGTCGACTACGTATTGCTGCACGAGCTCGTTCACCTGCTCGTGCCCGGACACGGCCCTGCCTTCTGGGCTGAGCTGGCCCCCTACCCGCAGCTCGAGCGGGCTCGTGGCTACCTCGAAGGCGTGGCCGCCGCGGCCGGCCTCGACCTCAGCGATGACGGCGAGGACGGCCAGGACGCGCCGGTCGGCGATAGCGGCGAGGTCGCGCCGGTCGGCGATAGCGGCGAGGTCGCGGCGATCAGCCTCGACGGGCCGGACGCGGTCTCAGGCCCCTGACGCACGGGGAGCGTCGGGACCTGAAGCGTCCGGGGGCGTCGCGTCCGGAGGCGTTGGTCCCGGATTTGGAGGGTCAGCCGGATCCGGCGGGTCAGCCGGCTCCGCTGCCGGTGGCGCGTCCCAGCCTGGAAGCGAGTCCGTCCAGTCTGCGTCGGCGTCCCAGGCACCCTGCCCGACGCGTTCGGCGAACCCGATGGGGTCATCGAGGTCCGCCGTGGACGGCAGGAGGTCCGGGTGTTCCCACAGGCGGTCGCGCCCGTCGATCCCGTGCTGATGGCGCACGGCGCCCCACAAGGCCGCCGCCTCGCGCAACCGGCGTGGCCGCAGCTCGAGACCGACGAGCGTGGCGAATGTCTGCTCCGCCGGGCCGCCCTCGGCGCGACGCCGGCGCATCATCTCCCGCAGGGCGACGCTGCCGGGCAGGTGACCGGAAGCCGCCGCGTCCACGACCTCGTCCACCCAGCCCGCGACGAGCGCAAGATTGGTCTCGAGGCGGTCAAGAGCCGCCTTCTGGGCCGGCGTGTCCTGCGGGGCGAACAGACCGCCGGTGAGCGCCTCCTGCATCGCCTCCGGGTCGGAGGGGTCGAGACTGGCCATCGCGGCCTCCAGGCCACTGACGTCGACCTGGATCCCACGCGCGTATTCGGCAATCAGGTCGATGACGTGCAGCCGCAGCCAGGGCACGTCGGCGAACAGCCGCTGGTGTGCGGCCTCGCGCAGTGCGACGTACAGCCGGAGTTCGTCCGCGGGGACGTCGAGTCCGGCGCCGAACGCCTCGATGTTGACCGGGACGAGAGCGGCGTGGGCGTTCGGCACGAGTGGGAGGCCGATGTCGGTCGATGACAGCACGTCCCCCGCGAGCGAAGCGAGGGCCTGGCCGATCTGGGCGCCGAACATCACGCCGCCCATCTGCTTCATCATCCCGCCGAGCGGTCCGGCAAGTGCCTGCGCCTCGGCAGGTAGGGCCCCGTTCATCGCCTCGACGACGCGGAGGGCGATCGGTTCGACGAGCACCTGCCAGACGGGCAACGTGCGCTCGAGCCACTGCCGCTGGGTCCAGGCTGCGGATCCCGCGGCGGCTGCGGGGATGATGGTGACGGGATCGAGCCACAGGTCGGCAAGACGCAATGCGTCGGCCGTCTGTGTCGCCGCCGCCGCCGAATCGCCAACGTCCGTCGCGGGCAAAGCGTCGAAGGCCGTGCGGCGGGCGAGATCCCAGTTGACCGGCCCCCCCGACCAGGACAGCAGGTCCGCAAACTGATGCAGCGCCGCCGAGAGATCCGCCGATCCACCGCCGCCGAACAGGAACGCGAGCGGGTTGTCCGGGTCGCCCTCGGGCGTCGGTGGGGTCGTCATCGCTTGTCCTTGTCTGTCACGCATTCGAGGGTAACCGCGCGAGGTCGGCAGTGACCCCGCGGGCGGCCACCGATCGCCTGAGCCGGCCGAGCGTCGCGGTGAGCGGCGCGGGCAGCGGCATCGGGGCGGCGGTCCTGGCCGCCCTCGGGGAGGTTGATCTGCGCAAGCTGATTGCCATCGACGAACGCCGCGGCGACAGTGCCCTCGCCACGTGGCGTGTCGCAGACGTGCGCGACCCTGCGTTCGCCGCCAAGCTCACCGGTGTGGACGTGCTGGTGCACCTCGCGCAGGACGTGCAGCTCGACGCGCCGGCCGCGCAGCGCCGCGCGCTCAACGTGCGCGGCACGGCCGTCGCGCTCACCGCCGCGGCCGCGTCGGGCGTCAAACGGGTCATCATCGTCACCAGTGCCATGGTGTACGGCGCCCGCGACGACAACCCCGTTCCCCTCGAGGAGGCCGCAGTCCTGCGTGCCAATCCCGACGACTCGCTGATCGGCGACTGGGTGGAGATCGAGCGGTCAGTGCGTCGGGCCGAACGGGCCCACCCCTGGCTGGAGATCGTCACGATGCGGCCCGCCGCGGTGGTCGGTCCGGGGATCGACTCGGTCATCACGCGCCACTTCGAGTCCCCGCGACTGCTGGTGCTGAAGGGCACGTCGCCGCTCTGGCAGTTCTGTCACATCGACGACCTCGTCCGCGCGATCGTGACCGTCGCCATGTCCGAGCTGGTCGGGGCGGTCAACGTCGCCGCCGATGGGTGGCTGTCGCAGGCGGATGTCGAGCGGATCGCGGGCAAGCGGCACATGGAGTTGCCCGCGGCGGTCGCGTTCGGCACGTTGGAACGCTTGCACCGCGTGGGCGCGACGCCCGCGACCTCGCAGGAGCTCGAATACCTCGCCTACCCGTGGGTGGTCGACAACGCCCGGCTGCGGGCGACCGGCTGGGTGCCCGAACACGACAATTCCGCCGCGCTCGAGGCGTTGCTCGCGGAGGCGGGCCGGCACCTGGCGGTGGGCGCTCGGCGGCTGGACAGGAAGGACGCGACACGGGCCGCGGCAGGCGCGACGGTCGCTCTGGTCGCCACCGCCGCCTTCGCCCGCCGGGCGCGTAAGCGGCGTCGTGGCTGACATCCGCGGCCACGTCGTCGGTGCGCCTGCCAGTTCCTGTCGAGCAACCGCACCCGGCGCCGGGGCGTCGTACAGTGAAATCCTTTCGTCGCTCAGCCCGCCCCAGGAAGGTCCGCATTGAACGCGCACCCGTGGTTCGTGTGGCTCATCCCAGTGGTCGTCCTGACGCTGGTCGCCATCGTCGGCGTGATGATCTACAGCCGCCCCAAGCGCGAGGACGAGCCGGGGGAGTCGGTCGAGCAGTACGAGCGCTTCCGGTCGGCAATGAACTCGCAGTTGCCCGCTCGCCGGGGCACCGCACCCGACGACACGCCGTCCGAATAACGGCCGGCGGTCGAGACTCAATCCTGAGCCCCGGTGTGCCGACGACTCTTGGCGACAGTCACTGCCGAGAGGGGAACCGTCCGTGGAGCACGTCGTTTTCTATACGGGCCATGACGGGTCCCCGTCATTTCGTCGCGTCGAGTCGCTGGGCGAAGCCGTCACTCTGGTCGAATACCTGCGCAACACGAAGAACGCCATCGAGCCGACGGTGTTCGCGCTGACCGCCGTGCCGGTGCAGTTCCGCCCGTACTACCGGGCCGAGGTCCCCGCTTCGGCGTACGAAGCGGCCCCGGAGCCGGTGGAGCCCATCGTCGTCACCGCTCACGACAATGCCGCATCCGTCGCAGCGACACCTCCGGACGAGGCCGCGACCGAGGGTCCGCAGATTTCGCTCGTGCCGAAACTTGGGGCGCCCCCCGTCCACGACGCGACCGACGCGCAGGGGTACGTCGACCCGACGCACTCCGACCCCCAGCCGTTCGCGCCGCTGGGTTTCGAGCCGATCGCGCTCCACGCCGACACCCACATCATGGTCGCGCCCGAAATCACGCCCGACTCCCCCGACGAGCTGCCTGTCCCGAAGCCGGTCGGCCTCTCACCGGATCTCGAGCCGATGGTGGTGCCGTCCCTCGCGGACGAGCCGGCGCCGCTCGCACCCGTCGTCCAACTGCACGTGGTGGCCGACATCCCGGCGGAGGACGAGGCTGCTCCGGACGAGGCTGCTCCGGACGAGGCTGCTCCGGACGAGGCT
>CAXSDE010000060.1:0-15545 GCA_964236265.1 uncultured bacterium
GTGAAGACGTCCTCGACGGGCATGAGGAACGGCTTCTCGGTCTCGCGGACGGGCTCCGGGATGAAGGAGTCGACGGCGGCCATGAGCTCGACGATCTTCTCGGCCCACACCGGGTCGCCCTGCAGCGCCTTGAGCGCGGAGACGCGGACCACGGGGAGGTCGTCACCCGGGAACTCGTATTCGCTGAGGAGCTCGCGCACCTCGAGCTCGACGAGCTCGAGGATCTCCTCGTCGTCGACCATGTCGGCCTTGTTGAGGGCGACGACGATGTAGGGGACGCCGACCTGGCGGGCGAGGAGCACGTGCTCCTTCGTCTGCGGCATCGGGCCGTCGGTCGCTGCCACGACCAGGATCGCGCCGTCCATCTGAGCGGCACCCGTGATCATGTTCTTGATGTAGTCAGCGTGGCCGGGGCAGTCGACGTGCGCATAGTGACGGTTGTCCGTCTGGTATTCGACGTGCGCGATGGAGATCGTGATGCCGCGCTCGCGCTCCTCCGGAGCCTTGTCGATCTGGTCGAAAGGCATGAAGGGGTTCAGGTCGGGGTGCAGGTCGTGCAACACCTTCGTGATCGCAGCCGTCAGCGTCGTCTTGCCATGGTCGATGTGACCGATGGTGCCGATGTTGACGTGCGGCTTGGTCCGCTGGAACTTGGCCTTCGCCACTGAAGTCCTCCTGTGGGACAGATGTTTTGTCGTACGCCGGTGTGGTGCTGGTGGACGTGCTGTGCCGGACTTCCCGGCGGACAGTTACTCGCCGCGGACCTTGGCGATGATTTCCTTGGCGACGTTCGCCGGGACTTCGGCGTACGAGTCGAACTGCATGGAGTAGCTTGCGCGGCCCTGCGTGCGGGAACGCAGGTCCCCGACGTAGCCGAACATCTCGGAGAGCGGCACCAGGGCGGTGACGACGCGGGCGCCACTGCGCTCGGTCATCGCCTGGATCTGGCCGCGGCGGGAGTTGAGGTCACCGATCACGTCGCCCATGTAGTCCTCGGGCGTGACGACCTCGACGCTCATCATCGGCTCGAGGATGGCCGGGTCGGCCATGCGCGCGCCTTCCTTGAACGCCATCGAGCCGGCGATCTTGAACGCGAGCTCGGAGGAGTCGACGTCGTGCGCGGCACCGTCGAGCAGCGTCACCTTGACGTCGACCATCGGATAGCCGGCGAGGATGCCGTATTGCATGGCCTCCTGCGCTCCGGCGTCGACCGACGGGATGTATTCGCGCGGGATGCGCCCACCGGTGACGGCGTTGACGAATTCGTAGCCGTTGCTGCCTTCCTTGGCGTCGACGAGGGGCTCGATCGAGATCTGCACCTTCGCGAACTGCCCGGAACCGCCGGTCTGCTTCTTGTGCGTGTAGTCCACGCGCGGCACCTTGCGGCGGAGCGTCTCGCGGTAGGCGACCTGCGGGCGACCGACGTTGGCCTCGACCTTGAACTCGCGGCGCATGCGGTCGACCAGCACCTCGAGGTGGAGCTCGCCCATGCCGGCGATGATGGTCTGACCGGTCTCCTCGTCCGTGCGGACGGTGAAGGTCGGGTCCTCCTCGGCCAGGCGCTGGATCGCGACGCCCATCTTCTCCTGGTCAGCTTTGGTCTTGGGCTCCACGGCGACGTGGATGACGGGGGCCGGGAAGGTCATCGACTCGAGGACGACGGGGTTGGCCGGGTCGCAGAGCGTGTCACCGGTCGTCGTGTCCTTCAGGCCCATCACGGCGATGATGTCGCCGGCGTAGCTCTCCGGCATCTCTTCGCGCTTGTTGGCGTGCATCTGATAGATCTTGCCGATGCGCTCCTTGCGGCCCTTGGTGCTGTTGGTCACGGCAGTGCCGGTGAGCAACGTGCCCGAGTAGACGCGCAGGTAGGTCAGCTTGCCCAGGTGCGGGTCGCTCATGATCTTGAACGCGAGGGCCGAGAACGGTTCCTTCGGGTCCGGGCGCCGCTCGACGATCTTGTCGACATCGTTGACGGCGTGGCCCTGGATGGCCGGCACGTCGAGCGGGCTCGGCAGGAAGTCGACGATCGCGTCGAGCAGCGGCTGGACGCCCTTGTTCTTGAACGCGGTGCCGTTGAGGACCGGGTTGATCTTGTCGGCGAGCGTCGCGCGACGGATGGCGACCATGAGGAGCTCCGGGCTCGGGGCCTTGCCCTCGAGGTAGAGCTCCATGACCTCGTCGTCGGCCTCGGCGACGGCCTCGATGAGCTTGGTGTGCCACTCCGCAGCCTGCTCGACGTAGTCGGCCGGGATCTCGACGGTGTCGTACATCTCGCCCATCGCGGTCTCTTCGGGCCAGACGAGCGCCTTCATGTTGATGAGGTCGATGACTCCGCGGTAGTTGCCCTCGCTGCCGATCGGCAGCTGGATGACGGCCACGTTGGAGTTGAGGCGGTCGATCATCATGTCGACGCACATGAAGAAGTTGGCGCCGGTGCGGTCCATCTTGTTGACGAAGCAGATGCGGGGCACGTTGTATTTGTCGGCCTGCCGCCAGACGGTCTCGGACTGCGGCTCGACACCGGCGACACCGTCGAAGACGCAGACCGCGCCGTCGAGCACACGCAGCGAACGCTCGACCTCGACGGTGAAGTCGACGTGGCCCGGGGTGTCGATGATGTTGATGGGGTGCTCGCGCCAGAACGTCTTCGTGGCGGCGGACGTGATGGTGATGCCACGCTCCTGCTCCTGCGGCATCCAGTCCATCGTGGCCGTGCCGTCGTGCACTTCACCGATCTTGTAGTTGACACCGGTGTAGAAGAGGATGCGCTCGGTCGTCGTGGTCTTGCCCGCGTCGATATGGGCCATGATCCCGATGTTGCGGGTCATGGCCAAGCTCTTGGCGGTGTCGGTGCTTGCCACGGTGTGTCGGTCCCTCTTCTTTGTGTACGACGAATTCTTTGTGTACGACGTGCTTTGCGGAACGGCGGGTGACTACCAGCGGTAGTGAGCGAACGCCTTGTTGGACTCGGCCATCTTGTGCGTGTCCTCGCGGCGCTTGACGCTGGCGCCGAGGCCGTTGCTGGCGTCGAGGAGCTCGTTCATCAGGCGCTCGGTCATCGTCTTCTCACGACGGCCGCGCGAGTAGCTGACGAGCCAGCGGAGCGCGAGCGTGGTGCTGCGCGGACCCTTGACCTCGATCGGCACCTGGTAGGTCGCGCCACCGACGCGGCGGCTCTTGACCTCGAGCGTCGGCTTGACGTTGTCGAGCGCGCGCTTGAGCGTGATCACGGGGTCGGTGCCGGTCTTCTCGCGGGCACCCTCGAGGGCGCCGTAGACGATCTGCTCCGCCTTCGACTTCTTGCCGCCGACGAGGATCTTGTTGACGAGCTGGCTGACGAGCGGCGAGCCGTAGACCGGGTCGGAGACCATCGGACGCTTCGGAGCGGGTCCCTTGCGGGGCATTAGCTCTTCTCCTTCTTCGCGCCGTAACGGCTGCGGGCCTGCTTGCGGTTGCGGACACCCTGGGTGTCCAGCGAGCCGCGAATGATCTTGTAGCGCACACCCGGGAGGTCCTTCACTCGGCCGCCACGCACGAGCACGATGGAGTGCTCCTGCAGGTTGTGGCCGACACCCGGGATGTAGGCCGTGACCTCAATCGAGCTGGTGAGGCGCACACGGGCGACCTTGCGAAGAGCCGAGTTGGGCTTCTTCGGGGTCGTTGTGTAGACGCGGGTGCAGACACCGCGGCGCTGCGGACTGCCCTTGAGGGCAGGCGTCTTGGTCTTGTCGACCTTTGCCTGGCGGCCCTTGCGGACCAACTGCTGGATCGTGGGCACTGCGTGCGTCTCCCAGTCGTGCGACGTCTGTGACTTCGGATGTCCGATTTGTTCCGGCCCACGCGGTCGGGTGTGTCGCCCGGTCACGCTTCGCCCACCTGGAAACGGTGGTCAGGGGGTGGAACACGACGCGCCCCGATCGGGGCGCGCGCCAGTGTCCCGGGAAGCCCGGGGCACAAGGAGAGACCATACCGACCGGGACGCGGGAGGTCAAAGTCGGGGTTGATCTCCCGCCGCTGGTCGGACGACCAGGCGCGGCGCACGGCCGGCAGATGCCGACCGCGGGGGTTCACGATAGCGGTCGACGGCCCGGGTGGCCACCGTGGAGGAGGCAAGGAAATGGGCAGGGGCCGACACTGGTCCCGTGCCGACGCCGCGTCCTTCCCCCGCCGCCGTGGCGGCCGCTGCAGACCGGACGATCCCGGACGTCGTCGGTCCAGGCCTGCGCGTGCTGTTCTGTGGCATCAACCCGTCGTTGTACTCAGCGGCGGTGGGCCATCACTTCGCCCGGCCCGGCAACCGCTTCTATCCCGCGCTGCACGCCGCCGGGCTGACGGATCGACTGATCTCGCCGTACGAGGACACAGCTCTTCTGGCGTACAGCCTCGGCGTGACCAATCTGGTGGCGCGCGCGACGGCGACGGCGGCTGAGTTGTCCGGCGGCCGAACTGCTGGAGGGGTGGGCCGCACTGTGCGACTGGTCGAGGGACATGCGCCGGCGCGCCTCGCCGCCGGGCGTGCAGTCCTACCGGATCGCGACCGGCAGGGCAGCCGCGGTCGGCCGGCAGGACGAGCGCCTCGCCGGCGCCGAGCTCTGGGTGCTGCCCAACCCGTCCGGACTGAATGCTCACTACCAGTTGCCTGACCTGGCGCGCCTCTACGCGCAACTCGCGTGACGGCTCACCCGTGACAGAGGGCTGGACGGCGCCGAAAATCCAACCCTGCGTGAGCTTTCGCTTGTCCGTCAGGACGAAGGTCGCATCGGGCCGACGTCGTCCACGAACGGCTCGACGTAGAGCACCGCTCTGGTCTCCACATCGGTGAGGACGAGCCACGCCAGGCTGCGCAGCCCGTGGCCCATCTTCACCGTGGTCTCCACTGCGACCCGGTCCGCCCCGTGCTCCAGGTGGTGCGGAGCGGCTGTGAGCCGGACGGCGTCCTGGGCGGCCGGCCGCACCCGCCGCTGCTTGTCGTACCGGTAGACGACCAGGTGGCGCTTGAGGACGGCGCCAGAGCGATCGGCCCCATTGACGTCGGCATACGCGAGTGCACGTCCCGTCAGCCCCAACGTCTCGAGGACGCGCTCCGGCTCGGCCGACAGATGCCAGGCGACGAGCGCCGGTGACGGGCGGCGCACACGGACGTCGGAGCGGACGGTGGAGCGCGCACTCGTGACCCGTAGTGGTCCAGTGCGCAGATGGACGGCGGCTCCGCAGCGCCAGACGGGGATGCCGTCGTAGGTCTGCTCGTAGGAGACGGCACTGGTGTCGAACAGGGTGAGCTGGGAGACGAACGTTAGGCCGTACGGGCCGGCTGTGTCAGCGGCTCCGCCACTGGCGCCCGGAAGGGCCAGCAGGTGCGCGTGGCTGCGCAGGTAGGCGTCGGCGGCGGCCCGCGGCGTCAGGGCAGCGCTGACGACGGGCTCGCCATGGAAGAGCTCGCGTGAGATGAGCTCGTCGTTGTCGCGGATGCAGGCATCGATGCCGGGCTCGAGGGTCTGCAACATCGTGCCTCCTAAGGACTGGCCGCCTCGGACCGCCGGTCGGGCGGCGCGGCATCGCTGCGGCGACCGTGAGTAGAGCGCAGAGGCACTCCTCAGATACGCAGATCGACGGTGGCCTTCAGCCGCCGCCGTAGGCGTCGAACGCGCACCACGTCGCGTAACCGTGCGGATCGTCCGTGTCCAGTCCTTGTCGGGCTGCCCAGAGCGCATCGGCGACGGTCGCGCCGCGGGCAAGGTGACCGTGCAGATCACCCATCAGCGCCACTGATCCCTGGTCGCTGACGAGCACGTTGCTCGCGACGATGCCTGCACTGCCGGCACCGAGCAGGGCGGAGACGAAGCCCAGTGTCTCCTCACCGGGGAAGCCGACCTGAGCCCCCGATTCACAGGCAGCAAGGACCACCAGCCGCGGCGATCGCGCGCGCCGGGTGAGCTCGTGCACCGTGAGGGGCCCGTCACTGAGCACCAGAGATGAGAACGTCGGGTTGTCCGCGCGCAGTCGCCCGTGGCACGCGAAATGGGCAATGTCCGCGGAGCGGATGACGTCGGACACCGCCGCGCACGAGCTCGCCGGCGGGGCCAGCACGACCGCGGCCGGGTGCTGGGCCGCGACGGCGGCGAGCTCCGTCTCGACCCCCGCCACGCCGGGGCCACCGATGACGGCGACGGACGCAGGCCGGGTCGCCGCACCGTTCCCGGCCGTCGTCGGAGCCAGCTGCCGGCGTTGCAGCGTGCGCAACCACAGGGCGGCCGACGGGACGATGGTCATCGGGCCGTCGTGCAGGGGTGCCCACGGCACACGCTGCAAGTCACCGACAGGCACGACGACAAGGGGGGCGCCGGCCGGGAGCCGTAGCGGTTCGAGAAGTTGCCGGGTCAACGCCGAAAGTGCCGCGCGAGCACTGCGGGAGGCCCCACTCGCAGCGGCCGCGGAGGTCACGGGACGTGCCAAGCGGCGCAGGGCGAAGAGCGCCGAGTCGATCGTGGCGCTGAGGCCCTCCAGTGATCCGAGCTCGATGAGTCGCGACCGTCGGCCGTCGATGACGACCGCGAGCAACCGCCCGTCGAGCGAGCCGTACTCGACAAGGACTTGGCCCGGCCGTTCCCGCAGCCGCTGGCGGACGTCCTGGGCACGAGGGTGTCTGAGCGCGGGGACGGGCAGCGCGGTGGTGGTGGCGGTGGCGATGTTCGCCGACGCAGCGCCCACACCGGTGGGCGTGCTCCAGGAGGCGCGCCGCACGCTGGCCTCGGCCGCCGCAATTCTGGCCAGTAGATTGGCCGGTTCACTTCCGGACTGCGCGCGCGCCTCAGCCAGCTCGGCGTACAACATCCTGATGCCGGACATCTCGTCGTTCCCGGCGACATCGCCGTCGTCGGCTGCGTCGACGGACGACACTGCAGCAGCACGGGTGCGCTCGAGCCAATGGAAGACGGCCGCGGTCGACCCTCCTCCCCGCAATGCCCTCAGCCCCAACGCTCCGAGCTCGGCACCGTGGGCCGAAGCGCGAGCCCGGAGCTCCATGGTTGGCAGCGCCAAGCGATGTTGCTCGAGATCGCGCAGGCTGGAGCGGGCGGCCGCCAGCACCTCGCGTGGCGAGCCCGCGACCTCGGCGAGCAAGGCCGAGGCGAGGTGACCTCGCAACCGCACGAGGATCGGCGCACCGCGCGACAGCCGGTCAACCGAACGCAGATCGGCCGCCGCTTCCTCGAACCACCCCGCGTCGATCGCGCACCGACCGGCGAGGAGGTAAGCCTCAACCGCATCCGTGCGCATGCCATAGCCCTCAAGATCGGCAGCACAGTGGCGGAGGCCGTCGAGGTCCCCCGGGGAAAGAACACCATCGCGGGCACGGGCGTCCAGCTCGGCAACACGGGCTCGCGCCAGTCGGCCGGGACGGTTCTGCGTCTCGAGCAGACTCACACAGGAACCGGCCCGCAGACGGGCTGCGGTGTTGTCTCCTGCCAGCGACTGGAGGCGAGCGACACGCAAGAGGGCATCCGCAGCCATGAGCGGCACCTCGTCCGCGGGCAGCTCGGACAGTGCGTCCTGTGCTGCGCGGAGCGCTTCGGGAAGCAGTCTCAGCTCGGCGAGCGCGTCTGCGTACTCGAGGAGCGGCTCGCCGATCGGCAAGCCCGCGGCGGCGTACATGCTCATCGCCTCATCCGAACGCGTGAGGCTCTCCGCCAAACGGCCAGCGTGCATCTCGACCCAAGCGCGCGTGTGCGCCACGACCGCACACATGGCGGGTCCAGCCTCCTGAGAGGCGACCCAGGCAGCGTCAAGGACAGCCCTCGCAGCCTCGCTATCACCGCGTTCGATCTCGAGATAGCCAAGGTTGTTTCCGGTCTTGGCCCGCAATAGCGGCGAGGTCGTCGGGTCACTCAGGACCGCTCGGTAATGCGCCACGGCGTCGTACAGCCGGCCGCGGTTGTGCAGCAGAATTCCTTGTTGAAAGGCAAGTTCGGCGCGGTCGCGCGCCAGCGAGAGCGGCGCCGCGCGGTCGAGGTCGAGTTGCGCTTCTTCAAATCGTCCCAGTTCTTGATAGACCGCTGACCGGGTCACGAGGACTTGCCCCAGCCTCCGGGTCGTCCCCGCTGTAACGGCGAGTGCGGCAGCTTCGTCCAGCAGCGCGAGTGCCGAGGTGTTGCGCTGCGATAGACGCTCCAAGCGGGCCGACATGCGCAGCGCTGCTACGAGGGCTTCGGGCGACCCTTCGCGCCGCACACGGCCAAGCAAGTCCATCGATTGGTGTCGATATGCCGCGGGGTCCCTTTCGAGCCCCGCGTGGACGGAGTCCACGAGTGCTAGAAGATCACTGCCGGGTGTGTCACTGTCGCCCATGACGGCCCCGATCGCGGCGGCCTTTCCGCCTCGCCTAGTTGACCACACTCTGGGAGTCTCGATGAACGCGAACAGCGACTACAAACCGACGGACCCGGCCGCACTGCGCAGTGACGAACAGCTCGCCTTGGACGGAAGAGTCGCTCGGAGGCAACATGGCGCCTTGCTGAACGGTCGAGCAACTCACGCGTTCGAAGAACGCGTCACCGACCTGATCCGCCGTCGCCGAGACGACACTGATGGGCTCTTCGAGCAGTTCGATCTCGTCCGCGACCGTTCCAGGGACGGATCGCACGCAATCAACGGGGGCACGCCCGTCGTAAGAGGTGCGCTCCTCGTGCGTGCGTCGTTGGAGGCCGAGGCTCCGGATCTGTTCGCGCGGCTCGTCACCGAGGTGGGCAAGCCGCAAGGGCGGCTCGACGGACGGCTCGTCGTGCTGCAAGGGAACGATGTGCCGGCTGAGGCCCTCGTGGAGCTCTCGCGACTGGTGCGCCGAAGCGGTTTCGAGGCGTCCGTGGATCACATCGTGCCGCTCGGCCCGCTGGTGAAGGCGGAGGGTGGCCCAGCGCGAACCGTCGTCAGCTCTGTTGTTCCGCCTCGGGCGACGCAGTCCGGCGCGGTTGCCGTGGCCGTCATCGACACCGGCGTGCCGGCCAAGGGCCATGAACACCTCTGGCACACATCCCTCGCCACAGGCGACAACATTGACGCTTTGGACGCCTTCCCGCTACCTGGCGGCGACGGGCTGCTGGACGCTGCAGCGGGGCACGGCGCGTTCGCTACTGGCATCGTCCAGCAAGTGGACCCCGGTGGCGCCGTCCAGGTGCACCGCGCGATGGACAGCGACGGCATCGGCAGTGAAGTCGTCGTCGCTGAGACCTTGCTCCTCGCGGTCCGCGAGCACGGCGCCGAGATCGTGAACATGTCTCTCGGCGCACAGACAGTCGACGACCAGCCGCTGCTGGCGTTGCAGGTCGCGTTCGAACTACTGAGTGAGGGCGGGCACGACGACGTGCTCCTCGTGGCCGCTGCGGGCAACTACGGCGACAAACGGCCGTGCTGGCCGGCGGCGTTCCGGCGCGTCGTCGCAGTGGCGGCACTGACGGCCGAACAGGAGCCGGCGGCGTGGTCGAGCCACGGGCACTGGGTCGACGTTTCCGCTGTGGGCGAGGGGCTGGTGTCGACGTACGTGCGAGGCAAGGAGTCCCCGCAGCTCAGCCCTGCCAGCGCGGGCGCCCCGGACGACTGGCCGTTGTCCGACGACTCCCCCTGGGCCGTCTGGTCGGGCACGTCGTTCGCGGCGCCGCAGATCGCCGGGGAGGTCGCGCGTCGGTTGACGGAGGCCCGGGCCGGGGGCGACGCGACGGCCACTCCCCGCAGCGTCTACGTCGCGATGCTCGCGGAGGGTCGCCGGCTGCCCGACTACGGGATCGCGCTCCACATTCTGAACGGCACGCCAGTCACAGCCTGAACCATCGGGTCGCGATCGACTTGCCGCCCGTCAGCGTGACCACGAAGCGGACCGTGCCGACGGGCAGATCGTCGAACCGGAAGCCACCGAGCTCGTCGAGGGCCACGTGGTCGCGGGTGTCGTCCGCCGACTCCAGGTGGACGACACCCGTCGCGGCCTGCGCCTCGACGACCTGCCCCAGCACCGATCGCTTGGTGCCGGTCGTTGACACCTGCGCCTCGATCACGACGTCGTCCGCCTCGAACGTGAGGAGCCGGACATCGCTGGTTGCACTGCGTACGCCCACCAGGAGTTCGTCCGAATCACTCACCAGTTCGGCCAGCTCAGCGTCGAGCCGCAGCATGCCGAAACTGGCGCGCCCCCACTGGCGCACCTCCTCGGGCACGGGGTCGACAGCGCGCGCGACAGCACCGAGTCGGGCGAGAAGGGTGGCGTCGTCGGCCGTCATCAGGTGCTCCCCTGCATCAGGTGGTCATCGGCCGTGAGGGTCCGAAGCTTGTCGAGACAGCGCATCCGTGTCGGGCCGATGGCACCGATCGGCATGTCCAGCGCGACGGACACTTCGGTGTAGGCCGGCGCGTCCGCAGCCATGAGGATCCGAAGCAGCCGCTGACAGCGCTCGGTGAGGCGGCCGAAGCTCGCCCAGAGCTGCTCGTCCCTCTCGGACTCGAGGAGACCCGCGTCGACGGCGGGCGTCGTGAGGTCGACGACGTCGAGCACGGTGTCATCGAGCACCTCGCGCCCCGCCTTGCGCAGGATCCGCAGGCACTCGTGCCGCGCCGTCGTGACGAGCCAGCCCGCGAGACGTTCCGGGTCGTGGATCTTGCCGAGATTTTCCAGGAGCCGCAGCCACGTCGTCTGTACGACGTCCGCCGCGTCCGCCGTGTCGAGACGGTGGGCGCGACCGACCGACCAGATCAGGTTCTCGAACCGGTCGACGAGGGCCACCCACGCGTCGCTGTCGCCCGCCGCGGCGCTGGTGACCAGCGCCGTCAGGCTGTCGGAACCACTCACGCTGGACTCCTTGCCGCTGCCTCCGACGCCCCGGCCCGGCGCGTCGTCGCTGTCGACGATGGCGGCACTGGCCGGGGGGAGCAAGCACATCGCCTGTCGACGGGCCGGTGTCGTCAGGCGATGGGCTTGCACTCCCCCGAGAAGGACGCCACGGACCACCATCCGGACGCCCCTTCCCTCGGTGTCAGCCGGTCTGTCCCGGCCGGCTCACGGGAAGAAGAGCGCGCGCTCGCCGCCCTGATACGTCCGCCGTACAACATTCTTTTTCCGGTACGACGGGCCCTCCCGGCGACGTGTCAGGCCGGACGCGGGTCATGACCGATCCCGGGCCTGACGACTACGTCTGGCGGGCTGTCACTGCGGCCGCATCGGTCCAGGCATAGCGCAGCTTAACGGGCTGCCCACGAGACGGCTCGGGACGCCCCCAGGCGGGTCCACCGGCCGACGTTCGACGGGTCGTCCGCCTCCTCAGACGACCCCAGCAACCAAATTGTCAGGCCACAGGACGGCAATAGCCGTCCCACGGCCTGACAACTCCCGCCGGCGGGGCGGGGCGGGGCGGGCCACGGCGGGGCGACGATGGTGGGCGCGTCCGAAAGCACCGCTGGGCACACCGGGACGTTGGACACAGGCCCTCCAGGTGGTGACCCCGCCCCGCACGCGGGTCTTGGCCGGGCACCGTGGTCCGCCTTCTCGGACGACCCCAGCGACCGAGTTGTCAGGCCCCAGGATGGCAATAGCCGTTCCACGGCCTGACAACTCCCGCCGGGGAGGCGGGGGCCGCGGGGGCGACGGGGGTGCGAGCACGCGGGGAGGCGGGGGCCGCGGGGGCGACGGGGGCAATGGGCGGCGAGCACCGGGCAACGGGCCGCGGGCGGCGAGCACGGGGCAACGGGCCGCGGGGCGGCAAGCGCGGGGGGCACGGCAGGCCTACCCCTCGGTGAGGGTGCAAGCGTTGCGCGGGCCGGGACCACGGGATGCTTGCCCGTTCGTTGAGGAGCCGCACAGACGAACGGAGGGCCCGCCCCCGAAGGAGCAGACCCGCCGTTCGTCGTGCTGGTGGGGCTCAGCCCCGGTAGTCGCCGTAGTCGAAGTCCTCGAGGCGCACTGCCTCACCGGACCCGCCACCGAAGGCGTAGGACGCCTCGTCGTACCCAGCCATCGAGTAGACCGCAGCGCGGGCTTCCTCGGTCGGCTCGATGCGCATGTTGTGGTAGCGGGGCAGGCCCGTCCCGGCGGGGATGAGCTTGCCGATAATGACGTTCTCCTTGAGGCCGAGCAGCGGGTCGCTCTTCGCGGAGATGGCCGCGTCGGTGAGGACGCGGGTCGTCTCCTGGAAGGAAGCGGCCGACAGCCACGACTCGGTGGCCAGGGAGGCCTTCGTGATGCCCATGAGCACCGGACGACCGCTGGCCGGCTCGCCACCCTCGGCGACGACGCGGCGGTTCTCCGCCTCGAAGAGGGTGCGCTCGGCGAGAGCGCCCGGGAGGAACGACGTGGAGCCGGCCTCGAGGACGTTCACGCGCTTGAGCATCTGCCGAATGATGATCTCGATGTGCTTGTCGTGGATCGACACACCCTGCGAGCGGTAGACCTCCTGGACCTCCTGGACCAGGTGGATCTGCACGCGGCGCGGGCCGAGGATGCGCAGCACCTCGTGCGGGTCGACGGCACCTTCGGTGAGCTGCTGGCCCACCTCGACGTGGTCGCCGTCCGCAATCCGCAGCCGGGCGCGGCGCGAGACCGGGTAGGCGATCTCCTCCGCACCGTCGTCCGGCGTCACGACGAGCTGACGCGCCTTGCCGCTGTCGTCGACCTTGATGCGACCGGCGACCTCGGAGATCGGCGCGACACCCTTGGGCTTGCGGGCCTCGAAGAGCTCGACGATGCGCGGCAGACCGTGCGTGATGTCCTCACCGGCCACACCACCGGTGTGGAAGGTGCGCATGGTCAGCTGCGTGCCGGGCTCACCGATCGACTGGGCCGCGACGATGCCGACAGCCTCGCCGACATCGACGAGCTTTCCGGCGGCGAGGGATCGGCCGTAGCACATGGCGCACGTGCCGACCTTGCTCTCGCAGGTCAGGACCGAGCGCACCTTGACCTCTTCCACGCCGGCCTCGAGCAGCGCGTTGAGCATGACGTCGCCGAGGTCGGTGCCGGGTGAGGCGATGAGCTTGCCGCCGACGGACACGTCCTCGGACAGGCTGCGCGCGAAGACGGTGCTCTCCACGTGCGGGTGGCGCGAGAGCTTGCCGTCGGCACCGGGCACACCGATCGGCAGCTTGATGCCACGCTCGGTGCCGCAGTCGTCCTCGCGGACGATGACGTCCTGCGACACGTCGACCAGACGACGGGTGAGGTAACCCGAGTCGGCCGTGCGCAGAGCGGTGTCGGCGAGACCCTTGCGGGCGCCGTGGGTGGAGATGAAGTATTCGAGGACCGACAGGCCTTCGCGGAAGTTGGACTTGATCGGGCGCGGGATGATCTCGCCCTTCGGGTTGGCCACGAGACCACGCATGCCGGCGATCTGACGCACCTGCATCATGTTTCCGCGGGCACCCGAGTTGACCATGATGTAGACCGGGTTCCACTTCGGGAAGTTGGCCTCCATCTCCTTGGCCACTTCCGCCGTCGCCTTGGTCCAGATCTCGATGAGCTCCTGACGGCGCTCGTCGTCGGTGATGACACCGCGCTCGTACTGCTTCTGGACCTTCTCCGCCTGAGACTCGTACTTGTCGAGGATCTCCTGCTTGCGCGGCGGGGTGACGACGTCCTCGATCGAGATCGTGATGCCGGCGCGCGTCGCCCAGTGGAAGCCACTGCTCTTCAGCGCGTCGAGGCAGGCCGCGACCTGGACCTTGGGGTAGCGCTCCGCGAGGTCGTTGACGACCGTGCCCAGCTCGCGCTTGGCCACCTCGTGGTTGATGAAGCGGTAGTCGACGGGCAGCGCCTCGTTGAACAGGCACCGGCCGAGCGTGGTCTCGACGAGCACCGGCTCGCCGGGGGTCCAGCCCTCGGGCGCGACCCACGCCGGGTGGTGCGGGCCGTTGTCGACGGCGAAGTTGTCACGCAGGCGGATCTTGACGAGCGCCTGCATGTCGAGCTGCTTCGCGTCGTACGCCATGATCGCTTCCGCGACCGAGCCGAAGATCCGGCCCTCGCCGATCGTGCCCTCGCGGTGGGCGGTGAGGAAGTAGAGCCCCAGCACCATGTCCTGCGTCGGCGCCGCGATCGGGCGACCGTGCGCCGGGCTCAGGATGTTGTTGGTGCTCAGCATGAGGATGCGGGCCTCGGCCTGCGCCTCCGACGACAGCGGCAGGTGGACAGCCATCTGGTCGCCGTCGAAGTCGGCGTTGAACGCCGTGCAGACGAGCGGGTGCAGGTGGATGGCCTTGCCCTCGACGAGCTTCGGCTCGAAGGCCTGGATGCCGAGGCGGTGCAGCGTGGGCGCGCGGTTGAGGAAGACCGGGTGCTCGGTGATGACCTCTTCGAGGACGTCCCACACGACCGGACGGGCACGCTCGACCATGCGCTTGGCACTCTTGATGTTCTGCGCGTGGTTGAGGTCGACGAGGCGCTTCATGACGAACGGCTTGAAGAGCTCGAGCGCCATCTGCTTCGGCAGGCCGCACTGGTGCAGCTTGAGCGTGGGGCCGACGACGATGACCGAACGGCCGGAGTAGTCGACGCGCTTGCCGAGCAGGTTCTGGCGGAAGCGGCCCTGCTTGCCCTTGAGCATGTCGCTCAGGGACTTCAGCGGGCGGTTGCCCGGACCCGTGACGGGCCGGCCACGACGGCCGTTGTCGAACAGCGCGTCGACCGCTTCCTGGAGCATGCGCTTCTCGTTGTTGACGATGATCTCGGGCGCACCGAGGTCGAGAAGGCGCTTGAGCCGGTTGTTGCGGTTGATGACGCGGCGGTAGAGGTCGTTGAGGTCACTCGTCGCGAAGCGGCCACCGTCGAGCTGGACCATCGGGCGCAGGTCCGGCGGGATCACCGGGACGCAGTCGAGGACCATGCCGTTGGGGCTGTTGCGCGTGTTGAGGAACGCCGACACGACCTTGAGGCGCTTGAGCGCGCGGGCCTTCTTCTGGCCCTTGCCGCTGCGGATGGTCTCGCGGAGGTTCTCCGCCTCCGCCTCGAGGTCGAACGTCGTCAGCAGCTTCTGCAGCGCCTCGGCGCCCATGCCACCGTCGAAGTAACCGTGGAAGCGGTCCCGGAGCTCGCGGAACAGGAGCTCGTCGCCGATGAGGGTCTTCGGCTCCAGCTTGCGGAACGTGTCGATGACCTCGACGAGCCGGTCGAGCTCGCGCTGCGCACGGTCGCGCAGCTGACGCATCTCGCGCTCGGCGCCTTCGCGGACCTTGCGGCGGACGTCGCCCTTGGCGCCCTCGGCCTCGAGGGTCGCGAGGTCACCCTCGAGGCGCTTGGTGCGCTCCTCGACGGCCGAGTCACGCGAGGCCTCGATGCGGGTGCGGTCGATGGCGATCTGCGCCTCGATCGACGCGAGGTCGCGGTGACGCGCCTCGGCATCGACACTCGTCACGACGTACGACGCGAAATAAATGATCTTCTCGAGGTCCTTGGGGGCAAGGTCGAGGAGGTAGCCCAAGCGCGACGGGACGCCCTTGAAATACCAGATGTGGGTCACGGGCGCGGCGAGCTCGATGTGGCCCATGCGCTCACGGCGGACCTTGGCGCGGGTCACCTCGAC
>CAXSDE010000061.1:0-15538 GCA_964236265.1 uncultured bacterium
CCGGTCGCACCCGAGCCGGTCGACAACGTGGAGCCGGTCGCACCCGAGCCGGTCGTACCCGAGCCGGTCGTACCCGAGCCGGTCGACAACGTGGAGCCGGTCGCACCCGAGCCGGTCGACAACGTGGAGCCGGTCGACCCGGAGCCTGCATTGGCGGAGGTGAGTGCTGCCGACGAGGCGCCGGCCCCGGCCCCCGGGCAAGGGCACGGTGAGGAAGCCATCCCGACACGGTTGCACCTCGACACCGACAGCATTCCGTCGTTGACGGAAGAAGAACTCGCCACCGTCTCCGACCTGCCGATGGTCCCGGTCGCTCGCGGTGTCTCACCCGAAGCAGCGGGTCGCCGCGAGGGTGCGCGCAGCCTCGGCTTCTTCGCTCGCTGATCGTCACCCGGATCCCGTCCGGCAACGGCTCGCCCGCAGTGCAGGCTGCGGGCGCGGCCGCTGTCGGTACCCTTGCGCCCATGCCGCGTCGCGCCGTCGTCCTGCTCGTGTCCGGGCTGCTGTGCCTCGCCCTTGCGGCCGCGTGTCTGTTCATCCCGGTGCCGTACGCGGCGATCGCCCCGGGCCCGACCTTCAATGCCCTCGGCGACGCCGGCGGCAAGCCGATCGTCGCGATCAGCGGCCACGAAACGGCCGCCACGACGGGCCAGTTGCGCCTGGTCACGGTGGAGGCGTACGGGAAGCCGCAGCGCCTCATGGTCGGCGACATCATCCGTGGGTGGTTGGACCCCAGCATCGCCGTCGTCCCGATCAACGATGTCTTCCCCGAGACGCAGACCACGCAGGAGCAGGACGCCGAGAGCGCCGCGCAGATGCAGGACTCGCAGCTCGAGGCGAAGGTCGCCGCACTGACCGCCCTGCACGTGCCCATGGCGATCACCGTCAAGAGCACGCAGAGCACGCTGCCGGCCGCCAAGGTGCTCGAGGCCGGCGACGAGATCGTGTCCGTGGACGGCACACCCATCGACACGATCACCGGGCTGACGACCGCGATCGGCGCCCACAAACCCGGCGACACGGTGTCGGTGACATACCGTCGCGGCGGCACCGTGCACACCGCATCGATCGGCACGGGCACGTCGGACGACGCGAGCAAGCGCCCAGTCATCGGCATCACGCCCGACGTGAAATTGCCGTTCACCCTCGACATCCAGTTGCCGAACGTCGGCGGGCCGAGCGCCGGCCTGATGTTTTCCCTCGCCATCTACGACAAGCTCAGCGACGGGCAACTCGCGGGCAGCAGGACCATCGCGGGGACCGGCACGATCGACGCGGACGGCGCCGTCGGGCCGATCGGCGGGATCCAGCAGAAGGTGTACGCCGCGCGGCGCGACGGGGCCACCGTCTTCCTCGTCCCGCATGTCAACTGCCCAGACATCACCACCGTCCCCGCCGGCCTCGCACTCATCGACATCACCACTTTCGCTGACGCTCTGGCCGACCTCGCCACGCTGCGGTCCGGGGGGACGCCCGCGGGGTGCGCGGCGGCGCCGGCAGGGAACTGACCGCCGTCCCGGTAAGTTGAGCCTTCGGACCAGTCCGTCGTAGCGCTGTGAGGCTCAGTGTCGTTCCCGAACGCCCGTCAATCCCGCAGACGACCGCTGGCGCCGCGGCGCAGCCTCGTCGTGACAATTCTCGCGATCGTGGCCGCGATCGTCCTGCTGACGACGACCGGCGTGACGCTCTACACGGACGGCCTCTGGTTTCGCTCGATCGGTTTCTCGTCGGTCTGGAGCACCACGTTGCTCACCCGGCTCGCGCTGTTCGTCGTTTTCGGCGTGCTGGCGAGTGTGTTCGTGGTCGGCAACCTGCTCCTCGCCCATCGGCTGCGGCCCGTGTTCCGGCCGATCACGCAGGAGCAGCAGGCGCTCGACGAATACCGGAGTGCGATCGAGCCGCGCCGGCGTCTGCTGTTCAGCGGCGTCGGCATCGTGGCGCTGCTCGCGGGCGGCACCTACGGGGCCGGGCACTGGCGCACCTGGATGATGTGGAGCAACGCGCAGCCGTTCGGGACGGTCGATCAGCAGTTCCACCGCGACATCGGCTTCTTCGCCTTCACGTATCCGTTCTACCGGATGCTGCTCGGGATGGCATTCGCGCTCGTCGCCGTCGCCCTCATCAGCGGCGCCGTGTTGCACTACCTCTACGGCGGCATCCGATTGCAGGCGCCCAACGGTGAACACGTCGGCCGCAGCGCGCGTTCGCACCTGCTCGTCCTGCTGGGAGTGTTCGCACTGCTGAAGGCCGTCTCCTACTGGCTCGACCGGTATGGGCTCGCCTTCTCCGAACGTGGCTTCGTGACGGGCCCGTCGTACACGGATGTGCACGCCATGCTTCCCGCCAAGACGATGCTCGTCTACATCGCGTTGCTGTGTGCCGCCGGGATTTTCGTGGCCGCTTTCATCAGCCGTGGGGTGCTGCGCGTGCTGCCGTTCCTGTCCCTCGGGCTGCTCGTCGTGGCCGCCATCGTGGTGGGCGGCGTCTACCCCGCGGTGGTGCAACGCTTCCAGGTCAAGCCCAACGAGGTCGGCAAGGAAGCGGAATACATCCAGCGCAACATCGACGCGACGCGCACGGCGTACGGGCTGGACAAGGTGGAGTCCGTCGAGAACGGCACCGACTCCGCCGTGCTCCCGGCGATCAGCGACACCAACGTCAAGAACGTGCGGCTGCTCGACCCCAACGTGGTCAGCGCAACCTTCCGCGTGCGCCAGCAGATCCGCCAGTACTACTCGTTCCAGGACCTGCTCGACATCGACCGCTACACGATCGCCGGCAAGCAGCAGGAGACGGTGGTCGCCGTCCGCGAGCTCGAGTCCGACCAGTTGCCGCAGAAGAGCTGGGTCAACGAGCACGTGACCTACACGCACGGCATCGGTGTCGTCGCCGCGGCCGCCGACACGGTGACCAATCCCGGCGGTGAGCCCGACTACCTCGAAAAGGACGTGCCGCCGACCGGGCAGTTCCCCGACTTCCAGCCGCGTATCTACTTCGGCGAGAGTTCGCCGACCTACTCGATCGTCGGCGGTTCGAGTGACGCGGAGATCGACTATCTGTCCGACGCGGCCGGTGTCGACCCGAAGAAGACGACCTACGCCGGCACGGGCGGGGTGCCGCTGGGCGGCCCGATCAACCGTTTCGCGTATGCCGTGCGGATGGGCGACACCAACCTGCTGCTGTCCAACGCCGTCAACAGCAACTCAAAGATTTTGTACGACCGCGAACCGCGCAAACGCGTCCAGGCGGCGGCGCCGTGGCTGCAGCTCGATGGCGACCCCTACCCGGCGGTCGTCGACGGCCGGGTGCTGTGGGTCGTCGACGGCTACACCACGAGCGACGGCTACCCCTACTCGGCGCAAAAGCAGCTCGGCGACGTCACCGCCGATGCCAACACCGGCAGCCAGGCCATCAGCCGTGAGACCAACGAGCAGGTCAACTACATCCGCAACTCGGTCAAGGCGACCGTGGATGCCTACGACGGCACGGTGAAGCTCTACGAGTGGGACTCGAGCGACCCCGTGCTGAAAGTGTGGGAGCACGCGTTTCCCGGGACGGTCAGCCCGAAGACCGACATGTCGCCCGGCCTGCTGGCCCACGTCCGCTATCCCGAGGACCTGTTCAAGGTGCAGCGCGACGTGCTCTCCCGCTACCACGTCACCAACCCGGCGACCTTCTACGCCAACCAGAACAACTGGAACGTGCCGAAGGAGCCGGGCAGCGCGGGCACCGTCGAACAGGCCAAGCCCGACCAACCGCCCTATTACCTCATGCTGCAGATGCCCGGACAGGACAAACCGACGTTCTCGCTGACGACGGCGCTCGTGCCGCAGGGACGCACCAACCTCGCCGCGTTCGTCTCGGTCAACAGCGACCCGGCAGATTACGGCAAGATCCGGATGATCGAGCTTCCTCCCAACACGACCATCTCGGGGCCTGAACAGGTGCGCAGCACGATGGACGCCGCCCCACAGGTCTCCAACGGCCTGCTGGGTCTCAAGACCGGCAACTCCCAGGTCAGATACGGCAACCTGCTCACCGTGCCCGTGGCGAGCGGGCTGCTCTACGTGCAGCCCTACTACACGCAGGCCACGGGCGGCAGTTCGTTCCCGGTCCTGAGCAGGGTCGGCGTGCTGTTCGGTGACCAGGTCGGCTTCGGCAACACGCTGAGCGACGCGCTGCGCAGCGCCACCACCGTCGCGACGACAGCGCCGGGGACGACGACCGGGCCGTCGGGCAGCGGGTCCGCCAGCCCGTCGCCGAGTCCGAGCGCCACGACGAGCGCACCGACGACCGGCACCGGTCCGACACCGCCGGTGGGCAGTGAGACCCTGCAGCAGGCGGTCACCGCGCTGAAGCAGGCGCAGGCCGATGCCGACACCGCGCTCGGAGCCAAGCCCGTGCCGGACTGGGCGGCGTACGGCGAGGCGGAGAAGCGGATCCACGCCCAGATCGACGCCATCACCCGCCTCACGGCCACATCGGCCGCGTCGCCGAGCGGCTCCGCGAGCGTGTCGCCGACTGCATCGCCGAGCGGGTCCGCGTCTGGGTGAGGCGCCGGCCGACCCCCCGCGGTTGCCGTCGGCGAGCACCGTGCGTAGACTCACCTCTACCGACGCGGGGTGGAGCAGCTCGGTAGCTCGCTGGGCTCATAACCCAGAGGTCGTAGGTTCAAATCCTGCCCCCGCTACTACGCGGACATGCGTCCGCTGCGTTGCAGCGAAAGCCTCCCAGGTCACCTGGGGGGCTTTCACGCGTAACGGAGCCATTCCCTAGGTTCTCAACAGCGGTCAATCGGCACCCCGCAACATCGCCAGGCGGTGCAGTCGCGACCGCAACGCGTGCGCATCTGCCCCGGTGCCCGGCCGCCGCCCGGTGCCGACGACCTGCGCGATGACGTTCGGCTGGCGGTGCACTGCCATGCGCCGGGGGAGCGCTGCGCGGCTGCAGGCCCGGCTAGCTCGTCCAGCGCCCGCACTACCAGCCTTCGCGAGCAGCCTTGGGCGACCTGCGCTCGTTCAGCCCACCGCTCCGGTGAATGACCTTGGTCACACATCGCAGGGGGCCGGGCGGGAGGCACGCGGGATGCGCGACGAGAAGAAGCACGCCCTGACCGTCCGTAAGGACGCCAGGGGCAAGGTCCTCGTCTGCGTCGCCGACCTCATCTCCGTGGGTCGCATCCGCGCGAGTGACCTCGACGGCACCGTGAGCGGTGCCGACACTCCGAGATCCTGCGCCTGCGGGAACTGAACCGCCCCGGCGTGTCCGGAGACTTTCTAGTTTGAGACCTCGACGAGTGTCGGGGTCGGTCGTTGAGCGTAGTGCGCGGCCTCAAGCTCGGCGGGCGGGACGTCGCCGCAGTACTCGTAGAGCCGCCTGTGGTTGAACCAGTCGACCCACAGCGCCGTACCTGAACGGAACATCCATGACCACCATATACACGGATGAGTGGGGCGGTTCAGCGCAGGCGCTGGCCCAGCGTTGCGCAGCGAGCCGTGATGAAATCTGTCAGTTGCTGCGGCAGAGCACTGGCGAGCGCGGCGACGTCGGCGGCGCCGGCAGCGGCGGCGAAGCCCGCGGGTAAGCGCCCAGCCAGCGCCGCGACGCGGCCCACGACATCATCAGCGTCGAGGTCGAGCTGCGCGGCGGCCTTGCACCACCGATCGGCGGTGATACGACTGGCCTGGTACTGCCCGCCGACCCGCATCGCGAGCCGGAGCTTGTCCGGGTGCACGTCCGGGTACGGCAACGCGCTGGCCACGTCGTACAGCGGCGCGAGGCGCACCTGCGCGCCGCTGAGCAGCAGCGCGTAGTTCTTCGCATGCGCGTCGGTCCCGCCGATGAGCCAGTTCAGCGCGAGCGCGTCCACGAAGCGTTCCCGGTCCTGCCGGCTGGCTGCGACAGGCATGCAGCGCGTCAGCAACGCGCCGATGCCGACCGTGCCGGGGCCGCCGTCGGCCTCGTACTTGTGCTCCGGATGGGTCTTGAGCGCCTGGCAAAGATCTTCCTGGTGGATGCGGACGATGTCGCCGGTGTCGGTGATGACCCGGTCGTAGCGCTCGATGCAGATCGCGCGCTCGTCGCCGATTTCGACGATGCTGGTCGGCACGGCGAGCAGGCCGGCGTGCCGGGCTGCCTGCAGGCACAGGTGCTCGTTCAGGTCATGGTCGTCCAGGCCGGTGATCGCGGGTTTCAGGATGTGCGTGGTCGCTGCCCGGCCGTAGGGGCGGCCCCACCGGCTGCCGTCGCGGCGCAGCGCGATCTTGGCCTGGGCACCGGCGAGGCTCCACCGGCCGGCGTGCGCGCCGGTGCCCAGCCACGCGGTCTGGTCGGCGCGGACCTCGCGCAGCCGGCCGGCGACGTCGTCGTCGGTGAGCCATTCGACGCCACTGGAAGTGGGCGCCACCGCGGCCTGCGCGGTGAGGATCTGGAACTGGCCGGGCAGGTCGGCGCCGACCGCGGCGAGCAGCCCCAGCGGCTGCTTCGCGGTGGTGTGGAACGTGCGCGCCCAGCGGGCCAGGACCCTGTCGTTGTCCGGGAGCAGCCCCCACAGCCACGGCGTGACGGTGTCGTCGGCGTGCACCTCGAACTCGCGCGGCATCGAGACCGACAGCGGTGTCGCACCCGGCTGCTGCTGCCAACCGGGTGCGTACCGGAAGGTGATCGCACCATCTGTGCGGGTGAGGGTGCCGACCTGCTCGGTGCCGCTGACGACGTGCAGTTGGGTGCTGACCATCAGGCGTGGCCGAGGAACTGACGCAGGTGCGCGTCGAGGTTCACGCCGCCGGCCGGCTGGTCGCCGACGTTCTCGACGCTGCGCGCAGGTGAGGTGCTCCCATCGTCACTGCCTGCGCCGGCGTGCAGGGGCACACCGAGGGTCTGCAGGACGGTAAGCACGAGGTTCAGCTCGGCGCGCGGCTTGCCCGCCTCCAGGTCGATGAGCCAACGTCGGCTGACGCCGGCTGCGGCTGCGAGGGCCTCCTGCGACGTCTGCCGCCGGTGCCGGGCGTCGCGGACCACTCGCGCGACGTCGTGCGCGGTTCGGATCTCCACTGCCACTCCGCCTCTCCTGCCATGTGCACGAACATGCACCCCTACCATTGTGCACGAACGTGCGCCCTACGCAATCATCCGGAGGTGCACGTACCTGCACACCAGAGCTGTGCAGGTACGTGCACGGTCCGGTGTGCGCCTCTGGTGCCTGGCGTGTTGCATGCCGTCGGCCGGCTCCCACGGCGCCGCACCTACGGGTGGGCGGGGCAGTGGTGTCGTCACGCAAGCTCGTCAGCTGCACTAGCCGCACGATGTCGTAGGACGCGACCTGCGGCGGCCGAGGGCATGCAGATGCGCAGGTGGACCGCAGCCACCGGCCCGGTGACGAGCAGAAAGCTGTCCAGACAGGCAGCAGGCAGGCAGCAGGCAGGCAGTGGGACCCCCTGTTCCCGCTGCACTTGCATGGATAGCACCTTCACGGATATCCGCCCGCACGTGCAGACGCCACCCGCACCGGGCTGGAGCGGCCAAGGCCGGGCCTTCGTCGTTCCGCGTGGCGCTGTCTGGCGGAATGCGGCGGCGCGGAGGCCCGTTTGCCCCAAGCAACCCCGACCCCGAGGAGAGCTTCCCTTGTCGATCTACGACATCCCGCTGCACACGCTCGCCGGCGAGCCGACGACGCTCGCCGACCACAAGGGCGAGGCCCTGCTACTGGTAAACGTCGCCTCCCGGTGCGGCCTGACCCCGCAATACACGGCGCTGGAGGAGTTGCAGCGCACGTACGCCGGTCGCGGGTTCTCCGTCCTCGGCTTCCCGTCCAACCAGTTCGGCGGTCAGGAGCCGGGCACCGCCGAGGAGATCCAGGAGTTCTGTTCCACGTCGTACGGGGTCAGTTTCCCGATGTACGAGAAGATCGACGTCAACGGCGCGGGACGTCATCCGTTGTACGACGTGCTCACCGCCACTGCGGATGACAACGGCACGGCCGGCGACGTCGGCTGGAACTTCGAGAAGTTCCTCGTCGGCCCCGACGGCGGGGTGCGGCGTCGTTTTCGCAGCAAGGTGACCCCGGATGACCCGGCGGTGCTCGCGGCCCTCGAAGCAGCGTTGCCGCGCTGAATGCCGAGGCCCGCCGCAACAGCCCCATCGGCGCCGCAACCGCCCGATCGGCGCCGCAACCGCCCGATCGGCGCGGTCAGCTCACCGCAGGCGTAGCGCCAGCAGGGCGACGTCGTCGTCGTGCGCGGCGTCGCGGCCGCAGGTGGTGAGCGCCGCGTCGCAGAGCCGGTCCGGAACGGACGGCAGCGGCGCTCGTCGCAGATCCTCCAAGCTATCGCTGAGGGACCGGCCTCGATCCTCGACGAGCCCGTCGGTGAAACCGAGCAGCGCGGCCCCGGGTGCCAGCGTGAGCGTCGCCACGCCGGGAGTGAAGCCAGGGGTGCCGAGCGGCAGCCCGCTGGGGAGCTCCAGATACCACGGCTCAGCGGCCCCCGGGACGACCAGCAGGGGGAGGTGGCCGGCGTTGGCCAGCTCGATCTCACGTCGGGCGATGTCGATGACTCCCAGGACGCAGGTGACGAGCTGTGTGTCCGCGAGAGCGCTGATGAGGCGGTCACCGCGCTGGAGCACCTCGCGGGGCGGCAGCCCGTCGAAGGCGTGTGTACGCAGCACCACGCGGAGTTGACCCATCAGTGCGGCCGCGCCGATCCCGCGGCCCTGGACATCCGCCACCACGAACGCCACCCGCCCGTTCGGCAGGGCGTAGACATCGATGAGGTCCCCGCCGATCTCGTGCCCCGCGCCGGCGGCGCGGTAGCGCGACGCTGCCTCGACGCCTGTCACCGACTCGAGCGCGCCGGGGAGCAGGATGCGCTGCAGCGTGGAGGCCAGTCGCTTGGTCGCCCGGTGGGCCACCGCGTTGTCGATGGCGATGGCTGCGCGGTCCCCGAAGTGCTGCGCGACGCGCAGGTCATCGGCGTCGAAGTTACGTCCGCTGACCGACTGGGCGAGCGTCAACACTCCGATGACGCGCCCGGCAACCCGTAACGCGACGGTCATGCCGGCGCGCAGACCGGCGCGCGCGTAGGCTTCCGCGACCTCCGGGTCGGGGACGCTCCCGCGGAGCACGCCGGCGTCCAGCGACGGCTGGAGGTGCGACTGGCCGGTGCGGAACGTGACCGCGGTCGGATGCGACGCCAGGTAGGCGGACACGTGGCCCACCGGCACGGACGGGATCGCGCGGCCGCCGAGCGCGGGGGAGTGGCGCAGGGCGGCGCGCCGGAGCCCGTCGGGAGCCGCGTCTTCGTCCTCGACATCCGCCGCCACGTCGACGAAGGCGTGATCGGCGAACGCGGGCACCACCGCATCGACGATCGACGCGAGCGTGCGGTCGTAATCGAGGTCGCCGAGAAAGGTGCTCGCGGCCTCGCCCACGCGGAGCAGCGTCGCCAGCCGCGACGAGGCGTCAGGGGGCAGGCGATGAGGCGATGGCCGCACGCTCGCTCCCCCGGCTGGTCGCCAACGGCCCCCGTCAGGCCGCTGCTGACCCGATTCTGGCATGGGCGAGTGCGCCAAAGGGATGAAATGAACAGTCTGTGCGTCATCGAGCCGTTGCGGGGAGTGACGGCCGAACGCGGTTCGCCTAAGGTGATCACGGGGTCAGCGTCCACGGGGAGAGGAACGACACGACATGACGGGGTCAACGACAATCATCGACCTGCGGGGGAATTCCGCGGTCGCCTACTGTGGCCCGATCCAATCCGTGGTCGTCACCGACGACGAGGTGGCGCAGGCCGCGGTGCAATTCAAGGCGCTCGCCGATCCCGTCCGCTTGCGGCTGCTCAACGCGCTCGCCACCGCCCCGCGCGGCGAGGTCAGCGCGTGTGACCTCGTCGATCCGACCGGCAAGAGTCAGCCCACGGTGAGCCACCATCTCAAGGTGCTCCGCGAGGCCGGTTTCGTGAAACCGGAGCGGCGGGGGCAGTGGGTCTATTACCGGATCGTTCCCGAGCAGCTGGCCGCTCTGTGCGCAGTGCTCGGCCGCGGCCGCGGATAAGCAGCGTCGCTCACACGCAGCGTCGCTCACACGCAGCGTCGCTCACACGCAGCGTCGCTCACACGCAGCGCCGCTCACACGCAGCGCCGCCGACATGCGCGGCTGACACACTGACGCCGTATGGACGGCACCTCGGTCGAGTGGGCGCTGCTGCTCGGCTCGGGCGTTCTCCTCCTTGCGGTGCTCGCGGTCCGCGTGACCGCCGTCGTGGGGCTGCCGACACTGCTCGTCTACCTCGTCCTGGGCGTCGCCCTGGGCAACGTGCGCGTGGGTTCTGCGCACCTCGGGGCCCCCTCCATCCATCAGGCGGAGGTGCTCGGGGTCGCCGCGGTCGTCCTGATCCTCGCCGAGGGTGGACTCACCACGCGGGTCGAGACGATCCGCCCCGTGCTGCCCCTGTCCGTCACGATGTCGGTCGCCGGCACGGCCGTCTCCGTCGCCGTGGTCGCGGTCGCCGCGCGCTGGCTCCTGCACTTCGATCTCCGGCTCGCCCTCCTCGCGGGCGCGGTGCTCGCCCCGACGGACGCGGCGGCCGTGTTCTCCATCCTGCGTCGGGTCCCCGTCGTGTCGCGCCTCGGCGGCGTCCTCGAAGCGGAGTCCGGCACGAACGACCCGCTCGCCGCCATGCTCGTGCTGGCGATCGCGGCCGGCGACTGGCAGCAGAGATCGATCGCATCGCTGGTCGTCCTGCTCGGTGTGCAACTGGTCGTCGGGGGTGTCGTCGGGGTCGGCGTCGGAGCGGCCGGAGCAGCAGGACTGCGTCGTACGGCGCTGCCGTCCTCAGGCCTCTATCCACTGTCCGTGCTGGCTTTCTGCGTCCTGAGTTACGGAGCTGCGGCCGTGGTCGGCGGATCCGGTTTCCTGGCCGTCTACCTGACCGCCCTCACCCTCGGCAACGCGCGCTTGCCGCACCGGGCGGCCACGATCGGCTTCGCCGAAGGCGTGGGCTGGCTGGCGCAGATCGGCGTCTTCGTGCTGCTCGGCATGCTCGTGGACGTGTCGCGCCTCGGAGTGGCCGTCGTGCCGGCGCTCGCGCTGGCGGCCACTCTGCTCGTGCTGGCCCGGCCGCTGTCGGTGGTGATCAGCTGCCTGCCGTTCCGGGTGCCGTGGCGCGAGCAGGCGTTCCTGTCGTGGGCGGGTCTGCGGGGCGCGGTGCCGATCGTGTTCACCGTGCTCGGTGTCGCCCGCGGGCTGCCGGGCGCGCAGCGATTGTTCGATGCCGTCTTCCTGGTGGTCTTCGTCCTGACCGCGGTGCAGGCACCGGTCCTCGCTCCACTCGCCCGCCGCCTCGGGCTGGTCGACCACGAGGCGGCGCGCGAGGTGCAGGTCGAGGTCGCCCCGCTCGAGCGGCTGCACGCCGACATGCTGCAGCTCACCATCCCGCCGGGATCGCGCATGCACGGGGTCGAGGTCGAGGAGTTGCGACTCCCGCGCAAAGCGAGGCTGACGCTCGTGGTCCGCGAGGGCGAGACGTTCGTGCCGCAGCCCGGCCTGCGGCTGCGTATCGGTGATGCGCTGCTCATCGTCACACCCACCGACGCGCGGCGGGGCGTGGAGGACAGGCTCCGGGCGATCAGCCGCCGCGGCCGCCTCGCCAACTGGACCGACTGAGCCAGCCGGTCAGCGGCGCAGCACGGTCAGCGTCTGCTCGTGCAGAAGGCCGTTGCTCGCCAGGACATTGCCGCCCCGCGGCCCGCGGACCCCGTCGAGATCCGTGAACCGGCCGCCGGCCTCCTCGACGATGACTGACAGTGCGGCCAGGTCCCACAGCGACACCTCGGGCTCGCACGACACGTCCACCGCACCCTCGGCCACGAGCATGTGCGACCAGAAATCCCCGAACGCCCGGGTCCGCCAGACGCCGCCGAGCAGCGCCTCGAACTGCGGCCCGCGACCAGACTCGTGCCAGCCGCCGGCGCTCGCGTACGACAGGAACGCGTCCGACAGGAGGGCGACGGCCGACACCGACAGTCGGCGCGACTCCTCCGAGGTGCCGGTCCACGCGCCGGCGCCGCGGGCGGCCCACCACCGGCGGCCCAGCGCCGGTGCCGTGACCACGCCGACGCTGACCTCGTCGTCGACTTCAAGGGCGATGAGGGTCGCCCACACCGGCACGCCGCGTACGAAATTCTTCGTCCCGTCGATCGGGTCGACGATCCAGCGCCGCGGCCCGCTGCCCGTCTGGCCGTCCTCCTCGCCGAGGATCGCGTCGGTGGGCCGCAGACCGGCCAGGATGTCGCGCAGCGCCGCCTCGACGGCCCGGTCCGCGTCGGAGACGGGCGTCAGGTCGGGCTTGGTCGTCACGGCGAGGTCCGCCGCGAGGAACCGCGCCATCGTGATCGCGTCGGCGGTGTCCGCGAGGGACAGAGCGAGCGCGAGGTCGTGCCCGTGCTCGGCGCCGGCGGCCCGTGGGTCGGGAGGGGAGGAGGTCACGCCGTCACCGTACCGAGGTCAGTCGTCGGCGCGGCCTTCGCGGCTGAGCAGCAGGCGCCGGAACGAGTCGAGCCGGCGCGGGTCCGCGGCGCCGGAGGCGACGGCGGTGTCGAGCGCGCAGTCGCCGCTCAGGTGGCCGCAGTGCGGCGGGCAGAGCGTGGCCGCTTCGTGCAGGTCGTCGAACCCGTCGAGGATCGCCTCGACCGAGACGTGCGCCAGGCCGAAGGATCGGATGCCCGGCGTGTCGAAGACCCAGCCACCGCCGGGAAGCGGCAACGCCACCACCGACGTCGACGTGTGCTTGCCTTTGCCGGTCGAGGCGCTGACGACCCCGATGATGCGATGCGCGTCCGGCACCAGCTGGTTGACGAGGGTCGACTTGCCCGCCCCGGACGGGCCGATGAAGGCACTGATCCGGCCCGTGACCTCGGCGCGCAGGGTGGCGACCCCACGGCCTTCGTCGTCGAGCCCGCTGACGATGTGCCGCACGCCGAGCGGCGAATACATCGCGACCAGCTCCTCGGCGTCGGCGAGGTCGGTCTTCGTGAGGCACAGCAGGGGTTCGATGCCGGCGTCGTAGGCCGCGACGAGGCACCGGTCGATCCAGCGCATGTTCGGGTCGGGCTGGGCGAGCGACGTCACGATGACGAGCTGGTCGACGTTGGCGACGACGATCGACTCGTTGGGGTCGACGTCATCGGCGGTGCGGCGCAGCACCGACGAGCGCGGCTCGATGCGCACGATCCGGGCGAGCGTGTCCGGCTCGCCGGTGACGTCGCCGACGATGGCGACGTTGTCGCCGACGACGACGGACTTGCGGCCGAGCTCGCGGGCCCGCATCGCGACGACGACGACAGCGCCGACGAGGCACGTGTAGCGGCCACGGTCGACGGCCGTCACCAATCCGGGGGTGGCCGCCTCGTGCGCCGGCCGGGTGCGGGTGCGGGGCCGGGAGCGGGGCGCCGGCCGGACCCGGACATCGTCTTCGTCGTACCGCCTCGCACTCGCCACGTCAGCCCGCGACCATCCGGCTCCACCGCTCGGCGAAGTCGGGCATCGTCTTCGCGGTCGTCCCGATGTCGTGCACGAGGACGCCGGGAACGGCGAGCCCGACGATGGCGGCGGCGTGGGCGAGCCGGTGGTCGGAGTAGGTAGCGAACTCCCCGCCGTGCAACGGCGCGGGGCGGATGACCAGACCGTCGTCGAGCTCGGTGATGTCGGCGCCGAGCGCGCCGAACTCGCGCGCGAGCGCCGCGATGCGGTCGGTCTCGTGCAGCCGGATGTGACCCACGCCCGTGAACCTGCTGGGGCCGGTGGCGAGCGCGGCGAGGGCGACGAGGACCGGGGTCAGCTCGCCCGCCTCGTGCAGGTCGGCGTCGAAGCCCTCGAGCCGGTCAGGACCCACGACCGTGAGGCCGTCGTCCGTGAACGTGCACGTCGCACCCATGCGGGTGAAGAAGTCGGGCACCAGGGCACCCGGCTGCGTCGTGGCGCGCGGCCAGTCGCGGACATGCACGCGCCCGCCGGTGACCAGCGCTGCCGCGGCGAAAGCGGCGGCGTTGGACAGATCGGGCTCGATGACGCCGTCGCGCGCCCGCAGGGTGCTGGGCGCGACGGTCCACACGTCCGGGCGCGAATCGTCGACGGTCGCGCCGGCCGACCGCAGCATCGCCACGGTCATGGCCAGGTGCGGGGCGCTCGGCACCGGCGGCCCGACGTGGCGCACCGTGAGCCCCTCGGTGAAACGGGCACCGGCCAGCAGGAGGGCCGTCACGAACTGGCTCGAGGCGGATGCGTCGACGGTGACATCACCGCCGCCCAGCGAGCCCGTGCCGTGGATGGTCAGCGGGAACGCGTCCCGGCCACCGTCGTCGAGATCGACCCCCAGGTCGCGCAGAGCGGTCAGGAGGGCGCCGACGGGTCGCTCGCGCATCCGGGGATCGCCGTCGAAGGTCACGCTGCCGGTGGCGAGGGCGGCGAGCGGGAGAAGGAAGCGGGCGACGGTGCCGGCGTTGCCGAGGTCGACGGTGGCCGACACCGGCCGCAAGGCGTCCGGGTTGCCCGCGACGACCAGGTCGTCGCCGTCCCTCGTGACGGAGATGCCGAGTGCCTGCAGCCCCGCGGTCATGAGGGCACTGTCGCGACTGGCGAGCGGGCGGCTGAGCCGTGACGTGCCGTCCGCGAGGGCCGCGAGGACCAGCGCTCGGTTGGTCACGGACTTGGACCCTGGGATGGCGACGGTCGCCGTGACGGGGCCGCTGACACTCGGCGCCCGCCACAGACCGGCGTCGGTCACCGTGCCCATGTCCGGTCTCCTCGCATCGCGGCAGATCCTACCGGCCCGGCCCGGCGCCTGCCGCCGAGATCCCGAGTCGGCAGGGGTAGCGCGGGTTCCGGCGGGTACGGCGCAGGTCGGCCGACAGGCCCGCTGCGCCCGCACACTCCTCGGCGCGACGATCGAGAGGACCCAGCTGTGGAGACCGACGAAGCCCGCACCCGCCTCGAGGCACTTCTCGCCGGCATCGACGGGTCGACGGAGGTTCTCGAGGGCGAGAACGCGATGGACTTCACGGAGCTCAGCTCGTTCGACCAGCACCCCGCCGACTCGGGCTCGATCGTCGCGGACGCGCAGCGGCAGAATGCGGTGCTGCTCGCCATCGGCGAGCAGCGCGAGCAGGTGCTCGCTGCGCTCGCCCGCATCGAGGACGGCACGTACGGCAGGTGCATCGTCTGCGGCCGGGTCCTGCCCGCGGAACGCCTCGACGCGCGGCCGGAAGCCGCCCGCTGCCTCGAGGACCAGGAGAAGTTCGAGGCCTGACGCGACGGAAGCGATGGAAGCGCGCCGAGCCGAGCCGACGCGACGAATCGGGCGGGGCAGAGCCGAGCCGGCGCCACCGGAAGCGGGCCGACGCGACCGGTGGCGCTCAGCGGAGCCGAGCCGACGCCACCAGGTGGATCCCGACGGGATCGCTCTCCCGCTCGGCCGCGAGCGTGACTTCCGTGCGCACCAGCATGGGCAGCGACTGCGGATCGTCGGCCAGGGCGCGGTCGACGACG
>CAXSDE010000062.1:0-15202 GCA_964236265.1 uncultured bacterium
GGCGTGGCGGGGGGGCGTGGCGGGGGCGCGTGGCGGGGGGGTTGCTTCTCGCGCACTATGCCCTGACGACACGGACGTCCGCAGCGCAACGACGGCGACGTCCTCACCGCCTGAGGCGGGCCGGACACTCCCGCCACGGGACTGGACGCCGTTCCTCTGATGACGTTCGCGTCATCACGCTGAGGACGTCCGCGTGGTCAGGGCATAGCGCGGAGGAAGTGAGTCGTCGGTGGGGTCGGCTCGCCAGTCGCGCGGGTCCTAGCTGGCCGGGCACGCCGCCGGCGGGACATCCGACGCGGCGGCCGCGGCAGACATCCGTACCGCAACCGGCCGTACCGCTACCGGCCGTACCGCAACCGGCCGTACCGCAACCGGCCGTACCGCAACCGGCCGTACCGCAACCGGCCGTACCGCTACCGCCCGTACCGCTACCGTCGGTGCCGTGCGCTGGCGGACCTGGCAACTCGCGATGACCGATGCCCTCTACGGCCCGGACGGCTTCTACCGCACGTCCGGCGCGCCGGCCGCCCACTTCCGGACCAGCCCGCACGTGAGCGACGCGTTCGCCGACGCGCTCCTCGTCCTCGCCTCGCGCGTCGACGCCCAGCTGGGTCAGCCCGCGACGTTCGACTTCGTCGACATGGGCGCCGGCGGCGGGGAACTCCTCGCCGCCGTCCGCGGCAGGGCCGCCACGGTCGCTCCGGACCTCGCCGAGCGCCTGCGGCTGAGCGGGATCGACGTCGCCCGGCGGCCCGACCGCCCCGACGCCGACATCAGGTGGGCGGACGACCTGGGTCCCGTCACCGGGCTGCTCGTGGCCAACGAGTGGCTCGACAACGTCCCGCTGGACATCGCGGAGTTCGACACGGACCCGAACGGGAGGGGCGAACCACGCCTCGTTCAGGTCAACGAGGCCGGCGATGAGCGGCCAGGTCCGCCGCTGTCGCCCGGGGACCGCGAATGGCTGGGCCGTTGGCTGCCGGGCACCGCCCGGACGACCCGACGGCGCGTCGAGATCGGGTCGACCCGGGACGCCGCGTGGGCGCGCGTGGTGGCACGGATCACGCGTGGAGCCGCGGTCGCCGTCGACTACGCCGTCGACTACGCCGTCGACCACGACGTCGAGCACGACGTCGAGCACGACCACGCCGTCGAGCACGACCACGCCGTCGAGCACGACCACGCCGTCAACAGGCCGGCGGCCACACTGACGGGATTCCGCGAGGGGCGGCAGGTCCGCGCCGTACCGGATGGATTGCGAGACCTGACCGCGCACGTCCATTTCCCGTCGGTGGCCGCAGCCGGCGAACGGGAGGCCGGGCAGCCGGCGACGGTCCTCACCCAGCGCGAGGCCCTACGGACGTTGGGTGTGTCCGCAACGCGCCCGCCCGCGGCGCTGGCCACGCAGGACCCGCGGGCGTACGTCGCGGCCCTAGCTGCCGTGTCCCGCACCGCTGCGCTGCTCGATCCGACCGGCCTCGGCGGCTTCATGTGGCTCGTGCAACCCGTCGGCATCGACCCGCCGCTCTGACCGGCGGGCCAGGTCGGTGAGGACGATCGCCAGTTGCTGCGCGGCACGCGCATCGAGGTGGCGCGCGACGGACGCGACAGGTCCCGGCGCGATGTCGGCGCGCACGGACGCGAGCCCGAGCGCCCGCTGCCAGGGGCCTTGCAGGACGTGCACGCTCTGGATCCGCCGGGTGGGGACGACGGAGGTGGTGCGCGTCAGGACACCGTGCCGCGTGAGGAAATGCTCACCGGCGACCGCTGCCCCGTAGCGGCGCCCGACGAGCGGCGCTCGCCATCTCGCGCGGGACGGGACGGGCTGGAGGAGCACGGTCGCAAGGTCGACGGACGGATAGAGGCGGCGCACCAACGCCAGCGCGACCGGCATCGGCGCGACCGGCAACAGCACACCGGGATGCTCCTTCTCGTGATGGCCGTAGCCGGCGATCGTCACCTCGACCCGCACCCAGTCGAATGCGCGCCAGAGCAGCGGCTGCACGATCGACACCGCGTGCACGCGGCCGCGCGGCACCGTCTGCGCGCGGGTGTCGAGCAGACCGCGGCGCAGGTGCATCCCATCGGGAGCATCCGTGATGCGGAAGTTGGCCCAGCCCGTCGCCCGGCGCAACGATTCGAGAACGGACAGCGCCGCAGCGGCGAGCCCACCGAACGTCGCCGCCGTCACGAAGCCGGCGAGCCACGCCAGGATGCCGAGCGGAATCGCCAGCACTACCAGGGGATGTGAGAGGAGGAAACCGCCGAGGACAAGAGGATTCGGTACGACGAAGAAGGGCTCCCCCGGAGTCGGCGCGACAACGGCCGCAAGCCCCTCGCGGGGGCCGGCGCCGGACGCCAGCCGCAGGATTTGCGCGCGCACCTCCTCCGCATCCGCCGCCGACAGATACCGCAACGACACGCGGCTCCGCCCGGCCCCGGCGACCTCGATCCGCAACTCCGTCAGTCCGAGCACGCGCGCGGCGAGCGGACGGACGACATCCACGGCCTGCAGCCGGTCGAGCCGCAGGTGCCGCGTCTGGCGGACGAGCAGGCCGCTGCGGATGGAGACGGCGTCGGCGTCGACCGCGAACGTCGTGACCCGCCACACGATCGTCTGCAGCACGAGCGTCGCCACCACGATGGCGGCGATGCCCAGCTCGTCATCGCGCAGCGAAAAGCCACCGGATCCGCGGCGCTGCTCGGCATACACGACGGCGAGCGCCACGGCCCCCCAGGAGCGCGCGAGGATCCCACGCGAATGCAACCGGCGTGGGGCCGCGGTCACAAGCCCTCCGCCTGCGCCTGACCGCGCTGGACCAGCCGCTGCCGGAGGCCCTCGGCCTCCGCCACGGGCAGGCCGTGTATCCGGGCGTGCGAGGTCGCGGCGGCGGTGTGCAGCTGCACCGAGGCGATGCCGAACCGCCGCCCGATCGGGGACGTCGCGAGGTCGACGAGCTGCATGCGCCCGTACGGCACGGTGAGCACCTGGCGGACCAGACGCCCGTTGCGGATGAGCAGCTCCTCGGGGCCCTCGAAGTAGGCCCAGGACCTCGCGTTGCGGCGGGCGAGCACGATGAGCACCGCGAGGGCCCCGGCGCCGGCGACGGTGACCACTGCAGCGACGACCGACGGGGCCAGCCACCACGCAAGACCCACCGCGACGGCGAGCGGCCCGCCGACGGCGAACGCCAGGGCGATGGTGCGCGCAGTCGGCAGTGCGGCCGACACGGGTCGCCAGTCGACGTCAGGACCCGTCACGGTATGCATACCGGCAGCCTACGGGCGATCCCCTAGCATGCGACGTGACGGAAGAGGGGTGGGCGATGGCAGCCGTCGAGGTCCGGGGACTGACGAAAAGTTACGGCACGGTGCACGCCGTACGGGGGATCGATTTGACGATCGAGACCGGCCAGGTGACGGCCGTGCTGGGGCCCAACGGGGCCGGCAAGACGACGACGTTGGAGATCCTCGAGGGCTTCCGCGACCGGGACGCCGGCGAGGTCAGCGTCCTCGGCCTGGACCCGCGCGCGAAGACCGGCGAGTTGCGCTCCCGCCTCGGCATCGTGCTGCAGGAGTCGGCGGCGGACCCGTATCTGACGCCTCGCGAAGTGCTGGCCATGCACGCGCGCTACTACCCGCACCCGCGCGACGTGGACGAGGTCATCGACCTGGTGGGATTGGCCGAGAAGGCCAACGCCCGCTCGAAAACCCTGTCGGGCGGGCAGCAGCGCCGCCTGGACGTCGCCCTCGGCATCATCGGCGACCCGGAGCTGCTCTTCCTCGACGAACCGACGACCGGCTTCGACCCGACGGCGCGCCGCAGCGCGTGGGACGTCGTACGCAATCTGACCGGTGCCGGCACGACGATCGTCCTCACGACCCACTACATCGACGAGGCGCAAGCCCTCGCCGACACCGTGGTCGTGATCGCGGGCGGCCTCGTCGTCGCGGAGGGACCGCCGGCGGTCCTCACGGCGGCGCAGCGCTCCGAGGCGACCGCCACGTTCCTGCTGCCGGCGGGGATCAACGCCGGCGACCTGCCCGTCCGCGCGAGCGCGACCCATGACGGCGTCGTCAGCGTTGCGCTCCCCGTTGCGGACGAGCTGCGCATCATGCACGAGTTGACGGGCTGGGCGCTGGAGCGGTCGGTCAGCCTCGGCGACCTGCGCGTGACGCGCGCCGGGCTCGAGGATGCCTACCTCGCGCTCATCGCCGACAGCGACACAGCGACGGAGGTCGCCTCATGACAGCTTCGGCAACACACCAGCAGACGGTACGGCGCCCTGCCCGCGGGCTGGGCCTCGTCGCTCATCAGCTGCGCTACGAGCAGAAGGCCTACTGGCGCAATCCCGCGGCGGCGTTCTTCACTCTCGTGTTTCCGCTCATGTTCCTGGTGCTGTTCGCCTCGCTCAACAAGGGCAAGACGATCGACCTGCCGGAAGGTGGCTCGATCAGCTTCAATCAATACTTCGTCCCGTCGATCCTCACGTTCGGGGTGATGGGCGCCTGTTACACCAACCTGGCGATGACGCTGGCCGGCCGGCGTGACAACGGGCTGCTCAAGCGCAAACGTGCCACGCCCCTGCCGGCCTGGGCGTTCATCAGCGGGATGATCGCGTCGTCGGTCGTGTTGTCGATCCTGCTGGTGGCGCTCACGTTCGGCGCCGGCATCGCGTTCTTCGGCGTGCACCTGAGCGCCAGCCGGATCCCCGCGATCGCCGTGGCGCTCATCGCCGGCGCGGCGTGCTTCTGCGCGCTGGGGATCGCGATCCAGACCTTCATCCCGAACGACGACGCCGCGCCCGCGATCGTCAACGCGACGCTCCTGCCGCTGACCTTCATCTCCGGGGTGTGGTTCCCGGTGGACGAGGACAGCGGGCTCGCGAAGGTCGCCGACGTCTTCCCGATCCGCCACTTCGTGAACGCGCTGTTCGAGGCCACGAACGGTCCCGGCACGGGCGGCTTCGCCGGCAAGGATCTCGCGTGGCTCGCGGGCTGGCTGGTGCTCGGTGCGCTCGTCGCGGTCCGGCGTTTCCGGTGGGAGCCGGGTCGGCGCTGAGCCGAACGGGTGCCGACCACGCGCCACGCGTCACGGATGCAGCCGAACGGCCGCGGTCACCCCCTGCGTTGGCCTAGCGTCACGGGTGTGACCTTCCCGGGTGATCGGACGCGCGCGGTCATCGACGACCGCCACAGCCAGGCGAGTCTGCGCTCCCTCGTCACGCAGATCGCCTATCTCGGGTGCCTCGTCAGCTACGCCCTCGACTGGCTCGTGACCGCCGAGGTCCCGACGTCCCTTCGGCTGACCGCCGTCACGACGGTCGCCCTGGTCTTCACGGAGCTGACGCGCCGGTTCGGCTGGGTGCATTCCGGCTCCCGCAACGGGGTGCTCGCGATCGTCTCGACCTACTCCCTGTTCATCGCGTCGGGGTCGGCGATAGTCCAGTCCACGGCTGCGTTCGGGATCCTCGAGGTGGTCCCGATCGTCTTCGGCGCGTTCTTCTTCACGGGCGTGACGCGCTATGTCGTGCCGGTCCTCGTGCCGGCGATCGAGTGGGCCCTCCTCGGACCGCACGGGCACATGAGCTGGCGGGAGGCCGCAGTCAGGCTCGTCATCTTCCTGCTGCTGACCCATTTCTCGGTGCGGATCGTCGCGATCCTCAGCGAGGCTGTCCGCGCGCACCGGTCCCTGCACGCCGTGCTCGAGGCGGCGACATCGGACCCCTTCGAACCGGACCTCGCCGAACGCGGCCTGGCGGCGGCCCTCGATGTCGTCGGCTGGGATGCCGGCACCGTCGCCCTCGTCGACGGCGAGCGCTTCATCAGCGCGGCGACATCAGGCATCACCGCCGACCTGGACTCCTACTACAACCAGCACCCGTCGCTCGTCAGCGGCGACTCGACCGCTGCGAAGGTCGTGCGCACCGGCAAGCAGGTGTTCACGCCGGACGCGCAGGGCCACTTCGAGCCCGGCCACCCGCTCCTGGCGGAAGGGATGCGCTGCGTCGCGGGCACGCCGATCCCGTCGCGCGGCGACGTCATCGGCGTTTTGGTGACCGCGCACCGCAGCGTGCGCCCGTTCGACGACCGCGAACGCGACCGGCTGACGGCCGTCGCGGAGCAGCTCGGGCTGGCGCTCGGGAGCTCCCGCGCGTGGCGACGGGAGGCGGAGGTCGCCGAGGGCCTGCGCGGGCTCAACCGGCGCAAGGACGAGTTCCTCGCCGCCGTGTCGCACGAGCTGCGCACGCCGGCCGCGACGATCGAGCTCGCCGCCCGCACGCTGCACCGCGGCGGTGAGCGACTGCGGGCACCGGAGCGCGAGGCGATCGTCCTGTCGTTGCTCCGCCGCAGCCGCGACCTGCGCGAGATGATCGAGTCACTGCTCGACCTCGCGTTGTCGGAGTCGGGCGACAACCGCGCGATCCTGTCGCCGCTCGACTGGCAGTTCTGCCTGACGCGGTGGGTGGCCGAGTTGTCCCAGCAGCATTCGCGGCGCATCGAGCTCGACATGCCGGATGAGCCGATCGTGGCGATGGCCGACGCGGCGAAGATCGAGCGCGTGCTGTCGAGCCTCGTGTCGAACGCGGTCAAGTTCTCCCCCGATGGCACGCCGATCCGCGTGCGGCTCGACGCCGACGATGCGGAGGTGCGACTGTCGGTGCAGGACGAGGGGATGGGCATACTGCCGGACGACCTCGACCGGATCTTCCAGCGCTTCCTGCAGGTCGACGGCAGCGAGACGCGGGAGGCCAACGGCCTCGGCATCGGGCTGACGCTCGTCCGCGACTTCGTCTCCCTGCACGGCGGGACGGTCACTGTCGAATCGCTTCCCGGCCAAGGCAGCACATTCGTCGCGACGATCCCGCGCACCAGGCCCAGCGCCGGGCCGTAGCGGACACGCGGGCGCGGCTGATACGACGCCACCGGTCGAGTGGCAGCATGACGCGGGTGACCGCCCCGCATGCTCCGACGATCACCGTCGGGATCGGCGGTGCGGCCGGGCCCGTCAGCGACCTCGTCCTCGACCTCGGACCGCAGCACCCGTCCGCGCACGGCGTGCTGCAACTGGCCCTCACCCTCGACGGCGACCGCATCGCCACCGCCGAGCCGATCGTCGGCTTCATGCACCGCGGTGCCGAGAAGTTGTTCGAGGTCCGCGACTACCGGCAGATCCTCGTGCTGACGAACCGGCACGACTGGCTGTCGGCGTTCGCCAACGAGCTCGGTCTCGTGCTTGCCGTGGAGCGGATGCTCGGACTCGAGGTCCCGGTGCGCGCCGGGTGGCTGCGCACGCTGCTCGCCGAGCTCAACCGCGCGCTGAGCCACCTCGCTTTCCTCGGCGCCCTGCCGGGGAGCGACCCGCCATCGACGGCCGCGGAACGCGACGAGTTGCAGGGCGTCCTCGAAGAGCTCGCGGGCGGCCGCGTGCACTACATGTTCAACCGGATCGGCGGGCTGAAGGACGACATGCCGCTCGGGTGGCGCGACCGCTGCCGGGCTGCTCTCGCGACCGTCCGCGCCGCGCTGCCGCCGATCGCCGCGCACCTCGCCGCCCCCGCCTTCGTCGCCGCGACTCGCGGCGTCGGGGTCATCGACCCGGCCCTCGTCGGCCAGTACGGCTTGAGCGGTCCCGTCGCCCGGGCAAGCGGATCGGCGCTGGACCTGCGCGTCGTCGAGCCCTCCCTCGCGTACGCCGACCTCCCGCCCGGCGTCCTGCGCGTCGTCACACGCACGGCTGGGGATTGCCTGGCCCGCTTCGAAGTCCTGTTGGAGCAGGTCACGGTGTCCCTCGACATCGCGGGCGCCTGCCTCGACGTGCTGGCCGCCCTGCCGGCCGGCCCCGTCAACGTGCGGCTGCCGAAGGTCGTGCGCGCCCCGGAGGGCGAGACCTACTGCTGGACGGAGAACCCGCTCGGGATCAACGGCTACTGGCTCGTCTCGCGCGGGGAGAAGACGCCGTACCGGCTCAAACTGCGCACCGCGTCGTACAACAACGTGCAGGTGCTGCGCGAGATCCTGCCCGGCGCCCGGGTTGAGGACCTGGTGCCCATCCTCGCGTCGCTGTTCTTCGTGATCGGCGACATCGACAAGTAGCGGGCGACGGGCTAAGTGCGCACGCTGTCCGAGGCCTCTTCGAGGGCGACCAGGTCGAGGACGAGCCGGCGGCGGTCGCTGCGGTCGACGTGCGCGTTGCCGTTGACCGACGCGGGCCCGGCGACCGCCGGCTCGGGCGTCGGGACCAGCACCACCTCGACGAGCGGCACCGGGCGCACGCTGAGTTCGGAGCGCAGGACGGCCAACTCCCGGCGGAGCGCGCGCAGGTCGGAGCGCCGCGGGGCGCGCGCCGCGGCGAGCGCGTGCGGGACCACGGCGGCCAGCGCGAGGACGACGGCGAGCCGCAGGAAGCGCGGGTCGCTGGTGAGGGCGGCGAGGACGGCCGCGACGAGGGCGCACGCCCACCCGGCGAGCGCGGGCAGGGCGGGCTCACGGGGACGGGCATGGCGACCGCTGGGCATGCCCCGACGGTACCCCGCGCGGGCGGCTGTCCGGCCGAGCCGCGCCCGCACACGGAGCGCGCCGGGAGAGCCGCGTCAGCCGTGTTCGATGACGTAGCTGATGAACCGCTCACGGATCAGCGGCTCGGCGTCACCCAGGTTGGCCGTGTCGGCGGTGAAGACCTCGTGCGAGAGCCGCACCAGCTCGGCGATGCTCCCCACGACGTTGCCCGGTGAGCCGTCCTCCGTCGCGAGCGAGGCGGCGGCCGGCAGGTGCTTCACCAGGTCCCAGAAGAACCGGACGTCGTGGCGGTGCTGCGCGAGCTCGAAGGCGCGGCCCCGGAGCTCGTCGGTGGTCAGGGCGTCGAGCTCGTCGTACGTCGGCATGGGCGCAATGGTGCCACGCGCCGGCGGCGCCCGTCCGCCGACCCGCTAGCGGTGGGCGTACGGATCGTACGGCTGCTCGTCGGCATCGACGCCGTCGTCCGGCTCGTCGGGCAACCGGCAGGTGTGCTCCAGCAGCAGCGCGCCGACGAGCAACAGGGCGCTCACGCCGAGACCGATGACGGCGACCACCGCATCCGATCCGGGCAGCCGCTTGTCCGCCTGCGGGCCGACGTAGGCGAGCAGGCCGCCGTAGGCGCCGAGGCCGATCGCCGCCGCCACGGCACTCGCCTTCGCGAGCGCGGCGATGCGGGCGGCCAGCAGCGGCTGCACGGGCGTCGTGCCGGCCCGCCGCTGCAGCCGCGGCCGCAGGCTCAGCGCGACCCCGATCTCCGCGATGGCCAGGAAGCCGAACGACACCGGCGCCGTGTGCGGCAGCGTCGGCAGGCGGGAGTAGAAGACGCGCAGCAGGACGTAGACGGCGATGCCGACACCCAGCGCGGTCGGCGCGAGCACGGACAGTCGCGACGGCTTCACACGGTCACCTCCAGATCAGGGCGTTGTCGTACGCCATGCATCCTGAGGCCGGCCAACAGGGCGCTGATGCTGCCGTGCCCGGGGAGCTCAGCGCCCGGCTCGAGGTCTGCCCACGGCTGCAGGACGAACGCGCGTTCGTGGGCCCGCGGATGCGGCAGCATGAGGCCGGGGTCGGCGGAGACGAGCGCGTCGTAGGTGATGAGGTCGAGATCCAGCGTGCGCGGACCCCAGCGCTGGACCCGCTCCCGGCCGCACGCCGCCTCGATCACCTGGAGCAGGCCGAGCAGGCTCCGGGCGGCGACGTCGGTGTCGATGAGCGCGACCAGGTTGAGGAAGTCGTCCTGGACGGGCCCGCCGACGGGGTCGGTCTCGTAGACGGGCGAGATCGCGACGACGGTGACCTGGGGGTGCACGGCGAGCAGCCGGAGGCCGCGCTCGAGGGTGGCGGCGCGGTCCCCGATATTGGACCCGGCCGCCAGGACCGCCCGCGCGGTCATGGGCGCTCGCGGCGGATCGTGAGCGTCACGTCGTCGAACGGCAGCGGGATCGGCGCGTGCGGCTTGTGGACGGTGATTTCGACGGCGGCCACGCGCGGGTCGGCCAGACACACGTCGGCCAGCTGCTGGGCGAGCCGTTCGATCAGGTCCACCGGTGGCCCGGCGACGACATCGGCGAGCCGCCCCGCCAGCGTGCCGTAATCGACAGTGTCCGCGAGCTCGTCCGACGCGGCGGCCGGCCGGGTGTCGACCTCGAGGGTCGCGTCGACGGAGAACTCCTGGCCGTCGGCGCGTTCGGAGTCGAGGACGCCGTGGGTGCCGCGCACCCGCAGGCCCCGGATCGAGAGCCGGTCGGTCATGCCGGTCGCCGCCTCAACGGGGGCCCGTCGCGGCGGGCATCGCTTGCGCCGCCCGGGAGGTGCCGCCGGCGACCCGCAGGGCGGCCACCACGTCGACCGCGTCGCGGCCGGCGCGAACGTCGTGCACGCGCACCGCCCAGGCACCGCGCTCGGCAACGAGGGCCGTCAGGGCCGTGGTGGCCGCCTCGCGCTCCGCCGCGGAGCGCGGCGTACCGTCGGGCGCGGCCAGCAGCGCGCCGAGGAACGACTTGCGGGAGGCGCCGACGAGCAACGGCCGGCCGAGGCCCAGCAGGTCGTCCAGGTGCGCGAGCAACGACCAGTTGTGCGCGCCCGTCTTCGCGAAGCCGAGCCCGGGGTCGAGGATGAGTTGACTGCCCGCGATCCCCAACCCCAGCAGGGCTTCCACCCGTGCCGCGAGCTCCGTGCGGACGTCGCGAACGACGTCGTCGTACACCGCCCGGCTCTGCATCTGCTGGCTGCGCGCGCGCCAGTGCATGACGACGTACGGGACCCCGGAGTCGGCGATCAGGCGCGGCAGGTCCGCGTCGGCGAGGCCACCGGAGACATCATTGACGATGCGCGCTCCCGCGCCCAGGGCCTTCTCGGCGGTGACGCGGTGCATCGTGTCGATGCTGACGACGAGGCCCGCGTCGGCGAGCTCGCCGACGACCGGACCGACCCGGCGCCACTCCTCGTCCGGGCTGACCGGCCCGGCACCGGGCCGGGTCGACTCACCACCGACGTCGACGATGTCCGCCCCGGCGGCGAGCATCGCAAAGCCGTGCGCCACGGCGGTGGCGGCATCGACGAAGCTCCCGCCGTCGGAGAAGGAATCGGGGGTGACGTTGACGACACCCATCACGCGGCAGCGCCCGATGTCGTCGAGCATGCTGCTGTCGTCGAGCATGCTGCTGTGGTCGACCATCACGCGCCCCGCTGGTAGGCGCGGCGCCACGGCGTCACCGTGCGCCAGGAAAACTTCGGCCAGTTGATGAACGCTTCCGCTTCGAGGGCGGCGATTGCGATCCGCGGAATGTCGCGCACCGCCGGGAAACAGACGAAGCGCGGCTGCCACTCGGGCAGGAGCTTGGCGTTGAACTTGTAGAGCGACTCGATCTGGAACCAGCGGGACAGGAAGACGAGCACCCCGCGCCAGGCACGCAGGATCGGGCCGGCGCCGATGCGCTCCCCGCGGGCGAGTGCAGAGCGGAAGACCGCGAAGTTGAGGGACACCCGCCGGAAGCCGAGCCGTTCGGCGGCCTTGAAGGTCTCGACGATGAGAAACTCGTTGAGCCCCGGCATGGCCGTTCGGTCGCGCCGCATCAGGTCGAGCGAGAGGCCGTCGGTGCCCCACGGGACGAAGTGCAGGATCGCGCGGGCGTGGTCCTCGTGCGAGGCCACCGCGATCACGCAGTCACCGTCGGCGGGGTCACCGAGCCGCCCGAGGGCCATGGAGAACCCGCGCTCGGTCTCCGTCGAGGCCCACGCCGACGCTTGCGCGCTGAGCGATGCGATGTGCTCCGGCGCGACCTCGGCAACCCTGCAGACCGTGGCGGTGAAGTCGGCCCGTTCCACCCGGTTGACCATCTGCCTGACGTTGCGCATGGGGCGACCGTCGAGGGAGAAGCTCGCGACCTCCAGGACCGCTTCGTCGCCGATCTCGAGGGCGTCGAGGTCCGCCTCGCGGAGCCACACTTCGGCGGCGCGCTCACTGCACCCGATGACGGCCGGCACCCAGGCGTGCCGTTCCGCTTCCTCGACGAACACTTTGATGGCTCCGGGCCACGCCTCGCAATCGCCCAGCGGATCGCCGCTGGCCAGCATGACGCCGGACACGACCCGATAGGTGATCGCGCTCTTGCCCGTGGGCGACCAGATGACGGCCTTGTCCCGGCGCAGGGCGAAGTAGCCGAGCGAATCGGCGGCGCCGTGCTTGCGCAGCAGTTCGCGCAGCCGCGTCTCGTCATCGGGCCCGAGGCTGGCGAGCGGCTCCGCGGGTCGCAGCACCAGGTAGAGGGTCGACAGCCCGATGAGGAACCCCAACACGAACAGCCCCGTGCCGAACGCGCTGTCCATCCGCGCGCTCGTGAACGTGAGCGGGCCGCCCAGCCCGACGAGCCCGAGGACGACGTGCTCGAGTTCCGCACTCAGCGGATGCGGCCCCACCAGCCAGCGGGAGCGCCAGGACAGGAACCCGACGCCGAACAGGACGGCCGCGGGCGCGACCACGAAGAACCACGCGACCCCGCCCCAGCGGGTGCGCGGATCCGACGCCGCGTAGAACTGGTCGCGATAGACCAGCAGGGCAGCAAGCAGGACGAGCGCGAAGACGGCCTCGCCGGGCGCCACGCCGCGGACGACGTGCAAGACCGCGGTCACCGCCAGAACCGCGACGGCCACCTTGTGCGCGCGCCGTTTGCGGCGGCGCAGGCTCCGGGTGAGCAGCAGGAGCAGCACGCCCATGAACACCGTGGCACCCGTCGCCGCACCGGTGACCTCCGCCGGGAACGTGTCCGCGATCCGGCTGACCCGGTGGTAGAACTTCGGCGCCGCCGCGCTCGCGATGTTGAGCACGCCGGAGAGCCCGATGACCCAGGCGGCCGCCCGCGGGATCCACGTCCGGCGGGTGCGGCGGTCGTGGGCGGCGGTCCGGCGGTCCCCCGCCGGCTCGGCCGGCTCGGCCGGCGGGCGCGGCTCACGCGGCGGGCGCGGCTCACGCGGCGGGCGCGGCTCACGCGGCTGCGGGGGGCGCGGCGCGCGCGGGGGGAGCGGCGGCTGCGACGCGAGCGGCGGCTGCGCGCTCGGCCCGTCGAGCGGGGTCGTGTCCGTCACCGGCCGATGATGAGGCTCATGGCCTCGGCGCGGGTTGCCTCGCGCTCCCGGAAGATGCCGCGCACTGCGGAGGTCACCGTGCGGGACCCCGGCTTACGGACCCCGCGCATCGACATGCACAGGTGCTCGGCCTCGATCACGACGATCACGCCGCGCGGCTGGAGCAGGTCGACCATGGCGTCGGCCACCTGCATCGTCAGCCTCTCCTGCACCTGGAGGCGCTTGGCGTAGAGGTCGACGAGCCGGGCGAGCTTGGATAGCCCGGTGATCTGGCCGGTGGTGTTGGGGATGTAGCCCACATGCGCCACCCCGTGGAACGGCACGAGGTGGTGCTCACAGGTGCTGTACAGCTCGATGTCCTTGAGCAGCACGAGCTCGTCGTGGGCCGCGTCGAACACCGTCGACAGCACTTCCTGCGGGTCGCGGCCGATGCCGCTGAAGATCTCGGCGTACGCCCGCGCGACCCGCGCCGGCGTCTCACGGAGACCGTCGCGGTCGGGATCCTCGCCGATGGCGGCCAGGAGCTCCCGCACGGCTGCGGCGATCCGCGGCTGATCGACTGTCCCCACGCCGGGATTCTCTGCCATGGAGGGCCCGTCGAACTCAGGAACCGTTCTCGCCAGAGTCGGCCGGCTCGATCACATGGGCACCCGTCGTTGTGCCGCCATGGGGGGCGCCGTTGGTCGCGCCATTGGCAGCGCCGTGGGTCCCGCCATTGGTAGCGCCATTGGTGGCGGCGTTGCTCGCGCCATTGGCCGCGCCGTTGGCGTGACCATTCGCGAGCCCCTTCACATCGTCGGGGCCCAGCAGTGACAGTTCCCGCGGCGTGAGGACGGGCGGCTGATCGCTGGGCAGCCGCTTGCCGTAGCCGCGGTAGGACGGCTCGAGGGCCCGCTTGCTCACCCGGTCGAAAGCAACGAGGACCTCGTCCTTGGACAGGGTCTCCTTGTCCATCAACGCGAGCACCAGATCGTCGAGGACCTCGCGGTATTCGACGAGGATCTCCCAGGCGACGTCGTGCGCACTCTCGATGAGCCCGCGGACCTCCTCGTCGATCGCCGCGGCGATCTGCTCGGAGTAGTCGCGCTGGTGACCCATGTCCCGGCCGAGGAAGACCTCGCCCTGGCTCTCGCCGAACTTGCGGGCACCGAGGCGCTCGCTCATGCCGTACTCGGTGATCATGGCGCGGGAGATTCCGGTCGCCTTCTCGATGTCATTGGCGGCACCGGTGGTCGGCTCGTGGAAGACGAGCTCCTCCGCCGTCCGGCCGCCCAGGAGGACGGCGAGCTGGTCGATCATCTCGGAGCGCGTGGTGAGGAACTTGTCCTCCGTCGGGAGCGTCATCGTGTAACCGAGGGCGCGGCCGCGCGGCAGGATCGTGATCTTGTGGACCGGGTCGCTGTTGGGCAGCGCGTGGGCGACGAGCGCGTGCCCACCCTCGTGGTAGGCGATGATCTTCTTTTCCTTGTCGGACATGAGCCGGCTCTTGCGCTCCGGGCCCGCCATGACGCGGTCGATCGACTCCTCGAGCACGAGCATGGTGATGAGGTCGTTGCCCTGCCGGGCGGTCAGCAGCGCCGCCTCGTTGAGGACGTTGGCCAGATCGGCACCGGTGAAGCCGGGCGTGCGGCGCGCGATGACATCGAGGTCGACGTCGGGCGCGAGCGGCTTGCCCTTGCCATGCACGCGCAGGATGCCTTTGCGACCCTCGAGGTCGGGGCGGTCGACGACGATCTGGCGGTCGAACCGGCCGGGTCGCAGCAGCGCCGGGTCGAGGATGTCCGGACGGTTGGTGGCGGCGATGAGGATGACGCCGCCCTTGACGTCGAAGCCGTCCATCTCGACGAGCAGCTGGTTGAGGGTCTGCTCACGCTCGTCGTGACCGCCGCCCATGCCGGCGCCGCGGTGGCGGCCCACGGCGTCGATCTCGTCGATGAAGACGATCGCGGGGGCGTTGGCCTTGGCCTGCTCGAAGAGGTCACGCACGCGGGAGGCGCCGACGCCGACGAACATCTCCACGAAGTCGGAGCCGGAGATCGAGTAGAACGGCACGCCGGCCTCACCGGCGACGGCGCGGGCGAGCAGCGTCTTGCCG
>CAXSDE010000063.1:0-13813 GCA_964236265.1 uncultured bacterium
CCGCGAAGGCGGTCCCCGCGAAGGCGGTCCCCGCGAAGGCGGTCCCCGCGAAGGCGGTCCCCGCGAAGGCCGTCCCCGCGAAGGCCGTCCCCCCGACGCGGCGCCGGCCGATGCCCATACCGATCAGCGTGACCATCTCCTTCGACGGCACAGCGCGCTGGACGGCCGAGGCCCGCGCCGGCAGCCGCCGGGTCCGCCCCGTCGAGATCTCGGCCGGGGCGGCAGCGGCGGCCAGCGCCGCCCTCGGAGTCCCGGACGTGGACGTTCTCGTGAGTGCGATCACCGACTCGATGCGCCGCGAGGCGGAGGACCGGACAGCGAATCTCCGCGCCCAGCTCGCGGCCGCCGAGGCGGAATTGGCACGTTTGTCCCCGTCGTGACGAGTTGCCCCGCGACGCGCGCACACGGACCCCCGGCAGCCACCCGGTTTCCCTTTATCCTGTCCACATGCTTCGAGCCGAATGCGTCTGGCCCGCGACGCCGCACAGTGTTCGCAGCGCCCGCATGTTCGTCCAGCAGCAGCTCGAGGAGTGGGATGCCGACGGTCTCGTCTGGGCGACGATCACCGTCGTCAGTGAACTCGCGACCAACGCCGTCCTGCACGCCCGCACGGAGTTCTCCATGGTGATCGAGCTTGTCGCCGACGGTGTCAACGTGCGAGTCGCGGACAGCTCGTCCACCAAACCGGTCCGTCGCCGCTACGACCCCGACGCTGCCACCGGCCGCGGCATGGCGCTGATCGAAGCCCTCACGACGGAGTGGGGCGTCCTGGAAACGGACACCGGCAAGGTCGTCTGGTGCACCGTCGCCCCGGCCGCCGTCGGCTTGCGTGTGACTGACGACCCGACGACTGGGTCCGACACCACAGACACGGCGGCCGGCCACGTCAGCACCGATGTCAGCACTGCCGGCGACGGCACTGCCAGCGACAGCACCGCCGGCGACAGCACTGCCAGCGACGGGACTGCGACCAGGCGGCTCGCGCGCGCCGGCACCTCCCGATTATCTCGGGAGCTCGCGCACGCGGGCACATCCCGATGTGCTGCCGACAGGGACGCCTCGCCGTTTCTCGCTGCCTGAGGAAGCCACCGCGGGGCACGGGCAACGGCAGCCAGCGGCGCCCCGGCCACCGCCGCCGTCGTTGATGCGCACGTTGGGCACGACCTGCCGCGCGAGCGGGCGTGGCTGCTTCGACAACGAGGACGGTGACGAGCTGCACCTGCAGTTCCGGCGTCGGCGTGTTGCAGATGCCGAACGTCGTGCTAGCTCCGCGTTTCCCAGTCCCTGTTGCCTTTTAGGCACTGCAGCGTTCGTAGACCACTGCGGCCCGTTGTCACCCTGACGGCGCGGCCGATCCGATGTCCGTCGGCCGACGACAGATTCATGCGGCAAGGCACCCGGCGCGGCGGCCAGCAGCCGCACGGAGGCCGCCAGTGCGAGGCGAACCCGTGTGGGGGTAGCGTAAGCGCAGCCCGCCGGCAGGCGGTCCGACGGAGGGGCTCGACAAATGACACCCAGCAAGATCGCCGCAGGCATGGCCGGCATCACGCTTGTCGTAACGGGCTGCTCGTCCGCGGCATCGTCGTCCGCATCGTCGCCGGCGACGTCAGATCCTGCCGTGGCCTCCGCGTCCTCATCGATGTCCGCGTCCACGTCGACAAGCGCTACGGCGAGTGCCTCCGTGTCGCCGACCCCGTCGGAATCGCCGAGCGCGTCTGACAGCGCCACGGCGACGCCGACCGTGGGCGGCGGAGGTGACCTCACCTCGATGAAGGGCCAAGCCGTGATGATGCTGGTCGCGACGGCGCTCCGACATGCCGGGTCCGCGCGTGCGACGGGCACGATGGTGGGGGTCGCTGGGGCGCAGGGTCCGGTGACGGCTGTCTTCACCGCCGACGCCAGCCAGATCACGATGGCGTTCAAGGGCTCGACGGTCTCACTGATCACGGCGCCGGCGGGCACCTACATCAAGGCCCCACTCGCCCTGTGGACCGGTCAGGCCCTCCCCGCGAAGGTCGCCAAGGTGCTGGCGGGCCACTGGGTGCGCGTCCCGGCAACGGGGTCGACGAGCGACACCGGTCTGACGATCGACGGCCTCGCCAAGGATTTCGAGCACCCGAAGAACGGCCACGTCATCGACCCCGTGACGACGGGCAGCTACCAGGGCAAGCCCGTCGCCGTCGTCAAACAATCGAGCGGCTCGTTCATCTACGTCGCCACCGACGGCTCCAACCTGCCTGTCTACTTGGAGAAGGCCGGCGCCAGCGGTGGCAAGCTGACGTTCTCCGACTTCGGTAATACGCATGCGATCGTCATCCCCAAGGACATCGTGGACCTGTCGAAAGCGCTCGCCGGCTAGGGATGACGCGGGCGCCTTGCAGCGCAGAGCCGCCCGCCCGACCGCGGCCGGTCTGCGAGGATGACAGCATGAGCGCCACCATCGTCGCCCGTGGGCTCGCCGCCGCGTACGCCGACCGCAGTCTGTTCTCCGGCCTCGACCTCGTCGTCGCTCCTGGGGATGTCCTTGCGGTGGTCGGTGCCAACGGGGCCGGCAAATCGACCCTGCTGCGGCTGCTTGCCGGTGTCGACACGCCGGCCGGCGGTGCCGTGTCGGTCGCGCCCGCGTCCTCCGCGGTCGGCTGGTTGCCGCAAGAGGTCGAACGCCGGCACGGCGAAACGGTCCTCGATCATCTGCGCCGTCGCGCCGGCGTCGCCACTGCCGAGGCAGAGCTCGAGCTCGCGACCGACGACCTGGCTGCCGAGCGTCCGGGAGCGGGGGACGCCTATTCGCTCGCCTTCGACCGCTGGATGGCACTGGGCGCTCCCGACTTCGACGACCGCACCGGCGAGGCGCTTGCCGACCTCGGACTGTCGCTGGATACCGGCCTGCTCATGACCGCGTTGTCCGGTGGGCAGGCCGCTCGTGTCGGACTCGCCGCGCTTGTCCTGTCCCGCTTCGATGTCCTGTTGCTCGACGAGCCCACCAACGACCTCGACCTCGACGGCCTTGCCCGTCTCGAAGCGTTCGTCAGCGGGCAGCGGGCGGGTGTCGTCCTTGTCAGTCACGACCGTGAGTTCCTCGCGCGGTGCGCGACGAGTGTCGTCGAGCTCGATCTCGCGCAACAGAAAGTGGCGTTGTACGGCGGTGGCTACGGCGCTTACCTCGAGGAGCGGGAGGTCGCCCGTCGCCACGCGCGCGAAGCGTTCGAGCAGTACGACGATCGGCTGTCCTCGCTCGAGGAACGGGCACGCATGCAGCGCAACTGGATGGAAAAGGGCGTGCGCAACGCGATGCGCAAGAGCCCGGACAACGACAAGTTCCGCAAGCGTCTCGGCGTTGCGTCCTCGGAGAAGCAGGCTGCAAAAGCCAAGCAGACCGATCGCATGATCGAGCGGCTCGACGTCGTCGAGGAGCCGCGCAAGGAATGGGAACTGCGGTACGAGATCGCCGCAGCGCCTCGCGGATCGACGGTGGTGGCGACATTGTGCGGAGCCGTCGTACGACGGGGCACTTTTCGGTTGGGACCCGTCACTGTGCAGGTGGATGCGGGGGACCGCATCGGCGTGACCGGGCCCAACGGGGCCGGGAAGACGACACTGCTCGGCGCGCTCCTCGGCCGGGTGACCCTCGATGAGGGCTCAGCGTCCTTGGGAGCGAGCGTGGCCCTCGGGGAGGTCGACCAGGCCCGTGCGCAGCTCGACTCCGCGGTGGCGCTGTTGGACGTGCTGGCGGGCGAGCTGTCGGACCGGCCCATCGCGGAGGTGCGGACACTGCTGGCGAAGTTCGGTCTGAAGTCCGACCACGTGCTGCGGCCCACCGCCTCGTTGTCACCGGGGGAGCGCACCCGCGCTGCTCTCGCTCTCCTGCAGGCCCGCGGTGTCAACGTGCTCGTGCTCGACGAGCCGACGAACCACCTCGACCTGCCGGCTATCGAACAACTCGAAGAAGCGCTCGAGTCCTACCCGGGCACGCTGCTGCTCGTCACACACGACCGGCGGATGCTCGAGACGGTGCGGCTGACGCGGCGCTGGCACCTCGACGGGGGAGTGCTCGAGGAGTGCTCCGCGTGACCGGGCGCCCGCGGCAAGCTCAGCTGGACGCCCGCGGCGGGTGACGGTCAGGGTCCGGCGCAGGGGCAGGGTCGGCGCAGGGTCTTGGTCGGCGCACGGTCTGGGTCGGCGCAGGATCAGGTAGACCGCCGGGTCGTCGACCTGGAAGCCGCACGCCAGATAGAACGCCTCGCGCGCGGGTTGTCGGCGCCGAGCCACACGTCACCGATGTCGTTGTCGTCCATCCAATCGATCAGTGCAGCGAGCAGACGCAGGAGTTGCTCGTCACCGCGGCCGAGTCGTCCGATCCGGAACATGCGCCCAGTGTGACCGGAGGGCGTCGCCGGCGGCAGTGCGGTTTCGGGCCACGGGCCGAGACCTACTATCGACCCATGGCAGCGCAGGAGGGGACGGCCAAGCCCGGCGCCCTCGACCGGCCGCCCAACCGGGATCTCGTCCTCATTGGCTTCGCCGTCCTGATGCTGTCGACATCCGGCCCGCTGATCCGGGCGGCGAGCGGCGGCGCCCCGACCATGGCCGTGGCGATGTGGCGCAACGTCCTCGCCTGCGCCGTCATCCTCCCGTACGCCGTGCTGACGCGGCGGGACGAGTTCGCGCGACTTGCTCGCCGAGACCTGCTGCTCTGTGTGGCATCGGGTCTGGTGCTCGCCGCGCACTTCGCCACGTGGGTCCCGAGCATCAGCTTCACCACGGTCGCGTCGTCGACGGCGCTCGTCGCCATGCAGCCCGTGTGGGCGGCGTTGATCGCCCGGGCGCGGGGTGAGCACGTCGCACGAGGCGCCTGGGTGGGCATCGTGATCGCGGTCGCCGGGGCAGCGGTGCTCGGCGGCGTCGACTTCGGTATCTCGCCGCGGGCAGTGTGGGGCGACACGCTCGCGCTGGTCGGCGGGATGCTGTCCGGTGCGTACGTCACGATCGGGGGCGCCGTACGCCAGCGCGTGAGTACGACGGTCTACACGGCTGTCTGCTACTCGACGGCCGGCCTCACCCTCGCCGTTATCTGTGTCGCCGGCCGCCAGCCGCTCGGTGGCTACCCGGCGACTGCGTGGACCGCGATCCTGGCGCTCACCGTGGGCGCGCAGTTGCTCGGGCATTCTGTGTTCAATCACGTCCTGAAGACGACGAGCCCCACCTTCGTGTCGCTGGCGATCCTCTTCGAGGTCGCCGGCGCGGCGGTGCTCGCGGGCATCTTCTTCCGGGAGTGGCCGCCGCTCGCCGCCGTGCCGGCCGCCGCCGTGATCGTCGCTGGGATCGTCGTCGTCCTGCGCGCCGGAAGCCGGCCGGCGGTCGCGGGCGTGGTCGCTCTCGACTGAGTGTCGACCTCTCCCGCGAGGCGATAGGCGACTATTGTCGGCCTACCAGGCGTAATCCTCGGGGGCCGTCTTGTAACCCGGCCAGATCTCGTCGATCCGGGCGAGCGCGTCGGCGTCGAGGGTGACATCGAGGGCGCGCAGCGCACCGTCCAACTGCGCCAGCGTGCGCGGGCCCACTATCGGGGCCGTGACGGCCGGCCGGGACAACAGCCAGGCGAGGGCGACGTCGGCCGGCCTCTCACCGAGCTCGCCGCAGAACGCTTCCCACTGTTCGAGTTGCGGTCGGCGGCGTTCGACCTCGTCACCGCGGTCGCGTCGACGGTCACCTTCGGCGTCCTTCGCGAGGACGCCGCCGAGGAGCCCACCCTGCAGCGGCGACCACGCGATGATGCCGACGCCGTAGGACTCGCACGCGGGCAGCAACTCGCGCTCGATGTCACGGACCGCCAGGTTGTAGAGGGACTGCTCGGCGATGAGCCCCAACGAGCCGCGCCGTCGCGCCGCCTCGTTGGCCTGCGCGATGTGCCAGCCGGCGTGGTTGGACGAGCCGAAGTAGAGCACTTTCCCCTGTTGACGCAGCACGTCGAAGGCTTCCCAGATCTCCTCCCATGGCGTCCCGCGGTCCACGTGATGCATCTGGTAGAGGTCGATGTAGTCGGTCTGCAATCGTTGCAACGACTCGTCCACGGCGCGGCGGATGTGGAGGGCCGACAGCCTGCCGGAGTTGGGCCAGTCGCCCATATCGCCGTACAACTTGGTCGCCAGCACGACCTTCTCCCGGCGATCCCCGCCCTGCGCCAGCCAGCGACCGATGATCTTCTCGGTGATGCCTTCGCCTTTCGACCAGCCGTAGACATTGGCGGTGTCGAAGAAGTTGATGCCGTGCTCCAGTGCCCCGTCCATGATCGCGAACGAGTCTTCCTCCGTGGTCTTCGGACCGAAGTTCATCGTGCCGAGGCAGAGGCGGCTGACTGCCAGGCCGCTGCGGCCGAGATGCGTGTAGTGCATGGCAGAGGTCCTCCGAGAACAAGCAGGGGATGATGTGTCAGCCAACGACCCCGTCCCGCCGGGGATTCCGCGTCAGGCCGACCGGCCGACTCGCACGCCGGCCAGGCTCGCGTCGACCCAGACGGGTGGGACAGCCTCGGCCGCCAACCGCACGGTTGCCGCCTCGGCCTCGCTGATCCCGTCGGCTGTCAGCTGGTAGAAGTCACGCGCTGGTCCCAGCGACGCGTCACCGAAGCCGCGGCTGGTCGGCTGGTCGGCTGACGAGTGTCGGGCCGGTTGCGCCGGCGAGCTGCAGTCCGGTCGGGGGGCCGGGCGACGCCTGGCCGGCCACGGGGCCGGGAAGGCGCCGAAAATCGCGTGATGCGGCTCCCCAGCCTTCCCGCCGGTAGCATGGGCTGGAATCCCCGAGTCACGAGACGAGTTTCCGCGTGCCCATCAAGACCCGCGACGACCTGCGTAACGTCGCCATCATCGCCCACGTCGACCACGGCAAGACCACGCTGGTCGACGCCATGCTCCTGCAGTCGGGCGCCTACAGCCAGCACCAGCAGGACGACGGCGGCGTCACCGAGCGCGTCATGGACTCCATGGACCTCGAGCGCGAAAAGGGCATCACGATCCTCGCGAAGAACACCGCGGTCCGCCGCAAGGACCTGCTCATCAACATCATCGACACCCCCGGACACGCCGACTTCGGTGGCGAGGTCGAGCGCGGCCTGTCGATGGTCGACGGAGTCGCCCTCCTGGTCGACGCGTCCGAGGGTCCGCTGCCGCAGACCCGCTTCGTGCTGCGCAAGGCGCTTGCGCAGAACATGCCGGTCATCCTGATCATCAACAAGGTCGACCGGCCCGACGCCCGCATCGCCGAGGTCGTCGATGAGACGTACGAGCTGTTCATGGACCTGGACGCGACCGCCGAGCAGATCGACTTCCCGATCGTCTACTGCCAGGCCAAGACCGGCCAAGCCTCGCTCAACCGCCCGAAGGACGGCGAGAGCCCGGACGAGCCCAACCTCGACATCCTGTTCGACGTGATCCGCACGACGATCCCCGCTCCCGTGTACGACGACGAGGCGCCCCTGCAGGCGCATGTCACCAACCTCGACAGCTCGCCGTACCTCGGCCGGCTCGCGCTGTGCCGCATCCACAACGGTTACATGCGCAAGGGCCAGTCCGTCGCCTGGTGCAAGCAGGACGGCACCGTCGAGCGGGTCAAGCTGACGGAGCTGCTCGGCACCGAGGCCCTGACCCGCGTCCCGATCGAGGAGGCCGGCCCGGGCGACATCGTCGCCATCGCCGGCATCCCCGAGATCACCATCGGCGAGACGATCGCCGACCCGGACGATCCGCGTCAGCTGCCTGTCATCACGATCGATGAGCCCAACATCTCGATGACGATCGGCATCAACACGTCGCCGCTGGCCGGCAAGAGCGGCAAGAAGCTCACGGCCCGCCAGGTCATCAGCCGCCTCGAGGCTGAGCTCGTCGGCAACGTCTCCATCCGCGTGGTGCCGACCGCCCGTCCCGACACGTGGGAGGTCCAAGGCCGCGGGGAGCTGCAGCTCGCGATCCTCGTGGAGATCATGCGCCGCGAGGGCTTCGAGCTCACCGTCGGGAAGCCGCAGGTCGTCACGCGCATGGTCGACGGCAAGTTGCACGAGCCGGTCGAGCGACTGACGATCGACACGCCGAGCGACTACCAGGGCGTGCTCATCCAATTGATGGCGCTGCGCAAGGGCCGTCTCGAGCAGATGGTCGACCACGGCACGGGCTGGACACGCATGGAATACCTGGTCCCCGCGCGCGGCCTCATCGGCTTCCGCACCGAGTTCCTCACGGAGACACGCGGCACCGGGCTGCTTCACCACGTGCACGAGCGCTACGAGCCGTGGCATGGCGAGATCCGCACCCGCCCGACCGGTTCGCTCGTCGCCGACCGCAGCGGCCCGACGACCGGCTTCGCCCTGGCCAACCTTCAAGAGCGCGGCACCATGTTCGTGCCGCCGGGCACCGAGGTCTACGAGGGAATGATCGTGGGTGAAAACTCGCGGTCCGACGACATGGACGTCAACCCCACCAAGGAAAAGAAGCTGACCAACATGCGTCAGTCCTCATCCGACGTGTTGGTGCCGCTCATCCCGCACAAGGTCCTCAGCCTCGAGCAGGCACTGGAGTTCTGCCGCGAGGACGAATGCGTGGAGGTCACGCCGGCGACGGTGCGCATCCGCAAGGTCGTCCTCGACGCCAACGAGCGGTACCGCAGCGGCAAGCGCGCCGCCAAGCCGACCGAGTGACGGACGAGGGCACGACGACCGAATGACGACCGAATGATGCCGGTACGACGACCATGACGACGCCCGTGGTCTCCGTCGGCGGCCGTCGCCGTTCGTTGACCTACTTCGTCCCGGTGTGGGCCATCGCACTGCTCACGGTCGCGGCGCTGTGGGTCGCCATCATCACCCTCGCAACCTCCGCGACGTTCCCGGTGTCGGCGCGCATCACCGGCGTAGCCAACAGCAAGTGCCTCGTCACGTGGGTGAGCGCTGCCGGTCGCACCCAGACGGGCGACATCGCCTGCCTGGGTCGCCATCCCGATGAGATCGTCACGCTGAAGTTGTCGGACCCCGAAGGCATCACCTTCGCCGACCCGCGGGCGCTGTCGATCCTGGAGGGCATCGGCCTCCTGTTTACGCTCGTCCCGGGTCTGCTCGGCGTCGGTGGCCGGCTGCTCGGCATCCGCCGCGCCCGCACCATGGCCGCTGCGTCCCTTTGACCGTCGGTGTCACCGGTGAAGCGTGCCAGGAGCGCTTCGCCCAGCGGAGCAGGCCGGCGTGGTTGGGCAGGCACAGGAACCGGATGTGCTTCTTGGCGGACGTCCGCGAGAGGCCTTGCGAGTCACAGGGAAGGCCACTCGCACCGGGTCCACGGACACGGTCACCGGCGGAGGGCGCCGTTGCGCCTGGGGTACGTACGTGACGTATGCACGCTGCCAATCGCGCGAGATGGCGCGTTGAAACACCAGCAGGCTGAGTGTGTGGGCACACACGCGTGCCTGTAGAGCCCTCCAAGGCGTCCTTCGCGGGGGCCGCCAGGGCACCGGACTTCGGTTCCGGCCACAGGTTCTTGATGTCGTTGCTCCCGCCCAGAGAGACGGGGACCAGCTTGTCGACGACGAACGTGTCCCGTCGACCGACGTCGAGCCCGTAGGCGGCGGACATGCGCACCTTGCTGTTGTAACTCGGGTGACGCACGCCGAACGCGTAGCCCGGAGCGCACAGGCGTTCGACCGTCACGTCCGCGTAGGTCGCCCCTGGGGTGAGCAGCCGATCCGGTCAGCTGATGTCGCGGCGGGCCGGCGCGGGGACCGCGGCTGCGCCGGTCGGCGCCACCAATACCGCCGACACCGGCACGAGCGGTTGTACGGCGGCCGGCTGGGAGGGAGGTGGGGCGCCGGCCGGCACCGTGGGATGCGCGCAGCCCAACGAGACGAGCGTGGACAGCGTCGCCGCCGTCGCGGCGAGCGGCCGTCGGGCGTGGCCTGCCGGCGACCCGCCTGTCGGGCCGCGCCGACACCGGACCCGTCGATGTGTGATGGGTGACGCTCGAGGCCAGAGTCACGGCCGGCCCAGCGAACCGCCTCCGAACCCGAGCCCGGGACCGAGGAAGCGGCCGCCGATGCGGGCATCGTAGGACAGTGCCTTGGCGAGCGCGGAGACGTCGGCGTTCGTCGCCGGGAGCGAGGCGGGGCGGGTTCGCTCCCGCCGGGCTGTCAGTGGTTGGTGCAGGGGTTTTTGGAGAGTTGTGCGGTGCCGATGACGCGGTTGTCACAGGTGAGGACGTTGTCGTTGGGTGGGGCGAAGTGGAATGCGTAGCCGGAGCCGTTCAGGTAGGCGGTGTTGCGGCGGAAGGTGTTGCCGGCTCCAGCGCCGTCGATGATCTGGTGGGTTTGGAAGCCGTCAAGGGGGCTGTTGTGGCCGGCGTTGTCTTCGATGAGCCAGTTGTTGCCTTTGACGTCGACCCAGCTGTCGGCTTTGGTCAGGCCGGTGCCGTTGAAGGTGTTCGCGGAGATGAGGCCGCCGGTGGTGCCTTCTTTGATGTCGATGCTTTCGGCGGTGGTGTCGGTGATGGTGTTGGCGATGAGCTGGTTGCGGTCGCTGTGGTCGGGTTGGCCGCGGGTGATTTTCGTCCAGTTGCTGCGGGCGGTGCCGACGTAGATACCTTCGCCGAACTGTGGTTTGCGTTGGCCGGTACGGCGGATGGTGTTGTGTTTGACGGTGGTGTCGGTGGTGTCGGCGCGCAGGTGGATCGCTTCGTCGCCGATGTCTTCGACGGTGAGTCCGGTGATGTGGACGCGGGTGGAGTGGTCGACCATGACGCCTTTTTGGCCGTTGCGGACGGTGAATCCTGTGAGCCGCCAGTCACTGACTCCATCGAGATGCAGCACATAACCGGCGGCGATGCCGCCGCCATCGAGAACGGCTGCCGGACCTCCGCACAACGTGATCGGTTGCTGCTCAGTGGCGCGAGTCGTCGCGACGAAATGACCGACGAACCGGCCGTCGGCCAACGCGATGTGGTCGCCCGCGTGCGCGGAGCGCAGCGCATCAGCCAGCTCGAGAGACGTAGTCACGGTGATCGTCGCCAGTGGACAAGCACTGGAACCTTGAGTCGACACGACACTTCGATCCGGATTTGTTGACGCGGCGGTCGTGGGGGTTTCGACGGTTGGTCCAATGTGCGGCCCAGTCGTCGCGGTGAGTGCACTCCCCGCGCTCGTACAAGCGACTGGAAGCATCATCATCGCCGCTAGTGCGACGACGCCGTATGGACGCCACGGGCTGGCATGCGGGCTGGCCGTCGCTGCGACCGGTCCGGGGCGAGTTGATATCCGCCGCATCAGGAGCAGCTGCTCCCTCTGACGGCGGCAGTCGGTCGCGCTGCGTCCGCGCGGACGAGCACGATCTCGACTCGCCTGTCCAACTGTCGCACCTCCGGCCGGTCGGAGCCGTCCGCGTTCGATTCCGCGCGCAAGGGGTGCGATTCGCCGAAGCCGTTCAGCGACAGCTGCGCCGTCCGCACCCCGTCGACGGCCAGCAGATGGCACACCGAGGCCGCCCGTCGCTGTGACAGCGCCTGATTGAAAGCTGAAGACCCGACGTGGTCGGTGTAACCGTTGATCAGCGCCGGTGGAGACCCGAGGCTCACCAACAGTCGCGCCACTCTGTCGACCAGTCGGGTCCCTCCCACGCCCACGGCGGCGGATTCGAAATCGAAGACCACGTTGGCGTCCAAGCGGATGAGAGTGCCGCACGACACGCCGCTCGAGCGGATGCTGTTCACTCGCGGCACCGGGGCGAATCGGGGGAGTCCCGTCCGCAGGACATCCACTGCCGCCTCCGCCGCCGCCTTGTCGCCGTTGCTGAGGACGGCGGCCGAGGCGGAGACGGTGACGTGTGTGCGGCCGTCGTCGTAGCCGGCACTGCCGTCGCGATTGATCCAGAGGCGGATGTCCTTGTCACTGTACGTGCCGCTCCCGTCCGCCCGGACCGTCATGCGGCGCATCGGCGAAACGTAGGTGCCCGACCCGTCGGTGCCGACGCTGACTCGTGTCGTCCCGTCGTCGTACACGCCGGCGCCGCGGGGCAGCACGCTCACCGAGACGGAGCCCGACCGGTATACGCCCGTGCCGTCACGGGCGACCGTAACGTCGGTCGTGCCGTCGTCGTAGTGCCGCGAGCCACTGACGGCGGCGACCTTGTCATCCGCCGGGTGGACAGAGCCTGTCGCGTCACAGCGGGCACCCACCACCGCGATACCCTGGTAGAGCCCCGGCTGGGCGTGTAGCGCGGCCGCGATACTCCGGTCCTGGGCGGTCGTCAACAGGTCGGTCGGGATCGCGAACGAAGGAAGCGGGGGCAGGATCAGCCGTGCCAGCAAGAGGCGTCGTGCGTGCTTGACGGCACTCGCGAGGGCGGCGTTGCCCCCAGGGACCGGGAAGGCGCCAGTCGACGGCGTCGACGCCACGTGCTGAGAGCCATCCGATGCCGCAGGATCGGACGCGGTGGACGCTGATGTCGCCGCGGACCGGGCAGCGGACGGCAGCGAAGCGTCGCGGTGACCAGATGTGCAGGCGGAGAGCGTCATGGCCGCGACGACCAAGGCAACCTGCGCTGGCCCGGTTGTCACTGTCTGCTTACTCCGGATAGCGTCGCCCATTCGGCCCTTCAGACGTACGGAGGCGGGGTCGAGATCCCCAGCATGATCTCACATCGGCGCCGCACGTCCGTCGTCGCCGCCGGGCTCATCGCCCTGGCAACCGGGAGCATCGCGACTGTGCAACCGACGTCCGCGACCGCCGTCGGATCGCTACCGGTGACAATCGTGGCCAACGGCGTACCGCTCCAGGGCGCGACCGTCGCCGTGCCGTTCTCTGCTTCGGCGACCTCCTCCGTCGGGCCCGTCAGTTACGTCAAATGGGTGCTCGACGGCACGTACATCGCCAAGGACACGTCCGCTCCGTTCGAGGTGACCGTCGCATCCCTGCCCGCCGGCGCGCACCACCTCCGGGCGCGCGTCTACACCGCATCCGGTCAGGAACTCCGGGCAGACGCCGACTGGACGGCCGGCGCTTCCGGCTCGGGCACGCCCGTCCCACACGCGCCCGCGCCCGCGCCCGCCCTGCCCGCGCCCGCGCCGGCCCCGTCCGCGCCCGCCCCACCCACCCCACCCACCCCGTCCCCAGTCGGGGGAGTCGTCAACGTGCGTGACGGCGCAAGCCTCGCCGCGGCTCTGACTGCCGGCCGGACCGGCACGGTGATCCAGATGGCCGACGGCGTCTACACGAGCGCTCACGGCTTCGTCATCTCGAGGCCGTGCACCGCAACGAATCCCTGTGTGCTGCGGGGCAGTCGCTCGGCAATCCTCGACGGAGGGGGATTCTCCGGTCACTACGGACTGCATGTCACCGGCGGCGCCTACTGGACGCTGCAAGGCTTCAGTGTCCGCAATGCGAGTAAGGGAATCGTCCTCGACGGCACGCGGCGAACCGTCATCGACGGCGTCGATGTCTTCCAGATCGGCGACGAGGGAATTCACCTGCGGTCGTTGTCCACGGACAACGTCGTACGCAACAGTCTGGTGCACGACACGGGCAGGAGAGCACCGCAGTACGGCGAAGGCATCTACATCGGGTCGGCGAAATCCAATTGGGGCACGTACAGCAACGGCGCGCCGGACCGCTCGGATCGAAATGTCATCAGTGCCAACGTCATCTTCGCCACGGGCGCCGAAAGCGTCGACATCAAAGAGGGCACGACCGGCGGCTCGCTCCTCGACAACTCCTTCGACGGTGCGGGTATGTCTGGGCTGTCAATGGCCAAGTGGATGTCCCCGCTGGTGGCCAACAAAAGTCCCCACCCTCG
>CAXSDE010000064.1:0-13456 GCA_964236265.1 uncultured bacterium
GCGACTCGCCGCGGAAGCGGCCGGCAGCCCGGTGCGCAGAGATCAGCGCGTCCTGGAGGGCGTCGGCAGCTTCCTCCGGGTCACCGGTGGTGCGCAGGGCGACCGCCCACAACCGGTCCCGATGGCGCCGGACGAGTGCGGTGAACGCGTCCGGGTCGCCGTCGGCGTGCCGGCGCAAGAGCTCAGCGTCCGCGGGGTCCGGCCCGTCCGGCGCGTTCGCGGGGTCCGGCCCGTCCGGAACGACAGGGCTGGCCCCTGTCGTCGCGTCGTCGCTCATGGCTGTCACCCCTTGTCCGACGCCGAGGCTAGCGGCAATGACGTCCCGAACCGGGCAAACGCTCCGGCGCGGCCGACCCGCGGGCGGCCGAAGTCACCGTCAGCGCACGGAGATCTCGCGGATCTGCGTGCGGTAGGTGCCGTCGCCGCTGGGCGGCAGCGCCGTGAGCCAGATGATCCAGTAGCGCGAGGCGACGCCGTCGGGGATCGCCGCGGTCGACACGGCGCCCCCGGCCGTGCCGGGGCCGATCTCCTTCGTGGACGCGAAGTCAGGGGCGGACGCGTCGGCGGTACGCAGCTGCCACGTCGTGCCCGGCTCATCGAAGGTCACGGTCACCTGGTGCGGTGCCGCGGCTTGACCCAGGTCCACGACCAGGCCCACGCCCTTCTTGCCGATCAGCGACAGTGGCGCCTTGTAGCCGGATGTCGACCAGCCGTCGTTGACGTTGCCGTTGTCAGCCAGTGAGACGTGCAACGGGTCCTCGCTGTGGTCGTCACCGAACGGGTCGTAGTCGTGCAGCGCCGCGATTGCCGGCACCTTCGCCGCAGCGGCGGCCGTCGTCGGTGGCGCGGCGGACGGCGAGCTGCCCTTGGCAGAGGTCGCGACCGGCTTGGCGGGCGTGTTGTGCGCCTGGAAGAAAGGGATGAGGCCCGTCGGGCCGGTGAGACGCGCCGCGACCCACAACAGCACCACCACCGTCGTGGCCACCGTCGCGACGACCGCCAGCAGCGCGCGGCGCGGGCCGGCGGGGATCGGCTGCGGGTACGGCGCCGGTGCCGGCTCGTCGGCGAAGGTCGACGACAGCGCCGCGCGGGGAAGCTTCTTGAGAGGGTCGGCCAGGCGGCACAGCTTGTCGGGATCCGGCGGCGTCGAGACATCTCGGGGCGAGGCGAGGGCGCGCATCGCGACACCGTCGAGGACCCCCGGGACACCGGCCCGCAGTTGGGTCGGGCTGCAGACCCGCCCGTCATCGCCGGTGGGGGCCTCCTGGAGCCCGGCGGGGGCCGGCAGCAGCGGATAGGGCCAGCGGGCGGTCAGGGCGCCGTACAGGATGGCTCCGAACCAGCGCGCCTCCGGCGCGTGCCGGGCATCCAGCGCGTCCGCCGTCTCGAGATCCGTGATCTTGACCCCGCCATTGGGCGTCACGATGACATTGCGCAGGTGCAGCCGTCGGTGGCGGAGTCCGGCGGCCGCCACCGCGGACAGCACATCGGCGAGCTGCACCCCGAGCTCGCTGACCATGTGCGAGTCCAGCGGGCCGGTCGCGAGGAGGCTCTGCAGCGACTCGCCGGGCACCCACTCGCGCACGATGTAGACGCAGTTGCCCGCTCTGCCGGTGTCGTAGATTGCGGCCACGCCGTCGTGGACGAGGCGACCGGCGCGGGTGGCCGCATCGTGCAGCCCGGCCAGGCGCGCCGCGGGGCCGCACACGAGACGGACGGCGACCTGGCGGCCCAGGATGTCGTCCTCGGCGTGCCACAGGGTGCTGCCGGTGGGGTCCGAGTCCGGAACGGGAGCCGTGAGCCGGTAGCGACCGGCGATGAGCTCGCCGGCCGTCATCCGGACCTCGTCGACCCGCTCAGTCACGTCATGTCCGCTCGTCGGCGATCCGGTACGACAAAAAAGGCCCCGATCCTACGACCACGGTAACCCGTGGCCCGCGGGACCGGGGCCGATCGCCTCAGCGGGCCGCCGATCGCGGCAAATGCGCCCGCCGCGCGGCAATGTGCCGGCCGCGCGGCGATGTGCCGGCCGATCGCGGCAATGCGCCGGCCGATCGCGGCAATGCGCCGGCCGATCAGCGAACGCGGCCGACCTTGTAGCGACCGCGGACACGCTCGTAGCGGACGACGTCACCGGTGTGCGTGGCGGCGATCATCCGGCTGGCACCGGCGTAGATCCCCACGTGGTGGATCCTGCCGCCGCGGCTGTAGGTGAAGATCAGATCCCCGACGCGTTTCGCGGAACGGGACACATGCCGGGTGACGCTGTATTGCTCGCGGGACGTGCGCGGCAGGTGGACGCCGACTGTGCGGAACACGTAACCGGTGAAGCCGGAGCAGTCGAAGCTGCGGGGGCCGGTGGCCCCCCAGCGGTAAGGGGTGCCGTAGTGCTTGCGCGCCTCGGTGATCACGCGCTGGGACAGCGTGCGCCGCACGACGCGGTGGTGGACCCGCTGCGTCCCCGGACGGCGGCTGGTGACGTGGGCTGCTGCCGGGGCCGGCTTCGCCGCTCGGGTGGCGACGGGGGCGGGGACCGGTGTCGGCGGGACCGGCGACGGGGCGGCCATCACGGGGACGAGGACGTCCTGACCGGATAGCGCCGACGTGCGCGAAGGGCCGGCCGCCGACGCAGGCGCAGCGGGGGTGAGGAGCGGGAGAGCAACGGCTGAGACGAGGGCGACGCCGGCGAAACGACGGCGGAAACGGGCGCGCGGAAGCACGGCAGACAAGGAGGACGATCCCTTCACCTGACGCCTGCGGAGTTAGCTGTCGGGTTCGGGCTGGGAAGGTGAGGACGCCCGGCCGGCAGTGCCGGCTTCACCCCTAGGCCCCGAAGGGCCGAGGAACCTGGGTTCCCCGCTCCTGCCCCTGGAACATGGACATCCGGGTCCCGGGGGGCAGAACTAGGCGTTCCGGGGCGGACGTTGTGCTGGTTGTACCGGCCACCCTACGGCGATGTCCACCGTCCACACCGGTCCCGCATCGATTTGACTCGATGGGACCCGCTCCACCTAGTCCTTTCGGACGGCGTCCGACCCGTGGGTCGGTGGGCTCAGCCCGTCGGCCGAACGACGCCGATGAAGCCGTTGCCGTAGACGCCCTGCTCCTGAACGAGGGCACCCGTGTGCGGCGCGGCGATCATGCGCCCGTTGCCGACGTAGAGGGCGACGTGGTGAATGGTCGCCGGGTTGCGGACATCGCTGGCCCAGAAGAGCAGGTCGCCGGGGGCCAGCTCGCCGAGGCCGACGTGCCGGCCCGCGAACCATTGCTGACGTGACGTGCGCGGCAGGTTGAGGCCGGCCTGCGCATACGCCCACCCGGTCAGGCCGGAGCAGTCGAACGTCTCCGGGCCGGTGGCACCCCACACGTACGGCAGTCCGATTCTCGTGCGCGCCGCGGCGATGGCCGCCGCAGCGATGCCAGTGGGCTCCGCTGCGTCGTGCACGCCCTGCGCGTCGTGCACCGCCTGCGCGGCGGCCGCCCCTGCGGCGCGGGCGGCTTCCTGCGCCGCAGCCATCCGGCGCGCGAACGCCGCGGCGGCCGCCTTCGCCGCGGCGGCCTCCTGCTCGGCGACGAGACGCTGCACGTCGCCGTCCGCGGCTGCCAGGAGACTCTCGGCCTTGGCGGTCGCCGTCCGGGCTTCGTCGGCCCGCTTGCCCGCCTCGCGCTCGAGCGCGATCTGCTTGTCGTGCAATGCAGCCAGCCGGGCCTGCTGCTTGTCGACGGCGGCCAGCGAGGCGGTGCTGTGCGAGATGACCGACTGATCCCCGGAGATGACCGTGCGGGCCATCTGGATGCGGTCGTAGATGTCGACGACGCCGTCACCGCTGAGCACGTTCGAGTAGATGCCGAGCTCGCCACCGGACTGGTAGAGGGCGACGATCCGACCGGCCGCCAGGCTGCGGTCGGAGTCAGCCTGTGTCTGCAGCGCGCCGAGCTGCTCCTCACCGGTGAGGTAGGCGCCGACGGCGTCATCGAGCGACGACTGGGCCTCGTCGTAGGCCTCCGCCGCGACCTCCGCCTTCACGCGCAGGGCCGCGACTTCGCCGCGCAGACTCGCGGCACGCGCCTTCGCGTCGTGCACGGTCTCCGCGACAGCGGTGCCGGCGGACAGGTGCAGGGCCGCCACCGTCAGAGCGGCGACACCGGCGCGCACCGCCAGCCGAGAGCGGGCCCGCGTCACGGGCCGAGTGTCGCCGCAGCCGGAGCCACAGCGGTCCCGGACCCACTCGCCACGCCGAACTTGCGGAGCGGCGGAAGGCGGCTGAGCACCACCGTGTCGGCCGTCCGCGTCAGCGTCAGCGCCACGGCGCCAGTCTTGGCGTTGACGTGGAACTCGCCCTTGGCGATCGCCTCGTCGTTGCCGATCGCGTAATCCAGCGCGGCGGCGTAGGCCTCGGACTTGTCGTGCCGCAACGCGTAGGCGGCGCTGGCGCGGCTGGCGGCGACATCCGCGTCGCCGGTCGCGCCATAGTGCGCCTTGACCACGCTGACGCCGTCGATGACCGCCAGGCCGACAACCGCAAAGGCGACCATCAGCTTCGTGAGCCAGCCCAGCACGACATCACCGCGGTCGTCGTACAGCCGCGAACTTCCCGCCACCCGCTCCTCCGACCATCGACCCTGTGAGGCAAAGGTCGGCGCGGGCGGGCCGCGCCTTGAGCGACCAGACGGGTCCGCGTGCGGACAGGCCGGGTCAGTCCTCAGCCCGAACGGCGATCCGGCCCGGGTCGACTCAGTGGCGACCGACGGCGCAGGACGACCGCGACGAGATCCTCGACCTCGGCCACCCGCAGCCGGCGCGCCGCGACCACCGCGATGGCGACGGCCGCTGCCCCGCCGACAACGACAGCCGCGGCCGACCCGGCGGCCGCGGTCCCGAGCAACCGCGCCGTTGCCGCCGCGATCCCTGCTGCGATCGCCGCGCCGAGCCCACCGGCGACGAGCAGCCGGATGAGCAGCCGCACGGTCCGCGGGGTGCCGAGTCGGCCGAGCCGGGCCGTCAGCACCCGGGTCGTGACGATCCAGCCGGCGGCGTAGGAGAGCGCGTAGCCGGCGGCAAGGCCGTAGAGGCGCTGGTGCGGGGGCAGGACCGCGACGAGGACGAGATCCGCCGCGATGTTGACAGCGTTGACGCCGAGATTGATGAGCGCCGGGGTGCGCGTGTCGGCGAGTGAGTAGAACGCGCGGAGCTGGAGTTGGAACGCGCTGAACGGGACGAGGCCGAGGGCGAAGAAGGCGAGCGCGTTGCCGATCGCGACCGCGTCGGATGCCGAGCTGCGATAGCCGAACAGCAGGTGCGCGATCGGGGCGTGCAGGGCGATGAGCAGCAGCGCCGAGGGCAGCAGCACGACGGCGGCCAGCCTCGTGCCGCGGGCGAGGGCGCGGGCCACCTCCGCACGGTCACCGTTCGCCGCGTGCCTGCTCATCTGCGGCAGCAGTGCGCTGATGACCGAGACCGCGACGATGGCGTGCGGGAGGGAGAAGACCAGGTAGGCGTAGACGTACACGGAATAGCTGGGCGTCAGATGGGTGGCGATCTTCACCACGACGAAGTAGGCCACCTGGTTGGCCGCGACGTACACGAGCGTCCACGCACCGAGCCGTAACGCCCGCCCGAGGCCGCTGCCGCGCAGTCGCGTGGTGAGCCGCAGCCGGAATCCCACCGCGCGCAGGGACGGCACCAGAGCCAGCGTTTGGACCACGATGCCCAGCGTGACGCCCACCCCGAGGAGCGTCAGCTGGCCGGGGGTGAGCCGGTCTTTGTCGGGGTGTGTCGACAGCAACATCAGGAGCGTGCCGATGCCGACGACGTTGTTGAGGACCGGCGCCCACATGGGGGCGCCGAAAGATCCACGCGTGTTGAGGATCGCACCCAGTGTCGCCCCCACTCCGTAGAAGAAGATCTGCGGCAGGAAATAGCGGGCCAGCGTCGTCGCCATCCGCAACTGGCCCGGCGTCTTCGCCGACATGTAGGTCTTCATGAGCCACGGTGCGGCGGCGACCATCAGGAGGGTCGCGGCCCCGAGGACGAGGATCACCGCGCTGAGCAGCCGCTGCGCGTAGGCCGCACCGGCGGCCGTGTCCTCGTGGCCAGCCCGCACGAGAAGCGGCACCAGCACGGAGGTCAGCACGCCGCCCAGCAGCAATTCGTACACGATGTTGGGCACGGTGTTGGCGACGTTGAACGCGTCACCGGCGAGGGTCGTGCCGATGACCGTGGCCACGAGGATCGTGCGGACCAGGCCGGTGACACGCGAGACGATCGTCCCGATCGCCATCGCCGCGCTGCTGCGGAGCAGCGCGGCGTCGCCGGTTGCGGTCGTCACGAGGCGGCGGCGGTGCGCCGGGCGGCGTAGTACTGCCAGACCCGGCGGATGAGACGGACCGCGACAACCAGGAACAGCAGGGCTATCAGCACGACGGTGACGACGAGCACCGGACCACCCGAGCCGGCCGAGTGGACCTGCAGCGGGACCGAGCTGAGCACCCGGCCGTCCCGGGTCTGCAGCGACAGGGTGACGGGGAACCGCACGGAGCCAACGTACGCGAGCTTCGCGGCCAGGTTGAGCTGCTCACGGTCGTGGGTCTTCACCCCGACGCCGTCCTGCTGTATTTCCTGCAGGTTGGCGGAGTTGGCCGCGCGCACGAGCACGGTCAGGTTGTGCACGTCCTGATCCAGGCCGTTCGAGATCGTGAGCGGGATCTTCGCGGACCGCGAAGCAAGCGTCAGCGTGTCGCGGGAGGTGACGATCGACACCTTGCGGATCCAGTCCTCGATCTCGCGCGCCGCGTCCGCCCGCACCGACTCGGCGATCGGGGCGTCCTGGCGCCAGGACGCGGAATAGGTCCGCAGCAGACCGTGGTCGGTCGCGGTGAGCACCGCGGGCTCGGTCAGGATGGAGCCGAGCATCGCCAGTCGCGTCCGCGTGTTGACGGTCGCGGCGATGACGGGGCGCGACACCTCCTGGGACTTGGCCGTCTCGGGGTAGGTCAGCGGGCCGCGCGGCGCGGGATCCGCGGGGTGCCGCAGCGCGTCGTCGATCGTGATGCCGTTGAGCCACGGCACCCGACCGGTGAGCGTGAGGAGCCGGCGCAGGTAGTCGACGTTGGCGGCGTGCCGAGGCGGCAACAGGAGGATGTCGCGCGGGCTGGTCGGCAACTCGGCGGTGATCATGGCCGTCTCGGCCAGGAACCGCTGTTGCGCGAGCCCGATGTCCTCGGACCCGGGGTCTGCCGCGATGAGCAGGTCGAGCGTGGCATCGCTGAGCAGTGGCTGCACCTTCCCGCCGCCGGCGGACAGGGGCGGGCCCTGCGTGCCCGGTGTCATGTGGCCGGCAGACGCGTCGCGCAGGGGAAGGGCGCCGTCGGCCAGGACGATGGCGGAGACCTGTGCCTCCTGCGCGAGCACGTCGAGAGCGTTCTGCGTCACGACGCCGTCCACGGGCCACACGATCGACGGAGCTATCTGCCGCGAGAGCACGGCCCGGAAAATGCTGTCGGCGTCCGGGCCGGCGCGCAGCGCCAGGCTCACCTCGTCGTTGTGGCCGGCGCGGGCCAGAGCGACGAGGTCGGCGTCCGCGTACGGCAGGGGAATGACCGGACTGTCGCCGACCGTCGACGTCACCGCGGACAGCCACGAGGCCGCCGCGCTGCGGCCGGCGGCCGGGCCGGGCCGGGTCTGCCCGTTGTCGCGGATCACATACCCGGCCGCCATCGACCTCGCGGAGTCGAGCAGGTCGGGGTCGATGGCCCAGCTGACGGGCACGGGCCTGATCGGCAACTTCGCGACCGGGGCCGTGGCCGTGGCCGGAACGGGCTTCGGGGTGCCTGCCGGCCGGCCAGTGGTGCGGGCCGGGGTGGCCGCCGCCGAGCCCGCTGGGGTCGGGATCCGGGTCGGCATCGGCGCCGGTGCGGGCGCCGGCGGAACGTCGCCGTGCTGCTGGGCCGCGTCCGCCGCCGCGGCCACCAGCTCGCCCAGGCGCCCGTCGTGGGCCACCGCTTGGGCAAGGCTGTCGTCGAGGAAGACCTCGGCAGGCGCGGCGACCGCGGGGGTGCCGACGACATCGGCAACGGTCGGCCCCGCGGACGGTTTCAGCAGTGACTTGGGCTGCGCGAGGCCCTCGCGGCGGGGTGCGTCGACGAGCGGCCAGACCCACGCGACGTTGGTCGGCTGCCAGCCGTCACCGGAGGGGAAGTAGGGCAGGAACGTGTTGACGCGCCCGCGGACGTAGAAGCCAGGGTCGAAGAATTCGACGGTGAGGCGGTAGACGCCGAACGTCAGGTGCAGGTCGTCGATGGGCACGTCGATCGCCCACGGGGTGTCCGTGCCGGGAGTGACGTCCCCGACGGGGACGTGGGGACGCACATCGTGGCTGTCGACCGGCCGGTCGGTCTCGACGGCCGCCGCGTGGAGCGCATCCCGTGATGTCAGCGGCAGCGACGACACCCGCAGCCGGACCTCGTTGCCCGTCACGGCCGTGTTGGAGCGTGCGACGCCGCTGATGTGCAGCATCTCGTGCGGCCGCGGAGCAGCGGGGGTGACCGCGACCGAGCTGAGCTGCACCGCCTGGTCGGGGGCCGTCCCTTCCGCCGGGTGGGCGGAGGCGGGGACGGTGCCGGGGACGGTGCCGGGCGCGACCGCCGCGAGCGGTGCGCCCGGGAGGGCCCCGGCGGACAGGGCGACGGCGAGCGCGGCGGCGGCCCGGGCGAGATGCCGCTTCACGCCGTCTCGGCCAGGAGGCCGGCCACCTTGTCGATGAGGCGCTTCTCGTCGTCGTACGCCAGAGTCGCCGAGAGCTCCTCGAGCGGCACCCAGGCCACCTCGGTGACCTCGATGTCCTCGTCGGAGAGCTCGCCGCCCTCGGCGAGCAGGAGGTAGTGGTGCACGGTCTTGTGCACGCGCCGGCCCGCGATGACGAACCAGAAGTCGATCGTGCCGAGGGGCGCCAGGACGCGACCGCGGATGCCGGTCTCCTCGGCGACTTCGCGCACGGCCGTCTCGGGCGGCGTCTCACCAGCCTCGACGTGACCCTTGGGCAGCGACCACAGGAGGTGGCCCCGGCGATTGAGGCGACCGATGAGCGCGGCGCGCGCCCCTGGACCGACGTGATCGAGGACGAGGCCACCGGCCGACACTTCCTCGACCTTGCGCAACCGTCGTCGACGTCCGTCCGCCGCGCGATCCATCCGTTGATCCTAACGGCCCGGACAGGCTCTCCGATCACGCTCGCCGGACGTGCACGTGGCGCAACCGGCCAGGCGCCCTCCTCGCGAAGAGGCCAGGGCACTGCTAGCGGTCTGCTAGCGGAGGTGCACCCGGCTGGCGTCGTGCGGCAACTCGATGACCGGAACGTCGACGAGATGAGCGAGCCGGCCGCGTGTCAAACCGAAGAGCGTCATCCCGCTGATGCCCAGTGCGGTGCCCGTGTCGCCGGTCGGCAGATAGACGATGCCGGTCATGTCGATCCGCGCGTCGATGAACAGCGGGATCCCGGGCGGGAGCATCGCCGCGCTCACCAGGCCGGCGGCATAGCGCGTCAACTCGTTGGTCTGCTCGCTCGTGGCCGGGCGCAGCGTCATCGCATCGAGTGCGGCGAGGATGGCCCGCGGCTCGGGAGTGCTCAATGCCGGGACGGCGATGGCGGTCGGCACCTCGTCGACGAAATAGATCCGCGTCGAGATGCACTGCGGCGGCGGCAGTCGGAGCGCGTCCGGCAATTCGGAGGCGTTGAGCACCACTCGCGGCAGCCGGACGATCTCGTGGGGAATCTCGCGGGCCAGAAGCTCGCGGTGGACATCCATCGCACCGATCATCATGGCGCTGCGCTCCTCTGCCCGGCCGCGGGCTCGTCGCTGAACCTCACGCTATGCCTCGGCGTGTCGGGTGGCTAGTGGTAGTCATCGGCGCGCGCCAGGGCTGTTCTTGCTGCGCCATCCGAGGTCGCAAACCCCGTTGATCGCATTTTGAAACCGATCAACGGGGTCCGTCCGTAGAGTGATGCGCCGTGCCCTCCGCCGATCCTCCCGCCGATCCTCCCGCCGATCTTCCCGCTGGCCCTTCCGCCGACGCCCGACCCGAGCCGCGACCCGAGCCGCGACCCGAGCCGCGACCCGCGCGGCGACCCGAGCGGCGACCCGACGCGCGGGCCGATCACGACGCGCCGGGCCGACCGACGGCCGAGCTGACCCGCGCGCAGCGGAGCGCGGTGGACGAGCTGCTGCGGATCTCCCCCGTCGTCGATGAGCTCGGCGCGAGGTTCGCGGCCGCCGGCCATGAGCTCTATCTCGTGGGCGGGTCCGTGCGTGACGCGTTGCTCGCGCGAGGTGGCGACGATCTCGACTTCACCACCGACGCGCGTCCCGAGGCGATCGAGACACTGGTCGCGGGCTGGGCGCACTCGACGTGGACGACGGGTAAGCGGTTCGGCACGATCGGCGCGCAGCGCGCCGACTTCCGACTGGAGATCACCACCTACCGCACCGAGTCCTACGGCAGCGATTCCCGCAAGCCTGACGTGCAGTTCGGCACGTCGCTGACCCAGGACCTGTTGCGCCGGGATTTCACCGTCAACGCGATGGCCGTCGCCATCCCGCAGCGCCGGTTCGTGGACCCCTTCGGCGGCCTGCAGGATCTGGCGGCCCGTCGCCTCCGCACGCCGGGCCGCCCGGAGGATTCGTTCGGTGACGACCCGCTGCGCATGCTCCGCGCGGCGCGGTTCGCCGCGCAGCTCGGCTTCAGCATCGACGAGGGCGTCGTGGCAGCGATGCGGGCCATGGCCGACCGGCTGCGTATCGTCAGCGCCGAACGCATCGCCGCCGAGCTCAACAAGCTGTTGCTGTCGCCGGCCCCGCGCACCGGGTTGGCGCTGCTCGTCGACACCGGCATCGCGGAGGTGATCCTGCCGGAGCTGCCCGCGCTGCAGCTGTCGATCGACCCGGTGCACCGGCACAAGGACGTCTACGACCACAGCCTCGCCGTGCTCGAGCGGGCCATCTCCCTGGAGAAGGACGGGCCGGACCTCACCCTTCGCATGGCGGCTCTGCTGCACGACATCGGCAAGCCGAAGACCCGCCGGTTCGAGGACGGCGGGGGGGTGTCCTTTCACCACCACGAGGTCGTCGGCCGGGACCTGACCCGCAACCGGCTCGCCGCGCTGAAGTATTCGAAGACTTTCATCGACGACGTCGCGATGCTGGTCGAGCTGCATCTGCGGTTTCACGGGTATGCGGACGCGCCGTGGACGGACGCCGGTGTCCGCCGCTATGTCCGGGATGCCGAGCACCTGCTCGACCGTCTGCACCTGTTGGTGCGGTCGGACTGCACGACGCGCAACAAGAGCAAGGCCGATCGGTTGGGCCGCGCGTACGACGACCTGGAACGGCGCATCGCGGCCCTCGCCGAGCAGGAGGAGCTCGACTCCCTGCGGCCCGACCTCGACGGGGGCGACATCATGCGCGTGCTCGGCGTTTCGCCGGGTCGTGTCGTCGGTCAGGCACGCAACCACCTGCTCGAGCTGCGGATGGAGCGCGGGCCGCTGCCCCACGAGGACGCGTTGCGCGAGCTGCTCGCATGGGCAGGTGCGCAAGGGATCGAGATTCCGTCGTACGACGAAGCCCTACGCCGCCTCGACGCGTAACCGCTCGGACCGTCCGTACACGACGCCGGCCACCACGAACAGCCCGGCGGTCGCCCACAGCACGGGCAACGACTTGCCGGACGTCGGCACGTTGAGCGCCGCGGCCACCGCACCGATGGCAAACGCCACGTTGAACAGCGCGTCGTAGAAGGCGAAGACACGACCGCGGAACGCATCCTCGATGATTTCCTGAAGGAGCGTGTCGATGCAGATCTTCATGCCCTGGCCGGCCGCGCCGACGACGAGACCGGCCAGGAGGAAGGCGATCGGCCGGTAGGACGGACCCAGCCCGCCGACGACGACGCCAGCCGCGACCAGGAGCGCGGAAACCCAGGCCGGCTTGCCGATACGGGCCGTCACGCGGGGGGTGACCGCGGCACCGGCGAGGATACCGACGGCCGATGCCGCGACCATCTCCGCGAGGCCCGTCTGCCCGCCGGGCAACGCGCCGTGGATGTCGCCGAAAGCGTTGCGGTAGAGCAGGACCGCGTCGAGGGTGAGGGCGCCCATGCAGAGGCGGTAGGCGGTCAGAACTCCGAGGGCCCGGCCGGCGGCCGGCCGGGTGCGCAGGTGGCGCATTCCATCGACCATCTCGCGCACGACCCGCGCGGCCTCCGATCGCAGCGGCGTCGCCGTCGCGACGGTGTCCGGCCCGAGGTCGCGGACCGAGAAGCGCAGAAGTGCCAGGGCGGCGAGCACGTATCCCGCGGCCGACAGGAGGGCCAGGGCGGCGTCGGTGCCGGAGCCGGCCGGCAGCACACTGCGCGCCACGAGGACGAGGATGCCGGCGGCGAACGCCGCCACCGTGCCGCACGTGCCGGCGAGCGCGTTGGCGCTGACGAGTCGGGAGGCCGGGACGACATGCGGGAGCGCGACGCCCGCGGCGGCGATGAAGAAGCGGCTGACTCCCAGGACGAGCAGCGCCGTGACGAAGAACGGAAGCGACCAGAGCACATCCGTCGCGCGGGCGAAGATGAGGGCGCCCACCAACGCGACGAGGGGGACGCGGAGCAGACAACTCGCGACGAGCGACCGCTGGCGCCGCCACCGGTCCAGGACCACGCCGGCGAACGGACTGACGACGCTGTACGGCAGGTAGAGGACGAGAAAGCCCGCCGCGGCCTTGCGCGGATCCGTCTCGTGCTCGGGATTGAAGAACACGGTGCCCGCGAGGCTTCCCTGGAAAATGCCATCCGCTAGTTGGGACAGGACCCGGGCAGTGAAGAGCCGCCGGAAACCGGCGATGGACAGCAGACCGGGTTGGCTCACGGGCGCAGGCTATCTACCGGGCGCCCAGCTCTCGGCGCCAGCGCGGCGGGCGTGCTCATCACCTCCTGAGCCCGGGGCGTGGCTCCTGGCGTTGCACCCGCACCGTCGGGGAGGATCAGGCAATGTCCGGCGCCCGTCTCCTGCGTATCCACAGCCCGGAGTTTCGAGCGATGGCCGACAGGGTCCTGCGGGTGACCGAGCTCACCACCCGCCTGAACGGCCTGCCCTTCGAGGACGCGGCGGGCAAGGCGGCCCTGTTCGAGCAGATCCTGGGCCGACCCCTGCCGGCAACGGCCACGATCTACCCGCCCTTCTACACCGACCACGGGCTCTCGCTCGACCTTGGCGAACGGGTGTTCATCAACCAGGGCTGCACATTCCTGGACTACGCCGGCATCCGGCTCGGCGAGCGCGTGCTGATCGGCCCGAAGGTCACGTTCATCACGGGTGGCCACCCCGTCGACCCGGCCGAACGCAAGCTCTACCTCACCGGCGCGCCCATCGACGTGGCGGACAACGTGTGGATCGGCGCCGGAGCCACGATCCTG
>CAXSDE010000065.1:0-13072 GCA_964236265.1 uncultured bacterium
GTCGGGTCGGGTCGGGTCGGGTCGGGTCGGGTCGGGTAGGGTCGGGTCGGGTCGGCGGCTGGGCAGGGCTGCGCCCTACCCAATTAAAAGGGTGGTTCCTGGTCGGCGTTGATGTGACGCCTCGCATCTTCGGCCGCCCACATGTTGGCGTGGGCGATCGCCTGTTCGACGAGGGCGGAGTCAGGAACCGTCCACGGTTGCTGGTGCGCGTGATCGGGTGGGCCGTGATGGCTCGGGTCGACGGAGTCGCGTCGGAGCGGGTACTGCACGCCCGTCTTCGTGACCAGCCAGAGGCTGCCGTTGGCGTCTTTGAGCAGCTGCCACACGCCGGCCGCCTTGAGCGCGTGATGCCGTTCACATAGCGGATCAAGGTTGGCCTCGCTCGTGGGCCCGCCCCGGCCATGAGGCTCGCGATGGTCCAGGTCACACAACCGGGCTGGGCGGGGACACCCTTGGATCAGGCATCGCCGCTGACGCGCGACCACGAAATCGGTGAGGTGCTGCGGAGGCCGATAGGTGTAGCGACCGTAGTCCAGCAGTTCGCCGGTCAGACCGTCCGTGATCAACCGGCGCAGGGATGCCTCGGGGAGAAGCTCACGGGCCTGGTCAGCGGTGATCGGCCCATAGCCGTCCAGCAGGACCGGGTCGTCGCTCACGTCGCGATAGGTGTCCATCGTCATCGTCAGGCCGATCTCGACCCGCCGACCCTGCGCACGCGGCAACGACGGGTCGGTGAGGGCTTGCTGCGCCCAGTCCAGTAGCACGTCACAGCGCGCGGCGCCCATGGACAACCCCTCGAACTCCACCCGCGGATCCGCCTCGCTCGCGGCAGTCACAGCGGCCTTGTAGGCGGCGATCCGCTGACGCGCCGCGGCGTCCAGCGCGCTCGTGTAAGTGACCGCTTCCACGGCGGTCATCAGGTGGATGACTTCGGCCATGCCGTCCGGGCGCGGGCGGATCCACACGCCCCGGTCGGCTTTCGCGGCCTCATGACGGACCGCCGCCTCGGGCGCGTCCGCGCTGATGACCGCCCCTCGCAGAGCATTGCTGAACTGCCAACGGGTCATCCCGGCGGCTTTCGGCAGGAGCCGGTCGCACACCCGATCCACCACCTCCGGCGTCGCGTCGAGGAGTTCGTCGACCGCGTCATCGGCCTGCCCGGGCAGAAGCATCCCCGCCGCGAGAGCGTCCCCGACGCGCGACAAGCGGCCTCGGCGTTCGCGCGCCTGCCGGACCCGCGCCGGAGAACTGCGCGTGGACATCCGCAACGCCAGGGCGACCTCGTCACGCGTCCAGTCGTCCACCGGCGGCTCGACAGCGCCCGCGACCCCGATCACCGCATCATCAGTGAATGCCGCCAACCACGAGGCCATCCGCCCGCACAACGTCAAGACCGCGACGCGCTCCGCGGGCAGCAGCACCCGGCTGCCGAGCTCGGCAAGCACGACCAGCACATGCTCCGATGGCGCGATCGCCGTCAGCAACGCCAACACGTGCCCGGCGGACATCCGGCCGGGGATCCCCCACCGCGCCATAGCGCGCAGCGCGTCCTCGGGGGAGCGAGCCGGCACCTCGAATGCTCGCCGCAGGCCCTCGCCACCGACCAGGCGCGACAGAGACGGGTCGCTCTCCTCGTCCGGCTGACTGTCGAACAAAGTGCCGGACCCCGCAGGTGCCACCAGGTCCGAGATCGAATCGTGGTGAACGTCGGCGCGCGCGTCGGCCTCGGCTCGGGGGTGGGCGTCGCCCGGCGTCGCGGACGGCGACTGCTCGGCGCACAGGTTGATGACACGCGACCAGACACCAGAGTGACCGGTCGGTGCGAACGCACCTGTCGACTCGAACATGTGTTCGATTCTACTGTGCTGGCTGGTCTGCCGCAACATCGAGATCCCGTTGTGGACAGCTTTTTTCCCGCATCTCCCTGTGGACAACGCGAAGACACGGCGGGCTGCGCGAAGCACCCTGCCTTTACGCGGGCAGGTGCGCCAGTGCGACCCGGGTCAGCTCCACGGCGCCGGCTCTCCCCGCGTGCGGACCGCTGATCGAGACAACAACTGCCGTTTTGCCCGAACGCGCAGCGACTCCCGCCACCTGGAACCGGCAGCGGTGGCGTGCACCGTCACGACTGCCTCGTCCCCGAGGCCGGTGACGTCCTCGACGGGATAACCATCCGCCACCAGCTTGGCCCGCTGGCCGGGAACGGTGGCAGCGGTAGCGGGCATCGTCTGCACGAGCACGACCCCGCCGCCGGCCGCCGCGAAGCGGCAGATGGCACCGCCTTCGGTCGGTACGACGAGGGGGCGCCGAGCTGCAGGCCCGACTGCAGGCGGCCGCGGCGGGGGTGATGCCGTCGCAGCCGGCGAGGGCGGACGGCCCGGCCGATGGCGAAGCTATCCCGTCGCAGGGTTCGCCGAGGCCGCCGCCGAGGCCGCCGAGGCCGCGTGCCGCCAACGCCTCATGTCGTCACCGTAACCAGGTGCCCGCCAGGCCTCCCCGCGCCCGCCCACCCGCGCAGGGCGCTAGCGTCGGCTCCGTGCGACGCAGCCACTCCCGACGTAGCCACTCCCGACGCCGGCATGGCTAGCCGACCCGCTGCCGGCGGCGGCCGGCACGTCGACGTTGCGCCTGAACGGCTGGAAAAGTGGCTCACGGGGTTCGCCGACCGCCACGGGCCGACGACATGGAGCGCGACAGGCGAGCGCGTGGACGTCGTCGCCGCGGACGGCGCCAGGGCGGAGTGCGACGTCCCGTTCGCGCCGCTGTTACCGCCCGACGCCACCGTCGCCTACGCCGGCCTGGTCGAGCACGCGCTAACAGACCGGCGCGTGGGGGTGCTGCTCGTGCGTCTCGGCGGCTACGCAGCCGGCATCTTCGAGGGCACGACGCTGACGACGAGCAAGGTCGGGTCGAAGTCGGTGCACGGCCGAAATTCCAACGGGGGTTGGTCCCAGCACCGTTTCGCGCGACGGCGCGAAGGTCAGGTGAAGGTCGCCCTCAGCGACTCCGCCGACGTCGCCGTGCGCATCCTGGTCGACGCGAAGGCACTGGACGCACTCGTCCTCGGCGGCGAGACGAAGGCGGTGACGGCGGTCATGGCCGACCCCCGCCTGCTGCACCTCAAGGAGCTCGTCGAGCCCCGCATTCTCGACGTACCGGATCCTAAGTTGGTTGTGCTGCAACAGACGCCGGCCCTCTTCCGGGCCGTGCGGATCAGGATTCTTGATCCGGTGGCGTGACGCCGCCCACCTCATCGAACGACTCCGGCACCCGCTTCAAATGCCGGAGGAACGATCGGAAGAGGAAATAGCACGCGACGACCAGCACGATCGTGACGACGAGCCCCACCGATCCTCCAAATGCCGTGACACCTCCATTGTGCGCCTCCCGCTGTTAGCCTCGGCAGTCACACCGTGGCCGACGACCGCAAGAGCCACCACGCACCGCCCAGGCACCGCATCCCGACCACGCACCGCCCAGGCACCGCATCCCGAGGAGCACAACCGTGACCGAGACCGCCGCGACCACCTGGCTGACACAGGACGCGCACGACCGTCTCAAGGCCGAGCTCGACGAGATGTCCGGTCCCGGTCGCATCGCCATCGCGCAGAAAATCGAGCAGGCGCGCGAGGAGGGGGACCTCAAGGAGAACGGCGGCTACCACGCCGCCAAGGAGGAGCAGGGCAAGATGGAGGCCCGCATCCGCCAGCTCACCCAGCTGCTCAACAACGCGACCGTCGGCGCCCCGCCGTCGACGGGCGGCAAGGCCGGTCCAGGCATGGTCGTCACGGTGAAGTACGACGACGGCGACAGCGAGCGCTTCCTCATCGGCTCTCGCGAGGACCGCGGCACGAGCGACGTCGAGGTCTATTCGCACAACTCCCCGCTGGGCAAGGCGCTGACCGGCCGCAAGCCCGGCGACAGCGTCCCGTACTCACTGCCCAACGGCAGCCAGCTCACCGTCACCCTCATCGACGTGGAGCCTTTCAAAGGCTGAGCGTCAGACGACGATGAGCACGGTGCCGCCGATGGTCGCGGCGACTCCGAGGAGTTGCGCGGGCGAGAGGCGTTCGTGCAGCAACTCGCGGGCGAGGAGCGTCGTCACCGCCGGGTAGAGCGACGAGAGCACCGACACGAGGGCCAGCTCCCCGGCGGCGGAGGCGACCGTGAACGCCGCGTTCGATCCGGCGTCGCACACCCCGAGCGCGCCGAGCGTCCCCCACGTCCGCCGGTCGACGGCGACCGGTCGCGAGCGCCAGGCGGGCCCGGCCAGCAGGAGGACGATGACGACGCGCATCACCCACAACGTGCCGAGACCGCTGCTCGCCGCGCCGCGGTCCAGGCAGACGAGCGTTGACCCGAAACCCAGACCCGCCAATAGCGCCAGCCCGACGGCATGACCCGATCCCGGCGGCGCCGCCTGCGCGTCCGATGCCGGTCGGCTGGCCAGCACGACGCCCACGATCGCGACGGCGATACCGAGGGCTTGCAGCGGGCTCAGCCGGTCGCCCTCGATCAGGCCGACCACAACGGGCACCACGACACCCGTCGAGGCGATCGGTGCCACAACGCCCATGCGTCCTACGGAAAGCCTGCGGTAGAAGCTGACCAACGCGACCGCGAGCGACGCGCCACCGGCCACCCCCCACGCGAGCCACCCCGTCCCGGCCGGCCGCATCCCGACCGCGACCGCGCCCACTGCCGCGACGGTCACGATGCCCAGGGAGCACAGTTGCGAGGCGGCGACGACCCAGATCGGCGACGCGCGCCGCGACAGCCGTCCCCCCATGAAATCGGCGGTGCCCCACAACGCGGAGGCCAGCAGCGCCAGCAGTGACGTCATCGGTGGTCGGCCGGCATGCGCGCCAGCCTACCGACGCGGCGATGTCGCGGCAGGCGCCGGACGGACCAGCGCAGCACTAACCCAGACGGTCGATCAGGCTTGCCTGCCGCGGGGCGATGAAAGACAGGAGATGACCGACCCCGGACTGCAGACGAAGGAGGGACCCGACATGGCAGTACGGAGCGCTCCGGACCCCGTGGACGACGTCCGGCTGCACAAGCTGAGCCTGCGGAACCTCCGCGAATACCGACGCCGCCTGAGCACCGAGGAGCAACGCGTCTCGTACTGGCGCCGCCTCGTCCAGGCCCGCCTCGACATCGCTGCGGCCGGCCGCACCGGCCAGCCCCTCGGCCCGAAACAGATCGTCGCGGCGCTCGGTGAGTCGTACCGGGCGGCCGGTCACAACGCCTTCACACCCATCGAGTCGTACGACGACCTGCCGCCGCTGCCCGATCTCGTCTCGCTGTGGAGCACCCCCCTGGTGCCAGGCGGAAGTGAGGGCGACTCCGGCACCATCACGGCGCTGAGCGAGGCCGAGATGATGCTGTCGACCTACCGCAATGCGCTCCACCGCCGGCTCGACACCGCCACCGGCGAGCTCATCCGGCGCTACAAGGTCGACCCGACGTTGTGCCTGGATGTGCTGCCACTCGGTCCGGCCGCCGCCGAGCGGGCGGCGGTCTAGCTCCGCCGGCGGCCTCCGCCGGACCAGCTCCGCCCCCGGTCTCAGTCGCCGGTGGCGACGGGCCGGGACGGGTCGGATGCCCACTGCGAATAGGAGCCCGGGTAGAGGCGCACGTTGTCCACGCCGATCGCTTCGAGAGCGAGGACGTCGTGGCAGCCGGTGACCCCGGAGCCGCAGTAGACGACCACGTCGCCGGCGCCGGCGGCCGCGGCGTAGCGGGTGCGCAGCCGGTCCGCGGCCAGGAAGTGCCCAGTCTCGCTCATGTTGGCGGGCCATTCCACGTTGACGGCCCCCGGGATGTGACCGGGTTGCGGATCGAGCGGGTTGTGGTCCTGCCCCGTGAAACGCGCGTGCTGTCGGGCGTCGATCAGGACCGAGCCGGCACCCAGCGCAGCAACATCATCCGCGGTCGCGATGCGGTCCGCGGGCCAGTCCGCCGCAGTGAAGTCGGCAGCCGGCAACGCGACGGGGTCCCCGCTCGTTTTCGCACCACGCCAGCCGAGAAGGCCGCCGTCCAGCACGGCGGCGCGGTGCCCCAGGATCCGCAGCATCCACACGAGACGGGCGGCCCGGGAGCCGTGCTGATCGTCGTACGCGATGACTGTCGTGTCACTGCCGATGCCGAGCCGGCTCATGGTGGCGGCGAAGGCCGCCGGCGTCGGCAACGGATGGCGCCCATCAGCGGCCGTGGCGGGCGCGGCGAGATCCCGGTCGACGTCGACGAACACGGCGCCCCAGACGTGGGCGGTGCGGTAGGCCTCGAGGGGGTCGGTGCCGTCCGGATACCAGCGGACGTCGGCGACGACGACGTCCTCGAGGTGCTCGGCGAGCCAGTCGGGGGACACGATCGGCGGGATGCTCATGTCAAAAGCCTCGCATGTCCGTCAGAGCGCGAACACGAGCACCGACGCGCTGAAGGCGTGAAGATGGCTGCGGCCCGCCACCGGACCGATCTCGCCGCCCGCGAACAGGCCGGCGACCGCAGGCACACCCGCGCCCGTGCGAACACCCGCACCCGTGCGGACGCCCGCGCCGGTGCGGACAGCGACGACATCGTGATCCGCGTGCCCGAACAGGGACGAGCCACGGCCGTCGCTGGTGAGGAGCAGCGCACCCTCGATGCGGCCGAACCCGGGTTCCTTGCCGAGCATCGTCATGGTGTGCCGCAGATCCTCGGCGGCAGTCTCTGCGTCACGGACCTGGAAGCGCACGGTGCGACCGACCTCGACGAGACCGCTGACGACGAGGCCACCGCTCGCGTGGTCGACGCTGAGGACGGTGCGGATGAGAAAGTCGCCGTGCTCGTGGATCTCGGCGTATTCGTCCATGACGACGCCGAACTGCAGGCCGGTCGTCGCGAGGGCCTGGTCGTGCGGGTCCAGTTCGCCCAGTATCTGCTCGAGTTTTCCGACCGCCGGGACGCCCGCGAGCTCGAGCACGACGTTGTCGGCGGCCTTCGTCACGACCATCGTCGGCCCGACAGGACGGCATCCTTGACTCAGCACCGCGCGGGTGCGCACAGCGCCGCCGAGCAGCAATCCGACGGCGCCCCGGTCGACGCTGTGTCCGTCGACGAACAACCGCGTGGAGCCAGGTCCCCGGCCGCCATGAGCGAGGGCGCCGACCATCGCCACGCCCTGCAGGGAATCGTTGGACCGCTCGACGAAGCCATCGACGGGGAACGAGTGCGGGTCCGCGAACAGGACCATCACGTCGTCGCCGTCGCGGTGGTTGGGCATCCCGACGACCGCCATGCCTTCGGGCGTCGACATCACCTCGAGGTGGAAGCTGCGCAGCCGCAGGTCCGGCACCGAGCCGACGAGGACGCTCACCCCGGCGCCGCCCTCGACACCGGTGTCGCCCCCGAGCAGGCCGGACGCGCTGCACCCGATCATCGGGGCGGGCTCGACGAGCTCGGCCACGCGCCGACCGGCGAAATCCACGGCGTCGGGGTCATCGCCTGTCACGAACGCGAACGCGATCGTCGGGGGGCCGTCGAGCTTGGCGAGGGCCTCCCGGGTGGCGCGGTCGGCGGCGGCGGTCAGGTCGGCGTCGCACACCAACGCGTCCGCGAACCGTGACATGACCAACCTCCGGCTCCGAACCCGCTTGCCGCAGGTTACCGGCGCCGGGCGCGGCCGTCCCGCACGCGCAACCTGCTGTCGGGCCGCAGCCGTCCGTGCGTTCTCACGTGGCACGCGCGCCGGCCGAGACGTAGGTTTTGGCGATGACAGCGCCAGCCATCAGCACCCTCGCCGCCCTCCGTGAGAGCGGCCATATCCACCGCACCGTCAAGGAAGAGATCCGGGCCAACCTGATCGCGCGGCTCGCTGCCGGCGAGGACCGCTTCCCCGGCATCGTGGGCTTCGACGACACCGTCGCGCCGCAACTCGAACGGGCCCTCCTCGCCGGCCATGACGTCGTCCTCCTGGGCGAGCGCGGCCAGGGCAAAACACGCCTCATCCGCACGATCGCCGGGCTGCTCGACGAGTGGACGCCCGTCGTCGAGGGCTGCGAGATCAATGACCACCCGTATGCGCCCGTGTGTGCCCGCTGCGTGCGCCTGCTCGCCGCCGATGGCGAGTCGCTGCCCGTGTCGTGGAAGCACCGCGACGAGCGCTACGGCGAGAAGCTCGCGACCCCCGACACGTCCGTCGGCGACCTCATCGGCGACATCGACCCGATCAAGGTTGCGCAGGGCCGCACCCTGGCCGACCCCGAGACCGTCCACTTCGGCCTCGTCCCCCGCACCAACCGCGGCATCTTCGCGATCAACGAGTTGCCCGACCTCGCGGAGCGCATCCAGGTCGCGCTGCTCAACGTGCTCGAGGAGCGCGACATCCAGGTCCGCGGCTATGCCATCCGGCTGCCGCTCGACCTGCTGCTCGTGGCGAGCGCCAACCCCGAGGATTACACCAACCGCGGGCGCATCATCACCCCCCTCAAGGACCGCTTCGGCGCCGAGATCCGCACCCATTACCCGCTCCGCCTCGAGGACGAGATCGCGCTGATCGCGCAGGAGGCGTCCATCGTCCCGGGCGTCGTACCGGAGCACCTGATCGACGTTCTCGCGCGCTTCACGCGGCTCGTCCGTGACTCGCCGGCCGTCGACCAGCGCTCCGGTGTGTCGGCGCGCTTCGCCGTGACGGCGACCGAAACCGTCGCGGCGTCCGCGATGCGCCGGGCCGCGATCATCGGCGAGGATCAGCCCGTGGCGCGCGTCGGCGACCTGCCGTCGGTGGTGCCGAGCGTGCGCGGCAAGGTCGAGTTCGAGGCGGCGGAGGCGGGGCGCGAGTACGAGGTGCTGGCCCACCTGCTGCGCAAGGCGACGGCGGAGACTTTCCGCGCGCGGCTGGCCGGCGCAGACCTGGGTGGGCTCATCGACCGCTTCTCCGACGGCACGACCGTGGAGACGGGCGAGCTGGTCGCGGCGACCGCGTTGCTGACGTCGATCGGCCCGCTGCCGGGGCTCGCGAAAATCCTTGACAGGTTGGGCATTCACGAGGAAACACCGGCCCTCGCGGCCGCCGGCATCGAGTTTGCGCTCGAGGGTCTGCACCTGACGCGCCGGCTCGGCAAGGAAGAGCTTCAAGGCCGCACGGTGTACGGCGGGTGACATGAGCACCTACCGGTACGGCGAGTGGCGCGGCGGGCCGGATCCGCTCGCGCCGCCGTACGACATCGCGGCCGCCGTCGACGCCCTCGGCGACGCGGTGCTCGACGGCGGGTCCCCGCGCGACGCGATGACGGAGATGCTCCGCCGCGGCCTCGAGGGCCGGCGCGGCCTCGACGACCTGCAGGCCGCGGTGCGCCGCCGGCAGCGGGAAGCGCGGCGGCGTGGCCAGCTCGACGGGACCCTGCAGGAGGTCCGGCGACTGCTCGACACGGCCGTCGGCCAGGAACGCGCGGCCCTGTTCCCGGAGCCGACCGACGACGCGCGGCTGCGCGAGGACCAGCTCGACGCGCTGCCGTCCGACACGGCCCGCGCGGTGCGTGAACTGTCGTCGTACGAGTGGCGGTCCGCCCAGGCCCGTGAAACCTTCCAACAGATCAACGACATGCTGCGCAGCGAGGTGCTCGACGCGCAATTCAGCGGCATGAAGCAGGCACTGCAGGAGCAGACACCCGAACAGCTCGCGCAGGTGCGCGCGATGATGGCCGCCCTCAACGCGATGCTCGAGGCGGACGCGCGCGGCGAGCACACGGAGGCCGACTTCGAGACGTTCATGGCGTCGTACGGCGACAATTTCCCCGGCAACCCGCAAAACCTTGCGGAGCTCGTCGACGAGCTGGCTCGCAACGCCGCGGCGGCGTCGCGACTGATGCAGTCGCTGCGGCCCGAGCAACGCGATGAGCTCGCCAACCTGATGAGCGGCGCCTTCGGCGACAGCGGCCTGCAGCAGGAGATGTCGCGGCTGTCCGACTCGCTGCGCCGCGCGCGGCCCGACCTCGACTGGTCGAGCGGCGAACGCATGACGGGTCAGGAGCCGATGGGCTACTCCGACGCGACGTCCACCCTCGCCGAGCTGGCGGACCTCGACGAGCTGGCGCAGACGCTCGGTCAGGATTACCCGGGTGCGTCGCTCGGCGACGTCGACCTCGACGCGGTCTCGCGCACCCTCGGCCGCGAAGCCGTCGACGACATGGCCGCCCTGCGCGCACTGGAGCGCGAGCTCGAGGCACAGGGTTACCTGCAACGCTCCCGCGACGGGTGGCAGCTCTCCCCGAAGGCCGTACGGCGCATCGGCGGGACGGCCCTGCGCCGCGTCTTCGCGCAGCTCGCAGCGGCGCGGCGTGGCGACCACGACATCGTCGACGCGGGCGCGGCGGGCGAGCGGACGGGCGGCTCGCGGCCGTGGGTGTTCGGCGACGAGCAGCCGATCGACGTGGTGCGCTCGGTGCGCAATGCCGTGCTGCGCGGCGGCTCATCCGACGGCGCGGTGTCGATGCAGATCGACGACTTCGAGGTCTACGAGACGGAGTCCTGCACCTCGGCGGCCGTATGCCTGCTCGTGGACCTGTCGTACTCGATGGCGCTGCGCGGCACGTGGGGCACCGCCAAGTCGACGGCGCTCGCCCTGCACGCCCTCGTCACCACTCGTTTTCCGCAGGACCACATCACCATCATCGGCTTCTCCGACTACGCGCGGCGTCTGCAGCCGACGGAGCTTGCCGGCCTGTCCTGGGACATGGTGCAGGGCACGAATCTCCAGCACGCGTTGATGATCGCGCGGCACACGCTCAACCGGCACCCCAACTCCGAGCCCGTCGTGCTGGTCGTCACGGACGGCGAACCGACCGCGCACCTCGAGCCCGACGGGCACGCGTTCTTCGCGTGGCCGACGTTGCCGGAGACGGCGCAGCTCACCAACGACGAGGTGGAGAAGCTGACGCGGATGGGCGCCACCATCAACGTGTTCATGCTCGACGACGAGCCGCGGCTTGTGCGCTTCGTCAACCGGATGGCGCAGCGCAACGGCGGACGCGTCTTCGCCCCGTCGCCGGACCGACTCGGCGAGTACGTCGTCAGCGACTATCTCCGGGCCCGCCGCGGCCGCTCGGGCCGCCGCGCCGGCTGACCGGCCGCCCTCGTCGTGCGTCAGCGTGCCGCCGGCTGATAACTCCCAGCCGACGGGTAGCCGGATGGCGAGCACGAACGGTTACGGGCCACTGAAGACGCCTGTGGGGGTCGTTGCGGTACGTTTCGCGTATGAGCGAGTCGCCCGCCGGAGAGCGTGACTTCCGGAACCAAGTCGTGCGGGTCGCGGACCTCACCGTAAATGCCGTTGAGCTGCGCGGTTACACGTTCTCGAACTGCCGAATCATTGGCCCGGCCGTCCTTGTGCCGGTTGGCCGGACGACTATCTCCCACTCGGATCTTGGCCCCAGCCTCGAAGCGATCTTCTGGGAGCTCAACGCGACCCGCCAGGCTGTCTCTGGTGCGATTTGGGTCGTCGACTGCACTTTCTCGGCTTGCGCCTTCGTCGACATCGGGTTCGCAGGTCCGCGAGAGCTGGGCGAACTGCTGGCTGGGTCAGGCTGACACGGTCAGGCTCGCGATGTCCGCGCCGGTCGGTCGTGCGTACCACCCGGGACGATTGCTCGCTGACCAGGTGACCGCGGTCACCGTCAACATTTCGATGCTGACCGGAGCAACACCGCGGGGACTCCCCGCAAGCAAAACAGCTGCTCGTAGCTCCGGATACGTGGACAGGATGCTGCGGACTTCGTCGGGCGTGAGCTCCGAAGGCGGCATTGCGAAGTCGACACCGACCACGTCGCCTGCGCCGTCCAGGTCCACTGTGATCAAGTCCGTCACGTCGACTGTGCGAGCAACCGAATTGTCACGGAGCGTAACGTAAGTCGCGCCAGTAATTGGATCTTCCTCGATACGCATGGGCATGAGCCTAGGCCTCATTGTCTCTGTCAGCCACAGTGATGACGAAATCTTGATCGTCCACATAGACGACGATCTTGAGCCTGCGACCCGCTGCGGTCCGCCCAAGCACGACCATTCGGTCAGGATGTTCTGGTAAGACATAGGTCGTTTCGCGGTGGCCCAAAGCCTGGTCAATCTCGGCAGAGGCGATGCCCCGCTGCGCCATGCGTCGCAACAGGTACGCGCTCGCTGGCTTCACAGCGCGCAGGGTATCGCTGCGCCATGTGATGTCGTGGCCCGCCTGGCACCACCGTCTGGGAGCATTGCGCTGGTGCGCCCCCCGTCTTCCCTCCGCGACCTGCCGAGGGAGGTGTGGGTCCTCGCCAGCGTCGCCTTCGCGGTGGCCGTCGGCTTCGGCATCGTGGCGCCGGCGATCCCGGTGTTCGCGAAGTCGTTCGGTGTCGACAACACGCACGCGGCGAGCGTCATCAGCGCCTTCGCGTTCCTGCGGCTGCTGACCGCACCGATCGGCGGTCGCGTCGTCGACCGGTTCGGCGAGCGGCGCGTCATGGCCACCGGCTGCGGGATCGTCGCGATCAGCAGCGCGGTCGCGGGCCTGTCCCAGACCTACACGCAACTGCTCGTCCTGCGCGGCGTCGGCGGCTTCGGCTCCGCCCTGTTCACCGTCAGCGCGGCGACACTGCTCCTGCGCAGCGTCCCGAACGAGCTGCGCGGCCGGGCGAGTGGCATGTTCTCGGGCGGTTTCCTCCTCGGCGGGATCAGCGGGCCGGCGCTCGGCGGCGTCGTCACCGGCCTCAGCCGGCGACTGCCCTTCTTCCTGTACGCCGGCACGCTGACCGTCGCCGTCACGATCGCCCTCATCGCCCTGCGTCACTCGCACACCGCCAATGCCGACGCGGCGGCCCGCCGCTCGATCGACCGCACCGCCGTCTTCCCCCTCTTCCGCAACCGCGCCTACCGCGCCGCGCTCGGGACCAACTTCGCCGACGCGTGGGCGATGCTCGGCGTACGGTCCGCGCTCATCCCGATTTTCGTCACCGAAGTGCTCCACAAGTCGTCCTCGTGGACGGGTGCCGGCTTCGTGGTCGTCGCGGCCATCAACGCCGCGTTGCTGTTGCCCGCCGGCAAGTTCGCGGACACCGTG
>CAXSDE010000066.1:0-8202 GCA_964236265.1 uncultured bacterium
GGACCACGCCAGATACGGCGGTCCTCGTCGTCATGGCCGAGGTGCCAGGGGTCCGGCGGCGGCAGGGGTAGCCCGCAGCGCCAGCAGTTGACACCACCCGCAGCGACGAGCGGCTCCCAGTAGCCGCGGAGACGGTCATGCTCTGCGTCGTAGCCGCGTTCCTGCCGGCTCCCCCGAGCTGCATCGGCTGCTCGGGTGTGCTCTGGGCAGCGCCGCGAGGAGGTGAGGCGGGGGCAGCGAGGCTCGGCGCAGATGCGCATCAGGCTCAGTCGCTTGTTTCCGGGCAGGATGAACTGCTCGGGTCAGTGTTCATTGGCGTCAGCGGGTTGTCAAGGAACAGGCCGTTGAGCGTGTCGGGGGCGGGGTAGACGTGGCGGCCGACGGCGCCGTCGGCGCCGTCGGCGCGGACGATCGCCCGGTCACCCTCGATCGAGAGGAACTCTGCCCCGACCGGTGCGATGAACACGGTCATCTAGCCTCCTTCGCCATGAGGTCGTCCACGTCGCTGACACGGTAGAGCGTGCGCCCGCGCCGGTCGCGGCCATGGCGTGGGAGCTTGCCCTCGTGTGCCCACCTCCGGATGGTGCTGGCCGCGAGCGTGGGCCACATAGTGCGCAGCGCGGGGATGTCGACGAGGGCGTCGGGGTTGATGAGGTCTGTCATCCGGTGTCCTGCTGGTCACCAGCGACGGCGAGGGTGTGCGCGGCGGTGACGGCGGCGGTGAGCGTCGTGTATTTCGGGAGCTTCGGCTTGTGCCGCCGCGCGCGGCCGCCGGCTTCTTCGATCTGGGCGCGGACGGCGAGCATGTACGCCTCGGGTCTGTAGGTGCGCCGGCAGCGCGGGCAGTGCCATTCGACGGGCGTGCCACCGGCGCCGGTGTTCACGCCGCCGCGGTCGCACGTGCACACGGGGTGGTTATGGGGGCCGTACGGCCCGCCGCAGGTGCGTTGGCCGCGGTGGTTGTACGTGCACTCGCGCGGCTGGTGCTTCCCGTGGCACCGGGTGGGTGCGGCGTTGGTTAGTTCGAGGCGGACGTTGCAGTCGAGGCACCGGGCGGCGCCGCGGAGAGGCTGGTCGTTCGTCGCGGTCGCGATGCGCAGCTCCTGGCGGACGCGGTGAATTTCGTCGAGGTAGTCCTTGAAGGCGGGGTGCGTGTCGGCGGCCCATTGGGTGCGTTGGGTGAGGTACGCGACGGCGCTGGTGACGGTCTGGGCGGCGATAACGGTGTGGCCGGCTGCGCGCGCCCAGTCGTCGGCCCACCAGGTCAGCAGGAACGGGATGGAGTTGCCGTCGTCGGGGCGGTTGTCGGTCCCGTGCTCGCGGCCCTCAACGCCGGCGGCGATCTCGCTCGAGGTGAGACGCCGGCGATTCCCGCCGAGGGACCCGGGGCCGAGGAGGGTGAGCGCCTGCCCGCCGGGGAGGCGGGTTTCGTCGTCGCTGTGCCCGCCCCTGTCGTACGACTGAGTGCTCGGGTGGCCCATCGTCGCGGGGAGTAGCGCGTAGGTCTCGTGGATGTCGACGAGGACCCGGCGGGCGCGGGCGACGCACGCGGTGCACGTGCGGGGCTCGTGCTCGGTGAGTGAGTGCCGGCAGACGAGGCACAGAAGGTGGCCGGCCGTGTCGGCGTGGTCATCGAGCGTCTCGGTGTCGTTCTCGTCGGGGGACTGTCGCCAGCTGCACTGTGCGCACTTGCGTCGGCTCACTGCGCGCCGATCCACTGCAGGGCGGTGAGGATCTGCGTGAGGTTCGCGGTGAGCATGTTGCCGGCCTCCCACCTGGTGAGGACGGCCTTGGTGGTGTGGAGTTGATTCGCGGCCGCGGTGATGGTGAGCCCACGCGTGGCGCGCGCGTCGGCCAGGAGCCGGGGGAGGATGCCGAGGAGGTACGCGCACTGCGCGACCTGGTGGTCTGCAGCCGACGGCGTTGTGGTGGCGATGGGGCTCATGGCGTCCTCCTGAGGGCTTCGCGTGCTTCGTGGTACGCGCCGGGCGGCGGCACCGCTGTTGGGTGTTGCCGGGTCGAGGACGTGGTCCACGGGTGGGGCGTTTGAGACGAATGCGTCGTCACTTAGCGGCGCGCCGCATCCCGTGCATTGCGCTGTCATTTGGTTTTGACCTTCGAGTTTAGAATTTGTCATTTCTTCCACCATTCGTCGTCCTGGTCGTTGTTGACCTCGTCCTGGGGGACGAGCTGGGACGAGGTCGTCTCATCTGCACGTCCGCGCGACCTCGTCCCCTCCACGTAGTGGGAGGGGGGACGGGACGAGGTCGCTGGCGCGGTCTCGCCGGATTCCGGGACGAGGTCGGGACGAGGTCGGGACGAGGTGGACGAGGTGACCTCCCGGAACGGCTCCAGCACGGTATGAATGACAGCTCCGCGGGCACCGGCCGTGCGCACAATGTGTTGTTCTTGCACGAGTATTTCGATAGCGATCCGAATGAATTCCGCTTTTCCTCCGACGCCTTTTTCAATTGCTGCGCCGCTCGCTCCGCCTTCAATTGATTCGAGGAAATTCGACACGGCTTCCATGAGGTGCGTCGGCCGGAACGGACCCCGCTCGTCGGCGGGCCGGAGGTCGGGCGCGTTGATGACGACGGTCACGGTGCCGTCGGCGTGCGAGGTGAGGACAGCGGTGCCGGCGTTGCGCGCGCCGGCGCTGACGGCTCGGACGCGGCCGGGGCGGTCCTTGTCGACGGATAGGCGCATCCGGCCGGTCATGCCGCGGCCGAACTCTTGGGTGACTTCGACGCCGATCGCGGCGCCGGTGACCATCGCCCGCTTGGCTTGGGCGCCGATGCCGCCTTTCCCGCGCTGCTCCTTGTTCTTCGGAACGTGGTCGACGGTGACGACGGCGGCGCCGGTGCGCGCGAGGGGGCGCAGGAGGAGCTGCGCGAACGCGGTGCTGTCCTTGTTGCTCTCGAGGTCGAGGCCGAGCAGGGTCATGGCGGCGTTGACACCGTCGGCGACGATGAGCGCCGGCGCGTGGGATCCGAGGGTGCTGGCCAGGTCGTTCTGCGCGGCGGCGTGTAGTGACTCTTCGGGGCTGACGTAGACCAGGTGCTGCAGCTGGGCGGCGGTGGCGCCCATGGCTCGGAGCCGGTTGAGGACCCCGGAGGCGCTGTCTTCGAAGTCGAGGTAGAGCGCTGGCTGACCGACTTGGATGGCTTGCAGGACCGTGAGGAGCGCGACCCAGGTTTTTCCACTCTCAGATTCGCCGAGGAGGCCGTTGACCTTCCCGGCGTAGAAGAGGCGGTGCCCGTCGTCGCGGGCGAGGAACGCCGCCTCGGGCTCTTCGTGGCCACCTTCGAGGATGGCGGCGAGGTCCCGGGGCCACCACGTGGTGTGCTCGGCCTCGTCGCCATCCGGCGGGCTCGGCGCTGCGGGGCGGCCCGGCCGGGGTGCGCTGAGTGGGAGCAGCGCGGTGAGCGTGTTCCCGGTGCCGATGGTCGGCGTGGGGACGACGCGGGGTTGCGTTTCGCCGGCGCGGAGACCGGAGCGGACGGTCGCGAGAACTTCTTGTTGTTCGAGCCCGGAGGCGATGCCGGCGGAGAACAGCGCGTCCGCGGTGTCGGAGTACGGGAGGTGGCCGGCGCCGACGAACTGCCCGAGGTTGAAAGCGGCGGTGTTGAGCGCCGCGTTGCGGGTGCCCTCAGGGGCGTTGCGGACCGCGTCGAGCTCCCGGGCGACGGCGGCGTCGACATAGGCGGGGTTGCCTTCGGCGGCTGCGGGGTTGGGAACCGCGGTGAGCGTCGGCGCTGGTTGCTGCTGCGCATCCCAAATGTCATAGAACTTCGCGGTCATGCGGCTTTCGCCGCCCGGTTCTCGGCGCTCACGGTGCCGACTGCACGAGCATGGAGATGTTGAGCTGCTGCGTCCAGCCCCAGCGGGTTCCATGCTCGCTCGAGATAGACGGAGGAGCAACAACGTAGCCACCAGCTCCGCGATAATCGATGCCTGGGAGCAGCCCGGCCTTGTTGCCGCGTCCCGGCTCGACGGCGACGTAGAGGTGCGTGCCGCCGCGGGCTGTGACGACGCGAGCAAGGATTGGCGGGATGGCTCCGGCGTCGCGGAGGTCGGCGAGAGACTGGTAGCCGGCTGGCCCATCCACGTCGATCACGTTGAACAGGAAACCGGTCGGGAAACCGATGTTCGCTGCGGGCCATCGGGTCCACCAGGCGGTGACCTGCTCAACGTCGAGGGTCGCGTCGAGCAGACCGTGCGTGGTAGCGGGACGCTTCTCCCCGGGACGGAGCGGAAACACGTGGATGCCTCTTTGGCAGTACCACAGGGCGCTCGCTCCGAGGATGTTCGGCTTCGTGAGCTTCGCGGCTTGGGCGACATCTTCGGCTTCCATCGCGGCGATGACACGGAGCTGTTCGAGCTCATCGCCCGCGGCGACCGCGGCGGCGAGCTGGGTGTCTAACAGGGTCATGGGGAGTCCCGAGTCCGGTCGTGCACGATGCTTCGGGGGGTGCCCGCCGCAAGGTGCCGTTGCGGCGGGCCGTTCCCTGGTGGTTGTGGTCGGCCGACCTTGCGCTGGCACCGCGGCGCGAGGGGGGGACCGTCGTGGCTGTTACGTCATCAGAAAGGTGGCTCTGAGTCGTTCAGTGGTGCTCGCGCGGCAGCGGCAGGAGGGGTCGCTGCGGTGGGCGCGCTGAAGAAATCATCAGTCTTCGCCGGCGGCTCGTACTTGGCGGTGTACTGCTTCGGCGGGGTGAAGCCGCGCGTGGTCGCGACTCCGTCGCCGGTGTAGCGGACGGCGAGGGTCGCGCCGATCTCGAGGCGGCCCGCGCCGGCGGCGCGGAGAGCTTCCCGGACGGCGACGGTCATCGACTTCGACTCGTTCTTCGTGCTGCCTTTCACGTAGACGCGCCGCCGGCCGTCGTCCGGGTCCTCACCGACGGCGACGGGCTCACGCAGGTCGGTCTGCAAGGTGATGACGAGCTGGTTTTTCGGTTTCCCGTCGTCCCACGTGAGCAGTTCACCGGTGCTGATGTCGGTCTGCTGGCGGACGTTCGCGTCGAGGATCGTGCCCTTGACAGTGTCGTTGACCGTCTCGAACTTCGCTGAGCGGATCTTCTCGCCGCCGAGGAGGAAGTCGGTCGCGTCGTCGTGCGTTGTTGTCATCGTGTGCTCCTGAGTTGTCGGTGCTGCGGGGGTTTGTTGCGCCATCGCCCGTCGGGCGGCGATGGAGTCTTTGTGCGCGTTGCGGACACGGGCGGCTTCCTGTTGGTGCCGGCGGAGCTCGTCGGCGGGCATCCCGCGCGTTGCTGCGGTCACGTGAGCTCGTTCTTTCTCCGCGCGGCCGCGGCCGTATGAGCGGGCGTCCATGTGGACGCGTTGTCGCGCCACAACGTGGTGAGTGCGATCAGGTCCGGGGCGGCGGCGATCCGGTCGAACAGGCCGGTCTCCGCCGCCGGCGGGCTGAACGGGGACGCGAGTTGTTTGCGGGCGCGCCACGCGCGGACCTGGCGGGCGAGGTCGACCGCTTCCCACCCGGCGTTGATGTCGATCCAGTGCAGTTCACACCGGCCGGTGCTGGCGGGGAGGTGGATGACGAGCGCCCGGTCCTGGTCGACGCCTGCTTCCGCGTTCGGGGTGCTGCGGGTCTTCGTTGTGAAGTCGTAGGGCGTCGCGTGCGCGTAGATCGCGAGTTGCGCGGCGATTTTTCCCATGCCGAACTCGATACTGCCGGTCTTGAGGTCGGCGATGTAGTTCCGGCCGTCGAGGGTGACGATGCGGTCCCATGTGCCGGCGACCTTGATGTCGTCGAGCACGCCGAACTGTTCGATCTGCTTCATGCGCAGCGCCGCCGTCACGGTGCGATACGCCGTGATGTCGGGCCGCAGGTCGGCGGGCACGTGCGTCATGTCGAGGGTGCCGCGGTCGAGCTGCTCCGTCAGGATGTGTAGGGCGGTGCCGGTCGTCGCGCCGGCGGACCCCTTCGCCGCTTCCTTTGCGTCGCGGCAGATCTCGTCGAGCTTCGACTTGTCGTCGCGGTGCGCCGCGACGGCGTAGCGCAGGTCGTCGCGGCTGGCGATGCCGAGCGCGACCATCCGCGACTCCCACTTTTGGAGGTTGAACTTGTCCTCGAGGGTGTCCGCCCACGTCGTTGCGCGGACGTAGCCGACCGGCTTACCACCGCCGGGCGGCGTCACGAGGGGCCTTCCGAATCTGTCCCTGGGCACTTCCTGTGTGGGTGAGAAGAATTCATCGATGGCGGTGCTCATGCTGTGGTCCTCTCGGGCCACGCGACCGCGCGCAGGGCGTCACGGTGGGCAGCGGGTAGTTGGATGAGGGCGTGGCCCAGGTGGTCGTAACCGGCGGCGCAGAGCGCGAGCGCGTCGGCCATGTCGTTGCCGCTGATGCCGTAGCTGGGGAACCGCCGGGCGACGGCGAGCATCACTTCGTCTTTGCCGGCGTTGCCTTTCCCGCACGCATACTTGGCGCGCGCTGTGGGGGCCATGACGGCGACGGGGATGTCTCGGTGGTCGAGGGCGGCGACGACGCGCCACCACAGCCCAGCACGCTCGGTAGCCTTGCCGGTGTGGGACGCGAAAGCGAGTCCTTCGATGACGACAAGGTCGGCGGCGCGGACGTACTCGATGACGCGACTAGTGATGAAGCAAATGCGGTCGAGCGCGTATTCGAGGTCGTCGTTACTGCGGCGCTTCGGCGGGATGATCCTGTCAACGTCGCCGTACGTCGCGACACCGGTGCTAGTTAATGAAAGATCCACGCCGACCACTCGGGGGCGGCTCACGGCTTGCCTGATGCCGTGCGTATCCGCTCGGCAGTGGTTGCCATGGCGTCGCGCTGTTCCTGCGTGTAGCGGTTCCCCCTGGGTGAGATGAATGTGCCGTCGCCGTTGTCGATCCACTCGCCGGTGGCGGCCGAGCGCCGGGCCGACGACGAGCTGGGCGCCTTGATGCCGAGCGCCTTCGCTCGCTGCAGCAGCTCCGCGCGGGCTGCGTCTGCGGCAGCCAGTTCCTCGAGGAGCTTCGCGCGTTCAGCAGCGTTCACCTTCGCTGCCTGGTCTTCCTCGGTGGCCGCCGCGAGCGCCTCGCGCAGCACGACGAGCTGCGCCCGGATCTTCTCGGCGGCGCGCTTGGCGGTTTTGCTCGTCGAGTCGTCGGCCTGGGCGAGCATCCCGCCGATTGCGTCGCGGGTCGGCTCAGCGGGTGGGGGAACGAGCCGGGCCGGCCGGGGGGCGGCCGGCGCGTTAGCTGCGGCGACGGCTCCGGCGAGCCAGTGCTCGTCGACACCGAGGAAGCTCATGACCTGGCGCTTGCTGTAACCGTTGCGGAGGAGCTCGACCGCGCGCCGCTCGCGCGACGACGGTTGTTGTGCCGTGACGCTTTCGGCGGTCATGACGTTATCCTGTCGGCGCAGCACTCAGCGAACCAGCGCCGCTCGCCGTCGACGAGGTGAGGGGTGATGAGCGCGCCGGCCGCGTACCACTCGCTGCAGCCGGCGCACCCGCCGCGGTACTGCGACGGGAAGTAGCGGCGGGTCGCGATGAGCGCGCGGCGACGATCGGCGGCTTCGGTGCGTTGGCGTTGCTCGACGGCCCGGCCGCAAGAGGTGACGGGGAGGTCGCAGCAGTCACAACGAGTTTCGGCGGTCATGAGGCCACCAGCTCGAGGAGCTGGCGGAGCGTCGCTCCGCTGACCCGGAGACGTTTCGCGATCACGCTCGGCACCACGCCGGTCGCTTTCATCTGCCGGCACGCCTCAACGCGCTCAGCGCGGGTAAGTTGCACGAACTCCCCGGCGCACGCCCGCCGCACCGCAACCTCGTCGATGACATCAACATCGGCCGCCGACTCGTCGGTGTCTCCCCACAGAAGGGCGGCCGTCCATCCGCGAGCGGCGGCGTAGTTGCGAGCGCGTGACGCGGCGATCCGGTCCCGATGGTTGCCTTGCGGCGGGAGCTGGTCGCACAGCTCGTCGGCGAGCGCCCGAACGGCGACGGCGGTGGCGTGATTCACCTGGGTGCGCTCGCCGTGAAGCATCCTGTTGAAGTTGCTCGGCAACACTCCCAGGCGCACCGCGAGTTTCGACTGTGACCACCCGCGCGCTATCAGGCCGCGGAGCTGGTCGCGGGTGCTGGCCCCGTTGACGCGGGTGACACTCGCAGTTGCCCACTGCACCGCAAGGATGCGCTCGGCAGTCTTCTTGCGGACACGGGTGGACGGCGCCC
>CAXSDE010000066.1:8212-12473 GCA_964236265.1 uncultured bacterium
GTACGCGGGCGTCTCGACCGTAGAGGTCGAGCTCCACGGCGAGGCTTTCGCATCGGTCCGCGCCTTCTGGTTGAAGCCGACGGCCTCGTAGGCGACGGGGTTCGCGAGGCCGTAGACGAGCCTGCCGAGCGTGCTGTACGAGACTCCCGCGGCCGCTGCGATGCGCTTGAGACCCATGCCACGCTCACCGAGCTCACGGACGTGAGCGAGAACCGGTGCCGAGTCGATCAGGTTGCTGCGGCCGTACGCGACCTGCCGGACCCGGTGGGACTCATACGCAGAGTTCGCGGCGGAACACTGCGCGCACCGGCAGGCGTCGAGGACGTACGCGGCGTAGGTGCCGTGCCGGTGAGCCGCCCGCTTGTGCACGCAGAGCTTCGGCGTCCGATCGACGAGTGCCTTGCGTGCATGGCCGCGCGCGGCCGAGGCGGCCTTCGCGTGCCACCGCTCGCATTTGTGCATCCGCAGGGCATGAGCGGCGAGACCAGCGGCGGTGCGAGGCGACCGGAAACCGCAGTCGTGTGTGGTGACGGTGTCGCGGGCTGCGGGGCGCGTCATGCGGCACCGCACGTAGGGCACGACTGCAGGGTCCGGGCGGCGCCGCACGCAGCGCAGAGCCAGGACGGCACCGCCGGGGCGTCCTTCGGCGAAGCCGCGTCGCTTGGCTGATCGGCGTTCAGCGTGGTGTCGGCCCCGGCGGGCAGCGTCGAGCCTGCCACGGCCGCGGCCGGGTCGCTGGCGTCGTCCACAGGGAGGGCGCTCCACTGCTCGCAGATCTCGCCGTAGAAGCCGTGCGCGACGTGCTCCGCCGGGTGGCCTGCTGGTCGCGTGCACCCGAAACCGCCGAGCGCCGCTTCGCACATCGGTTCGTCGTCGTTGGCAATGCGGGCAGGAGGAAGCAGGGACATGACGACGCACTCCACGCCGTCTCGGTCGACGGTGGCTATCCACCCGACCGAGCGGGTAACCTCCCGCCCGGTGCAAGCTTCCGCGTCGATGTTGTACTCGCACAGGACGAGCGTGTCGCCCTCCATGTAGCTGCGGTCGTCGATGCGGACCTCGAACGTCTTCGTCCCGTCCTCGATCGCGGTGAGGTATTCGGGCCAGATTTTCAGCCGGTGCGTTGTCATCGGCGCACCAGCCCAACGCGCGGGCCGCAGACCGGCCACGCGGTTACGCCCTGGTCGTCGAGCACCAGCTCAGCGACGACGGTCTGCTGCGCGCGGGTGGCGTCGTACGCGTGCAGCAGGTAGCCGGCGGGGCGGTATTCGCGCCACGTCGAGGGCGCGAAGTTCGGGCCGCCCTCGTAGCGGTAGCCCGCGTCGATCCCGACACCGGGCGCGCCGTAGCGCCACCCGCGGCCAGGGGCCTCACACGCGACGAGCCGCTCCCACATGGCGCCGCGGACGCTGAGAGGGCGCGGGACCTCCCCGACCGCTCGGTGGCGCGCCCGCACCACACGAGCGGGCGGGGCGGGGTGCGCCGTCGGGGTTGCGTCCCGTGTCGGCGCGGGGTGCGCCGCGGTCACCACTCGCGGCGATGCCTCTCGTGGGAGGCCGCGTGATGCCCTGTCGAGGGTGGAAGTCTCGGCGGGGATCACGATGGGAGCCGGCAGCACGGCGGAGGTCAATGGGGCCGGGGCGGGCCGCGCATCCTCCACTGCACCCGTGCTGCCGACGTTCAGCACCGCGATGGACGCGGCGGTGCTCGTGACGATGAGGACAGCGACCGCGGCGGCCGTGACGAGGCGGGTCATGACGCTGCCCCGCACAGGACCCAGTTGCCGGACTCGCAGTCACGGCCGTGGTCTGGGCACTCGCCGCCGCGGCGGCCGAGGCGCTTCCCCGTGAAGCCGACCGTGTGCTGGTTGTGCTCTTCGGCGCATGGTGGTTCCTCGCACGCGATGAAGTGGCGTTCGTGGCCCTCAATGGGACAAGGTGCCCTCATGACGCCCGCTTCGGGTCGACGGCGGCCATCGCACGCTTGAACGCTTCCACGTTCTGGTCGTCGCGCCGAGCACGCGCCGCGCGGTCAGCGTTGCGGAGAGCTCGACCACACAGGATCGCGAAAGGCGTGACCACGAGGAAGTAGACCGCAACCAGCGCCAGAATGCGGGCCATCACATGCCCCACGGGCCGTGCGTGAGGAAACGGATCCGCGCGGCGAGATCCTGCGACCCGTTCTTACGCGTCGCCTCGTACGCGGCGCCGACCACGAACCCCACACACAAACCGAAAATGATCCACAGGGCGGTCATCGCGGGACTCGCAAGCGTTCCGCGACGAGGACCCACTGCCACGCCGGCTTGTAAAGCGTGCCGCAGCACGGTGTGATCGCGGCCGCCCGCGGTTCACTGAGTGCACGGAAGCACCCGTCGCAGGATAGGATAACGCCGCAAGCGTCGATGCAATGAATGTGGCTGCGCAGGATCCACTCCGCGGGACCAGTGCCATGCGCGGTATGGATCACGGTGAGTTCGCAGGGCTGCTCGAAGTTGAGCGCGTCAAGGATTTCCGTGCCAGTGACCCTGGCGGGCATGCGGTCTGGTCCGTTCACGCGGTCACCGCCGTGACCGGCCGGGCGAACGCGTCAACCTCTTGAAGGACAACGCACTGTGGGGCTTTCGCTTTGTCCCCAATCGGTCGCACGACGGCGAGTGGGACTCGCACCGCGACGTACCGGCTGACGAGGTTGATCGCGTTCGCTTCCGCGAGGTGCGGGGTGGCACCGAAATGCAGGCCGCCGCCGCACGTGTGGTCGTCGCGCCAGTCAACGGCGGTGACCGTCGTCCCGGGTGCGTACGTAGTGACCGTGTAGGAGTGGCCGGCTTGGAAGTTGTCGTCCACGGCTTTGTAGAGGGTGACCGTGTCGTCGGTATTGATGTCGACGCCGCTCATCTCGCACCATGTGCGCGGGTCGTTCCTGTCGAGTGTGGTGAGGTCGATCAGGACGCCGCCAGTGACGGTGGCGCGCGCACCGTGCAGGTGGATGGCGACGTATTTCGACGCCCGCACCGTGGCCAAGTCGTACGCCTGCACCGTGGCCGAGCCGTACGCCTGCACCGTGGCCGAGTCGTACGCCTGCACCGTGGCCGAGTCGTACGCCTGCACCGTGGCCGAGCCGGACGCCCGCACCGTGGCCGAGCTGTACGCCTCCACCGTGGCCGAGCTGTACGCCCGCACCGTGGCCGAGTCGTACGCCTGCACCGTGACCGAGTCGTACGCCCGCACCGTGGCCGAGTCGTACGCCCGCACCGTGGCCGAGCCGGACGCCCGCACCGTGACCGAGTCGTACGCCTCCACCGTGGTCCAGCCGGACGCCTTCACCGTGGTCGAGCCGGACGCCCCGTTGCTGCCCACCACTAGCCAGACGCCACGCGGGGAGTTGATAAGGATCTCACTGACAGCAGTGTCAGCCAAAGCTGCATTCAGGTCAGCCTGCGTTGTGACCGTGCGGGCTGTCATGCGTGCACCGCCTGCCGGATGAGCTCGTGGCCGACGTGCTCGAGGCAAACGTCAGTGTCGGGGATCGCGGCTGCGGGGTGACCGTTGCGCTGGCACGGGGCGCAGCAGGGGGGGGGAGCCGAGAAGCTGAGCGACTTACGGACGTGAGTCGCGAGCCCTGAGCGGGACGCGCAACACGCCACGGCGGTCATGACGCCTTCTTAGCGAGCAGCAGCTCGATGTCGGAGCGGCGGTAGAACTTGGCGCCGCGGAGGCCGGGGGCCTTGACCACGACGGGGAGGACAGCGGCGGGGAAGCGGGCGACGGTCCATACGGAGCACCGCAGCAGCTCGGCTACCTCGCGGGATGTCAATAGCTCAGTGTTGGGCATGGGGCAACCGTAGCGGACGGCCCAGCGTTGTGCAATGCCCTAGAGGCGACGAGTTTCACCCGTTCGGGTGTTGCACATCGTTGGGCGCCAGTGGGAAGCTTTGTCCATGACCACAGCACCCAGCGAATCCGCCGGCCGCGTCCCCGAGTGGACCCTCGGAGATCGGCTCCGGAAAGCGCGCGAAGAGGCCGGACTGTCCGTGCAGGGCATGGCCGATGCGCTCTACCGCTCACGCAACACGGTCGGCAACTACGAGGCCGACCGGAGCCGCCCGACGGCGGCCATCGTCAAGGCGTGGGCGCTGCGTACAGGCGTCCCCCTGGCGTGGCTCCAGGGGGGCCCCCCCGCGGGGGGTAACGCTGTGTTACCTGAGTGCGCTCGGCAGGATTCGAACCTGCAACCTTCTGATCCGTAGTCAGATGCTCTA
>CAXSDE010000067.1:0-12372 GCA_964236265.1 uncultured bacterium
TGGGGCCCGGACAAGATCACCGACGAAGGCCGCGAGCAGCTGCGGGCGCTGGGCTTCAACCTCTGACAGGCAGTAGCTGCGCCCCGCCCGCCACGCGTCGAACGCGTCCACCGGCATCGGGCGCCGCCAGGTGCACGGAGGAGCGCACGACGCGGCCCGCTCGTGCTCGAGCATGCGCTGGACGAACTGGGCTGCCGTTCGGCCAAGCCCGTCGCCGTTCCGCCTGCTCACCAGGGCGACCTGATCGCCACCCGCCAGACGATCGCGAGCACGGCGCCGACCGCCGTGAGGAGTGCGGGGAAAACCGCTGCCGTGCGCTCCAGCGGATCGTCGCTGGCGGGGCGCCGCTCCGGGGCCACGGCGGCCACGAGCAGCCAGGGCAGGAACGGCAGGAGGACCCGCTCCGCATCCCCGCGGGACAGGCCCGTCGCGACCGCGAACCCCAGGCCGATCCCGGCGCCGACCAGGAACGGCCAGCCGGGGGTGCGGCGTATCTTCCGGGCGGAGGCGACGAGCGCGGGCCCGGTGACGGCCAGCACTGCGACGACATCGACGACCAACCAGGCGGCGAGAGGCTGGTGCGGAGCGGCGTCCGCAACCTGGCTGCGCGCGGCGGCGAATCCGGAGCTCCAGACAAACCCGACCGGCTGGGCCGCGAAAAGGGGGACGAGAAACGCGACCCCCGTGATCAGGTTGGGCAAGGGCCGGCGGCGCACGAAGTAGGTGATGACCACGGCCAGGGCGAGCAGCCAGGCGACGTAGCTGATGAGGGTGGCCACGCCGAGCAGCAGGCCGGCGGCGGCGGCCCACAGCGGGGTCCGGCGCGGCTCGGACCCGACAGTGCCGCACGCGATGGCCGCGGCGGTCAGCGTGAGCACGAGGCCGTCCACGCTGTCGGCCAGCCAGGTGGCGTACGGGGCGACGATCAGCACGGGCGCGAGGCGACGGGCGGCCGGTTCGTGGCACAGGGAGCGCACGGCGACGAGCACGAGCGGGACGGACAGGGTCCCCGCGACCGTCAGTGCGAGACCCACGCTCGCGGCTGAGTGCAGGCCCGCCTGCTGCAGAGCCCAGACCGCGAGGGTCGCGCCGCGGGGCAATCCCGGCGCCCCGGTCTGGGCGCTGGACCGCAGGAAGCTGCCGGGCGAGCCCCCGATCGACGCCGCCTGGTCATACAGTGCGCCGTCGCCGACGGCGCCGGCGAGGCCCCGCGGGCCGGCGAGGGCCAGGGCGACGCTCCACCCGGCCGAGACCACGAAGGCGCCCAGCAGCAACATCGGCCAAGGAAGCCGGTCGGACCAACGGCGCAGCCCGCTCACGATGACTACAGCCGCGATCACCGCCGCCAGGACCGCTGCGGCGGTGAGGTGCAGCTGCCACGCGCGCACGAACGGCTGCGGGCCACGAGCGTGCTGATCCTGCGAACGGCGCAGGAGCGCGCTGACGGCCACCCCGGCCAGCAGGGCACCCGCCCAGGTCGCGACGTCCCACCACGGCGTCCGTCGGCCGGCGGGCGGGCCGGGGATCACGGCGGCAAGCGCGCCGGGACGGGGACGGCTGGTGGGGACGGACACGCCGTCACCGTAGCGACCGCCCCGCACGCCTCCGGCACAGGCAGGAGCCTGTCCGCGGAGTGCTATCTGCGTCGAAGGGGTTTGCACCCCCCGCCTCACGGGTGATCACGCAATAACGCCGTGAACGCGGCGCACCTGCACAGATGAGCGGAGGCCTCCCGTGGCGGAGCTGAAGAAGGGAAGCCGGGTCACCGGGCCGGAGCGGGACAAGCTGTCGACCGACCTGCGCAAGAAGTACGAGTCCGGCTCGAGCATCCGGGATCTCGCGGAGTCCACGGGCCGCAGCTACGGCTTCGTTCACCGCATGCTGAGCGAATCCGGCGTCGATCTGCGCGGCCGGGGCGGAGCCACCCGCGGCCGCAAGCAGGAAGCGAGCTGACCCGGCGCCCACGGGGCGCCCACCGATCCGGACCGCCCGTGCGGCGTCCGGCGCTTTGTCGTGCCGGGGGAGTCCGGCTGCCGGCACGGGAAGCACCGGAGCGCGCCGGGTGTTGCAGCCAGCGTCGACAGCGGAGGTGGCATGGATCCCAATCAAATGCGCATGCTGCGCTCCTACCAGCGGGATTCCTCGGTGGTCGAGGAGAAGCTGAAGCCGGGCATGCTGCGACGCGTGTGGGGCTTCGCCCGGCCGTACCACGCGGCGCTCGCTTTCTTCCTGTCCGCCGTCGTCCTGGATTCACTGACCGCCGTCGCCACGCCACTGCTGTTTCGGCAACTGATCGACCACGCCATCCCCGAGGGTCAGCGGTCGCACTCGATCCGCGCCGTGGTGCTCATCGCGGTGGCGGTGGCGGCCTTGGCCGTCGTCGATGCCGCACTGTCGCTGGTCGAGCGCTACTACTCCTCCCGCATCGGCGAAGGCCTGATCTTCGACTTGCGCACGCGCGTCTTCGACCATGTGCAGCAGATGCCGATCGCCTTCTTCACCCGCACGCAGACCGGCGCCCTGGTGTCCCGGCTCAACAACGACGTCATCGGCGCTCAGCGGGCCTTCACCACGACGCTGTCCGGCGTGCTGAGCAACAGCGTGGCCCTCATCGCGACTGTGTCCGTGATGCTGACGCTCTCCTGGCAGATCGCGCTGTTGTCCCTGGTGCTGCTGCCGGTCTTCATCATTCCGGCAAAGCGGGTCGGCAAGCGGCTGCAGGCCATCACCCGCGAGAGCTATGACCTCAACGCGTCGATGAACGCCACGATGACCGAGCGCTTCAACATCTCCGGGGCGCTGCTCGTGAAGCTGTTCGGCAGGCCCGCCGAGGAGTCGGCGTCCTTCCGTGGCCGGGCCTCGCGGGTCCGCGACATCGGCGTGCAGTCCGCGATGTACGGGCGCACCTTCTTCGTGGCCCTCACCCTCGTCGCGTCGCTGGCGACCGCACTCGTCTACGGCCTCGGCGGCGCGCTCGCCATCCACGGCGCGCTCACCATCGGCACGATCGTCGCGCTGTCCGCGCTCCTCGGCCGGCTCTACGGCCCGTTGACCGCACTGTCCAACGTGCGGGTCGATGTGATGGCGGCGCTCGTCTCGTTCGACCGCGTTTTCGAGGTGCTCGACCTGGCGCCGGCGATCGAGGAGAAGGCGCACGCGGTCGTGCTTGCCCGCGACGCGCCGGGACGCATCGAGTTCGACAACGTGTATTTCCGCTATCCCACCGCTGCCGAGGTGTCCCTCGCCTCGCTCGAGGACGTGGCGGTGCTCGATTCCGCGCCCGCCGCGATGGTGCTCAAGGGTGTGTCGTTCACCGCCGAGCCGGGCCAGCTGATTGCGCTCGTCGGTCCGTCGGGGGCGGGCAAGACGACGTTGTCCATGCTTCCCACTCGCATGTACGACGTCCAGGAAGGCAGCGTGCGCGTCGGTGGCCAGGACGTCCGCGACGTGACGCTGCAGTCGTTGCGGGACGCGATCGGGGTCGTGACGCAGGACCCGCACCTGTTCCACGACACGATCGGCAACAACCTGCGGTATGCGAAGGCTGATGCGTCCGACGACGAGTTGTGGCAGGCGCTCGAAGCCGCGCAGGTCGGCGCGCTCGTCCGCTCGCTGCCTGACGGCCTCGAGACGCTGGTCGGCGACCGTGGCTACCGGTTGTCGGGTGGGGAGAAGCAACGCGTCGCTATTGCGCGGGTGCTGCTCAAGCGGCCCACCATCGTGATCCTCGACGAGGCGACCGCACACCTCGACAGCGAGAACGAGGTGCTGGTGCAACACGCCCTGCAACGCGCGCTGGCGGGTCGCACGTCGCTGGTCATCGCCCACCGGCTGTCGACCGTGCGCGACGCGGACCAGATCCTCGTCGTCGACGACGGGCGCATCGTCGAGCGCGGGACGCACGACGAGTTGGTGGCCGCCGGTGGTGCGTACGCCGATCTGTACGGCACGCAGTTCGCGTCGCAGGCAGTCGGGGCGAACGCCACCCCCGAGTGAGTCACGGCCGGCGCAGGTGCTTCACCCGGACGCCCGCGGCACAGTCGGCAACGAGCTGGGCGGCGCGGCGCCGGCGGGTCTCGGGCTTCTTCGCGCTGAGCAGCCACCACGTGGCCGGCTTGCGGTAGGACGGCGGCTGCCGCTCCCAGAACGCCCGGGCGGCCGGGTCTGCCTCCAGCGCCGCCACCGTCCCCGGGGGCAGGTCGATGTCGGGCTGCTCGAAGGAGTAGACGCCGGTGCGGGCCGCCGTGCGCCGCTCGAACGCCGCCAGCCCGGCTGGGCGCATCCGGCCCTCCGCGGTCAGCTGCGCGACCTTCGCGACGTTGACGGCGCTCCAGTTGCTGCGCGGGCGGCGGGGGCTGAACCGTTGCATGCGCCACTGGTCATCGACGGGGTGGGAGACGCTGTCGATCCAGCCCACACAGAGGGCCTCGTCGACGACCTGTGACCACGTGAGACCGGGGAGACGGGACGACTTCCTCGGCAGCCCCACCCACAGCTCGTCGGCGGTGTCGGCGTGGACGTGGAACCAGGCGCGCAGTTCGGTCGCGGAGGTGAAGCGGATGGGCTGGGCCATGCCTGTCATTCTCGCCCGCCGGTCCGGACAGTCCGGTCAAGGCCTCGTCGGTCCCTCGGTCCGCCCTAGCGTGAAGGTTGCGGTCGCCTCCGGCCGACGGGAGCCTGCACGCTGCAGTCCGCCCGCGGGTCAGCCCGCGCCGCCGGCCTGCGCGCCGCCGACCCCACCGAGCTCGTCGGGGGTTTCGATGCTCTGCTCCTGGTCGGTGACCAGCTCCCCGTCCTGCAGGAAGGCGAGGTCGTCGCTCGCCGTCTCGTCGCCGCGGGGGTCGGCGTCATCGGTGAATGCGTTCACCTCACCGGCCGGCCGCGTCGCGTCACCGGCGGTCACGTCCCCGAGCGTCTCGTCATTGGGCACGACATCGAGGGGGTTTTCCAAGCTGGGTGCTGCGCTGGATTCAGTCATGTCAACGCCCTTACCCCGACAGCGCGCTCTCACAACGAACGAATCGTGCCGCCGTCGACGGGCACCATGACACCGGTCAGGTACGAAGCGGCCGGCGACAGCAGGAACGCCGCCACGGTGCCGAACTCGCGTGGCTGGCCGTACCGCCGCAACGGGATCGTCTCCTCGTTGCGCGACCGCGCGGCCGCTGCGTCGCCGGACAGGCCGTCCAGCTCGATCAACCTGTCGGTCGCCAGCCGCCCCGGCAGCAGACCGACGACGCGCACCCCCCGCGGGCCGTACTCGTCGGCGAGCGTCTTCGCCACCATCGCCAGCCCCGGCCGCAAGCCGTTGGACGTGGCCAGGTTGGCGATCGGCTGGCGCACCGACTGCGACAGGACGAACGCGATCGCGCCGCCGTCGACGTTCTCGGCCAGCGCGGCGGCGAAGACGCGCGCCAGCCGCACCGCCCCGAGGAACACCGACGAGAACGCCGCCAGCCACTGCTCGTCCGTCACGGCGGACACCGGTCCCGCCGGTGGGCCGCCGACGCTGATGAGCACGCCGTCGATCCGCCCGTACGCCTCCCGCGCCGCGGCCAGGAGCAGCTCCGGCGTCGTGGGGTCGGCGTTGTCCGCGACCACACCGACGGCATGCCCAGCTCCGCCCAGCGCGTCGGCGGCCTTGCGCACCGACCCTGCATCGCGCGACGACACGACGACGCGCGCCCCGTCCCCGACGAGCGCCTCGGCCGACGCGAGGCCCAGGCCGCGCGTGCCGCCCGTCACGACGTACACCCGATCACGCAGGCCCAGGTCCATGACCAGACTCCTTTCCGTGTACGACGGTGCGAATCGTCGACGCGGCGCGTCCGGCGGGGCCAGTCGAGCAATTTCGAGGAGCGGATCTGTTACACCTGTCGCACTGATCGGGGCGAGGCACGCGTCCGTCGCCGGTCGGTCGAAGGTTTCGTGAAGGCGACAGCGCGCCGCAACGGTCGCTCTAGTCGGCCGGGATGACTACCAGGTCGGCGCGCCACGAGCGATAGCCGTTGTGTGTGAGCCGCAGGAGTGAGTAGAAGCCGCGCTGGGTCGTCGTGATGCAGTACCGGCTCCCGGGGTTGGTCCAGGACGTGTTGAACGGGTCGGGAGCGAGCAGACTGAGGGCGGCCTTCGGCCACGCCGTGTCCGCGACCGGGTCGCCGTAGCAATGCCAGGCGCCCATGAGGTGTGACTTGTCCATCCGGATCAGGTCCGCGGCGACTGCCGCGGTCGCGTGCTTCCGGATAGCTGTCGTCGAGCGCTGGTGAACCGCGGTCACGATGGCCGCCAGCGTAGGGTGTTCGTCGTGGCGCGCTGCATGAGTGACCACGAGCTTGCCGCCCGACAGGTGCAAGTGTGCGGAGTAGTCGAGCGTGGAGCAGCACCCGAAGTCGGTGTTCCGGTTCGTTGTCCACGTCACCGTGACGACGTCCTTGCGGATCGACACGCTGTGCACGTAGTCACGGTCACCGTGGCTGATCTTGTCGAGGCTGATGCCGCCGAGCCGCTTTGTACCGTGCGTATACAGCTGGATCGAGTCGGGCCAGCTGACGCCACCCTGGTCGCATTCGACGACGACGGCCGCGTCGCGCGCGCCGTCATGGTTGAGGTCACCGAATGCGATGACGCTCGACCCCTGCGCGCCCGTCACGGCGGGAATCGTCACCACGCCGGTGTTCGCCGGCAGTGGCAGGCTTCCGTTGACGAGCTTGCCGGCCGGGTGCCCGCACAGGCTCGGGACGTGCGCGGACCTCAGCTCGTTGAGGTTGATCGGCGCCGTGGCCGCGACGGCGGTAGCGCCACCCGTGGCGACGAGTGCGGCAGCAAAGGCCGCGACAAAGACAGGGCAACGACGTCGCATAACGGGCTCCAGACGAGAGAGTTTGGTCGCATTCTGCCGCATGATGCCAGTGAAGGCCTCGACTTCGGTGCGCAGCGGTTGCCGACCGTCGCCATCGGGCGCGACCCTGCCTGAGCCCCTGCTTCCAGCGGCGAGTTCCACCTGCGTCGCTCATAGCGTGGTGCGCCGCTTTCGACGCTCATGAGGCAGCGAGCAATGGCAGGTAGAGCCCGAGGGAGCCCGTGTCAGGCCTCGGCAGTTGTGAAGACTGCGGCCCCCACCAGGACGCAATGCCTCCCGGCGGAAAGGTAGCAATGCGCGGCGCGCAACCGGGTAGGAGCGCAGCAACGACCCCGAGCGAAGGACATCGACATGAGTGACGCGCAACCGACCGAAGACGTGACCAAGGTCGCCGAACTGATCAAGGGCAACACCATTGCGATGCTCACGACCGTCGACGCCGACGGCACGTTGATGAGCCGGCCCATGGCGTTGCAGGACGTGGAATTCGACGGGGACGTGTGGTTCTTCGTCGAACGTTCGTCGCGGATCGTCGCACAGGTGACGGCCAATCCGCAGGTCAACGTCGCGATCGGCTCCGGCAGCACGTGGGTGTCGCTGTCCGGGTCCGCATCCGTCGTCGATGACCCAGCCCAAAAGCGCGAGCAGTGGGACGCCAGTGTGTCGGCATGGTTTCCGCAGGGCCCGGATTCGCCGCAGATCTCACTGCTGCATGTCGAGGGCGCGTCCGCGGAATACTGGAACACCCCTGGCGGCCGCATCGCGACCATGTTCAGCTTCGCGAAGGCGAAGGTGACCGGTCAGCCATACTACGGCGGCGAGAACAAGCGCGTTGATCTCTAGTCGGCGGCCGGGGCCCGCCCGCTGCTCGCCGGAAGCGGCCGCCCGAAGAAGTGGCCCTGGGCGGCCTCGACCCCGATGCGTGCGACGAACTCCGCCTGGAGCGCCGTCTCGACGCCTTCGCTGACGAGCAGTAGCCCGCAGCCGCGGGCGATGTCGACTATGCCGCGGATGATGTGCTCACTGACACCGTCCGTGCCGATGCCGGCCACGAAACTGCGGTCCAGCTTGAGCATGTTGACGGCGGGGAACCGCTGAAGATATTGCATGCCGGCGTAGCCGGTGCCGAAGTCGTCGATGGCGATCGACAACCCCATCGTCCGCAGCTTGCCAAGCAACTGGTCGCCGTCGGACCGCGACAGCAGCCGGTCCTCGGTCAACTCCAGCACGAGCTCCTGTGGCTGCAGCCCGCTCTCGGCCAGGCAGTCGAGAAGGTGCGCCTCGAGGTCGGCGCGACCGACTTGCACCGAACTCACGTTGACGCTGACCCGGCGCAGCTCCGGCGGCCGGCGACTCGCGTCGCGGCACGCCTGTCGCAGCACCCAGTCGGTCACGGGCGTCTCGTATTCGCTGTCGAGGATGACGTGGAGGAACTCGCCCGGCGGCAGCAGGCCACGCTGCGGGTGCTGCCAGCGCAGCAGGGCTTCGTGCGCGATCGTGACGCCGTCGGACAACCGCACGATGGGCTGGTAGTGAAGTACGAATTCGCCGTGCCGGACGGCGGAGGCCACCTCGGTGCGCAGTCGCAGTTGGGCCGCCGCCGAGGTGCGGATCGACTCGTCGAAGACGTGCCACGAGCCGCGGTGCTCGCTCTTTGCGTGATACATCGCCGTGTCCGCCTGGGCGAGCAGCTCGTCCGGCGTCGTGCCCGTGCCGGTGCTGTGCGCGATGCCGAGCGAGACCGACGGGCTGAACAACGCGCTGCCCAGCCGCAGCGGCTGGCGCACGGCGTCGATGACGCGGTCGGCGAGGCCGATGGACTCCTCTGTGCCGCGGATGCCGGGCATGACCACGACGAACTCGTCACCGCTGAGGCGCCCGACGGTGTCGTCGGACCGGACGACGCCGCGGAGACGCTCCGCCACCTCGCGGATGTAGGCGTCGCCGACGGCGTGCCCGTGGGCGTCGTTGACGAGTTTGAGTCGGTCGAGATCGCAGAAGAACACCGCCGTGACGCGGCCGGCGAGGGTGTCCGCCGCCACGGCAGCGCCGAGCCGACGCATCGACTGTGCCCGGTTCGGCAGACCCGTGAGCGAGTCGAAGTGCGCCTGTTGCAGCAGGCGATCGTCAGCGCGCTTGCGCTGGGTGATGTCCTCGACCTGCGCGATCACGTAGTCGGGTTCGTCGTCGCTGCCGAGCGTGGCGAGGTGGAGCAGGCCCCACACGACGCTGCCGTCCGGCAGCAGATAGCGCTTCTCGATGGGCGCCCCGAGGACATCGCCCGCCCGGACCGCGGTCGACATGGCGTCGGTCTCGGCCACGTCGTCGGGGTGCGTGAGTTGGGCAGGGTCGACGCCGATCAGGTGAGCGCGCGACCGGCCGAGAAAGCGGCAGAAGGCGTCGTTCACGCTGGCGAACGACTTGTCGGGCCCGAGAAGCGCCACCGGGATCGGGCTCGAGTCGAACACCGCCCGAAACCGGGTGCCGGCCCGCCGATTCTCCGCCGCGAGCCACGCGAGCTGGATCGCGAGCGACGCGGTCACGACGAACGCCTCGAGGGCGTGCCGGATTGCCGGCGACGGCCGCATCCCGTCGCGCGGTACGTCGACGGACAGCATGCCCAGCGGCCGGCCGTCGGAGGACACCAGGGGCGCGAAGAGAGCGTCCTCCGGATGCCACGCATTGGGATCGTCGCTGATCGGGAGGTCGGGGATCCACGTGAGGATGTCGGCCGGGTCCGCCAGGGACGTGGCGTGGTCGAGGAAGCGTAGACGGCCCCATGGCTCACTCGCGTCGAGCAGCAGTGCCCACCCGTGCAGACCCTGCCGCCGGTGGAGAAGGACCTCCCGCACCTCCTGCGGTCCGGAGACAGCCGCGACGACCATCGACTGCGTGTCGTCGTCGACGAGGTTGATGACGGCGACGTCGAAGCCGAGGGACTCGACGATGGTGTCGGCGACGAGCTGCAGGGTCTCGGCGAGGTCGCCGTCGATGACGGGGGCCTGGCGGGACGCCGCGCTCGATCCGGCGGCGGGAGCGGCAACGGGAACGGCAGTCGAACCGGCGACGGGGGCGCCGGCGACGGGAGCGGCGGCGGGAACGGCAACGGGAGCGGCGACGGGAACGGGAACCGCAGCGGGAACGGCGGCGGGAGCGGCGGCGGGAACGGCAACGGGAGCGGCGGCGGGAGCGGCGGGAACCGCGGCGGGAACCGCGGCGGGAACGGCGGCGGGAGCGGCGGGAGCGGCGGGAGCGGCGGGAGCGGCGACGGGAACCGCAGCGGGAACGGCGGCGGGAGCGGCGGGAGCGGCGACGGGAACCGCAGCGGGAGCGGGCGCGGTGACCGCCAGCGCGTGCGGCGACTGTGTCACGTGCCCCCTCCGGCTTCGTTGCCCCGTGCAACTGTGCGCTCGTTGCGTCGACGGCGTAAGCCCGGAACGGAAACCTTCTGCGCGAGCCATGATGGGTGCCCTCGGCTCGGACAGCAACCGGGTGAGTGCCGACAGTCCTCCTCATCATTGTGGCCGCAGCGCGCCGCGGCGTCATATTTCCTGGACTGGGCGGACCCCCGAGCGGCCCGCCTACGCTTGTCGCCATGACAGCGATCCGGCTCACGCAGTTTGCGCGCGGGGGCGGCTGCGCCTGCAAGATTCCGCCCGGTGAGCTCGAGGCGATCGTCGCCGGGCTGACCGGTGCGCAGACGTCCGGCGGGTTGCTGCTCGTCGGCGAGGCGCCCGGCGGCACGGTCATCGGCGAGGTCGTCGCAGTTGGCAAGCACGCGATCGAGGTGCGCTGAGCGTCACTCGTCGGCTGGGTCGCCCGCGATCCCGTCGTCGAAGTAAGCGCTCAGGTAGGCGTCGGCGTCCAGTGGGCTCTCCCGGAACATCGAGAAGATCTCCGCGCCGTCCCCAGGCACGTCGAACAGCCAGTAAGCCTGCGCAAGGCCCAGGTATTCGCCCGGCGTCTCCGCCGTCTCGGTGGCGTAGTGGACCGCGTCGGCCTCGGCGCGTTCGATCGCCTCGTCGGCGTCGGCCGCCTGCCACAGCGTGATCCGTTCCTCGTACGACGACTCCTGGTCGCCGGCCACATCGAACCGGAAGACGCAACGGACGGCGTACCAGTGCGGCAGCTCTTCGCTCATGAAGACACGATGCCACGCCCACGCCCACGCCCACGCCGACGCCCACGACCCGACGAGCGGCGGGCGCGATCGCGACCGCATCGCCGTCGAGGTGGCCCCCGCCTGACCTGCCGCCCCCGAAACCGGCGACCCCCCGAAACCGGCGACCCCCCGAAACCGGCGACCCCCCGAAACCCCGAAACCCCGAAGCCGACCCGAATCGAGGGGCGGAAATGTGCCGTGCAGCGACGCATTTGCGCCCCTCGATTGAGGACCGGACCGGACCGGACCAGCGGGCGGGCGGTTAGCGGAGCGAGCGCAGGACGTAGGGGAGGATGCCGCCGTGGCGGTAGTAGGCCTGCTCGCCCGGCGTGTCGATGCGCACGGTCGCTCGGAACTCGCGGGACGAGCCGCCCGGGTCCGTCGCGACGACGGTGACCTCGCGCGGAACCGACGCCGAGCCGGCGAGGCCGGCGATCGAGAACGTCTCGCGACCCGTCAGCCCGAGCGACGCCACCGAGGCACCCTCGACGAACTGCAACGGCAGCACGCCCATGCCGATCAGGTTGGACCGGTGGATGCGCTCGTAGGACTCGGCGATGACGGCGCGCACGCCGAGCAGCGCCGTGCCCTTCGCTGCCCAGTCGCGCGAGGAACCCGAGCCGTACTCCTTGCCGGCGAGGACGACCAACGGCGTGCCCTCGGCCAGATACTCGGCCGACGCGTCGTAGATGGTCGCGCCGATCTCCTCGGGCAGCTTCATCGTCACGCCGCCCTCCGTGCCCGGCGCGAGCTGGTTGCGCAGGCGGATGTTGGCGAACGTGCCGCGGATCATCACCTCATGGTTGCCGCGGCGCGAGCCGTACGAGTTGAATTCGCGTGGGTCGACACCGTGCTCGGCGAGATACGCACCCGCGGGGCCGCCCTTCTTGATCGCGCCGGCGGGGGAGATGTGGTCGGTCGTCACGCTGTCGCCGAGCATGGCGAGCACCCGCGCACCGGAGATGTCGGTGATCGGCGCCGGCTCGGCGGGCATGCCGTCGAAGTACGGAGGACGTCGTACATAGGTCGATTCCTCTGCCCACTCGAACGTCTCGCCGGTCGGCACGGACAAACCCTGCCAGCGCTCGTCGCCGGTGAAGACGTCGGCGTAGTCGTCGCGGTACATCGAGGACTGCAGCGCATCGCCCAGAACGTCGGCGATCTCCTGCCCCGTCGGCCAGATGTCGCGCAGGAAAACGGGGTGGCCGTCGGAGCCCATGCCGAGAGAGTCGTTGACGATGTCGACGTCCATCGAGCCGGCGATCGCATAGGCGACGACCAGCGGCGGCGACGCGAGGTAGTTCATCTTCACGTCGGGGTTGATGCGGCCCTCGAAGTTGCGGTTGCCCGA
>CAXSDE010000068.1:0-12295 GCA_964236265.1 uncultured bacterium
CCCGCCCCGGCCCGCCCCGCCCCGCCCCGCGCCCGGCCCGCGCCGCCCCCGTCCGACCGCCGACGACGTCGTCGCGGTCGGAGTCGTCGTCTAGCCTGCACCGCAAGCGCTCTGAGCGGAAAGGGGATGTGTCGTGGCCGACCTCAGCACGCCCCTGCTCGCGGTCGTGGGCGACAAAACCGCCAAGCTGATCTTCGCCGAGCTCGACATCGCGACGGTCGGCGAGTTCGTCCGCCACTATCCCCGTCGGCACGCCGAGCGCACGGAGCTCAGCGACCTCGGCGACGTGGCGGACGGTGAGCACGTCACCGTCGTCGGCCGGGTGGAGTCGACGCGTTCGGTCCCGCTTCGCCCGCCGAAGAAGGGGTTCGTCTTCGACGTGACGCTCGTGCTCGGCAACGGGAGCAAGCTCAGCGCGACCTTCTTCGGGCGCGGGTCCTATGGGCCGAGCAGCCGCCTGGCGCGCGGCGCCGTCGGGATGTTTGCCGGTCAGCTGTCGAGCTTCGGCAGAAAGCGGCAGCTCAACCACCCGGATTTCGCGTTGCTCGACGGCCACGCCGAGGACGAGATCGACGCCCGTTTCGCGGCGGGCATCATGCCGATCTATCCGGCGACGAAGAAACTGCCGACCTGGACGATCGCCAAGGCGATGCGGGTCGTGCTGGACATGCTCGACGCCCCGGCCGACGCGCTGCCGGAGGAGATGCGTCGGCGGCTCGAGCTGGCCCCGTTGAGCGAGGCTCTGGAGGGCGTCCACCGGCCGCGCACGTGGGCGCACCTCGCTGCGGCGAAGGAGCGGCTCCGCTGGGACGAGGCGTTCTTCCTCCAGGTCGCCCTGGCCAGGCGCCGGTCCGATGGCGACCGCTCGCCGGCGACGCCGCGTGTCCCCGTCGCCGGCGGTCTGCTCGACGCGTTCGACGCGCGGTTGCCGTTCACGTTGACGGCCGGTCAGCGGGCCGTCGCGGTCGAGCTCGCCGCCGACCTCGCGCGCGCGGCCCCCATGCACCGTCTGCTGCAGGGCGAGGTCGGGTCCGGCAAGACGGTCCTCGCCGTGCGCGCGATGCTCGTGGTCGCCGACAGCGGTGGCCAGTCGGCATTGCTCGCTCCGACAGAAGTCCTTGCTGCACAGCATTTCCGTGCGATCAACGAGCTGCTCGGTCCCCTCGGTGAGCGCGGACACCTAGGCGGCGCAGACCTGTCCACCCGGGTCGTTCTCCTGACCGGGTCGCAGACGACCGCCCAGCGCCGCGCCGCTCTGCTCGCCGCGGCGTCGGGGGAGGCGGGCATCGTCGTCGGCACGCACGCGCTCATCCAGGACGTGGTGCAGTTCGCCGAGCTGGGGCTCGTCGTCGTCGACGAGCAGCACCGGTTCGGTGTGCACCAGCGTGACGCGCTGCGAGCCAAGGGCCGCGACACCGCGCCGCATGTGCTCGTGATGACCGCCACACCGATCCCGCGCACCGTCGCGATGACGGTGTTCGGCGATCTCGATGTCTCGGAGTTGCGGGAGTTGCCGGCGGGCCGCACCCCCATCCAGACGTTCGTCGTCCCCGGCGAGCACCCGAAATACCTGCCGCGCATGTGGCAGCGCGTGCGGGACGAGGTCGCCGCCGGCCGGCAGGCGTACATCGTGTGTGCGCGCATCGGGGACAAGGCCGGCGACGAGGACACGCCGCCCGCGGAGGATGCCCGCACGCCGGCGGCTGCGGTCCTGGACGTGCTCCCGCTGCTGGCCCAGGGCGAGCTCCGCGGCCTGCGCGTCGATGCCCTGCACGGCCGGATGACATCCGACGACAAGGACGCGGCCATGCAGGCATTCGCCCGGGGGCACCTCGACGTCCTCGTCGCGACGACGGTCATCGAGGTCGGCGTGGACGTGCCCAACGCGACCGTCATGGTCGTGCTCGACGCCGAACGCTTCGGGATGTCCCAGCTCCACCAGTTGCGCGGCCGGGTGGGCCGAGGCAGCGCGCAGGGCTGGTGCTTCCTGCAGACCGACATGCCCGCCGACGTCCCGGCGCGTGAACGGCTCGACGCCGTCGCCGCGACCCTCGACGGGTTCGAGTTGGCCCAGGTCGACCTGGAGCTGCGCCGGGAGGGCGACGTGCTCGGCGCATCGCAATCCGGCCGCGGTTCGCTGCACTTCCTCCGTTTGAGCAAGGATGCGGACGTGATCGCGACCGCCCGCACCGAAGCGGCCGCGTTGATCGAGGCAGACCCCGCGCTCGCGGCTCACCCCGCGCTCGCGGAGGCCATCGCGGCGTCGTTCGACGACGACCGCGCCGACTACCTGGAGCGCGCATGACCCGCATCGTCGCCGGCGCCGCACGCGGCCGCCGGCTCACCGTCCCCGAGGGCGACAGCACACGTCCCACGAGCGACCGCGCCCGCGAGGGCCTGTTCGGCACTCTCGAGTCGCTCCACGGCCACCTCTACGGCTCGCGCTTCCTCGACCTCTACGCCGGCACCGGCGCTGTCGGTCTCGAGGCACTGTCCCGCGGCTCGGCAACTGTGACGCTCGTCGAGTCGGGCGAGAAGGCGCTGGCCGCCTTGCGCGCCAACATCGACGTGGTCGCGCTGCCCGGCACGGAGGTCGTGGCCGGCGCGGCCGAGGTCTTCGTCGAGGCGGGGCCCGGGATCAGGGCGCCGTACGACATCGTCTACGCCGATCCGCCGTACGCCCTGGAGGCGCCCGCGCTCGTGGCCGTGCTCGAGGGGCTCCTGACGGACGGCTGGCTGGCCCCGACAGCGGTGATCGCGGTGGAGCGGTCGAGCAAAGGGGCGCCGCCGCAGTGGCCGGCGGGCCTGCACGGTCTGCGCGAACGCCGCTACGGCGAGGCGATGATCTACTACGCGACCGTTGGGGCAACCGCCGAGGCGACCGCGGGGACAACCGGGGCGACCGTCGGGACAGCGGGCGATGTCGCTGGCGCGGACCTGCCGGACGCCGCCGCCGACGGACCGGCATGAGCGCCCGCCGCGCCGTGTGCCCGGGCTCGTTCGACCCCGTGACCAACGGCCACCTCGACATCGTCGAGCGCGCCAGCAGACTCTACGACGAGGTTGTGGTTGCGGTCCTGGTCAACTCTACGAAGGACGGCCTGTTCGACGTACAGGAACGCATGCAGCTGCTGCGCGCCACGACGGCCGACCTACCCAACGTGACCATCGACAGCTTCGAGGGCCTGCTCGTCGACTACTGCAGGGCGCATGAGCTGCCGGTCGTCGTGAAGGGCCTGCGCGCTGTCAGCGACTTCGACTACGAGCTGCAGATGGCGCAGATGAATCACGGCCTCGCGGGCGTCGAGACGATGTTCTTGTCGACCAACCCGCTGTATTCGTTCCTGAGCTCCAGCCTCGTGAAGCAGGTCGCCAGGTATGGCGGCGACATCTCGGCCCTCGTCCCGCCTGTCGTGGCCGAGGGCCTCGCCGCCCGCTTCCGCGGCAAGTGACCGGGTGGGTGCGGAGGTCTAGTCTCGGACCCGCACGGGCAGCCTTTGGCTGTCTTCCCCGAGCAAGCCTGAGGTGAGACGCACGTGCTTGACGACGTCGACCGCAAGCTCGAACAACTCGCCGAGCTCGTCGAGAACGCCCGCGCGATGCCGATGTCCGCGTCGTGCATCGTCAACCGCACCGAGGTTCTCAGCCTGATCGACGAGTTGCGCGCGCTGATGCCGTCCGAGGTCCGCGAAGCGCAGTTTCTCCTCGGCGACCGCGAGGGCGTCCTCTCCGAGGGTCGCGTCGAGGCCGACGCCATCATCGCCGAGGCGCACGCCGAGCGCGCGCGCCTCGTCACCGAGACCGAGGTGGTGGCCCTGGCGGCAGCCGAGTCGGAGCGGGTGGTCGCCGAGGCGCGCGATGAAGCCGCGTCGATGCGCCGTGAGGTCGACGACTACGTCGACCAGAAGCTGGCGACGTTCGAGGTCGTGCTCACCAAGACGTTGACGGCCGTCGAGCGTGGCCGCGAGCGTCTGCAGGGGCGCATCGACGCGGATTTTCCCGCCGAAGACGCCGAGGCGATGCCGAGCTGACCCGCCTTCCGAGCCGGCGGCCCCGGCCCGCCTGACCGGGTAGACTCGCCGCAACCCCCTTCACGTCTGGATGTCTGTCGCCGTGCCCGAACACCCCCGGCTCGACCACCGCTCGCCGCTCGTGCTCGACACGCGCGAGCTCGGCCGTCGTCCCGGCGCGCTGCAACGCGTCCAGCGCGTCGTGCCCGCTCCGGGCGGCTGGGCGGTCGGCCTGACATCCGTCCCCGCCGACACCGATGTCCACCTCGACCTGCGCCTCGAGTCCGTGCTCGACGGCGTCCTCGTCAGCGGCAGCGTGACGACGGCCATCGTGGGCGAGTGTGGCCGGTGCCTCGAGCCGTTCACCGACGAGGTCGAGGTCGAGGTGCAAGAGCTCTTCCTGTACGACGCCTCGGACGCCGGCCCCGACGAGGACGAGGTGTTCGTCGTCGTCGGCGACCTCATCGACATGGAGCCGGTCGTGCGCGACGCGGTGGTCCTCGGTTTGCCCTTGCACCCTCTGTGCGAGGATGATTGCCCCGGGCTGTGCCCGACGTGTGGGGAACGGCTGGATGTCGACGGTCCCGAGCACGTGCACGAGGTGGCTGTCGACCCGCGGTGGGCGGCCCTCCTCGATCGTCCCGAGGGCCAGCACCCAGGCCCGCACAACCCGTCCACCGGCAGCGCCGGTGGAGCTGACGAGAAAGAGATCTGACGTGGCTGTCCCGAAGCGCAAGATGTCGCGCGCCAACACCCGCGCGCGCCGTTCCCAGTGGAAGGCCACGCTGCCGACCCTCGTCGCCTGCCCCCGCTGCACGCGCGCCAAGCGGCCGCACACGGCGTGTGGCTTCTGCGGCACCTACGACGGCCGGACCGTTATCGAGGTCGGCCCCCAGGCGTGACAACGCCGCTCGATCGCCCGGTTCGCATCGCCCTGGATCTTCTCGGTGGTGACCACGCCCCGGGCGCGGTCGTCGCGGCCGCCCGACTCGTGGCGGACCGGCGACCCGACATCGCGCTCGTCCTCGTCGGACCGGCCGACCTCGTCGCCGACCATCTCGGCGACGTGGCCGGCCTGCACCACGAGCCGGCCTCGGACGTCGTGGCCATGGACGAGGACGCCGGTCGCGCAGTCCGCAGCAAGCCGGAGAGCACCATTCGCGTTGCCCTCGGCCTCCTCGCCACGGGAGGAGTCGATGCGGTCGTCTCCGCCGGGTCGACGGGCGCGACGATCGCCGCCGCGCACCTGGTGCTCGGTCGCGACCGCACCCTGTCGCGGAGCGTCCTCGCGGCTGTCATCCCCGGCCTGGCCAACCCTGTCGTCGTCCTCGACGTGGGCGGCAGCCTGAGCACGAGCCCCGCCGTGCTGGGGGAGCTGGCCCGGCACGGCGCCGCGTACGCTGCCGTCCGGCACGGCCTCTCCTGCCCCCGCGTCGGCCTTCTGTCCATCGGGGTCGAACGCGGCAAGGGTGACGCCCTGCGGCGCGACGGCTTCGCCGCGATCGCCGCCGCCCTCGACGGTGCGGCCGCCGTCTGGCACGGCAACGTCGAGGGCAGTGATGTGCCGCTCGGCACCGTCGACGTCGTCGTGACGGACGGGTTCACGGGCAACGTGCTGCTCAAGGGGCTCGAGGGCTCCCTCGCCCTGTTCCGGGCGACGATGGCGCGCCACGCCCCCGACACCGAAGCGGTCGTGACGGCTGCAGTGGCGCCGTTGCGTCCCGACACGCAGGGCGGCGCGCTGCTCCTCGGGGTCCCCGGCGTCATCGTCGTCGGTCACGGTGCCTCATCCGCGGAGGCGATCGTCAACTGCGTCGAGCTGGCAGCGGAGGCGGCCGATGGCCGCTGGGTGCCGCGCATCGCGGCCCGGGCGGCGGCCGGTCGGCCGGCCCCGCCCGTCGAGTCCGCGCCCGTCGATTCCGCGCCCGTCGATTCCGCGCCCGTCGATTCCGCGCCCGTCGATTCCCCGCCCGTGTTGGCGCCGCCGGCCGGGGTCGCATCTGCCGCGGTCGCATCTGCCTGACCGTCCGCTTGCCCACCCGATGAAAGGCCCGCGACCGTGACCCAGACGACGGAGGCGACCGGCGACCCTCTGTCGCCCGGTGGCATCGAGGCGGCACTCGGCATCTCCATCGAAGCCGGGTTGCTCGAGCGAGCGCTGACGCACCGGTCGTACGCGTATGAAAACGGGGGCCTTCCCACCAACGAGCGCCTGGAGTTCCTGGGCGATTCGGTGCTCGGCATCGTCGTCACGGAGGCCCTCTACCGGCGCCATCCGGACCTGCCCGAGGGTCAGCTCGCGAAGTTGCGCGCGGCCGTCGTCAACATGAAGGCGCTCGCGGGCGTCGCGCAACAGCTCGGGTTGGGCCAATGGCTGCGGCTCGGCCGGGGAGAGGAGACGACCGGCGGCCGCGGCAAGTCCTCGATCCTCGCGGACACGCTCGAGGCCATTCTCGGCGCCGTCTACCTGACGCACGGTCTGACCGGCGCGACGCAGCTGATCCACAGCCTGTTCAACGCCCTGCTCGCCGACTCCGCGACCCGCGGGGCGGGGCTCGACTGGAAGACGAGCCTGCAGGAACTGACCGCCGCCGAGCTGCTCGGTGTCCCTGACTATCAGGTTACCGAGAGCGGGCCGGACCACGAGAAGAGTTTCCAGGCGACCGCCGTCGTTCGCGGTCGGGCGTGGGGCTCCGGTGAGGGACGCAGCAAGAAGGAGGCCGAGCAACGGGCCGCCGAGATTGCCTGGCAGGCGATCCACGACGAGTCGGCCGCTGCCCGAAAGGCCAGTGCCGACCTGCCCGGCGACGACGACGCTCAGAGCGCCTCCGCCGGCTGATGCCGGAGCTGCCGGAGGTCGAGGTGGTCCGCCGCGGTCTGGAACGCTGGGTCGTCGGCCGCACCGTTTCGACCGTCGAGGTGTTCCACCCCCGCGCCGTCCGTCGCCACGTGCCAGGGGCCGACGACTTCGCCGCCGCGATCACCGGCCGGCGGATCGAGGCCGCGAGGCGGCGGGGCAAATACCTGTGGCTGCCGCTGTCCTCCGGCGACGCGCTCGTCGCCCACCTGGGGATGAGCGGCCAGTTGCTCGTCGTCGAGCCGGCTGTCGAGGCAGGTCCGCACCTGCGCGTGCGGGTGACGTTCCCGGACGGCGGCGGGGAGCTGCGTTTCGTGGATCAGCGCACGTTCGGCGGGCTGACCGTTGTGCGCGACGCGACGGAACCTCCGCAGCTCATCGCGCACATTGCGGCCGATCCGCTCGATCCGACCTTCGACGATGGCGCCTTCCTGCGTGCCTTGTCGACCCGGCCGTCCGGGATCAAGCGGGTCCTGCTCGACCAATCCGTTGTCAGCGGCATCGGCAACATCTACGCCGACGAGTCGCTGTGGCGGGCGCGCCTGCACTACGCCACCCCGGCGAAGGCCCTCGCAACCGCCCAGGCTCGAGCGCTGCTCGACAGTGCCCGGGCAGTGATGGAGGCGGCGTTGCTGGCGGGGGGCACGTCGTTCGACAGCCTGTACGTGAACGTCAACGGCGAGAGCGGCTACTTCGACCGGTCGCTGGATGCTTATGGACGGGCGGGAGAGCCGTGTCACCGGTGCGGCGCCGCCATCGTGCGCGAGCCGTTCATGAACCGCTCGAGCTTCCTGTGCCCCGTGTGTCAGCCGGTGCGGACCGCCTGACTGCCGGGCGCCGGCAGCCCTCGGCCTAGGACCCGTTGCCGCCGCCGCCGTGCCCGACGACCTGGTTGTCCTCGCGGACGGGGAACGGCACGGTCATCGGCGCGCTCGGCACTGCCGTCGGGGTGGTCGTGCTGAATCCGTCCGTGAACGGCTTGTCCTCGGTGCGCGAGCAGCCCGCCAGCGAGCCGCCCAACATGGTCGCGAGGGCCACGACGGCCAGCGTACGGCGAGACATCGGACCTCCAGTGGCGGCGGACCAGGCGGTCCGGCGGGCACGTCCGCCGCGATGGTGCGGCATCGGTGAGCATGATTCCACGGAGCGCGCGCTGAACGCCCCGGGGGGCCCGGCGGACACGCGCCTCATCTTGACCACTTGGCAGACGGCATGTCACTCTGCTGATGGATGTCAACCAGTTACTGGCTTCGCATCCCAGCCTGCCCCCTGTGCCCGCACCTCGAGCTGCGGCGGCGGAGTCGCGGCGGGCCAACTGGTCACTGTGTCACCCGGTCAACTGTGGAGGACCTTCAATGGCGAAGGCGCTGTTCGGACATGTCGGCACCATTCCTGATCTGCGCCTCGTCGCCGACAACCGGCGGTTGACTGCGCGGGTCAGTGAGCTCGAAGCCGAGATCACCCGGTTGCGTGACCGCAACACCGAGCTCGCTGCGGCCGTCGAGGTGAGCGACGACCTGCTCCTCGCGCTGCCGGAGCCCGTGCCGGCTTACAGCTAGAGCGCGCGCCGCAACGGGCAGCCGCGCCCCCACCCACCGGCGGCGGTAGGGTCGGGCCGACTTCCTCGTCTTCCACCGCGTGCAAAGGCTGCCGTGCATCTGAAGTCCCTGACGCTTCGGGGGTTCAAGTCGTTCGCGTCGACCACGACGCTGCGCTTCGAACCCGGCATCACCGCGGTCGTCGGACCCAACGGGTCGGGCAAGTCCAACATCATCGACGCGGTCGCCTGGGTGCTCGGCGAGCAGGGCGCCAAGTCGTTGCGCGGCGGCAAGATGGAGGACGTCATCTTCGCGGGCACCGCGGGCCGGCCGCCGCTCGGCCGCGCGGAGGTGGTGCTCACCATCGACAACACCGATGGAGCTCTGCCCATCGACTACACCGAGGTGACCATCAGCCGCCTCATGTATCGCTCCGGGGACAGCGAGTATGCGATCAACGGCACCACCTGCCGCCTCCTCGATGTGCAGGAGTTGCTGAGCGACTCCGGCATCGGCCGCGAGCTGCACGTGATCGTCGGTCAGGGCCAACTCGACGCGGTGCTGCAGGCCAGGCCGGAGGACCGGCGCGGCTTCATCGAGGAGGCCGCGGGCATCCTCAAGCACCGTAAGCGCAAGGAGAAGGCCCTCCGCAAACTCGAGGCAATGCAGGCCAACCTGACCCGACTGACCGACCTGACCGGTGAGCTCCGCCGCCAGCTCAAGCCGCTGGGGCGCCAGGCCGAGGTCGCGCGCCGCGCCGCGGTCATCCAGGCCGACTGGCGGGACGCGCGGCTGCGCTTGCTGGCCGACGACCTGCTGGCCCTGACCGCGGAGCTCGACGCCGAGATGGCGGACGAGACGCTCGTCCGGGACCGGCGCGCGGCGGCCGAGGCCGAGTTCGCCGACGTACGCTCCCGGGAGGCCGCCCTCGACGAGGCGTCCGTCGGTGACGCGCCGAACCTGAGCCGCGCGCAGGAGACCTGGTATCGATTGTCGTCACTGCGGGAGCGTCTGCAGGGCACGGCGTCGCTCGCGGCGGAGCGGCACCGGCACCTATCGGCCCCGGTGGAGGGCCTCGCTCCCGGCCGAAACCCCGACGAGCTCGAGGTGGAGGCGCAGCGGGCGCGGGAGGAGCAGGCGCGCCTGGCCGCGCAGCTCGAGGTCGATCGCGCGACGCTCGGCGCGACATCCGCGCAGCGCACGGACGTGGAACGTCAACTCGCCGCCGAGGACCAGCGGCTCCGCGAGGCCGCCCGGGCCATTGCCGACCGCCGCGAAGGCCTGGCCCGGTTGAGCGGTCAGGTCGGCGCCCTGCGTTCGCGCGCCCAGGCGGCTGACGACGAGATCGGCCGGCTGTCCGCGGCGTTGACGGAGGCGCACGCCCGTGCCGAGCGTGCTCGCACCGATTTCACGACACTGGAATCGCAGATCGCCGGCCTGGATGCCGGCGAGATCGACCTCGACACGCGGCACGAGCGTGCGGTGGCCCGCCTCGCCGCGGCCGAAGGCGAACTGACGCGGTTGCAGGACGAGGAGCGCACCGCCGAGCGGGACCGGACGGGCCTTGCGGCGCGCGTCGAGGCGCTGGAGTTGTCGTTGCAGCGCCGCGACGGCGCCGGTCTGCTGCTGGACAGCGGGTCGTATGGCGTGCTGGGCACCGTGGCGCAAGTCGTCCAGGTGCGGCCCGGCTACGAGGCGGCCATCGCGGCGGCTCTCGGCGCGGCCGGTGAAGCGGTCGCGGTCGGCTCTCTCGACGACGCGCTCGCTGCGCTCGCCCGGCTCAAGGCCGACGAGGGCGGCCGCGTCGACCTGCTCGTCGGCGGAGGCGCGGCGTCGGAGCGGCTGCAGCTGCCGGCGCCTGACGGTGCGCGTTGGGCCATCGACCTCGTCACCGTTCTCGACGTGCTCCGTCCGGCCGTCGCCGTGCTGCTGGACCGCGTCGCCGTGGTCGACGATCTCGAGGCTGCGAAGGTCGTCGTACAAGGAAATCGGGACGTTCGTTGCGTGACGCGGGACGGCGACTCACTCGCTGCATCCCGGGCGGCCGGTGGGTCCGCGGCGGGTCCGAGCTCGATCGAGGTGCAGGCGGCGTACGACGAAGCGGCGCAGCGGCTGACCGCTGCGACGCACCGGGTCGAACGGCTGCGCTTCGCCGTGGCCACGGCCGTCGAGGAGCGCAGCGCGGCGGAGGTGGACGTCGATGCGGCCCTGCACCGGCTCAACGAGTCCGACGCCGAGCTGACGGCCATTTCGGAGCAGCTGGCGCAGCTGGGCTCGGCGGCACGGTCGGCCGCAGGCGAGGCCGAGCGGCTGCAGCGGGGGCGGCGCACCGCCGAGGAGGCCCGGGACCGAGATGTCGCCGGCCTCGCGGAGCTCGAGCACCGGCTGTCGGTGGCGGAGGACGCCCCGACCGACACCGAGCCGGACGCGACCGAACGGGACCGGCTCTTCGGCGTGGTCGGCCAGACGCGCTCGCTCGAGATGGACGCCCGGCTGGCCGTCCGCACGGGGGAGGAGCGCGTGCGTTCTCTCGGCGACCGCGCCGGCGCCCTCGCCCGGTCCGCGGCCAACGAGCGGTCCGCGCGCGAGCGGCACGCGGTGCTGCGGGAGCGGCGCGCGCGGGAAGCCGCGACGGCCGGAGCCGTCGCCGGCGGTGCGGGGCAGGTCCTGCAGCGACTCGAGTCCTCGCTCGCCGTCGCCTCGAGCGAACGGACGGAGGCGGAGCGCGCGCGCAACGCGCGCGAAGGGGAGTTGCTGGCGGTGCGCGCCCGCGGTCGCGCCCTGGCAGCCGAGCTCGAGTTGCTGACCGACGCCGTCCACCGCGACGAGGTGGCCAAGGCCGAGCACCGGCTGCGCGTCGAGCAGTTGGAGTCGAAGGCCGTCGAGGAGTTCGGGGTCCCGGCCGACGTCCTGGTCGCCGAATACGGCCCCGACGTGCTGGTGCCGCCGCCGCTGGACGCGCCCGGGGGTGCCGAGGCGGTGGCGTTCGACCGGCAGGTGCAGGAGCAGCGTGCCGCCGCTGCCGACAAGCTGTTGACCATGCTGGGCAAGGTCAACCCGCTGGCGCTGGAGGAGTTTACGGCGCTCGAGGAGCGTCACACGTTCCTGCAGACACAGCTCGACGACCTGCGGGACACGCGTCGCGATCTGCTCACCGTGATCCGCGACGTGGACGAGCGGATCGAGGAGGTGTTCAAGGCAGCGTACGAGGACGTGGCGCGGGAGTTCGAGGTCGTCTTCCAGGTGCTCTTCCCGGGGGGCGCGGGGCGGCTGATCCTCACCGACCCCGGCAACATGCTGAGCAGCGGCATCGAGATCGAGGCTCGGCCGCCCGGAAAGAAGGTCAAGCGGCTGTCGCTGCTGTCCGGCGGCGAGCGATCGTTGACCGCGGTTGCAATGCTCGTGGCCATCTTCCGCGCGCGCCCTTCGCCGTTCTACATCCTGGACGAGGTCGAGGCGGCCCTCGACGACCGCAACCTGGGCCGGCTGTTGGAGCTCCTGGCGGGCCTCAAGGACAGCTCGCAGCTCATCATCGTCACGCATCAAAAGCGCACGATGGAGATCGCCGACGCACTCTACGGCGTGAGCATGCGCGGTGACGGTGTCACCACGGTCATCGGCCAGCGGTTGCGCGATGCGCAGCCGGACAGCGAGCCGGCCAGCGTCTAACTAAGCTCAGCCACGGGCTACCGGGCGAGGCGAGCGAGGTCGGGGTGCCTGAATGTGCATCGTCTTGCAGCGAGGTGCGTTGGGCATTTGCCGGCGGTTGGCATCACCGGTTACCCCGAGGGTCGACTGGCTGGATTTTTCGCACATTGATCGTTCACGATTTATTGGCTCATCACAGATGAGGGTGTAGCCGTCGGCGCGTGTCGGTCGCCGGGTAGGGG
>CAXSDE010000069.1:0-4722 GCA_964236265.1 uncultured bacterium
CACGACGCCACGACGCCACGACGCCACGACGCCACGACGCCACGACGCCACGACGGAGGATGCCACCACGGACGACGCCACCACGGACGACGCCACCACGGACGACGCCACGACGGACGACGCCACGACGACCGATGCCACGGAGCGGCCGGCCCCACAGCGTGAGCTGCTGGACCGGCCGGGGAGCGACGACGCGAGTCGGGCCCGTCAGGAAGCGGGTGCGTCCTCGAGGAGGTTGCGGACCTTGGTCGAGTCGACCGGGATGCCCGGGCCCATCGTGGTGGTGATCGAAACCTTGCGGAGGAACTTGCCCTTCGCCGACGACGGCTTGGCGCGTAGGACCTCGTCGAGCACCGCCGCGTAGTTTTCGACCAACTGCGACTCGGTGAATGAGGACTTGCCGATGATTGTGTGGAGGTTGGAGTGCTTGTCCACGCGGTATTCGATCTTCCCGCCCTTGATCTCGTTGACGGCCTTGGCGACGTCGTTGGTGACCGTGCCCGTCTTCGGGTTGGGCATGAGACCGCGCGGGCCGAGGACGCGGCCGAGGCGGCCGACCTTGCCCATCAGGTCCGGCGTGGCCACGGCGGCGTCAAAGTCGAGCATGCCCGCTGCGACCTGCTCGATGAGCTCGTCGCCACCGACGATGTCGGCGCCTGCCGCGCGGGCCTCATCGGCCCGGGCACCGGTCGCGAAGACGGCGACGCGGGCCGTCTTGCCGGTGCCGTGCGGGAGGATGACAGTGCCGCGGACCATCTGGTCAGCCTTCCGCGGGTCGACGCCGAGGCGCATCGCGACCTCGACGGTCGCATCGAACTTGGTGGTCGACGTCGACTTCGCGAGGCGGACTGCCTCGAGCGGCGCGTAGAGCGCGTCCTTGTCGACGGTCCCGGCGACCTTGCGGTATGCCTTGCCTTGCTTCACGGCGATCTCCTTTTCAGGGTGAAGTCGTGGTCAGCGGGCCTGAAGGCCCTCCCACGGGTGGCCCGCACTGTGCGGGGACACCATGCGACGCAGGTGCGCGTCGCGTCGTACACGAGCTAGTCGCTGACCGTGACGCCCATCGACCGAGCGGTGCCGGCGATGATCTCGATCGCCGCATCGATGTCGTTGGCATTGAGGTCCTCGAGCTTGGTCGCCGCGATCTCCCGGACCTGCTCACGCGTGAGCGAGCCGACCTTCGTCTTGTGCGGGACGGCTGAGCCCTTCTCGAGGCCCGCGGCCTTGAGGATCAGGCGGGCGGCGGGCGGCGTCTTCGTGACGAACGTGAACGTGCGGTCTTCGAAGACCGTGATCTCGACCGGCACGATCTGGCCGCGCTGGGACTCCGTGGCAGCGTTGTATTGCTTCACGAACTCCATGATGTTGACGCCGTGTTGGCCGAGGGCGGGGCCCACGGGCGGAGCGGGCGTCGCTGCGCCGGCCTTGATCTGCAGCTTGATGATCGCTGAGACCTTCTTGGTCTTCGGAGGCATGTGCTCTTTCTCTCTCTTGCTGTTGCTGTCGGCGACGTGCGACGACAGTGGCGCGGACGCGCACTCGTCAGATCTTGGAAACCTGGCTGAAGTTGAGCTCGACCGGAGTTTCGCGGCCGAAGATCGAGACGAGGACCTTGAGCTTCTGCGCATCGACGTTGATCTCGTTGATCGACGCGGGCAGCGTCGCGAACGGCCCGTCCATGACCGTGACGGACTCACCGACCTCGAAGTCGACGACCTTGATCGTCTCCTTGCTGCCCGGGGTGCCCGGCTTGGCCTCGACCTTGGGCGCCAGCTGCTTGGCGATCTCATCGAACGTGAGCGGCGTCGGCTTCGTCGAGTTGCCGACGAAGCCGGTCACGCCCGGGGTGTTGCGGACCGCCGACCAGGACTCGTCGGTCAGCTCGAGTCTGACGAACAGATAGCCGGGGAGCTTCTTACGCGTGACGAGCATGCGCTTTCCGGCCTTGATCTCCGTGACCTCTTCGGTCGGGACCTCGATCTGGAAGATGTAATCCTCCATGTTGAGCGAGCCGATCCGGTTTTCGAGGTTGGCCTTCACGCGGTTTTCGTAACCCGCGTAGGAGTGGATCACGTACCAGTCGCCGGGCATGAGCCGCAGCTGCGCCTTGAACGCTTCGATCGGGTCGACGTCGTCCGGCTCCTCCGGGAGTGCGTCGGCCTCCGCGTCAGAAGGCACCGCTTCAGAAGGCACCGCGTCGGAAGCGTCCTCCAGATAACCGGGGGTCGGGGCGTCCGACCCGCCCAGCGCGTCGAGCTCGTCGATGGTGTCCGCGCCGGAGCCGGCCTCGGTCGCCGGCACGTCGGTGACGCGCGTGGAGTCGACGGCCTCTGCCTGCTCGGTCACAGCCACGGAGCCAGTGCCCGCGTCGTTCGCGGGGTCTTCAGTCACATCATCACCTGTCGGAGTCAGTAAGAAAAAGAACGTCGGGGGGGCGCCTAGGACCCTGAGCTGCCCTTGCCGAACACCAGCAGGACGATCTTGGCGAACCCCAGGTCGAGCGCGGTCACGATCGCCACGATCACGGCGACGAAGATGATCACCGTCATCGTGTAGGTGAGGAGGTCGTGGCGGCCGGGCCAGATGACCTTGCGCAGCTCGGCGATCACCTGCCGGAAGAACAGGCTGATGCGCGCGAACACGTTGCCCCGCTTGGCCGGCGTCTTGCTCCCGGCGGGACGGGCGACCGGCCGCGCCCCGCTACTCGTCTCCGTCACTGACCCTCACTCGCCCGGCTGCGCCGTGCTTGTCCGACTATGGATGTCGTGCCTGTATTCCGCAGGGCAGGAGGGACTTGAACCCACAACCGCCGGTTTTGGAGACCGGAACTCTGCCAATTGAGCTACTGCCCTACAGGACGACCGACCTCGTCCGGACGTGCCGGACCAGGGCCAGTCGACCCACGACGGGAAAGTGTACGGCGTGCGGGCTGTCCCGGTCGACTCGGACCGCCGCCGCCGCCGGAGGTCAACCCGTTGGACCTGCGCGCCGGTGTGCTGGGACGATGGCCGCATGACTGTTCCGAGCCGTATCTCAGCCCGCATCGGCGGCATCGCCGAATCTGCCACCCTCGCCGTCGACGCGAAGGCCAAGGCGCTCAAGGCCGCGGGCCGTGACGTCATCGGCTTCGGCGCCGGCGAACCCGACTTTCCCACCCCCGATGCCATTGTCGAGGCGGCCATCGTCGCCGCTCGCGACCCGCGGATGCACCGCTACACGCCCGCCGCCGGTCTGCCGGAGTTGCGGGAGGCGATTGCCGTCAAGACCGCGCGCGACTCCGGCCTCGTCGTTGCCGGCTCGCAGGTCGTGGTGACGAACGGTGGCAAGTCGGCCGTGTACGAGGCGTTCGCCACCTTGCTCGACCCGGGTGACGAGGTGCTGCTGCCCGCGCCCTACTGGACGACGTATCCCGAGGCCATCCGCCTGGCCGGTGGCGTGCCCGTCGAGATCCGGACCGACGAGTCGACCAACTATCAGGTGACCGTCGGGCAACTCGCGGCCGCGAAGACCGACCGCACCAAGTTTTTGCTGTTCTGCTCCCCGTCCAACCCGACGGGCGGCGTCTATCCGCCGTCGGAGGTCGAAGCGATCGGCCGCTGGTGCGTCGCCAACGACGTGTGGGTCGTCACCGACGAGATCTACGAGCACCTGACGTACGGCGATGCCGAGCACGTCTCGATGCCGGTCGTCGTCCCGGAGCTCGCCAACACCTGCGTCGTCCTCAACGGGGTTGCCAAGACCTACGCGATGACCGGCTGGCGGGTCGGGTGGCTCATCGGGCCGGCTGACGTGGTCAAAGCCGCGACCAACCTGCAGTCGCACCTGTCCTCCAACGTCGCCAACGTCGCCCAGGCCGCCGCCCTCGCCGCGGTCAGCGGTGACCTGTCGGCCGTCCACATGATGCGCGAGGCGTTCGACCGCCGCCGCAAGACCATGTGGGCGATGCTCCAGGAGATCAACGGCGTGTCGATCCCGGAGCCCAAGGGCGCGTTCTACGCCTACCCGTCGGTGAAGGCGCTGCTCGGCCGCTCCATCGCCGGCCGCACCGTCACGACCTCGACCGAGCTGGCCGAGGTGCTCCTCGACGAGGTGGGAGTCGCGGTCGTGCCGGGCGAGGCCTTCGGCACCCCGGGCTACTTCCGCCTGTCGTACGCCCTCGGCGACGACGACCTCGTCGAGGGCGTCTCCCGCATCCAGAAGGTGCTCGGCAGCGTCTCCTGAGCCAAGGCGGTCACCGCCCGTGCGCAGCGGTCGCTGCGGCGAACTCTCACGTCCGGCGCGGCGGGCGGACGAGTCCCCCGGCACCGCGTCGCGGCGCAGCCATGCTCAGGAGAGCCGGACGACCGCCTTGGCCGCCGCGAGGAGCTTTTCCCCGGCGTGCGTCGCGGAGAGCGCGACCGTCACCAGATCGTCGGTGACCGCGGTGACCGTCCCGCCGAGCAGCACCTCGGCGCCCAGGTCATCGTCGGGCACCGGCACGGGCCGGCTGAAGCGCACCTTGTAGTCGACGACCGCCGCCGGGTCCCCCGCCCAATCCGTCACGACGCGCACCGCTTGGGCCATCGTCAGCATGCCGTGCGCGATGACCCCGGGCAGGCCGACCACGCGCGCGACGCGGTCGTTCCAGTGGATGACGTTGAAGTCACCGGAGGCGCCGGCGTAGCGCACCAGGTCGAGCCTGGTGATGGCGAACTCGCGGGGTGCGATATCGGCGCCGACCTA
>CAXSDE010000069.1:4732-11881 GCA_964236265.1 uncultured bacterium
CTCGTCGCCGGCGGCGACCCCGGCGAGGGCACGGCGGCTCACGACGCCCGGGCCACGAGCATCGAGGTGGCCGTGCACACGTGCTCGCCATCGGTCGTGGCGATCACCGCGTCCCAGGTCAGCATGTCGTTGCCGCCCACCGTGCGGATGACGGTGATCTGCGGCGTCGCGGTGAGGATGTCGCCGGCCGCCACGGGACGGGCGTAGACGAACCGCTGATCGCCGTGCACGACGCGCGTGTAGTCGAGGCCCAGCTCCGGATCCTCGATCACCGAGCGGCCGGAGTCGCCGAGCGTCAGCAGGATCGGGAACGTCGGCGGGGCAATGAGGTCGGGGTGACCGAGGGCGCGCGCTGCCGCCACGTCCCGGTAGGCGGGATTCGGGTCGCCGAGCGCGTCGGCGAACTCGCGGATCTTTTCGCGGGAGACCCGGTAAGGCGCGGACTGCGGGTAGGTGCGGCCGACGAGGCCGGCGTTGATGGCCATGCCCCGCATTGTGCCTGAGGCGCGAAATGGCGAAGCGGCCGAACCCGGTCGGGTCAGCCGCTTGGCGTGGCGAGCGTGGACATCCGGAAAGCCCTAGCGGGTCTCGCGGTGCTCCTTGTGCGTGCCGCAGTTGGGGCAGAACTTCTTCATCTCGAGGCGATCCGGGTCGTTGCGCCGGTTCTTCTTCGTGATGTAGTTGCGGTTCTTGCAGTCCACGCAGGCCATGGTGATCTTGGGCCGAACGTCAGTGGCCTTGCCCATCGAAGTGCCTTTCGTCGTGGTGCCGCGTCAGGTCGTCGTGCGGTTGCGTCGTGCACTCTCGTTCGTCGTACCACGTAGCGGAGGCCGGACTTGAACCGGCGACACAGCGATTATGAGCCGCTTGCTCTGCCAGGCTGAGCTACTCCGCCCCTGTCGACGGCTCGCACCGTCGTGGCCCTTGGCGGCAGGCGCCGCTTTCGGACCGTAGGGCCCCCTTACGGAATCGAACCGTAGACCTTCTCCTTACCATGGAGACGCTCTGCCGACTGAGCTAAGGGGGCTTGGCAGGGGCTTACCGACGCACAACAGTAGCAGTGCGCCGCCGATTCCCCGGCCGGCTGCGTGCGACGACCCGACAACGCCGGCAAAGCACCGGCGTCATCGGGTCGGTGGTGCGTGGGAGGTAGAGGGTTCGAACCTCTGTAGCTTTCGCGACGGGTTTACAGCCCGTTCCCATTGGCCGCTCGGGCAACCTCCCATGGTCCGGCGCCGCAAGCGGTGCAGGTCCGCGGACGAGGATAGCGGATCGCGCGGTCGGACGCGGCGGGGTATCCGGCATCCGGGCCGGCCCTGCGAGGATTGCCCGGACGCACCGCCCCGCCAGCACGCAAGGAGACCCGCCATGGCCGATCCGTCCTTCGACATCGTGAGCAAGCTCGACCGCATGGAGCTCGACAACGCCGTCAACCAGGCGTCGAAAGAGGTCGGCCAGCGCTTCGACTTCCGCGGCACGAACGCCTCCATCGAGATCAAGGGCGAGACGATCGAGATCAAGGCCAGCACGGACGACCGCGTTCTCGGTGCGCTCGACGTCCTGAAGGAGAAGTTGGTACGGCGGGATATCTCGCTCAAATCCATCGAGTACGGCGACCCGATCCCCGCCGCCGGGGCGACGTCCCGTCTCGTGGTCAACCTCCACGACGGCCTCGAGGACGACAAGGCCAAGAAGGTCGTCAAGATCATCAAGGCGGAGGGCCTCAAGGGGGTCCAGGCGCAGATCAACGGCGACTTCGTGCGGGTCACGGGCAAGAAGCGCGACGACCTGCAGGCGGTCATCGCCCTGTTGAAGGCAAGCGACTTCGAGTTGCCGCTGCAGTTCGTCAACTACCGCTAGCTAGGCGCACCCTCAGCCCGCCACGCCGCGTCGGCCGTGAGTTCGGCGAGCCGTCGCGGGCCGAGTTGTCAGGCTGGAGAACGGCTATAACCGTCGTGTGGCCTGACAACTGCCCCAGCTGGGCGGTGGGGGTGTCGCCGGGAAACGTAAAGGGCCCGACCGCGCGAGGGGGGATTCGCACGGCCGGGCCGGCCACCCGTGCGCGGGGGGTCGCGCGGGTAGCAAGGTCGGCACACCCGGGGGGTGGCGTACCGACCGCTCGCGTCCGCCTGCACCGGGGGGGTGGTGATCGGCGAACACTCCACGGGGTCACCGTGAGGAGACCCCGTAATTCCTCCGCGTCGCGCAAGCGCGCCACGGCGAACGCTTCGAAGCGAGTGCACCCTCCCCACTCGTTTCACGAGGAGTTCGGTGAACGCTCTACTTCTGGATCTAACACTAGCGTGTCGTTTCGGGATTGGTCACGGGGCGGTCGACACTTTGCCGGTCAGGAGGCCGCGGGGTCCCTCGCGGGCGGGGGCGGCACCGAGGCGAGCCAGGACCGCAATCGGGGTGCCTCGTGCGTGAGTTCCACCAGGTCGCCGCCGGCGTACGCGAAGGACGGTGACCAGAACAAAGCGTCGAACGGGCAGGCCTCGACGCAGATACCGCAATACATGCACAGCGAGAAGTCGATGGCGAAACGGTCGAGCACGTTGCGCTGCCGCTCCCGCCCCCCAGGGCCCACAGGCGGGGTGGTCTCCTGATGCGCCTCGATGAGAATGCACCAGTCCGGACACTCGCGCACGCATAGCATGCACACCGTGCAATTCTCCTCGAGGAGTGCGATGACCCCGCGGGACCGCGGCGCCACGGCCGTGGCGTCCCCACCCCGGGCCTCAGGCATCGGCATCCCTCGGCTCCACGAGGCCGGGCCAGGTCGCGGCGACGCGGCTCGCCAGCACGAAGTCCTTGCGCAGCGGGGCGCCCTCGAAGCCGGGGGGCAGCAGCAACGGCAGCGGGGCCGCGTCGTCGGCGAACCGCACCCCGAACATCTCCGCGGTCTCCCGCTCGTGCCAATCGGCGCCGCGGAAGAGCGTGCGCAGTGAGGGCACCCAGTCAGCCGGCTCCGCCCGCGTGCGCAGCCGCACGTGGTGGCCGAGAGCCGGGGAGTAGAGGTGCGTGACGACGCAGACCGCTGCGCCCTCATCGACGGCGCTCAGCCAGTCGAAGTAGTCGCACGCGGTCTCGGAGCCGGTGGCGGCGATGGTGGCCGCCGTCGCCCAGGACGCCAGCGGGACGTCGAGCGTCAACTCGCCGTACGCGATCGTGGCCACGGCCCCCGCGATCCGGGCGGCGAGGTGCGCGCCGAGCTCGGCGGGGATCACGAAGGGCCCGCCACGAGACCGCCCGCGAGGACGCGCAAGCCGTCGAGCAGGGCCTCCGGCCGCGGGGGGCAACCCGGCACGTAGAGGTCGACGGGCATGAGCTGGTCGACGCCCTTGGTGACGCAGTAACTGTCCCAATACGGCCCACCCGAGTTGGCGCACGACCCGAACGACAGGACGCGCCGGGGCTCCGGGAGCCGGTCGTACAGGTCGAGGACCGCCGGGGCGAGCTTGTCGGTGACCGTGCCGCTGACCACGAGGACGCTCACCAGCGGGTCGCCCTCGACCGCGCACCGCGGCAACCGGGCGAGCGCCGCGTTGACCTCCACGGCGCAGCACGCCAACCCGGCGTTGCTGAACCACAGGTCGGCCGTCCCGTCATCCACGGCGACGCGCAGCCGGTCGCGCGCGCCCGGCTGCCGCGCACTGATCTCCACGGGTGTCCGCACGCGCTCATCGTAGGCGGACTCAGTCAGGGGAAGGCGCCGGCGGACCCTGGTGTTAGGCACGGACGGAGCGTCGATTGCGGCCCGGCGAACGGCGCGCCGTAGGATCGATGCAGGCAAGCAGGGCGCGACGAGCCGGTTAGAAGTCAGCGGCCGCGCCACCGATGGGAGAGTTCCGCGCGCATGAGCAAGCAGCTTCAGCAGCTCGACCGTGTCGTCATCCGCTTCGCGGGTGACTCCGGTGACGGGATGCAGCTGACCGGCGATCGGTTCACCGCCGAGACGGCAGCCTTCGGCAACGACCTCGCCACGTTCCCCGACTTCCCGGCGGAGATCCGCGCGCCCCAGGGCACGCTGCCGGGCGTCTCGGCCTTCCAGCTCCACTTCTCCGACCACGACGTGCTGACGCCCGGCGACCACGCCGACGTCCTCGTCGCCATGAACCCGGCCGCGCTCATGGCCAACCTGAAGGACCTGCCCAAGGGCAAGACCGTGATCGTCAATACCGACGAGTTCACGACGCGCGCCCTCGCGAAGGTCGGCTACGACAAGAACCCGATCGAGGACGGGACGATGGACGACTACGCCGTCCACCCCGTCGCGCTCACCTCGCTCACGGTCGAGGCCCTCAAGGAGTTCCCGCTGTCGCGCAAAGAGGCGGAACGGGCGAAGAACATGTTTGCGCTCGGGCTGCTGTCGTGGCTCTATTCGCGGCCGACGGAGGGCACCGAACGCTTCCTGGCCACGAAGTTCGCCAAGAAGCCGGACATCGCGGCGGCCAACACCGCCGCGTTCAAGGCCGGCTATTTCTTCGGTGAGACGACCGAGGCGTTCACGATCCAGTACGAGGTGCGACCCGCGCCGATGAGGACCGGCCTCTACCGCAACATCACCGGCAACGTGGCGCTCGCCTACGGGCTCATCGCCGCCGGCCGGCTGTCGAAGCTGCCGCTGTTCCTCGGCACCTACCCGATCACACCGGCCAGCGACATCCTCCACGAGCTGAGCAAGCACAAGAACTTCAACGTGCGCACGTTCCAGGCGGAGGACGAGATCGCCGGGATCGGTGCCGCGCTCGGTGCGTCGTTCGGCGGCGCGCTCGGTGTCACGACGACGTCCGGCCCGGGGGTGGCACTCAAGTCCGAGACGATCGGGCTCGCCGTCGCCCTCGAGCTCCCGCTGCTGATCGTCGACGTGCAGCGCGGTGGCCCGTCGACCGGTTTGCCGACGAAGACCGAGCAGTCCGACCTGCTGCAGGCCATGTTCGGCCGCAACGGCGAGTCGCCGGTGCCGATCATCGCGGCGCAGTCCCCCGCGGACTGCTTCCACGCCGCGATCGAGGCGGCCCGCATCGCGCTCACCTACCGCACGCCGGTGTTCCTGCTCAGCGACGGCTACATCGCCAACGGGTCCGAGCCGTGGCTCATCCCGGACGTCACCGCGTTGCCGGATCTGCAGGTCGAGTTTGCCACGGAGCCCAACCACATCGACAAGGACGGCAACGCCGAATACTGGCCCTACCTGCGCGACGCCGAGACTCTCGCGCGGCCGTGGGCCATCCCCGGCACGCCCGGTCTCGAGCACCGCATCGGCGGCCTCGAGAAGGCCAACGGCTCGGGCAACATCAGCTACGACGCGGCCAACCACGACCTGATGGTGCGCACGCGCGCCGCGAAGATCGAGGGCATCGCGACAACTATCCCGCCGTTGACGGTCGACGACCCGACCGGCGCCGCGAAGGTGCTCGTGCTCGGGTGGGGCTCGACCTACGGGCCCATCGGGGCCGCCGCCCGGGTCGTCCGCGACGAAGGCAGCGAGGTGGCGGTGGCGCACCTGCGGCACCTCAACCCGTTCCCGGCCAACCTCGGTGACGTGCTGGCGTCGTACGAGAAGGTCCTGATCCCTGAGATGAACCTCGGGCAACTCGCGATGCTCATCCGGGCGCGGTATCTCGTCGATGCGCTCCCCTACAACCAGGTGCGCGGCATGCCCTTCAAGTCGGAGGAACTGGCCGGCGTGATCCGGGACGTGATTTCCAGTGTGGATGTGGCCAGTGTCTGACGACAACGCGAATCTGCAGCAGCCCGCGCGCGGCCTCGACGACCACCTGGGCGTCGACGACGTCGTCGTCCCGCACCACCGGCTGACGGCCTTCGACCTCGTGCCGAAGACCGACGTCAAGCAGACGGCCAAGGACTTCAAGACCGACCAGGAAGTGCGCTGGTGCCCGGGGTGCGGGGACTACGCGATCCTGGCCGCCATGCAGGGTTTCCTTCCTGAGCTGGGGATCCGGCGTGAAAACACGGTCTTCATCAGCGGCATCGGGTGCTCGTCGCGGTTCCCGTACTACATGAACACCTACGGCATGCACTCGATCCACGGCCGCGCCCCGGCGATCGCGACCGGCCTCGTCTCGACGCGGCCCGACCTGTCGGTATGGGTCATCACCGGTGACGGCGACGGCCTGTCGATCGGCGGCAACCACCTGATCCACGCGCTGCGCCGCAACGTCAACCTCAAGATTCTCCTGTTCAACAACCAGATCTACGGGCTGACGAAGGGGCAGTATTCGCCGACGTCCGAGCTCGGGAAGATTACGAAGTCGACGCCGTACGGGTCCCTCGACCACCCGTTCAACCCACTGTCGCTCGCGATCGGTGCGGAGGCGACGTTCGTGGCACGCACCCTCGACAGCGACCGCAAGCACCTCACCGAGGTGCTGCGCCAGGCATCCGCGCACCGCGGTTCGGCCTTCGTCGAGATCTACCAGAACTGCCCGATCTTCAACGATGGCGCGTTCGAGCTCGTGAAGGACCCGGAGTCGCGCGAGGCCAACCTGCTGCGCCTCGAGGCGGGCCACCCGATCCGGTTCGGTGCGGGCGGCGTCAAGGGCGTGCGCGTCGGCGCGGGGGGCGGCCTCGAGGTCGTCGACGCCGAGGGCAACGAGGACACGCTGCTGATGCACGACCCGGAGCGCGCGGACCCGTCGATGGCGTTCGGCTTGTCGCGGCTCACGGGGGCAACCCCCGTCGGTGTGTTCCGCAACGTGCGCCGGGATGCCTACGACGACCTGCTGCGCGACCAGGTCGACGGCGAGGTCGCCCGGCGCGGCCCCGGCTCGCTCGAAGCACTGCTGACCAGCGGCGACACATGGACGATCACGCAGGACTGATGTGTCCTGATGCGACGGGAAGGGCTACGCGCTCGGTATGGCGACGACGGTTCTCGTCGGCGACATCGTCGGCGCCCGGCGATTCGACATCGCGCTGCGGGTCGGCCGGACCACTGCTTCCTGGGCCGTGGCGTGGACCGTCGCGGCCGGCACCATCGTCTTCGTCCTCGCCCCGCGGCTGATGGGGATCCTCGCCGACTCCCCCGACGTCGTGCGGCTCGGCTCCGCGGCGCTGCGCGTCATGGTCTTCACGCAACCCTGATGGGGCATCGCGATGACGTCGTCGGGCGCGCTGCGCGGCATG
>CAXSDE010000070.1:0-5345 GCA_964236265.1 uncultured bacterium
TGGGCGTTGGAAGGGATCGTCTGCCAGCACTTGACCGTCGCCCGGGTCGCGGACGCGCAGAGAGCCAGCCGGCTCGATTGATTGCTTGTTCTGCGCTCCCGGGCGATGGGGCTGTCACGGTGATGTCGGCGGGAGCTGCGGCGGCTGCGTGTCGACTTGCCGGGGCAATGGTAACAGCTACCGAGGCGTGGAACAGGCGCGCAGTCGCCGACGTTGAGGCTGGTCTGGCACACTGCTGGAGATTGGTTCCGGTTCACGCTGCGCATCCGAGCGCGGCGACCCGGCACCCGACGATTTGGGAGCCCTCGTGAAGCCTGACATTCACCCCGCGTATAACGTCACCACGGTGACGTGCAGCTGCGGCCACACCTTCGAAACGCGCAGCACCGCGCGCGGCGGCCAGATCTCGGCCGACGTTTGCAGCGAGTGCCACCCGTTCTACACCGGCAAGCAGAAGATCCTCGACGTGGGCGGCCGCGTCGAGAAGTGGGAGAAGCGGTTCGGCAAGTCCGCCGGGATCGAGAGCACCCGCGCCACGCCTGCCAACAACGAATAGCGCGAGTCGGCGCCGGTCGGGGGTTTCCTGACCGGCGCCGTCGCACGTCCCGGTCACGGTTCCGGCCCCGGCGACCCTCCCGCGGCCACGTGCCCGGACCACCCGCTTTCGTCGTACGACCTGGAGTTGTTGCCCTGTGCCCGCCTCAGCGCCCCCCGACCTGCTGGCCGGCGTGCTCGCCGAGCACTCGGACCTCGAGCACGCAATGCAGGACCCGGCGATCCACAACGACCAGACGCGCGCCCGCACGTTGGCCCAGCGCTATTCCGAGCTGACGCCGATCGTCGAGACGGCCAAGGAGCTGCAGGCGGTCGAAGACGACCTCGCCGCAGCCCGCGATCTCGTCAAGGACGACGAGTCGTTCCGCGACGAGATCGACGCCCTGGCGGTGCGCAAGGACGACCTCACCGAAAAGCTGCGCCGCTTGCTGCTCCCGACGGACCCGCTCGACGACAAGGACGTCATCCTCGAGATCAAGGCGGGGGAGGGCGGCGAGGAGTCGGCCCTGTTCGCCGGCGATCTGCTGCGGATGTATCTGCGCTTCGCCGAGCGCAACGGTCTCAAGACCGAGATCCTCGACACCAACGAATCCGACCTCGGCGGCTTCAAGGACGTCACGGTCGCGCTGCGCTCCCGCAAGGGCGCGGACGGGGCGTGGTCGCAGCTGAAGTACGAGGGCGGCGTGCACCGGGTGCAGCGCGTGCCGGCCACCGAGTCGCAGGGCCGCATCCACACGTCCGCGGCCGGCGTGCTCGTGTCGCCGGAAGCGGAGGACGTCGAGGTGCACGTGGACCCGGGCGACCTGCGCATCGACGTCTTCCGGTCCTCCGGCCCGGGCGGGCAGAGTGTCAACACGACCGACTCCGCCGTGCGCATCACGCACCTGCCGACGGGTGTCGTCGTGTCCTGCCAGAACGAGAAAAGCCAGCTGCAGAACAAGGAATCGGCCATGCGCATCCTGCGGTCGCGGCTCCTCGCCCGGGCGCAGGAGGAGGCGGAGGCGGTCAACTCCGCCGCCCGCAAGTCGCAGGTGCGCACCGTCGACCGCAGTGAGCGCGTCCGCACCTACAACTACCCCCAGAACCGCATCACCGACCACCGCGTCGGCTACACCGCCTACAACCTCGACCAGGTCCTCGACGGCGACTTGGCCGGCCTGCTCCAGGCCCTCGCGGATGCCGACGCCGCGGCGATGGCGGCCGACCAGTGAATCAGCCGGAAGTCTCCGCGCAGTCCGCGCTCTGGGCCGTCGTCGGCGACGCGGCTGCGCGACTCGAATCAGCCGGTGTGCCGTCGTCGTTGCACGACGCCGAGCAGCTGGCGGCGGCGGCGCTCGGTGTCCCGAGGTCGCGGCTGCGCAGCGCACCGTTCTTCACCGCGGAGCAGTTCACGACGTTCAGCGCGACCGTCGCTCGCCGTGCGGGGCGGGAGCCGCTGCAACACATTCTTGGTACGGCGCCTTTCCGTCACCTCGAGCTGGCCGTCGGCCCCGGTGTGTTCGTGCCCCGGCCGGAGACCGAGATCCTCGTCGACGCGGTCCTCGCGGCGACCCCGCCCGGCGGCCTGGTGGTGGACCTGTGCTCGGGCAGTGGTGCCATCGCACTGTCGGTGGCTTTCGAACGCCCTGACACCACCGTCCACGCCGTCGAGCGGGACGACGACGCCTTCGCCTGGCTGACCCGCAACGCGGCTGGCTCGCGCGTCACGACTCACCTCGGCGACGCGGCGGACGCCCTCCCTGAGCTGGACGGGACGGTCGACGTCGTGGCCAGCAATCCGCCCTACGTGCGGGCCGGCCAAGTGCTCCAGCCGGAGGTCGCGCAGTTCGACCCCGCGCCCGCGCTGTGGGGTGGCCCGGACGGCCTCGACGTGGTGCGGATCGTCGAGCGCACCGCGGCGCGGCTGTTGCGGCCCGGCGGTTTCCTGGCGATCGAGCACGAGGACAACCACGGCGCCGAGGCACCGGCGCTGCTCTCGCTGTCCGGCTGCTGGACCGAGATCGCGGACCACCGCGACCTCACCGGTCGCGCCCGTTTCGTCACCGCCCGGCGGGTGTCGTGATGCGCCGCTACGACTGTGCCGACCCAGCGGCCCGCGAGTCGGGCATCACCGACGCGCTGCGGGCCATCCGCAACTCGGAGCTGATCGTCCTGCCGACCGACACGGTCTACGGGATCGGCGCCGACGCGTTCAGCTCGACCGGCGTCGAGGCGCTGCTCGCCGCGAAGGGCCGCGGCCGCGACATGCCGGTGCCGGTCCTGGTCGGCAATGCGACCTCGCTGCACGGACTCGTCGACATGGTGCCGCAGCCCGCGCTCGACCTCGTCGAGGTCTTCTGGCCGGGCGCGCTCACGATCGTCCTGAAGCACGCACCCGCCCTGGCCTGGGACCTCGGCGAGACACGGGGGACCGTGGCGGTGCGCATGCCGCTGCACCCCGTCGCCTTGGACCTGCTTCTGCAGACCGGGCCGCTCGGGGTGTCGAGTGCCAACCGCTCGGGCGCCGCGCCGGCGGTGACCGTCGGCGATGCGGAGGAGCAGCTCGGCGAGTCGGTGGCTGTCTACCTCGACGGTGGGGCCGCCGCCGGCCAGGTGCCGTCCACGATCGTCGACCTCACGAGCCTGCGCCCGCGACTCCTGCGCAAAGGCGCAGTGTCGGTGGAGGCGCTGCGAGGGGTCCTGCGCGACCTGGAGGTGCCCGAGTGACGGCGGGTCCCCTGCTCGTCAGCACCGGCGGGCCAGGCAGCACCGGTCCCGACCACGCCCGAGAGTGCACCTAGCGCGCGTCCGGGCATGGTGCGGTCATAGAGTGTCGGCGTCCGCCGAGTGGAGCGAGCACATGACCCCGACGAGTGCGCGAGCCCTGCGTGCGTGAGTATCTCGCCGTCGCGGCGATCGCGGCCCTCGTCACCTACCTGACGACGCCGCTCGCGCGCCGCTTCGCCGTGCGGTTCGGCGCCATGGCCGCCGTCCGGGACCGGGACGTGCACAGCATTCCCACCCCGCGCCTCGGCGGGGTTGCCATCCTGGCCGGTCTGTCCGCCGCGGTCTTCGCCGCCCACCACCTGCAGAAACTGCAGGAGGTCTTCGCCCGCAGCGACGAGATGACCGTCGTGCTCGAGGCGGGCGTCCTGATCTGCGTCATCGGCATCGTCGATGACCGGTGGGGAATCGACGCGCTCACCAAGTTCGCCGGCCAGGTGCTGGCGGCGCTGCTCATGGTCGTGCAGGGCGTGCAACTGCTCTACATCCCCGTCCCTGGGGTGGGGGCCGTGAGCCTCGGACCCGAGTACGGCGTCCCGCTGACCGTCCTGCTGATCGTGGTGACGATCAACGCCGTGAACTTCATCGACGGGCTCGATGGGCTGGCCGCCGGGGTGGTCGGGATCGCCTCGGTCGCGTTCTTCGCGTACCTCTACTTCCTGGCAGTCGTGCACGGCCTGCCGCGTGCCGCGGCCCCCGCCCTCATCTGCGCCGCGCTGGCCGGTGCCTGCGCCGGCTTCCTCCCGCACAATTTCAACCCGGCCCGCATCTTCATGGGCGACAGCGGGTCGATGCTCATCGGCCTGTTCCTCGGGGCCGGCACGGTGACAATGACGGGGGACACCAACCCGTTCGACCTCGGCAACCTGACGATGCCGGCGTTCATGCCGCTCGTGCTGCCGTTCGCGACGATCGCCGTCCCGTTCGTGGACCTGTTGCTCGCCGTGCTGCGCCGGACGCGGGCCGGCCGCTCGCCGTTCGCGCCGGACAAGATGCACCTGCACCACCGCCTGCTGGAGATCGGCCACACCCAGACCCGCGCCGTCCTGATCATGTATCTGTGGACGGCGCTGCTGGGGGCCGCGGCCGTTGCGTCCTCGATCAGCTCGCACGGTTTCGTCTGGGTGACGAGCGGCTTCGGCACGATGGCCGTGCTTCTCATGGTGGCCATCAACTATCCGCGGTTGCGCGCGGCATACCGCCGCTGACCTGTGAATTTCAGGTTGCGTTTCCGCTTGTGATACTTTTCACAAGCTCCTCCGCCGCCTGCGACAAGGACCGCCCGCGTGCCAGAGAACGGCCAGCCCACGGACAGCGTCGCGAAGCAGCCGACCACGGTGCGCCGCGTGCTCATCCGCTGGGTGACCGTCGCCGCCGGCCTGGCGACGCTTGCCGCAGCCGGCTACTACGGCGCGGCGCAGGGCTCGTCCGCTGCGACGGGCGCCATCGTCGGTGGCGTGCTGGTCGCAGCGTTCTTCGTGTCCGGCGTCGCGCTCGCGACGCTGAGCACGCGGCCCGAGCAGCCGGAGGGCCAAGTGCTCCTCTACGCACTCGGTGGCTACACGGCCCAGGTCGTCGGACTGTTCCTCGTGATGATCGTCTTCCGCCACACGACGCTGTTCGACCACCGGGCATTCGGGATCACGATCCTCGCAACGACGGTCGTCTCACTGGTCGCCGCGGTGATCGGATTCGCCCGGGCCAAGACGCCGACGATCGTGCCTGCTGCGGCCGTTCCAGTGACTCAGGACCGCCTGTGAGCTTCCTGAAGCGTCCTGTTAAGGTCTCCGGAACGATGGGCTCCGTCGCTCCCCCTTCGTCCACACCGCCGCCCCCGCCGGCGCGGGAAGACGCTTTGGGTGCGCTGGGTCTCGTCGTGTCGGGAGTCTTTGTCTGGGGCGGGGCCGGGTGGTTGGTCAGCCACTGGCTGCACAACCGCATTTTCGTGATGCTCGGCCTGCTGCTCGGGATGTTCGGCGGTCTCTACCTCGTGTGGTTCCGCTTCGGCAGGTCGTGATCGCATGACC
>CAXSDE010000070.1:5445-11797 GCA_964236265.1 uncultured bacterium
CGCACCCGCACCCGCACCCGCACCCGCACCCGCACCCGCACCCGCACCCGCACCCGCACCCAGCCAGGAAGGACGCCGTGATCTACGCGCTCGCCGCCGAAGGCTCTTCCTTCACGCCGCCCGGTCCCCGCAGCTTCGTCTACCCGGCGCTGTTCGGCAGCTGGTTCACCAAGCCGATCCTGATCATCCTCATCGCGACGGCGCTCGTCGCCGCGCTGATGTGGCTCGCCTCCCGCCGCGCAGCGGTCGTGCCAGGGAAGGGTCAGTTCATCGGCGAGTCGCTCTACGGCTTCGTCCGCAACCAGATTGCGATCGACTCGATCGGCCGCGAGGGCATCAAGTACGTCCCCTACCTCGCGACACTGTTCTTCTTCGTGGCGACGCTCAACATCTCGGGGATCGTCCCGTTCTTCCAGTTCCCGGTGACCTCGCGCATCGCGATCCCGCTGTTCCTGGCCGTCATCTCGTGGCTGATCTTCAACATCATCGGGATCCGGCGCGTTGGCTTCCTGCACTACTTCAAGAACATGATGTTTCCGCCCGGCATCCCCTGGCCGGTCTACATCATCCTGGCGCCCATCGAGTTGGCGTCGACGTTCATCTTCCGCCCGCTCACCCTGTGCCTGCGTCTCACGTTCAATATGTTCGCGGGCCACCTCGTCCTGCTCCTGGCTATCGGCGGCGGCGAATACCTCCTGGTGCACACGCAGGGGGTCGTCGGTTACTCCGCCGGCACCATCTCGGTCCTCGGCGCGATCGTCCTGACCGCGTTCGAGGGCTTCGTGCAACTCCTGCAGGCGTATGTCTTCACGCTGCTTTCCGCGCTGTACATCGGCGGGGCCCTCGCCGACGAGCACTGACCGAAGTTTTCACGCACCGCCCTCGAAAGGACGACCACGCATGACTGGCGCAATCAACATCGCCGGATCGCTGAACATGATCGGGTACGGCCTCGCGGCCATCGGCCCGGGCATCGGCATCGGCCTCATCTTCGCGGCGTACATCAACGGCGTCGCCCGCCAGCCCGAGGCGCGGAGTGTCCTCCAGGGCATCGCGATCCTGGGCTTCGCCCTCGCTGAGGCTCTCGCCATCATCGGCATCGGTCTCGCGTTCGCCCTGAAGTAGTGGTGCCCACCCTGGCGCTTCGGGCGCTCCCGTACGTCGAGACCTCCGGCGGTGAGGCGCCGAGCCCGCTCATCCCCAACGGATGGGAGCTCGGTGTCGGTCTCGTCGCGTTCGCGTTGCTGTTCGCGTTCCTGGCGAAGAAGGTCTATCCCAACTTCGAGAAGGCCTACCGCGACCGCGCCGAGGCCATCCAGGGCGGGATCGCCCGCGCGGACAAGGCGCAGGCCGAGGCCGCCGGGCTCAAGGCCGACTTCGAGCGGCAGCTCGCCCAGTCGCGATCGGACGCTGCCCAGCAGCGCGAGGCAGCGCGCGCCGAGGGCCTGCAGATCGTCGAGGAGATGCGGGCCAGGGCTCAGGGCGAGGCGGAGCGCATCGTCACCGCTGCCCACGCGCAGATCGCCGCCGACCGGGCAGCCGCAGCGGCCTCGCTGAAGGCGGAGATCGGCACGCTCGCCGTCCAGCTCGCGTCGCGCATCGTCGGTGAGTCGCTCGAGGACTCGGCCCGCCAGAGCCGCGTCGTCGACCGCTTCCTCGAGGAGATCGACGCGACCGTGGGAGACGCGACCGTGGGAGACGCGACCGCGGGAGACGCGACCGCGGGAGACGCGACCGCGGGAGACGCGACCGCGGGGCAGGCCCGCTGATGCAGGCCGGCAGTCGTGGATCGCTCGCCGCGGGGCGCGAGCGCCTGGACGCGATCACGGGCAGCCTCGACATGGGCGCGCTCGAGGCGCTCACCGAGCAGCTCTTCGCGTTCACTCACCTGATCCAGCGTGAGTCGCGGGTCCGGCGAGCCTTGACGGACACGTCGGCCGAGCCCGCGCAGAAGATCGCACTGCTCGACCGGCTCGTCGGATCGCAGCTCGGCGGTGACGCCCGCAGCGTGATCGACCTGCTCGTCACGGCGCGCTGGTCCGCGGCCCGCGACCTCGTCGAGGCCTCGGACACGCTCGCGGCCCTCGCTCTGCTCGCCGTCGCGGAGCGCGCCAACAAGCTCGACGAGGTCGAGGACGAGCTGTTCCGTTTCGGGAGGGTCCTCGACGCGCAGCCGCAACTGCGGGCGGCGTTGATCGACCCGACCCTGCCCTCGGACCGCAAGATCTCCGTCCTCGACGCCCTGATCGGCGGCGGCAAAGCCCAGCTCGCCACTGTCCGCCTCGTCAGCGAGGCGGTGCTGTTTCCGCGCGGACGTACGCTGGACGAGGCGCTCGAGACCTACGCGGCGCTCGCCGCGGTGCGCCGCAACCGGCTGTCGGCGCACGTGCGCACGGCCGTTGCACTGACTGCCGCGCAGGAAAGCCGGCTCGCGGCGACGTTGGAGCGTCAGTACGGTCGCGCCGTCGAGCTGCACATCGAGGTCGACCCCGCCGTCATCGGTGGGCTCAACATCCAGATCGGCGACGAGGTCGTGGACGCCACGATCAGCCGCCGCCTCGGCGACGCGCGTCAGCACTTCGCCCGCTAGACCTTTCCACCTGTACGACGACCACCCGCCGCATCCGCCACCGGCCCGACAACCGCCGGTGGCACACGAGCAGAGAGCAGGGACACGCCCATGGCCGAGCTGACTATCCGGCCCGAGGAGATCCGCGACGCGCTGGAGCAGTTCGTTTCGAGCTACCAGCCCGACACGGTCGCCCGGGAAGAGGTCGGTCGCGTCATCGAGACCGGCGACGGCATCGCGCGCGTCGAGGGCCTCCACTCGGCGATGACCAACGAGCTCCTGGAGTTCCCCGGCGGGGTCATGGGCATCGCGCTCAACCTCGACCAGCGTGAGATCGGCTGCGTCATCCTCGGCGACTCGCAGACCATCGAGGAGGGCCAGGAGGTCCGCCGCACCGGCGAGATCCTGTCGGTCCCCGTCGGTGACGGCTTCCTCGGCCGCGTGGTCGACCCACTCGGCCGGCCCATCGACGGCAAGGGCGAGATCGTGGCGACCGAGCGTCGCCCGCTCGAGACGCAGGCCCCCTCCGTCGTCGAGCGCCAGCCGGTCAAGGAGCCGCTGCAGACGGGCATCAAGGCCGTCGACGCGATGACCCCGATCGGCCGCGGCCAGCGCCAGCTGATCATCGGTGACCGCCAGACCGGCAAGACCGCCGTCGCGATCGACGCCATCATCAACCAGCGCGACAACTGGCTCTCCGGTGACCCGAAGAAGCAGGTCAAGTGCATCTACGTCGCCATCGGGCAGAAGGGCTCGACGATCCGGGAGATCGGCCGCGCCCTCGAAGAGGCCGGCGCGATGGAATACACGACGATCGTCGCGGCCCCCGCCTCCTACCCCGCGTCCTTCAAATACATCGCCCCCTACGCCGGCTCTGCCCTCGGCCAGCACTGGATGTGGGCCGGCCAGCACGCGCTGATCGTCTTCGACGACCTGTCCAAGCAGGCGGACGCCTACCGGACGATCTCCCTGCTGCTCCGCCGGCCCGCCGGCCGCGAGGCCTTCCCGGGTGACGTCTTCTACCTGCACTCGCGCCTGCTGGAACGCTGCGCGAAGCTCAGCGAGGAGCTCGGCAGCGGCTCGCTCACCGGCCTCCCGATCATCGAGACCAAGGGCAACGACGTCTCGGCCTACATCCCGACCAACGTCATCTCGATCACGGACGGGCAGATCTTCCTCGAGACGGACCTGTTCAACTCGGGTGTCCGGCCGGCGATCAACGTCGGCATCTCCGTCTCGCGCGTCGGCGGATCGGCGCAGATCAAGGCGATGCGGTCCGTCGCCGGGTCGCTGCGCCTCAACCTCGCGCAGTTCCGCGAGCTGGAAGCGTTCGCCGCCTTCGGCTCCGACCTCGACAAGACGTCCAAGGCGCAGCTGGAGCGCGGGGCGCGGCTCGTCGAGCTGCTCAAGCAGCCGCAATACTCGCCGTTCTCGGTCGAGAAGCAGGTCGTCTCGATCTGGGCGGGCACCACCGGTCAGCTCGACGACATCGCCGTCGCCGACGTTCGCCGGTTCGAGTCGGAGCTGCACGAGCACATCGCGCGTAGCCACCCCGGCATCTACGCCGGGATCGTCGACACCGGCAAGCTCGAGGACGACGTCATCGCCCAGCTCGAGAAGGCCGTCGCGGAGCTCAAGGCCCGCTTCGACACGACCGCGCCGGTCGCGGATCCCACGAGCGATGACGACGAAGGCAACGTGCCCTCGCACGACGGGGAGGTCGGCCAGGAGACAGTCACGTCGTACAGGCCGAAGATCGCCGAAACCGCAGACAGGCCCGGCGCGACCGGTCCCGCCGAGGGTCAGGTCTGATCCATGGGTGCCGCCCAGCGCGTCTTCCGGCGACGGATCAAGTCGGTCCAGTCGACCAAGAAGATCACGCGTGCCATGGAGCTCATCGCCGCGTCGCGCGTCGTGAAGGCTCAGCAGCGCGTGGCCGCGACGTTGCCGTATGCGGAGGCGCTGACCAACGCCGTCAGCGCGGTCGCGTCGGCGACGGAGGTCGACCACCCGTTGACGACGGAGAAGGCCGACGCCCGGCGGGCTGCGCTGCTCGTCGTGACGTCCGACCGCGGGCTCGCCGGTGGTTACAGCGCGTTCGTCCTGCGCACGGCGGAGAGCTACCTCGCCCGCCTGCGGGACGAGGGCAAGGAAACCGAGCTCTACGTGATCGGCCGCAAGGGCGGGGCCTACTTCCGGTTCCGCAACCGACCGGTCGAGGAGCTGTGGACCGGCTTCACCGACAGCCCGTCGTACGAGGACGCGAAGGTCGCCGCGGACACCCTCATCGACGCGTTCCGGCTCGGCACGGACGACGGTGGGGTGGACGAGATCCACATCGTCTTCACGGAGTATCTGTCCTCGGTCGCCCAGCGGCCCGCGGTGTCCCGCATCCTGCCCCTGGTGGTCGAGGAGAAGGACTACGACCCGGCGGCGGAAAAGCTGCCGTTCCCCTTGTACGAGTTCGAGCCGTCAGCGGAGGCGGTGCTCGATGCGCTGCTGCCGAAATACGTGACCAGCCGCATCTTCAATGCATTGCTGCAGGCCGCGGCCAGTGAGCATGCCGCCCGGCGCCGGGCGATGCAGGCCGCGACGGACAACGCGGAAGAGCTCATCAAGGACCTGGTGCGCAGAGCCAACTCGGCCCGCCAGGCAGAGATCACGCAAGAAATCATGGAGATCGTCGGCGGCGTGGAAGCGCTGTCCAAAGCTGGAGGATCTGACTGACATGACCGCCACCCTCGAAAACTCAGCGTCCGGCACGACCGCCGGCGCGACCGGACGCGTCGTCCGGGTCATCGGCCCGGTCGTCGACGTCGAGTTCGCCCCCGGCGACCTGCCAGAAATCTTCAACGCCCTCAACGTCGAGCGCACCCTCGGCGGCGAGACCCTGATGATGACCCTCGAGGTCGCTCTCCAGATCGGGGACAACCAGATCCGCGCGATCTCGATGCAGCCGACCGACGGCCTCGTCCGCGGCGCTGTCGTCACGGACACCGGGGCGCCCATTCAGGTGCCCGTCGGTGACGCCACCCTCGGTCACGTCTTCAACGTGCTCGGCAAGCCGCTCGACGTCGAGTCCGTCGACGCCGACACCTACTGGGGCATCCACCGCCCGTCGCCGGCCTACGACCAGCTCGAGAGCAAGACCGAGATGTTCGAGACCGGCATCAAGGTCATCGACCTGCTCGCTCCCTACGTCCGCGGTGGCAAGATCGGCCTCTTCGGCGGCGCCGGCGTCGGCAAGACCGTGCTGATCCAGGAGATGATCTACCGCGTCTCCAAGCAGTTCGGTGGCCGTTCCGTGTTCGCCGGTGTCGGTGAGCGCACCCGCGAGGGCAACGACCTCTTCCTCGAGATGACCGAGTCGGGCGTCATCGAGAAGACGGCTCTCGTCTTCGGTCAGATGGACGAGCCGCCCGGCACGCGTCTTCGGGTGGCCCTTGCTGCGCTCACGATGGCGGAGTATTTCCGCGACGTGCAGGGCACCGACGTGCTGCTGTTCATCGACAACATCTTCCGCTTCACGCAGGCGGGTTCGGAGGTGTCGACCCTCCTCGGCCGCATGCCGTCGGCCGTCGGTTACCAGCCGACGCTCGCCGACGAGATGGGCGAGCTGCAGGAACGCATCACGTCGACCCGCGGTCACTCCATCACCTCGATGCAGGCCATCTACGTCCCGGCCGACGACATCACCGACCCGGCGCCTCACACGGCGTTCGCCCACCTCGACGCGACGACGGTGCTGTCCCGGCCGATCTCGGAGAAGGGCATCTACCCGGC
>CAXSDE010000071.1:0-11477 GCA_964236265.1 uncultured bacterium
GTGCGCTCGGCAGGATTCGAACCTGCAACCTTCTGATCCGTAGTCAGATGCTCTATCCGTTGAGCTACGAACGCGCGCCGCGCTAGGCGCGAACGTCGACCAAGTTATCACAAGCCGCGTGACGCCGGATCGTGGAGCGGGAGCGGCTGCTCAGCCGGGATCGGCTGCGTCAGCCGCAGGCGGCCTTCACGATCGGGAACGAGTCGCGGGCGGCGCCACCGTCGGGCCACCACTCGAAATGCAGGTGGTTCGTCGCGCCCGCATTGCCGGACGATCCTACGAGCGCGATCCGCTGACCCTTGGAGACGCGGGCTCCCGAGTGCACGAGGTTGCGGTCGTTGTGCGTGTAGAACCAGGAGTCGCCGCTCCGGCCTCGCAGGATGATGGAGACGCCGCCGAGCGCATTGCCGTACGCCTTCTCGACGACGCCGTCCTCGATCGCGACGATCGGCGTGCCCTTTGCTGCGAGCATGTCGGTCCCTTTGTGGGTGCGCCCACCCGAGCGCGCGTCGCCGAACGTGTCGGTGAAGTGCACGGGGCCGTCCACGGGGCAGGCGAACACGGACGCGTCGCGGTGGCCGCCGGCCCGGGAGGCGCGGGCGGCGGCGATGAGAGCGTTCCACGTTGCCGTCGTCACGACACCGGTGGCGGCGAGGTGGTGCCGCAACTGGAAAGCAAGGACGGCGCGTTTCGTGCGGGGGCCGAATTCGCCGTCGGCCGGCACCCCGAGCAGCTTCTGGAGACGCACGACCGCGGCCCCCGAGGAGCCGCTGCGTAGCGTCGGATGGGTGACGACGGCCGCGGTGGAGCTGGGCGCCGCGTGAGCTGCGGGCGCGGCGCCCAGGATCAGGGTCGCGCAGGCAATGGCGCCCGCGGTACGAAAGAGGCGGGAAGCACGGGCTGAAGGCATAGGGGTCTCCTACCGCCTGCGAGGTGAGCTGTCGGGCTCGGGCTGGAGGTGCCCGGCCGCTGGAGTAGCCGGCTTCGCCCCGAGGATGTCAGGTGAGACGCCCGGAGTTGGGTCCCCCGCTCCTGCCAGCGGTCGGATCGCCCGGGACGGGCAGGACTCGGCGGATATCCCGGACGCCGCTGGAATCAGCGGCGGGATGGACGTTACGAATTCGTGATGTGTGGGTCAAGTCGATCGTCGAGACATTCTGATCATCGGGGCCCGCCGAGCGGCTGTGAATGGCCCGAACGGGCGGTGTCCGGGCCGCGCACGTCGACCGCCGGCAGGAACAGGCACAGGACGAACGCCAGCCCGGCAGCGCCGCCGGCCCCCAGGAAGACGGTGCGCATGGCGGCCGCGAACGCGTCGACCGACTGTCCGGCGAGCACGTCGCTGCGGCGGCTGCCCGGCGCGGCAGCGACCTGGATGACCGCACCCACCCGATTGGCGAGGAGCGCGCCCAGAGCAGCCGTCCCGATCGTGCCTCCGATCGACCGGAAGAAGCCGGCCGCGGAAGTGGCTGCGCCGAGTGAGTCCAGCGGCGCGGTGGCCTGCACCGCCAGCACCAACACCTGCATAACGAGGCCGATGCCGAGCCCGATCACGGCGAGCGGGATCGTCAGCGCCGACGGGGGTGACGGGGGCGTCGCCGCCTGGCGCAGGAGGAAGAACCCCGCGGTGAGCAGCGCCGTCCCCGTGAGGGGAAAAATTCGGAGCTTTCCGGTGCGGCTGATGACCCGGCCGCTGATCGCCGCCCCCAGCACCAGGGCCAGGGTGAGGATCACCAATGACCGCCCAGCGGCCGACGCGCTCCGGTGCTCGGCCACCTGCAGAAACAGGGGCACGAAGAAGATGGCGCCGAACAGGCAGGCGCCGACGCAGAAGCCGGCGCTGCACGCCACCGCGAAGGTGCGTTCGCGCAACAGACGCAGCGGCAGGATGGGTGCCGGCACCCGTGGCTCATGCGCGACGAAGGCCGCGACCAGCAGCACGCCCGCGACGAGCAGCCCGAGGATCGTCGCGGACCCCCACGGTCGCTCGACCCCGCCCCAGACGATCCCGAGCAGCAGCGCGGACACCCCCCCGATGAGCAGCGCGGCGCCCGCGTAGTCGACGCGGGCTTCGAGCCGTCGCGTGCGCGACAGCACGGGCACGAGCAGGACCGCGGCGGTGCAGCCGAGGGGCACGTTGAGTGCGAAGATCCAGCGCCAGCCCACCGTGTCCGTCAGTGCCCCGCCGAGCGGAGGCCCGACGAGGCTGGCCAGGGCGAAGATGCCACCGAACAGTCCCTGGTAGCGGGCGCGCTCGCGCGGAGCCAGCTCGTCGCCGACGACCGCGAGCGCCAGCGTGAGCAGGCCGGCGGCGCCCGCCCCCTGGACCGCGCGCGCCGCGACGAGCTCGCCTATCGTCTGCGCCGCCGCCGCGGCCAGGGAGCCGACCACGAACACGGCAAGCGCGATGAGGTAAGGCGTCCGTCGCCCGTAGTGGTCGGACAGCCGCCCGTACAGGGGAGTGAGGGCCGTCGCGGTGAGGAGGTAGGCGGTCGCCAGCCAGGTGTACGACGAGAGGCCGCCGAGGTCGCCGACAATGCGGGGAAGGGCGGTCGCCACGACGGTCTGGTCCAGGGCGGCGAGGAAGCTGCCCAGCGCGAGGCCGGTGAACAGACGCCGCCGGAAGCGTCCTGCCGCCACGCTGGCTGCAGCAGGAGCGGGCGACGGCACAGTCGCGAGTGTGGCACGGGGCCCGCGTCGGCCCGTGCGCACGACAGCCGCGGGGTTGCGCCCCGCGGCTGTGCTCGTACCGGAGTCGTCCTCGCTCTAGACGAGACTCTTGACTTTCCTGCCGGCAACGGCAGGCAGTGCACCGACGCGCTGCAGCATCCCCTTGGCCTGCTGCGACGGCTTCTGCTGCTCGCCCTGCAACGAGGTCAACCAAACGAGGCCGCCCGTGAGAGCCGGGATGGCCCACTGCATCGTGTTGAGCTTGTTCTGCGCGTCAGCCACTTCGGGTGGCGTCTGTGATGTCGGCGTGGTGCCACCCGCTGACGGCGCGTTGGACCGGATGACCTTCTCGCCGAGCACCCGGCTGTAAGCCGTCGCCGCGAGTGCCGCCCCGGTCAGCGCAGTCTTGGCAATGGTATTGCTGCTCACGCCTTTCTGGGCGACGGCCCGCTTGCGGTTGGCGAGCAGGAGACCCGCGCCGCCGACCAGGTGCGCGGCGATCGCTGCGAGGTTGATCGGGGTCCACCGCTGCCAGCCGCTGCTGGCGACCTGGGTCCGCTCGCGCGGGTCGCTCACGTCGGCCGCTGCACCGTTGAGGCCGACGGCACCCATGAGCGCACCTCCGAACCAGGCGGCCAGACCGACATCGTGCATCGTCCGGGAAATCGTGTCGCGCGTTGTCATGCAAGTGCTCCTTTCGGAATGAACGTGCTGCGCGTCGTCCCTACCCGGACAAATCGGGCGCAAGCAGCGGGACGGCGGGCACACCGGTCGTTTGACGCCGGCCCTGGGCAGCGCGCGTGATGTCTGCGAGGATCCATGGACAGGAAGCGTCGACACGGGGAGGCCCGGCCCATGGGTGTCGAAACGATCGAAGACTTTGCGCTGGTCGCTTACCGCGAGGAAGGCCGCTGGCAGGTCGGCATGCTGCCCGAACGCCTCATGGACGACCTGGACGCGTTGATCACCAGCCTCCGTCAACAGCCTGCCGACAGCGGCACGATCGGCCTGGTCAACGTCGCGGACGAGTTCTTCGTCGCGGTCCGCGTCTTTGCCGGCGACATCCGCCTGCTGGTGTCCGACGTGACGGCAGCCGTGGCCGATGACCTGGCCCGCCAGGTCGTCGTGCGACTGGGTCTGCCCATCCCTGACGAGGACGACCTCGACGACGTCTGGCCCGCCGGTGACCTGTCCATCTTCAGCGAGCTGGGTCTCGAAGAGATGGAGCTTGGTGCCATCCTGGCCGACACGGACGCCTATCCCGATGAAATGTTGCTCGCGATCGCCGACCGGCTCGGTTTCGGTGAGCCGTATGAGCGGGCACTAGAAGGCGCAATCCTGTCCTGACGTTCGGCGAACCCGATCCCTGCTTCTGGAGCTGCTCGTGACCCCTGTGGCGACCGTGCTCGTGCGCACCGGGAATGACTGGACGGCCCGCGAGCTGGACCTCCGCGGCATGGAGGACGTCGACAGCGTGGCTGATGCCGTTCGTGACGCGGTCGGCAGTGACGGCCCGGCCGTGATGTTCGTCGAGGAGGACGACGAATACTTCGTCGCGCTGCGCCTCGACGATGTCGACGGCGATCCCCGCGTGTTCCTGTCGGATGTGCGCGCGGTGGACACGAGCGAGCTCGCCGCCATGCTCTACGGGGAGACCGAGGACGAGGTCGACATCGAGGCAGATGACGACGAGGATGCGCCGCCGCTCGACGGCGAGCCGGGTGGCGACGACGCGGTGTTCGCGGACCTCGGGACGCCGGCGAGTGAGCTGCGGTCACTGTGCACCGCGAAGGGCATGCTGCCGTCGGACGTCATCGCCACGATCTGCGAGCGCGCCGGGTGTGGCGAGGCCTGGGAAGACTTGCGCCTCGCGTGACGGCGCGCTGATGGCCGGCTCGGCGGAGGACTGGCCGGCGCTGATGCAGCGCGCCCTGGCCGTCGGGGCCGAGGCATCGGCGGCCGGCGACGTCCCTGTCGGGGCGCTCGTCGTCGACGCGACGGGCACCGTACTGGCGACCGGCTTCAACGAGCGGGAGCTGACCGGCGATCCGACGGCGCACGCCGAGGTGCTCGCGCTCCGCCGTGCAGCCGCGGTGGTGGGTGAGTGGCGCCTGACCGGCTGCACGCTCGTCGTAATCCTCGAGCCGTGCACGATGTGCGCGGGAGCGGCGGTGCTGGCGCGCGTCGACCGGGTCGTCTACGGCGCCGTCGACCCGAAGGCGGGCGCGGCGGGATCCCTGTGGGACGTGCTGCGGGACCGGCGGCTCAACCATCGGCCGGAGGTCGTCGGGGGCGTCCTGGCGGAGGCTTGTGCCGCCTCGCTCCGCGCATTTTTCGCCGGTCACCGAATGGGCGGCGAGAGCTCACCCGGCATCCGGTAGGCTTTGCGGCGGTGGAGTCGCGTAGTGGCCGAGCGCGCACGCCTCGAAAGCGTGTGTTGGGTGATCCCCAACCGTGGGTTCAAATCCCACCTCCACCGCCAGGGCGCCACCCACGGATATGCAGAGCAACTACGACACCGCACAGGCACGCCTGACCCGGGAGGCAATAGGAGTCGCGCCTGGTTGGTGGTCGGTCGCCTGCACAACGACCGACTCCGTGATTGGTCTTGGGGTGCGAAGCTGAAAACATCGCTCCGGTTCGTCACCGAAGACTCGCAGGCGTCTGAGGAAGGGCACACGGGGCCACCGGCTCTACTTGACGGTGATCGCTGAGAGCAACGGCGCACCCGACCTGCCTCTGCCATGCGTGGCTCATCGGTGAAGTAGCGTCGCCCACCCACCGCGACCAGTGGATGGGCGACGCGTCGTACGACGTGCTTGTCGTTCTAGGAGATCGTCGCCAACGTGCGGCGACGGGTGCGGCGAGCGGCCGCCCCCATCAGCGCAACCACCGAGAGGATCCCGGCGGCGGGCACGAGCAGGCCCGTCGGGTTGGACGGTGACCGAACGCCGGCGACGGGAAGAGCGCCCCCGGAGTTGGGCGCGCCGTTCACGTTGTTGACGGACTTTTCATTGGGGAGCGCGACGTAGGGGAACGTCGCACCGAACGGCCGGTCGTTCATGTTCACCGCGTCACCAGCCGCCAACGGCTGCACGATCTGGCCGGTCTGCGCAGCACCCTCGAGTGCCTGCAGTTCGATGTCGACGACATCGTCGGTCAGGCGGCGACCGTTCGGGAAACCCTGGAAGTCACTGCCCAGGACGCCGAGACGATTCGGCTTGGCCGTCACCGGCACCGCCATGTTGAGGCGCAGTTCCTCCGACGGGACGAACGTGCTCGCGTCGACGTCCTTGTTGAGCACCTGCGAATTGAGGTCCGCTTGGATCGGCGCCTGGCTGCCGTCGAGCGTGGGAGCCGATTTCGCGATGCCGGTCAGGAAGATCTCGACGAGGTCGTTGCGCGGCGTCTTCGGGGCGGGGATTCCGTAGATCGCCTCGACGAGCTTCGGCACGATCGGCTCGAGCACCTTGTTGACGACCGGGGCCACCGTGTGGTCGGCGCTCGGCGGGATCGAGTTGAACGCGTCCTTGTAAGCCACGGGCACGACGACTTCGTTGACCAGCGGGTTGCCCAATCGGGACACCTGCTTGAAGTCACCGCTTTCCTGGACCTGACCGCCACCGCGCACGGCGATGCTGCGGCGGTTGGTGGTCGACCACACGCCGATGACGGGGTTGCGCGATGCGTTGCCGTTGACCGCGAGGTCACTCTTGGGCACCTGCAGGGCGATCGTGTTGACGTTGTAGCCGGACAGCGTGTCGTGGCCCGCCTCGGAGAGGTTGCCGCCGTAGAGAAGGTCGAAGACGCGCAGGTCGAGGAAGAACGGGTCGTCCGCCTGACCGGCGTAACTGAGGCTCCGTCCGTTGTCGAACGCGCGGATCGCCTGCGACCGCAACTTTCCGTAGTCCGGCATCGACGCCTTGCCGGTGAACGACGGCGCGACCCGAGCGTCCTTGGCATAGACGGTGATGCCGGCAGACGTCGTCTTCGTCAGCGCGTACGTCTGATAGAAGTTGAGCGTCGGGTCGGTGATGTTGTTCACGACGCCGGTGTTGTAGAGGAACTGACCGGTCGCGTCGCGGTAATGGTTCGTGAAGAGCCACGTGTAGGCGACGTCGGGCTTGCCGTCACCGTTGTTGTCGATGTTGATGACGTATTGCGTGTTCTCGGCGAAAGGGTAGAAGTTGGGGCCGCCGTTGGGCTCCTCGAAGGGAATCCAGTCGGCGACCAACGTGACCGTCTCGGCCTTGTCGGGGCTGACGAACGCGTAGACATCGGTGTTGTCAGCGCGGGGATCGCCGGCAGTGAGCGGGGCCTCCCGATGCGATGAGGCGTAGCTGGTGCCGGCACCTAACGTGAGTGCGCTCGTGGCGGCCAGCACTGCCGCGCCGGTGCCCGCGATGACGCGGGTGGCCCGGCGGTTGTGCATGCTTGTGGGCATGGTTCTCCTCTGCTCGGTGTAGTCGGTTGTGCGCCCCCTATTCGGCCGAACGGGTCAACTGGATTGCGCCGAACCGGAGCAATATCGGGCAATCTCAGCAAGACGCTGGCGCACTTACCGCACGGTCACGGCACCGCTACGGACAGCGACGGGACGGCGCCCCGGCTGGGTGATTTCGCGGCGCGGCGGGAAGTCGTCCGACTACGGCCGGTGCTGCTCGGCGGTCTCGGCACGGGCAGTGCGGAAAGCCAGCAGAGCAAGGACAGGAGGAGCAACAAGACGCTGTACGACGAACTGCGCGCCCTTCACGACACCGCTCGTCAGCGCGACCGAGTTGCCCGGCAGGTAGGCGACGGACAGCACCCCGGTGTGCACCAGCACGACACGGTCGAGCGCAGTTGGCGGCAGGAGCGCCAGCATCGCCCACAGCGGGGCGTCGTACCAGGGAAGGACGTAAGCACTGAGCAGGACGTACGCCGTCAGGACGGCGGCGATCCCCGACGCCGCCCGTCGCGCGATGTCGGGCTCCCCGGTCGCGAACGCCCGTTGCCGGCGCAGCAACACGACCGCCAGCGCGGCCGCGGCGAGCCACGCGAGTGTCGTGACGACCCGGCGCCACCCGGTGCCGTCGATGAGAAGAGCGACGGGCTGCCAGAGGCTCGCGTGGACGACGAAGGTCGACGCGGTCCGCGCTTGGTCGAGGACGTGCGGGCCGGCTGCGAGATAGGGCGGGACGACCGCGGCCAGGCAGCCGGCGGCCAGCGCCGCGAGCGAGCGCCACCGCCGCCACAGGGCGACCGCCAGCCCCACTCCCACGATGGCGAGCGACAGCTTGACATCGAGGGCGGCCCCGAACAACACGGCCGCGAGGAGCGGACTGCGCCGCAGCGCGAGCACGCCGCCGACGAGGAACGCGCTGGCGAGCGCGTCCACATGGCCGGCCGACACGAGCTCGAACAGGAGCAGCGGGTTGAGGCCCCACAGCAGCAGCGCCCGCCGACGCCGAGCGTCGTCGCGGGCGCCGGCGAACAGAAGCATGGTGGTGGCGGCGAACCCGAGCGCGTTGACGACGGTGAGCAGGACGACGGTGGTCCGCAGCGACCGGCCACCGATCGCGGAGGCCAGGGCCTGCTCACCCGTCGCCAGCGGCCCGTAGATGCTGGAGGCGTGCAGCCAGCCCTGCACGTTGACCGCGATCGGATCGCCGGTGCCCGCCAGCACCTCGGGCGTCGTGGCGTAGGGGTCGTGCCCGGTGGTCGCCATCCGCCCGTAGGCGGCGTAGCTGACGATGTCGGAGCTGCCGATCGTGGGGACGAGGCACAGGGCGCTGGTGGCAAGCAGGCTGGCCGCGAGGAGCCGGCGGGGCGCCGGGGACCAGCCGCGCTCCAGCGCGCGCCACGCAGTGTGCACGCCGAGGGCGCCGAGAACCAGGGCGAGCGCGAGAAGGGCCGAGACGAAGGTCTCGGACGGGTGCGTGTCGACGCTGTAGGGAGGAAGCGCCGCCGCACCTGGCAAGGCCGGTTCGGCGCTGCTCGGCCCGAGCAGCGCCGAGACGAAGAGCGCGGCGACCGCCGTGGCGAGCAGCGCGGTCGCGGGCCGCGAGCCGCGCACCGCGACCGTCGTTGCGGCGCTCTCGGCGGGCACTGTGCCGGTGTCGATGGCTCGACCTCCGATGGCAGTGGCCGCCCTGTGCTGACTGGCGGAGGATACGAGATTCGAACTCGTGAGGGGGTGAACCCAACACGCTTTCCAAGCGTGCGCCATAGGCCAACTAGGCGAATCCTCCGTGGGAGAGGATAGCGGGTCCTCCGGGCCGGGGTGCGATGCAGCGGGGCGCCCGCTCTCGGCAGCCCGATAGAGTGGCGATCAGCCCCTCGCGTGGCATCACCTCGTCAACTCCCCCAGGGCCGGAAGGCAGCAAGGGTCCTCGAGCTCTGGTGGGTGCGCGAGGGGCCCTTTTCCTGTCCGGCGCCCGGCGGGTCTTGACGGCTCGGACATCGAGCGCAGATAGTTGAGACGTCAAGCAACCTGTCCGGAGGTAGTGAAATGTCATCAACCGTCAAGCCAGGAGCCGTCGCCATCACGCCGGCGCTTTCCGGCGACTACACGTTCGACACGGCCCACAGCCGCGTCGGCTTCGCCGCGCGCCACGCGATGATCTCCAAGGTCCGGGGGGCCTTCGCCGAGTTCGACGGCACCCTGCACATCGACGTCGAAAACCCCACGCAGTCGCGCGTGACGATCACGATTCAGGCCACGAGCGTCGATACGGGCAACAAGATGCGCGACGACCACCTGCGCGGCAACGATTTCTTCGACATGGACAACCACCCCGAGATCACCTTCGTCAGCACCGACATCGAGCGGACGAGCGACACCGAGTTCACCCTGGTGGGCGATCTGACGATCAAGGGCACGACGAAGCCGGTCTCGATCCCCTTCGAATACACGGGATCCGTCATCGACCCGTGGGGTGCCGAGCGGGCAGGGTTCGAGGGTTCCGTCGTCGTCAACCGGCACGACTGGAACGTCAACTGGAACACCACCCTCGAGGCCGGCGGCGTGCTCGTGGGCGACAAGGTCACGCTCGAGTTCGACATTGCAGCGGTGCGCGTCCAGCCCGCGGCGGAGTAGTTCCCTTGCTTACCTGAAGACCTCACCTCGTACGAACGAAGGCCGCGCTCAGTGAGCGCGGCCTTCGTTCGTACGAGGTGATGCGGGCCGACGGGATGCCCGCACAATCGCCGGCTCCGCGCGGGGAGCGCCTGCGGGGTCGTGGCGCCCGAGGGCCGGTGGCTGTCGCCGCGGTCACGTAGTCTGAGCGCGCACTCCCCACGACCGAAAGGCGCCTTCCGACATGAGCCTCGCGCTGTATCGGAAGTATCGGCCGGCGTCGTTCGCGGAGGTCATCGGCCAGGAGCACGTCACGACGCCACTGGCGCAGGCGCTGCTCAATGACAAGGTGCACCACGCCTACCTGTTCAGCGGCCCGCGCGGGTGCGGCAAGACATCCTCGGCGCGCATCCTTGCCCGCTCGCTCAATTGCGAGAAAGGGCCGACTCCGGACCCGTGCGGGGAGTGCGACTCCTGCGTGTCGCTCGCCCCCGGCGGCCCGGGCGGCCTCGACGTCATCGAGATCGACGCCGCCTCGCACGGGGGTGTCGACGATGCGCGCGACCTCCGCGAGCGGGCGTTCTTCTCGCCCGTCTCGAGCCGCTTCAAGATCTACATCATCGATGAAGCGCACATGGTCACCCGGGAGGGCTTCAACGCGTTGCTCAAGCTCGTGGAGGAGCCACCGCCACACTTGAAGTTCATCTTCGCGACGACCGAGCCGGAGAAGGTCATCGGGACGATCCGGTCGCGGACGCACCATTACCCGTTCCGGCTCGTGCCGCCGGACCGGTTGCGGGACCACCTCGCCGCGATCTGCCTCCGTGAGTCGGTGACGGTCGAGCCACTCGTTCTGCCGCTGGTCGTCCGCGCCTCGGGCGGGTCGGTCCGCGACGCGCTCTCGGTCCTCGACCAGTTGCTGTCCGGTGTCGACTCGGCCGGCTTGACGTACGCGCGCGCCGTCGCGCTGCTCGGCTTCACGGACAGCGCGCTCCTCGACGACACGATCGACGCGTTGTCCGCGGACGACGGAGCCGCGCTCTTCGAGACGGTCGACCGCGTGGTCGAAGGTGGCCACGACCCACGCCGGTTCGCCGGGGATCTTCTCGAACGCGTCCGCGACCTGATCGTGCTGCACGCCGTGCCGGAAGCGGCGACAAAGGGTCTCATCGACTGCCCCTCCGACCAGGTGGAGCGCATGAGTGCCCAGGCCGCCCGCCTCGGTCCCGCCCAGCTGTCGCGGCTCGCCGACATCCTCGCCGCGGGCCTGACGGAGATGCGCGGCGCGACGGCGCCGCGGCTGCTCCTCGAGCTCATCTGCGCGCGGCTGCTGTTGCCCGGGGCAGCCACCGGCGAGTCCGGCACGCTCGCGCGGCTCGACCGTCTCGAGCTCCGACTGTCCATCGCGGGACCGTCAGCGGCGTCGGGCGGCGCGTCAGCGACACCCGCGGCCCCGGGGTCGCCAGTGCAACCAACGGTCGCAGCCGCGTCGGCGGTCGCAGCCGGCTCGGCCGCCCCATCCTCGCCGGCACGAGCAACGCGGGAGGTCGAGCAGGGATCCAGGCCGGCGGCCGACACGTTCCGGCCGGGTGGCGAGGGCCCCCTGGCGCCCCGCCCCGCTCGGCCCACCCGCTCTGCTCCAGTGGATCCCGCTCCAGTGGATCCGGCCGCCGTCGACCCCGACGAACCGGTCGTCGCCCTCCCCCCGGATCACCCCGACGCCCTCGCCGCGGCCGCCGCACCACCGACG
>CAXSDE010000072.1:0-8563 GCA_964236265.1 uncultured bacterium
AAACTCTCGCCGACCTGAGCGTTCTCGCCGGTTACGACGACGACCTCGCCGCCGAATCGACGCGTCTGACGAACAGGTTGCGGGACGCGTTGCTGCATGTTCACCCCGCGCTGGAACGCCTGCTGGGTAAGCATCTTGACCGCGGCGGTGTCCTCGTGCTCCTCGCCGCCACGCCCACCCCTGCGGCGTTGCGGGGTAGTAGCGACCTCGGCAGGGACGCTGCCCGTGCACCGCGTCACGACATGGGGAATGCGCGCCAGACTGCGTCTTCCGCGCCAAGATTCACCCAATCGGAGTAGCGCGTCCCCCGCCAAGGGGCGGGCCGGCGCCTCGTAGGCGTCAGCGGCGCACTGTGCCAGTCACGCAACGCGCACGGTCCCCTTCTTACTGCTAATGGATCAAGCGGATCTGCTCGACCCTGTGCACAACCGGTTGGGGATCGCCGCATGCTTGGCTACGATTCGCTGCATGCCTCGGGGGATGTCACGTGCAGCAACGGTCGTCGCGATACTAGTCACGCTCGCTGCGTGCACGACCAAGCCGCCGTCCCCCCCGACGCTCCCGCCCCTGCCGACGGATACAGGCACATCGGCGTCACCCGCTGATACAACGACTCCGGCGTCATCGTCACCTTCTCTAACAGCATCACGGACAGCGACAGACATCTCGACCGTAGCTATCGGCGACGCGAGCGACGAAGCCGCGATGGCCACGGCAGAGGCGTTCCTTGCGGCCCTCGACAGGGCGAGCGTGACGCAAGACACATCTACTGTGCGCGCCTTGACCACTTCTGACTGCTCCTGTCTCGCCGACCTGCGCACGGTGATCGACGGGCAGAAGTCGGACGGTGTCCGCGTCGAATCCGACCCCTTCCCGCCCATGTTCTCGTCCATCCAAAGTCGCAGCAGCAGTGCCGCCAACGTGCTTGTTCACTACGTTTCCCCGCCCGGTCGAGTCGTCGACAAAAGCGGCAAGGTTGTGGAAAAGCTCGCCGGTGGCCCACACGTAGTCACAATTCGGATGGTGTTCGACAGGAACCGCTGGAGAGTTGCCACGCTTGAGCCCACCAAGTGACACGACGGCCGGGCTGGTTCGCAGCCCTTCTAGCAGGCTTGCCGCTCCTGTTCACGATCGCCATAAGTCCGTCGGCCGCTAGCGGAACGGCCGTGGTACATAAGAAGTGTCGGCGCAACACGGACTGCCCAGGCCCGCCCACGCAGCTGCATACAGCGGTCACCCTGACGCCCAGCGCCACTGGGACCGCCACCGGCTCAGACAGCACGAGGAACACCAACCCGCCCAAGCCGCCGCCGCCCGTGACGTGCGGTCAGTCATGCCCATGGTTCCGGTTCGTGCCGACGTGCGCGCAGGTCGGCCCGACAGGGCAGATCCCGCAGTGCGTAACAAACCCGACTGGATGCCCGCCGCCGGCAGTGTTGTACGACGTGCGGGAAACCCGGTGGATGACCAACCAGCTCGACCAAGTGATCACGCGGATCTGCCGCTCCACGACGCCGGGAGACCCGCGCAGTTACGGCCATCACGTCGCTCAGATCACCAGCCCAGACCTCATCGACGCAACGATAAATCCGTTCGGGAACGTTCTGCCCCTGACGTTGCCGGTCTACCTGCAGATCCGCAACCCGGTCAACTACCAGACGTTCATCGCTTCCAACGAGACGTTGCAGTGCGTTGTCACCCTGCGGAACCCACGCTACGTGTGGTACTTCGACGACGGGGTCACCTTGCCAGCCACGATCGATCCGGGCGGACCTTACCCAACGGGAAAAGTCCAGTACACGTTCACAACCACCGGGGCGCACGTCGTGCACCTTCAGGTGATCTGGACCGCCGACTGGGTCGTCACGGACCCCGAAATCCCTGAACTCAATCAGCAGGGCAGCGAAGACATCGAGCAGCGGACACGCCCGCAGTTCCCGCTGACGGTCGTCGAAGCGCACGCGGTCCTCGTCGGCTGACTCGCGACCAGCGCGACATCAAGGTCGCGCGCACGGCCGCGTGCAGGGTGCCGACAGGATCCCGGGGGAAGTCCTCACCCAGGCAAGAGGCGGGCCCGACCTGATCGCCGAGGTCGTCCTCAAACCCCCTGGCACATCGAATTTACCGCCAACCACGCTGCTGCGCACGGCCCCCGCTGCCGCCCGGTCGCCCGCCCGGCCGCGCCGCAACGCCCCGCCGCGCTTGCAACACCCCGCCGCGCTGCAACGCCTCGTGCAACGCCCCGCCTCGTGCAACGCCCCGCCGCGTGCAACGCCCCGCCGCGCCGTAAACGGCCGGCTCGATCGCGATGGGCCGGTCGCGGGCGACCATGCCGGCGGCCACCGCCAGAAGCAGCTCCTCGCTATCTGCAGGAATCAGGTTCCCGGTGCCACTCAGACGGCCATCGCGTCGCGGACGGCAGCCACTGAGTCGGCGCCACCTTCGCCGGCCGCGGTCACCCGGCCCGACTCCAGCACGTAGTACGCCTCAGTGGCCCGCAGTGCGAAGCCGACGTGCTGCTCGACCAGGAGGACCGAGAGGTCGCCGCGCTGGGTCAGGTTGGAGATGACCCGCTCGATTTGGGCGACGACGTTGGGCTGGATGCCCTCGGTCGGTTCGTCGAGGATCAGCATCCGCGGCTTGGTCAGGAGGGTTCGCGCGATGGAGAGCTGCTGGCGCTGGCCGCCCGAAAGCAAGCCGGCCCGACGGGGCAACAGGTCCTTCAGCGCGGGGAACGTGTCCAGCACCTCGTCGATTTCCGACATCACGCTCGTGACGAGCTGAAGGTTCTCCAGCGTCGTCATCTGTGGGAAGCACAGCTGGCCTTGCGGGACATACCCTAGGCCGCTTCGGACCCGGGCGTGCGGGCGTAGCTTGGTGACATCCCTACCGTCGAGCAGCACTTTTCCGCTGCGTACCGGAAGCAGCCCGACGGCAACGCGCAGCAGGGTCGTCTTGCCGGCGCCGTTGTGCCCCATCAGCGCCACGGCGCCGCCCAACGGCACGGTCAGGCTCACGTCGTACAACACCATGCTGCGTCCGTAGCCGGCGGTGACGTTCACGAGCTCCAGCATCGACTCACCCACGGGTCGCGCCTTCCGGACTGCGGCCGAGATAGACCTCCTGGACCTGCGCGTTCGCTTGTATCGCGGCGACAGAGCCCTCCGCGAGCACTTTCCCCGCGTGCATCACCGTCACGATGTCGGCGTGGTTGCGCACGAAGTCCATGTCGTGCTCGATGACGACGATCGTGCGTTCCGGCGAGATCCGGCGCAGCAACGCGCCGGTCTCTTCGCGCTCCTCGTGGCTCATACCGGCCACCGTCTCATCGAGGAACATCACCTTCGCGTCCTGGACCAGAAGCATGCCGATCTCGAGCCACTGCTTCTGCCCGTGCGCCAGGATGCCCGCCGGGCGGTCCCAGAGGTCGGCCAGACCTACCGTCTCCATCGCCTCCTGGACGTTCTCCGGCACGCCACGCCGCGCCCTGAGCATGCTCCACGCGCGGCGGTGCACCCCGCCGGCGATGTCGAGGTTCTGCAGCACTGTGAGCTCCTCGAACACGGCGGCGGTCTGGAAAGTTCGGCCGACTCCCGCGCGCGAAATCTGGTGCGACTTCAGGGTCAGCAGGTCCTTGTTGCCATAACGGGCATAGCCGGTCCCATGCACGAGGCCGGTCAACGCGTCGACCAAGGTGGTCTTGCCCGCACCGTTGGGCCCGATGAGGAAGTGGATGCGGCCCTGCAGGAACGTGACGTCGACGTCCGAAATGGCCTTGAAGCCGTCGAAATCGACGGCGAGGCCCTGGACTTCGACGTAGTCCTGGCCGGTCACGGATTCACCTCTTTCATGCCGGTGCGCTTGGAGGGGACGAACCGGGCAAAGCGCTTGGGAATAGAGGCGAGCCCGCCGGGCAGGAGCAGCGTCACGAAAACGAACAGCAGCGCCAGGATGTAGATCCAGCCGTCATCGAAGCTCTCGGAGAGCGTTGACCTGCCGTAGCCGAGAACGAGCGCCCCCAGGGCCGGACCGAACAGTGAGCCGCGCCCGCCGAAGGCAACCCCGGCGATCATGAAGATGGAGGCCGCGGCCCCGATCTCCTTCGGGGAGACGATGCCAGCGATCGGAACGAACAGCGCACCACCGATGCTGGCCATCACAGCTGCGACGACGTACGCGACGAGCTTGATGTTGGCGGGGTCGTAACCGAGGAAGCGGACCCGCTCCTCCGCGTCGCGGGTGGCCACCAGAAGTTCGCCGAACCGGCTGCGGTAAAGCTGCCAGACCACGAGGAGGCACACGACCAGCAGGCTCGCCACGATGCCGTAGACCATCCGCTTGTTCACCGGATCGGCAAGGCTGTAGCCGAAGAACGACTTGAAGTCACTGAGGCCGGTGTCGCCCCCGGTCAGCTTGATCGTGCCACCGATGAGATAGGCCAGCGCCACTGCCAGTGCCTGGGACAAAATGGCGAAGTAGGCGCCCTTCACCCGTCTCTTGAAGATCGCGAAGCCCAGGGTGCCCGCGACGAGGACCGGCGCTATGACGATGGCGGCGATCGTGAAGCCGCCACTGCGGAATGGCTCCCAGAAGCCGGGGAGCGGCGCGACCGGGTCATACAGGATCATGAACACAGGGATGGCGTGGGGCCCGGCGGTCTCGAGCGTCAGGTGCATCGCCATTGCGTAGGCGCCCAAGGCGAAAAAGACACCTTGGCCCATCACCAGCATCCCGCCGCGGCCCCACGCAAGGCCTATCCCGACGGCGACGATCGCCCACGCACAGTATTTGCCGAGATTGTTCAAGCGGAAGTCGGACAGAACTGCCGGAGCAACCACCAGCAGCACCACCGCGAACACCGCAATCGACAGCAGCGAACCCCACGATCGGAGGAAACCTGCGACCGTCCGCCCAGAGGCCGCGCGAGTGCTCTGGCGCTCGGGCTCCTTGAGCGGGGGATCCTCGATCTCCGTGGTGCTCATGCCAGACCTCGCGTTCGGAGGGTGAACAGACCCTGCGGTTTGAACTGCAGGAAGAGGACGACGAGGACAAACGTGACGACCTGCGCAAGGGTGCTGCTGGTCCAGTCCGCCACATAGGCGTTCACAACGCCGACTGTCCAGGCCGCGATCACTGCCCCACGGAGCTGGCCCAGCCCGCCGGCAACGACGACGAGGAACGCCAAAATGATGTAATGGGTGCCGAGCTGAGAGTTGGTGCCACCGATCAGCGACGCCGCTACTCCCCCGACGCCGGCGAGGCCCGAGCCGACGAAGAAGGTGATCCGGTCGGTCGATCGGGTCGAGATCCCGAGGGTCTCGGCCAGCGCCCGGTTCTGCACCGTTGCTCGGATGCGACGACCGAACGACATGTATTTCAACATGGCGCCCAGACCGGCCAAGCACGCCACGGCGAGCACGATGGTGAACAGCTGCCGCAGCGGCCATGCATAGCCCAAGACATGCAACTGGCCGTCAAGAAGAGTCGGCTTTCGGACCGGGACTCCGCTGGGATAGCGCTGGAGGAAGAACTGCTGCAGTGCGAGGCTGACACCGACGGTTGCCAGCAGCGTGTCGAGCGGCCGGTGGTACATCCACTGGATGACAGTGACCTCGAGAACGAGGCCCAGCAGTCCGGCGAAGAGAAATGCGATCGGCAGCGCGAGCAGAATCGACGCGTTCGTGTTGGAGACGAGCTGTTGCGTCCAGTAGGCGCAGACCGCACCGGCGAGCAGGAACTCGCCGTGCGCCATGTTGATGACTCCCATCTGCCCGAACGTCAGCGCGAGTCCCAGTGCGGCGATCAGTAGGAGGGCTCCGTCAGCGGTTCCGTTGAGGAACGGCGCGACAAGGGTGTCCATGCGTTGGCCTTCTCGCAGTAGTTGTCGAGGTAACGGTGACGGGAGGGGCCCCGTGCGCCGGGCACGGGACCCCTCCCAATCAGTGTGACGGTTCAGCCGGCGGCCTTCACCAGCGCGTCACGCGTCGCCGCCGGGAACCACGAGTACGCCTCGAGGTACGGGTCCGGCTTGATCGGAGCAGGAGAGGACCACACGATGTCGAACTGGTTGTTCGCGTTGATCTTGCCGATGAGGCCGGGCTTGGTGATGTGGTGGTTCTTTCCGTCGATCACCACCTTGCCTTCGGGGGCATCGAACGAGATCCCATCAGCGACGGCATTGATCTTGTCCACATCGAACGAGCCGGCCTTCTCGACCAACGCCTTGTAGAGGTAGAGCGAGTCGTACGCCGCCTCCATCGGGTCCGACGTCACGCTGCCGGCACCGTGGTAGGCGACCCAGTCCTTGATGAACTTGTCGTTCGCCGCGCTCTTCACCGACTCGAAGTAGTTCCAGGCAGCGTACTGACCCTCGACGGACGCCCCCATGTTAGGGGCCTCCTCCTCGGCGATCGACACCGAGATGATCGGGGTCGTGGCCGCCTTGAGACCGGCATCGGTGTATGCCTTGATGAAGCCGACGTTCGACGAACCGTTGATGGTGTTGAAGATGAAGTCGGGCTTTGCCTGCACGATCTTCGCGACCTGCGTGGTCCAGTCGTCCTTGTCGAGCGGGACGTACTCCTCGCCCACGATCTGGATCCCGAGGTCCTTCGCGTAGAGCTTGATGATCGCGTTCGCCGTCCGCGGGAAGACGTAGTCCGACCCGGCGAGGAACAGCGTCTTCACGCCCTTGGACTTGAGGAACTCCATGGCCGGCAGGATCTGCTGGTTGGTGGTGGCTCCGGTGTAGTAAATGTTCTTCGAGGACTCCAGGCCCTCGTACTGAACCGGGTAGAACAGCAGCCCGTTGTGCTTCTCGACCACCGGCTTCATGGCCTTGCGCGACGAGGAAGTCCAACCACCGAAAATGGCGGCGACGCAGTCGTTGGTGAGCAACTTCTCGGTCTTCTCCGCGAAGGTCGGCCAGTCGGTCGCGCCGTCCTCCTGCACTGGCGCGATCTTCTTGCCCATGATGCCGCCGGACGCGTTGATCTCCTTGGTTGCCATGCCCAGCACTGACGAGACCGTTTTCTCCGAGATCGCCATGGCCCCGGTCAGCGAGTTGATGAAGCCGAGCTTGACCGTGTCACCTGAGGTATTGACGCAGGACGTGCCGGAACTGCCGGAACTGCCGGAACTGCCGGAACTGCTGGAACTGCTGGAACTGGTGGAACTGCCGGATGCCTGCGGAGTGGTGTCTGAGGCCTTCGAACCGCCACAGGCGGTGAGGGTTGCGGATGCGAGCAGGATTGCCGCTGTTCCCGCCGTCAGCTGAGTGCGTGATTTCAACACTGATATACCTCTCGGTTCTGCCATGCAGCCGCGACACGTCATCGGGCCGTTCGATGACGCGAACTTAGGGGGGCCTCATTTCGAGGTGTGACCGAAGGAGTTAAGATCACGTAACATCGCGCGCCAGCACTGGCGACGACGGCGAGGTCCGGCGCGATTCTCGAGTGCGGCCACGCACCTGGCGCACCTGCCGCGCATGTGCCGGGACAACGCAACCCCGTTCACACGTGCGCGTTCGCGGGTGCAGGAAGGGGGTGGAGATGCATTCCGCAGACATCCGTCGCCGTTTCGAGGCCGAAGTTCAGACGTTGAAGCAGAACTCGACGACGGCACCGTTCGACAGAATCCGGGTCCCGCAAGTCACTCTGCTGACGGCGTCAGGGGTGGAGTTGACCCGCATTCGCGGACACCTTCTTACTGCGAAACTGTGATCAGGCCGCAGGTGTGACAGTGTGCCGTGCCTCGAACGCTGCCGGCGAGATCTGACCGAGGGCGGAGTGCCGTCTGGAGCGACGTCCGCGGCCGGGTTCTGTCGGGTGATCGCAAACGACCGTTTCCGGCGGTGGCAACCGACGACGTCCGCCTGGCGCATCAACCGTGACACGCGCTTTCGGCCCACGCGCACCCCGGTGTCGGTGAGCTCCGCGTGGATCCGAAGGGCGCCATGGACCATCGCGGTTCTCAGCGAAGACGGTGCGGATCTGCTTCGTCAGGAACTCAGCAGCGATCGCGCGCGGCGACGCGGACGGGACCGCCACGCATCAAACGGGGACCGGCTGACCTTGAGCAGTTGGCACATCACGGTGGTCCGCCCGCTCCGCCGCCGTCCAACGACAACAGGTCGCTGGTGTCTGCGACACCACGCTCGGCGTTGTCCGCCTTCATCCAGTTCGGAGCGTCGTGTCGTTGATCGACAATTCTCGCGCGACCTCAGAGATCGTCTTGCCCGTCGCCCGGACCAGCTCAACCGCCTTCTCACGGAACGCCGGTGGGTATTTACTTGGTCGCCCCACGAACCTTCGTGTAACGAATGATTTGCGACCGCGCACACAATGACCAACCGCCTCCTCAGGCAACCGCTCAAGAGGCCGTACGGAAGGAAGCCTCAGCGGCGTCGAGTCGGCGACGCAGCTGTGCGCTGTCATCTCCGACGGCGATCGCCAACGTGCCCCCGCCCGCCAGCGGCAGCACGGCGACACCGTCCCGCGATACACCGACACCGACGCCGACGCCGACACCGACACCGACGCCGACACCGACGCCGACACCG
>CAXSDE010000072.1:8573-10717 GCA_964236265.1 uncultured bacterium
CGGAGCACCGGCCGCATCGTGGACGCGTACGACGAGTAGAGATCCGACGGCGCTAGCGTCTCCCAACACACTGCGGCGATCCGCCCCGCAGCCGTCGACCTCCACCGACTGTCGCAGCAACGGACGCCCACCCCGATCAACGCGCGTGGCGGCGACCACAGCCCCGCCGCGCTCCCCGTGCCGGCCGAGCACGATCTCCTCCCGCAGCTGAAACTGCGCGCCGTCGGCCAGCTCGACCCGGGTGCTCATCGAGTGCCACGCGCGATCGGCCACGACGACCGGCTCGGGCAACAGCGACAACGCACCGCCCTCACCCACCGCCGCGCGCACGGACATCGACGAGCGCGCCCGCGGCAGCGACGGCTGCACCACCGACGCGGCGACACTGCGCACGACCAACTCCGCGCCCTCGCCTACCTCGATGACCAGCTCCAGCTCGTCGCCGCCGAGCGGCCCTCCAGCGGCCGCAACGACGTACACGCAGCCGGCTGCCTTGCGCAACACCAACGGTGCCTGCGATCTCAGCACCCGCACGACCGAACGTCCAGCGGTGTCACGTTCGACGACTATGGTCGCGCGCGCCTTCACGCCGCGGCCCACGCATCCAGCCGGCCGCTCACCCACGCGGCCACGTCGGCTGCCTGCGGGTCGCGGGCCAGGGAGGTGAACAGCACCGGCTTGCCGTGGCGCACCGCAGCGGAGTCGCGGTCCATCACCTCGAGGCTCGCGCCGACCATCGGTGCCAGGTCGATTTTGTTGATGACGAGCAAATCGGCGCTGGTCACACCCGGCCCGCCCTTGCGCGGCACCTTGTCCCCGCCGGACACGTCGAGCACGAAGACCTGACTGTCCACCAGCCCGCGGCTGAACGTCGCCGTCAGGTTGTCCCCGCCGCTCTCCACGAGCACGAGGTCGAGGCCGGGAAAGGCCGCTTCCAACCCCTCCACCGCTTCGAGGTTGGCGGTGATGTCGTCGCGGATCGCCGTGTGCGGGCAGCATCCCGTCTGCACCGCCACGATGCGATCGCTCGCGAGCACGCCCGCTTTGCGCAGAAACTCGGCGTCTTCGGTCGTGTAGATGTCGTTGGTCACCACCCCCAGCCGCACCGTGTCGCCCAGGGATCGGCACAGCGCGGCCACCAGCGCGGTCTTGCCGCTGCCGACGGGCCCGCCGATTCCGATGCGCAGCGCGCGACCGGCCGCCGCCGGTGGATGCGCGTGGGCGGAGCCGCCACCATCTCCGATCCGCAGGTGGGGAGCAAAAAACTTCATGTCGTACGACGGGTCACGAAGCAAAAAGACGCACCTCCCAGGTGACGTGGTCCTCGGCGAGCAGCTCTAGCAAGGGGGCTGAGGACGACGGCAGCTCGGCCGGGTCACCTGCAGCGGCGGCCGCGCACGCTGCTGCCCGCGCGGCCACGTCATCCAGCTCACCGGCTAGCCACGCGACGCCGGCGTTGACCGCCAGCGGGTCGAGGCCGAGCAGGCGGACGGCGGCGCTCGCGGGACCGGACACGGATAGATACGCGGCGACTAGGGCGGCCTCGGCCGGCGAGCAGCGCGTCGTCCCAGCCACGCAGCCGAGCACGATCGCGTGATGCGCACCGCCGTCGCGCCGCACGAGCGCCGACAGCGGCGGCGATGGCCAGGCCGTTGACGCCGCTCGCGCCAACGCCCGCCCCTGTTGCCGCGACGACGCCCGCATGGCCGGCGACGGCGTCCGTGCATCCAGTTCGGTCTCGAGGTCGTCCCAGCACATCGGGTCGCTGGATACGCGCATGCACGCCGCGGCGGAGAAGGCAGCCGCCACGAAACCGGCACGCGCCAGCCGGCCTTGCAGGAACGACACCAGATCCTCCACCGTGCCGACAAGCCCGGCCGCGGCCGCCGCCTCGACCTGCGCGGAATGCGCGTGGCCACCCGCAGGGAGTCGCGCGTCGGAGAGCAGCAACACCGCTGCGGGCAGGGATGTCATCTAAAAGAGGAAGTAGCGCTGGGCCATGGGCAGCACGGTGGCCGGGTCGGCCTCGTTGACCACGCCGTCGATGCGGACCGTGAACGTGTCGGGGTCGACCTCGATCCGCGGCAGCGCGTCGTTGCCCGGCATGTCCGCCTTCCCGACACGGCGCACGTCCTTCACCGGCG
>CAXSDE010000073.1:0-9015 GCA_964236265.1 uncultured bacterium
TGGGAGAAGCGGCGGTGGGCGGGGTGGCAGATCCAGCGGACTCGGCGCCGGACGGCGGCGAGTCATCCCCATCCGGGAGTGAGCTCAGCGTCGTTCCTCACGCTGTTTGCACGACAAGCACAGCGTCGCGCGCGGGAAGGCCTGCAGACGCGGTTTGCTGATCGAGTTGCCACAGACCTCGCAGCGACCGTAGGTGCCGTCATCGAGCCGGGCCAACGCCCGCTCGACCTGCGTGAGCAGGTCACGGCTGTTGGCGGCCAGCGACAGCTCGTGTTCCCGTTCGAACGTCTTGCTTCCCGCGTCGGCCTGATCGTCGCCGGCGCTGTCACCGGAGTCGCGCTGACGTTCGGCCCAGGAACGGTCCGCCTCGTCCAACTCGTTGCCCAGCTCGCGCGCCTGTTCGTCGAGCTCGGCGCGGATCTCCGCCAGCTCCTCGGGGGCCCACACGACGTCCGGGACGGCGGGGGCCGCCGGAGTCGCCTTCGGCGTGGCCGCCTTGATCGCTGCCGCCTTGGTCGCTGCCGCTTCGGCGAGGGCCGGCCCAGGGTCGACCGGCGGCGCCTTGACCACTTTCACCGGGGCAGCCTTGACCGCCTTTCCGGTGGGCGCCGTGACGCGCGGCGCCTTGCCGGCCGTCGCCGTCACCGGTGCCGGGTCCTCGGCTGTCGCCGCCGTGGCGTTCGTAGGGGGCGACGGCTCCGGAATCTCTGCGGGGGCCGCCCCGTCGGCGGCCGAATGGGGAGCGGACTTCGCGGGCGCGGTCTTCGCGGGCGCCGCCTTCGCAGGTGCCGCCTTCGGAGGTGCCGCCTTCGGAGGTGCCGCCTTCGCGGGTGCGGCCTTCGCGGGTGCGGCCTTCGCAGGTGCCGTCTTCGCGGGTGCCGTCTTCGCGGGAGCCGCCTTCGCAGGTGCCGTCTTCGCGGGAGCCGCCTTCGCAGGTGCCGCCTTCGCGGGAGCGGCTTTGGCGGGAGCGGACTGCGGCGTCGACGCGTCGGCCGCTGGACGTGTCGGCGCCGGTGTCACGGCGGGGGGGAGGACGGCCTTCGTCGCCGGACCGGCCGTCGCCTTTTTCGCGGCCGCCGGTGGCTGACCCGCGGTCCCCGCGCCGCTCGTCGCCATGCTGATGCCTCCGTAGGGTCACGTGACCCGTGCTTGCCCGTCCGTCGAGCAAGTCCGGCGCAGGATACGTCTGGCACTTGGACGCGGCAACACGCCGCGCCGTGATCTTCGCCCGGGGACTTCCTGCAGGCGTGGGACCGCTCGTGCCCGCCCAGGCGGGACCGGCCCGACGGCAAGGCGCGAGCTCGTCTCAGCGGCGCCCCGGCAGAACCGATATCCTCGGCGACGCCATGAGCGCCTCCCCCAAGGGCTTTCGCCCTCTCCCCGCCCAGGTCGATCTCCCCGCCCTCGAACGCGAGGTCCTGGAGCGCTGGCGCTCGTCCGACGTTTTCGCCCGCAGCCTCGAAAAGACGGCCGACGGTCCGCGCTGGGTGTTCTACGAGGGGCCGCCCACGGCCAACGGCAAGCCGGGCACCCACCACGTCGAGGCCCGGGTCTTCAAGGACCTGTTCCCGCGGTTCAAGACGATGAAGGGTTTCCACGTCCCGCGCACCGCTGGCTGGGACTGCCACGGCCTGCCGGTGGAGCTCGCCGTGGAAAAGGAGCTCGGCTTCACCGGGAAGGGCGACATCGAGGCCTACGGCGTCGAGAAGTTCAATGCCAAGTGCCGCGAGTCGGTCCTGCGCCACGTCGACGAGTTCACCGCCCTCACCGAGCGGATGGGCTACTGGGTCGACGTCGACAAGGCCTACTGGACGATGTCGACGAGCTTCATCGAGAGCGTCTGGTGGTCACTGAAGCAGATCTTCGACAAGGGCCTGCTCGTGCAGGACTACCGTGTCTCCCCCTACTGCCCCCGCTGCGGCACCGGCCTGTCGGATCACGAGGTGGCGCAGGGCTATCAGGACGTGACCGACCCGTCGGTGTTCGTGCGCTTCCCGCTCACGTCCGGGCCGCTCGCCGGCACAGCGGCGCTGCTCGTGTGGACGACCACCCCGTGGACGCTGGTCTCCAACACGGCCGTCGCCGTCAACCCCGCCGTCACGTACGTGGCGGCACGCGTCGACGGGGAGGTGCTCGTCGTCGCCGAGCCGTTGGTGGACAAGGTTTTCGGCGGGGACGCCGAGGTCGAGATCCTCTCGTCGTACGACGGGAAAGACCTCGAGCACTGGACCTACCAACGACCCTTCGACCTCGTCGACATCCCCGACGCGCACTATGTCGTCCTCGCCGACTACGTGACCGTCGAGGACGGCACCGGGCTCGTGCATCAGGCGCCCGCGTTCGGCGCGGACGACCTGCTGGTGGCGCGCAGATACGGGCTGCCCGTCGTCAATCCGGTGCGCTCCGACGGCACGTTCGCCGACGACATGCCGATCGCCGGGGGACTGTTCTTCAAGGCGGCCGACAAGCCGCTCATCGCCGACATGGCCAGGCGGGGCATCCTGTTCCGGGAGTCGGCGTACACCCACGCGTATCCACACTGCTGGCGCTGCGACACGGCGCTGCTCTACTACGCCCTGCCGAGCTGGTATATCAGGACGACCGCCGTGAAGGACCGGCTGATCGCGGAGAACCAGACGACCGACTGGCACCCGTCGACGATCCGCAACGGCCGCTACGGCGACTGGCTCGACAACAACATCGACTGGGCCCTGTCCCGCAACCGCTACTGGGGCACTCCCCTGCCGATCTGGCGGTGCGAGGAAGGGCATCTGACGTGCGTCGGCTCCCGGGCGGAGCTCGGCGAGCTGGCCCGCCGGGACCTCAGCGGGCTCGACCCGCACCGGCCCTTCGTCGATGACATCACGCTGACGTGCCGGTGTGGCCTGACCGCGACGCGCGTGCCCGAGGTCATCGACGGCTGGTACGACAGCGGGGCGATGCCGTTCGCCCAGTTCGGCTATCCCTACCGGGACGTCGAGCTGTTCGAGGAGTCGTTTCCGGCGCAGTTCATCTGCGAGGCGATCGACCAGACGCGCGGCTGGTTCTACACCCTGATGGCCGTCGGCACGCTCGTGTTCGACAGGTCGCCGTACGAGACCGTCTTGTGTCTTGGCCTGATTCTCGACTCCGCCGGGCGCAAGATGAGCAAGCACCTCGGCAACGTGCTCGATCCGTTCGTGCTGATGGAGACGCACGGGGCGGATGCGCTGCGCTGGTACATGCTGTGCGGCGGCTCCCCGTGGAGTGCGCGGCGCGTCGGTGACGAAGTGCTCGCGGATGTCGTTCGCAAAGTGCTGCTGACCTACTGGAACACGACGTCGTTCCTCATCCTGTACGCCAACAGCAACGGCTACGTGCCCGGCGAAACGGCGGTGCCGGAGCTCGCCGACCGGTCGCTGCTCGACCGCTGGGCGATCAGCGAACTGCACGCGACCGTCCAGGAAGTCGATGCGGCACTGGAGGATTTCGACCCGACGCGCGCCGGCCGTCGCCTCGCGCAGTTCATCGACGACCTGTCCAACTGGTACGTCCGCCGCTCCCGCCGCCGCTTCTGGGACGGCGACCCGGCCGCCCTCGGGACGCTGCACGAGTGCCTCGAAGTGCTGACGCGGCTGCTGGCGCCGTTCATCCCGTTTCTCACCGAGACCGTCCACTCGCGACTCGTGGCGGACGTGTGGCCGGACCTGCCCGATTCGGTGCACCTGCGCGAGTGGCCCCAGGTCGACGGCGCACTCGTCGATCCCGAGCTGGCGTCGCAGATGGCTATGGTACGAAGACTCGTCGAGCTCGGGCGCACCGCCCGGGCGGCCTCCTCGATGCCCAACCGCCAACCGCTGGCGCGGGCGCTCGTCGCCGCCCCCGGCTGGAGTGCGCTGCCCGACGAGCTGCGCGCGCAGGTCGCGGACGAGCTCAACGTGCAGGCCTTCGAGACCTTGGCCGGCGACCTCGTGGACATCGGCGTCAAGGCCAATTTCCGCAGCCTGGGCAAGAGGTTCGGCAACGGCACGCAGCCCGTGGCCGCCGCGATCGCCGCCGCCGATGCGGTGGCGCTCGTCACCGCCGCCCGCGCCGGGACCGCGAGCGTCGTCGTGGACGGGGTCGGCGTGCCAGTGACGGCTGATGATCTCGTCGTCACGGAGACGCCGCGCGAAGGCTGGGCCGTGGCGTCCGACTCCGGTGAGTCGCTCGCCCTCGACCTCGCACTGACTCCGCAGCTCGTGCGGGCCCGCCTGGCCCGGGAGGTCATCCGTCTCGTGCAGGAGGCCCGCAAGACCACGGGTCTCGACGTCTCGGACCGCATCGAGTTGTGGTGGGTGGCCGCGGACGACGACCTCGCCGCGGCGGTGCGTGGACATGGCGAGCTGATCGCGGGTGAGGTGCTCGCTCCGTCGTTCATCGAGGGGCACCCGACGGCGGACATCCGCGAGCACGGCGACGCCGAGCTCGGCCTGCGGTTCTGGCTCCGAGCAGCCGGCGAGTGACGGCGCCGCTGCCGCCGCTGCGGCGACGGTTGCTCCTCGCGCTGCTTCCGGTATCCACCGGCGGAGCGGTGCTCGTCAGCTTCCTCTTCTCGCAAGACTCTCTGCTGCTCCCGACCGCGGTGCTGGTCCTGGGGACGGGCCTGACATCGACCGTCGCCGCCAGGTCGTTGCCGGGGCCGGCGCGAGCCCGGCTCGCGTCGCGGGTGCGGCTCGGGTTCCTCGCCGGCGTCGCGGCGACGGCCGTGTATGACCTCGTGCGGTTCGTCGTCGTGGCGGTGGCGGACCTGTCCGTGCGCCCGTTCTCGGTGTTCGCGCTGTTCGGTCAGATGCTGATCGGACGCAACACGCCGGTCGTCTGGCAGTACGTCGCCGGCACTGCGTTCCACGTCGTCAACGGCATCGGCTTCGCCATCGGCTACGCGATCGTGGCCCGTCGGCCGTCCGTCCCGACCGCGCTCGTGTGGGCGATCGTGCTGGAGACATTCACGATCGTGCTGTATCCGTCGTGGCTGCGCATCAGCGCACTCGGCGAGTTCTTCTCGATGTCGATGCTCGGCCACGTCGGCTACGGGATCGTCCTCGGCCTGCTGCTCGCCCGATGGGCGCGGGGCGAGGACGACACGTCACCCGCGCCCGTGCGAGCATCCCTGTCGTGACGCAGCCGACCTCCGCCGACCGGCTCTGGGTGACGCTGCCGGAACGCGCGTGGCCCCGCTCCCCCGCCCTGGGGCTTCTGCTCGCCGACGGCGGCTGGACGCGGGCCATCCCTTTCGCAGGCCTCGTCGGGCCGGCGGCCGCCTTCACGCTCGGTCTCGCGCGCGGGGGGCTGCGACCCGGGGCGGAGACGACGTACAGCCACTCACTGCCGTGGCTCATCGCGTTCCTCGTCGTCGCCCTCGCCGGCGCGGCGTTCGGCTTCTGGACGTGGACCGGCTTCGTGGTCGGCGACCTCGTCATCTTCGACGTACCGCCCTCCTCGCGCTTCGGTCAGGAGCACGTCTACGACCGCCTGATCCACACGTTCCTGCCGCACCTCGTCTCCTACGTCCTACTCGCGTCGCTGCTGATCGGCACTCCGCTGCTCGCGCTCCTCGCCCGTGGGTCGGTCCGCGGCCTCCTCAGCCGGTCCGGCACCGGCACCCGCGAGACGGCAGGCGCGCTCGCCGCCGGGCTGGTGGCAGCCGTGCAGGCCGGCCTGTGGACGCAGGCCTTCCCGCTGCTCGTCCGACCGCTCTGGACGTGGCACCGCACGGGTGAGCTCCCGCCCGCCGCGGAGATCGTGCCGGTGCAGCAGCACATGGTGCTGTTCGCGGCAGTGGCCTTCGCCGCCGCCGCGGCGTGGTCGGTCGCCGCCCATGCGTGCATCGCGCGCATCGCCGGCCGCGTCCCTCAGCCCGCGGCCGCCGCGCCGCGCGCGGGCCGACCGGGTGGCTCCCTGGGGCACGCCCGTGCCGCGATACTCAAAGCTCTGCTGCTGACGCTGCTCCTCGGCGGCCTCGTCCCCGGTCTCGTGCACGGAGTCGCGGCCTTCGTGGCCCTGGCCACCGCCTTCTGGCTGCAGACGGCCGTCTTGCCGCAGCACGCCCGCTGGTGGACGGAGCGGGTGCCCGCCGCGATCCGCGTCGCCATCGCGGTCGCCGTCAGCTGGACGGTGGCGTACGTCATCGGCAGCTCCGCCTACGTCGACTCCTCCGGCAGCCGCCGGGTCGTCGCGACCGATTTCGGCCCGTTGCTGTTCGCCTCGGTCGGCGCGATCACCGTCATGGCGTTGCTGCTGCCCGGCCGTGCGCCGTCCCGGCCCCCGTCGCGGCCCGAGCCGACCGGGGCGGGGTCATGAGGCGCCGGCTCCTTCTCCTGCTCGCCCTCGTGCCGGTGACGCTCACTGCGATGGCGACCCCCGCCTACGCCGACAACTGCGGCACGTTCACCGACTGCTTCTCCGGCGGCAAAGGCATCCTCGCCGCCCTCGCCGCGGTGCTCGTCATTGCCGGCGTCGCGGCGATCCTCATCGGCGGCGCGGGCATCATGGCCGGCCTGTTCGGCGGCGGGCTCCTCGTTGCGATCGGCGACGGGGTGGTCGTGAGTGCGGGCGCCGTACCGGCGGCCGCCGTGGAGACCCTCGTGTCCGGTCTGGTCGCCACGGCCGGAGGCGTCCTGCTGTCGGAGGCCGCGGACGACCTGCCAGCCGGCGGCTCGTCGGGTGGCTCGTCGTCGGGTGGCTCGTCGTCGGGTGGCTCGTCGTCGGGTGGCAGCGCGGGTCTGAAGCCACCCGCGCCGTGGCCGCGCGTCTCCGACCCCAAGCTCGACAACATCGTCACGCAGCTGTTCAAGGGCACGAAGAACCCAAACCGGGTCGGCGACGGCACGACGATGGACGCGGTGCGCAACGAACTCACCACGGGCGAGTCGACCGCGGCCAAGTTCCATCTGCAGAAGGCCCGTGACTCCGTGCGGGCCCTGCGCGGCTGGCTGCGGCGCAACCCGGGCGCGAGCCAGTCGGACCGCGATATCGCCCAGAAGCTGCTCGACGCCCTCAACGACGCATTGGCAGGCCAATGACCACGCACAGCTCCGAACAGTTCATCCACGGGCTGGCGGCCGAGTTCTCTGGCGTCGGTGCGCTCCTCACGGAGCACGTCGGCTACTACGAGGAGCTCATCCCGCATGTCTTCTTCGGCGAGCTGACTCCGTGGCTCGTGTCCACGTTTCTTGACGACCCGCGGCCGTCCGATGTGCGGTCCGCGCTGCTCTCCCGTCTCGACGCGGCGCTCGCCGGCGGTTCGGACGAGGTCAGAAACCTCGTGTACGTGTCCTTCGTCGAGAACCTGCCGTATGCCGGCGAGGACGGCGCCGCCGTCGTCGCCGAACTGCCGCCGACGCTGCGCGCCGCTCTGGAAGAGCAACGGCCGACATGAGCTCGTACGACGTAGAGGCGGCGTCGCCTTTCGGCCTCGCGCTCCATCACGTGCAGCTGGGCATCCCCGCGGGCGCCGAGGACGTGTGTCGCGGCTTCTGGGTCGGCGAGTTGGGCTTCACAGAACTGCGCAAGCCGCCGGAGCTCGCTGCCCGCGGCGGCGTGTGGATCCGGGCCGGGTCGCTGGAAATCCACCTGGGGGTCGAGACGCCGTTCACTCCCGCCCGCAAGGCGCACCCGGGAATCGTGGCCGCCGACCTCGACGCGCTCGCTGACCGCCTGTCCAACGGCGGGCACGACGTCACGTGGGACACCGCGTTTCCGGGCATGCGACGGTTCTACGTGACGGACCCGGTGGGCAACCGCCTCGAGTTCCTGGCGCCGACCGGCGGCGCTGCGGCTTGGTGACCGGCGACGCCGGGCGCAGATGTCGTGGGCGCCGGGCTTTCCGAGAAGGCTGCCAGAACGGCGGATTCGTCGCCCCGAGGAAACGGTCGCACCGTGAGGGCACTGGGCTGACCGATCCGGAACAGCCGTCGACCGACCCGAGTGCAGACAAGGCCCTCGTCAGCGCGCGCGGCCGGCGGCGCGTGCCGGCTGCTCCCCCGGCAGCGTGTCCGCCATCTCGGCGCCGCGCGTGCCCATCGGCTGCTCGGGACCTTTGGTAGTGTCCCGCGCCGTCTGGTGCTCCATCTCCGCGTTGATCTCCGCGCCGAAGAGAATGATGTAGGCGGTCAGGTAGAGCCAGAGCAGCATGACGACAACGGCGGAGATGGCGCCGTACGTCTTGTCGTAGTGCGAGAACTTGTTGACGTAGAGGGCGAAGGCGGCCGACCCGATGAGCCACAGGACGGTCGCGACAACGCTGCCGATCGAGACCCAGCGAAACTTGGGCTCGTCCCGGTCGGGGCCGTAACGGTAGAGGATCGCGAGAGCGGCAACCACGAACGCGAACAGGCCGACCCAGCGGGCAACGTTTGCGAGAATGGTGCCGACAGTGCCGAGGCCGATCGCATGCAGCACGGCCGGCAGCACCGCGATCAGGCCGATCGTCACGCCGAAGAAGAGAATGGCACCGAGGGACAAGACGAGGGCGCGACCGCGAAGCTTCAGGAACTTGCGGGTCTCCTTCTCGTCGTACGCGAGATTGATGGCCTTGATCAAACCCTGCATGCCGCCGCTGGCGGCCCACAGTGCCGCCACGAGACCCACCAGAAGACCGACGCTGAGAGCTCCGGAGCCCGCCCCCGTCGCCGACTTCATCGGTTGGGTGACCATGTCGCCAGCCCCACCGGGAAGTGCACTCGTGATTTTGTCGATCTGACGCTGGACCGTCGCGGGGTCCTTGACGAAGAACCCGTAGATCGTGGACGCAGCGAGCAGCGCCGGAAAGATGGCAAGGAAGGCGTAGTAAGCGACGCCGCCGGCCAGGAGCGGGACGTTGTCGTCCTTGGTCTCCTTGTAGGCGCGCTTCACGATCTGCTTCCAGCCTGCCTTCGGGATGTCCGTTGGTGTGGCGGCGTCGCGGCCCGGGTGGCCGGCATCAGCTGGGGCGCCGGTGGATCTGCCCGGCCCGGACTTCGCGGCCGGCCCGGACTTCGCGGCCGACCCTGACTT
>CAXSDE010000073.1:9115-10680 GCA_964236265.1 uncultured bacterium
ATCTGCCCGGCCCGGACTTCGCGGCCGGCCCGGACTTCGCGGCCGACCCTGACTTCGCGGCCGACCCGGCGGACGAGGGCGACTTCGACTTCGCCACCGATGAGGCGCGCTCCGCCTGGCTGGCCGCGCGGTCGCGCCTGCTGCGAAACTCCGGGTCAGCCGGGTAGGGCTCCGTCTGGCGCTTGCGTCCGAACATGTGGTCGTCTCCCGCAGGTGGGTCAGGCGGCGCAGGCCGCGGTCCTGGGAAGCTGCCCATCCGCCGGCCCCCAAAATCCCCCCGCTGCGAATGAACGCCTCAGATCGCCGCCACATCCACCCGTTCGGCCGAACAACGAGCCGGTTGTCCCGCCCGATGCTCTGTTTGCAAGCGCCACGGTGCTCCGGATGGCGCAACCCCGGCACCACCGAGATGGGCGGAGGTCGTACCGTGTCCCTCGCACCCCTGTCGATGACGGCACAGCAGGAACTCAACGCCGTGTCGCACCTGCGACTGGCCACCAACGCCATCGCCGTGCCCGCTCTGGCGAGCCAAGTGCGCCCGGCGATCGTGCTGCCCGAGCGCGAGACGCGCGAGCTGATTACCGCCGCGCAGCGCTACGACGTCAGCCAGGGCGGCTGTTTCTCGGCCGGGCCGGCAGGAATCCAGGTGTGGAGCGGCCCGTGGGACGGCGCCGCCGGTGGGCACGGGACGGCCGTTCTGCTCGGCTCCGTGGACTGGTCCTACGACACTCCGGTCCGTCACTATGCGACCGTCTACCGCGCGATGGTCACCGCGTCGGGCCTGGCGGCCGGGGAGACCACGACGTCCATGCTGGCGCGGATCCTGGCGCTGACCGGCCTGCCCCTCGAAGGCGACCGCGTCGGCATCGCTACCAAACCGGCCCGCGACCCCTTCCGCTCGCGGTCGGTCATGACCGTCTGATCGACTACGGCACGTCGATCCCGTCGTGACCCGCCGGCGGCAACGGCTGGGACGGCCACGGCTCGGGCGGCAACGGCGGCAACGGCAGGGACGGCGACGTCGACGGCGCCATCGGTGGGAACGGCGGCGGTGTTCCCACCGGAGCAGGATCGCTTGCCGCGGCCGACCCGAACTCCGCACGACGCGCCCGGATCGCCCCCGCAAGGAACGCGCCCGCCGCGACGCTCACCACCAGTGCGGCGATCAGGAGCGGCAGCTTGGCAGTCAGCAGGCCCGCGATGAGCAGCGCAACCGCGACGGGCGTCAGCACGCCGCTGGCCGCGATCACGTTCGATCACCTCCCCGCGGACGGCTCGGGGCCTTCCTGGTCGACCTCGATGCGTCCTGCTTCGGGCCTCGCGTCCCGCGGCGGTCCTGAAGGAGGCTCGACACCGACGCCGGACGGGCGGAAGGGGAAAGGGCTGCCGGCGGGAGGCGGCACCGCCCCGGGCTGCCCTGACTGCAAGGACGGGCTGGGCGGGGCACCGAAACGGGACGGCTGCTCGGACTCACCGGTGCCCGGACCCGGGCCCTGCGGCCCGCCCATCGGAGGCGATGCGGGGGGCGGCGATGCGGGGGGCGGCGATGCGGGGGGCGCCGATGC
>CAXSDE010000074.1:0-5493 GCA_964236265.1 uncultured bacterium
GCCCTTCGGTGCTTGGCGGGGCCGACGACGCCTGGTGCGATGGGGGCCGGCGTCCCGCACTTTGAAAGCGGCGCCGACCCCCTCGGTGGGACCCAGCAGGCCGCTGTCCAGGGCGCCACCTTAGGGGCACCCGAACCGGCGCACAACGGACGAAACGCAATCGTCTTGTGCGGACTTGATCGACCGAATGGGTCAATGCAGCTGGACCAGCTGATCCAGATCGTCGCCCGGCAGCTGCCCGTCGACGACGGCGACGACCTCCATCCAGTCCAGACGCACCTCTCCGCCGTACGTCGACAGGAACGCGGTGTCCGCCGCGTCGCGCCCGGTGGCGATGCGCATCATGGCGGGCCGGGGAGCCAGCAAGGTGGCGTCGACCACGCACCATTGACCATCGACGAGGGCCTCGACGACCGCGTGGAAGTCCATCGGATAAAGGCCCGGGGCATAGACGGCGACCAGCCGCGCCGGGACATCCCGGGCGCGGAGCAAGGCGACCGTCAGGTGCGCGTAATCGCGGCAGACCCCGACCCCGGAGGACAGCGTGTCCACCGTGCCGTCGGTGCCGATGCTGCTGCCACTGACGTAGCTCAGGCGCCCCCCGACCCACGCCGCGACACTGCGCACCAGCTCGGGCAGCGCCGGGATGCCGCCGAACTCGGTCGCGGCGAGCTCGGCGACGTGGTCGGACTCGGCATACCGGCTGGGGCGCAGGTAGACCGTCGCGTCGAGGAGCCCGACCGCGGCCGCCGGCAGCTCCCCGGCAACGTCGCAGCGGTAGGTGACCTCCAGGCGCCCCACCGGCGAGCGAAACCGGTGCAGCCGGCCGCCCGCTTCGGTCGCCAGCTCCTCGGGCGCGACGGGGGCCCCGTCGACCGTGATCGAGAGCTGTTCGGACTGCGGCCGGCCGGCGACCGCCACCTGCAACTCGATGAGGGCAGGCGCGATCACCTGCGCGGTCAGGAAGCTGGCGGCGGAGCGGTGCACGGCGCCATCATGCCTGGGCAATGTTGCGCCCACGTGTCGGCCGCGTGCGGCCGGGCCGCCGCCCCGTCAGCACAGCTCGGCACGGCCCCGACGGCACGGCCCCGACGGCACGGCCCCGACGGCACGGCCCCGACGGCACGGCCTCACAGTGGCAGGGCCGCTGCCAGCCGCGGGATCTCCGCCTCGACGGCCGCGTCGAAGCTGTCCGCGAACGGAGTAGCGACGAGCGCTCGCCGGGAGCCGGCGGGGGCCCGCTTCCACGTGCCGACGACCTGGCCGGCGGCCACCACCGTGTGCTGGAACATGCCGTTGTTGCCCGGCACCACCGCACCCGCGTGGACGAGCGGGATGATGAGGCTGCGATCGGCGTAGCCGAGCACGAACTCGTCGAAGCCCGGCAGGAGGAACACCCCCTGTGCCCGACCGCGCAGGGCCTCGAGCAGGCTTGGGGTCGGCGTGTCCAGCCACCGCGTGGTGCCGTCGCGACTTACGCGCTCCAGCCCCGGCTCGGCGACCGCAATCCCCGTGCGGCACTCCCCTAGCGGCAGCTTCGTCCAGCGCGCGAAGTCCTGGACCGTGGCAGGGCCGTGACTGCGAAAGAACCGAAGCGCCCACTCGCCGAGCGCCTCGTCGTGGTCCAGAACGCGGGGCTGCGGCACCCACTCCTCGAGCAGGACGAGCTGTTGCTTCGCGCCGCTGAACGGCCCGTAGCAGAGCACCCGCGCCAACGCGAGCGACAGGACGAGATGGATGCCCCGCTGGCCGCCGGTCACGATGCCTGCGTGCTCCCAGCGCGCGAACAGCTCCTCCCGCGTCAGGCGCCCCCCGCCGCTGAGCGCCGCGACGGCGACCTCGCGCGCGGCCGTCACCGTCGGCTCGTCGAGGCCGAGAGCTCGCCGGCGCGCGGCCGTGCCGCTGACGATGCGGCCGGCCGCGATGCGCAGCATCCAGTCGAGATCGTCTGCGGCGACGACGTGGAGGGTGCCGCGCATCGGCCAGGACCGCACGATCTCGCCGGCGTCGAACGCGGCCCGCACGTCGGCTGCGGTGCCGCCGGCGGTGCGCAGCGCCACGGACGTGACGACGCCGCGCAGGTCCTGTGCCCGCGACGCCGTCATCCACCGCACCGCGTCGGCCGCCGTCGGCAGGAACGCGCCGGCAAGGCGCTGCGCCGCCAGCCGCAGAAGCGGAATGTCGGGCACCGCCGTCATCGATGCGCTCACCCGACAGCCGCGCCGGTCGACAGCGCTGACAGCGATCCGCCGCATCTGGTGATCCGCACCGTGCGCGGCGACCTCTTGCCGCCGGAGCTGTCGATCGCCACCGTCGTCGGCGCCGGACTGAAAGCCATGTGCACACTTCCACTCGATGAGTCCGCCGAGACCAACTGGCTCGTCAGCCCCGTGCCGCGCACGCGACCCGACGACAGATCCAGCTCACCGCGCATATCGCACACGATGCTTGGCGACGTTGGTCAGTGCCTCGGTCACCACGAAGTGGCGGCGCCGACCACGACATCCGTCAACAGGTGCATCGTGGCGAGCCAGAGCTGCGGCGATACGGCGCGGAACGGATTCGCCGGGATTTCGTCTTGGCGGGGTGCACGTGCGCGCAGCCCCATGTCCGGCGGTCATCGGTGCGCTCCTCGCGTCGGGCGGTCCATCCCTGTCGTCGTACACGCTAGGGATCACTTCTGGCGTCGGGGATCCGGGCACCCGGCGAGTCGGGGTGGGGGGTTGTAAGCCTCCCGCGGCCGGCCCGTTGCGGCGTCGGTCAGCGTTGCGCCGTTTCCGGCAGGCGGACGGGAGGCGCGACCTGCAGCGGCGGTGCCCACCCCCGTGACAAGAGGGCTTCCTCCACGCGCCCCGCCGCGGCACGGCGCTGCTCGTGCATGGCGGACAGCAGCGAATATTCCGCGCCCTTGGCCTCCGCATTCTCCGTGCGGTTGCAGCACATCAGGAAGTCCCGCATCAACGTCTGGACTTCACGGTCATTGGCGAGCGAGCTCATTCCTCTGGCCTCCTGCATTCGACACAGAGGAGTTCGGCCATCCGGACCAACGGTCTGAAGCCCGAACGGCGCAGACCACCCGCACGGCGCAACAAGCGATCTACTACCACCGGGGGGGACGCGGCGGGCCCGCGCGGACGAGGGGTGGCCGCGTTGGTCAGGTCAGGTCGGCGTCGGCGTGGGAATTGACGTCGGCGTCGGCGTCGGGGCGGGCCCGAGCTGGACGTTGCCGGACTTGTCGCGGCATTGCTGGGCGAGGTCCCGCAGACGCGGCCCGGCCACCTCCATCTTCGCCACGTACTCCTGGATGCGCTGAATGTCGAGGTTGCTGACGGCCTGCGTCACCTCGTCGATCGGAGGCAACGCCGTCGCCGCCTCCTCGGCCAGCTGCACGCACTCCACGGGCACCCTGACCTCGACCGTCGAGGGCGACGGTGTGCCCGTGGCGCCCATGGTGGCCGCGGGCGCCGGGGTTCCCTGGTGACCCGCTCCGGCGACAGCCGCGCCGATGGCGATCCCGACCGCGAGCGCGCCCGCCGGCAGGACCATGGCCCACAGCGGCACACGGGGGGCTCGTTCGACACTCGTTGGCGCCTCGTGCATGGTCGCCCCTCCCATATGCCGGTCTCGCGGCGAGTAGTGAGCCTCCCCTACCCTCATCGCCGGGACTTGATCGTCAGAGGTGTCGTTGCTTGCGGCGGCGGGGAGCACAGGACGGTGATGAGCCGCGCTCGACCCGCAGCCAGCGCCCGGCGCGGCGCACTCGATGCACTCGTCGTCGCGTGGTGCGTGTTCTGGATCATGCTGGGGCTGTGGGCCGGCCAGCAGATGTGGCGGGTCTCCTCGCTCACCGACACTGTGGCCGCGAGCGGGCGCGCCTTGCACCAGGCCGGGGAGGCGCTGACGTCGTTCGCCGGGCTGCCGCTCGTGGGGGAACGATCGGCCGCGCTCGGCGGCACCGTGTCGCAGAACGCCGACCAGATCGTGCAGGGCGCGTCGGACGCGCAGCACGCGACACGCCGCCTCGCGGTGCTGCTCGGCCTGGCCATCACCCTCGTGCCGCTGGCGCCGGTGCTCGGCTTCTACGTGCCGGTGCGTCGCCGCGCAGCGCGCGACGCCTCGGACGTGCGGCGGTTGCTGTCCACCGAGGACGGCGATGTCGTCGACGCGATGCTGGCGCAGCGGGCGATCGGCCATCTTCCCTACTCGGCGCTGCTCGCCTTCACCGCGACGCCGGCGGCGGACCTGCACGATGGGCGGTTCGGTGCTCTCGCGGACGCCGAGCTGGCTCACCTCGGGTTGCGCCGCACGAGCAGGCCGGCGCCCGCCGCGTGACCGCGCCGCTGCGCTGCCTGATGCGCGCTGTTGCACGGCTCCCTGAGCGCGCTGTTGCACGGCGCCCTGAGCGCGCTGTTGCACGGCTCCCTGAGCGCGCCGCCGCGCGTTCCTGAGCCGGGGCGCGCAGACCGGGCGAGGCACGGGCGGTTCACGGGGTGCCGCGGCATCAGTAAGATCGCCACACCCGAGATCGGCGGCTCAGCGCATGGGCGCCGGTCACCCGGGCACCGTGGCCGGCATCGCCTGCCGTCTGTTGCACGCGGCGAAAGGACAAGCGTGGTTCAACACGACGGATCGCGTCCCCCTGCGCCGGTGCCTCGACTCGACATCCGCGTGGTCGTCGGTGCTTCGGCGGCGGTCGGAGCGGCGGTCGTCGGGGCGCTCTTGGGGATGGCCCCGCCGCGCGGAAGCGCGACGGTGTTGTTCACCGTGGCGGTCATCTGCCTGACCGCGTCGATGGTCCTGCTGACGCTGCGCGGACGCCACGGCGATGCCCGCACCAGCTGGTTCGCCGCCGGCGGTTGGGTGGCCGTCGCAGCCGCCACGTTGCAACTCCTCACCTTCCCGCTGGTCGCTCCCGGTGGCGGACTGTTCGGCACGGGCCGAACGGGCAGCGCCCTGCTGTATCTAGGGTGGCACGTGGCTCTTGCCGTGGGTGCTGTCGCAGGGGTGATCAACCCGCGCCCGCGGGCACGCACCGTCGCCGTCACCGCCGGACTTGCCGTCGTCGCGCTCTGCGCGATCTACCCGTGGCCGGATGAGCTGCTCCTGCGCGCCGACCTGCGGTTCACTCCACTCCTCATCGGCTGCGAAGTGGCGGTCGCGGCGGGCACTCTGCTTGCGGCGACGGTCTGGTATCGGTCGACGGGGCGACAGCCGAGCGCTGTCCGCAGTTGGGTGACCATCGCGCTCGTCCTATCGGCGTACGACGTCGCGCTGAACGCGGTCGCCGGCGAACGGTTCTCGCCGATGTGGTGGGCGAGCCTGCTGACGCGCGCCTTGTCCTACACCGTCCTCCTAGCGGGTCTGCTGTTCGCGACTGTCGACCAGCTGTCCGCGACGGTCCAGTACGCGGGCGACGAGCTGGAACGCGCGGATGCCGAGACGGGCCGTGCGCGCGACCTGCTCCGGTGTTACGTTTTTAAAGAGTGCGCGAAT
>CAXSDE010000074.1:5503-10292 GCA_964236265.1 uncultured bacterium
ACCTGACCGGTCAGCTCCTCGCCTTCGCGGAGGGTCTCAGCGCCCGGCTGACAGCCGACGATGTCGCTCGCTTCACGACGAGCGCGGTCTTGCGCCTCACCGGCCTGACCTCGGTGCGCATCAGCGTCCATGAGTCGGACAGTGACACCCTGTGCATCCTGCACGTGATCGGCTCTGAACAGCTCCGCGCGACCGTGGGGCAACGGGTGGCGATCGACCCCCGGCAGCCGAACGGCAAGGCGTTCCTCAGCGGGGAACCGGTGTTCTGCGAGTCGCGGGCCGAGGTCGATGAGCAGTTCCCCGCAGCGCGGGCACAGTGGGACCCCGACGTGGAAAGCCTTGCGTCGCTGCCTCTGATAGCCGCCGGCCGCCCCGTCGGCGTCTTCACCGTCTGGCATCCGCGCCCGCACCGGTTCGACCGGGAACAACGCGAACTCCTGCGCGGGTATTGCTCACAAGCGGGCCTGGCGCTGACCCGCGCGCTCGAGCTCGATCATCAGCGTTCGATGGCCGAGATACTGCAGCGCAGCTTGCTGCCCGACCGCCTCCCTGATCTGGCGTCAGTTGCCCTCGTCGCCCGGTACGTGCCGGCGGCGTCCGGGGGCTCCGAGGTCGGCGGAGACTGGTACGACGCTTTCACCATCGACAACGACAGGGTGCTGCTTGCCGTGGGAGATGTGATGGGCAAAGGCATCGAGGCCGCCAAGACCATGGGACAGGTGCGCGCCGCGGTGCGCACCGTCGCCCGGATGACAGCGAGCCCGGCGCGCGTTCTCGATGCCCTCGACCGGCTCGCCGAGGACTTCCACGAGGACCTGATCGTCACTGTGTGCCTCGTGCTGCTCGACCTGCGCGCAGCGACTGCGACCGTGTCGGGTGCCGGCCACCTACCGCCCTTGTTCGCGGCGCCGGGCACTCCACCCGTTTTCGTCGAGGCAGACGGGGTGCCCCTCGGCGTGCCGAGCCAACCCCGCCGTGAGCTCGAGTTGCCCCTCACGGTCGGCACAGTCATCGCGCTCTACACCGACGGGATCGTCGAGGACCGCGTGACCGGCGTCAGCGACGGGTTGGAGCGCCTCGCCGCGGCCGCCGCGACACTGCTCGAGCGCGGACTGGCCGCCGCGGCCGACGATCTCGTCGACGGACGCGCCTCGCAACATGACGACGCGACACTGCTGCTCGCGCGGCTCGACTCGCTCGTCACCTCCGCCCCGTCTGGAGTGAGCTCGCCGACGACGGCGTGAAGGTCGACGTCTCCGTGAACGTCGACGCCTCTGCGGCGAGCGCCCGTCCTACGTTGTCGCGTGCGGCCCGTCGCCCTGATCCCCGCCGCTTTCCAGCGGGGAATCGTCGGGCTCGGCACCGAGCGCGGCGTCCAGCTGCGCCCCGACAAGTCGGCGGAACGTGCGGGGGGTGCGCGTGCGGTCCAGGACAGCGACCTCGAGCTGGTTGGCGACGAGGGCGCGCTTTTCCCCGTTGTCGGCCTGCGACAGCGCGCGCACTGCGAGGGCGAGAGCGTCGTCGAGCGAGAGCCCTTCCCGGTGGCCTTCCGTGAGGATGGTCGCGGAGGACTCGGCGGAGCCGCCCATGGCGACGAAGCCGTGCTCGTCACCGACGGAGCCGTCGTAGGTGAGCCGGTAGATCTGGTCGCCGCTCGCGTCCGCGCCGACCTCGGCGATGACGATCTCGACCTCGTACGGCTTGGACTCCTGCGTGAAGACCGTGCCGAGGGTTTGCGCGTAGACGTTGGCGAGCGCCCGGCCGGTCACGTCCGCGCGGTCGTAGGCGTAGCCTCGCAGGTCGGCGTACCGGACGCCTGCTTGCCGCAAGTTCTCGAACTCGTTGTATTTTCCGACGGCCGCGAAGGCGATCCGGTCGTAGATCTCACTGATCTTGTGCAGCGCCGACGACGGGTTTTCGGCGACGAAGAGAATGCCGTCGCCGTAGGTGAGGACGACGACGCTGCGGCCGCGCGCGATGCCCTTGCGCGCATAGTCGGCGCGGTCCTTCATGACCTGCTCGGGCGAGACGTATCCGAACGGCGAACTCACGGTGCTCCCTCGATGTGGGTGCTGCTTGGTCGGGCGTCTGGCGACGTGGTGGAGGGTGCTAGTCGAGCGGGGCGTGCGGGCCACCGGGGGTGATCATGCGACCCTCGAGCATGGTGGTGACGACCGCGCCGATCTCGTCGTCGGCGAGGCGCTGGAACCCGTCGGCGTCGACGATCACGACGACCGGATAGATCTTGCGCGTGATGTCTGGGCCACCGGTGGCCGAGTCGTCATCGGCGGCGTCGTAGAGCGCGCCGACGCAGGCGCGCACGGTCTCGTCGACGGTGAGGTCGTCGCGGTAGGTCTTCTTCAACGCGCCGCGGGCGAACATCGACCCGGAGCCGACGGAGTGGAACGAGTGCTGCTCGTAGCGCCCGCCCGTCACGTCGTAGCTGTAGATGCGGCCCTCGTCGCGGGCGACATCGAAGCCGGCGAACAGCGGCACGACGGCGAGGCCCTGCATGGCGAGGCCGAGATTGTTGCGGATCATCGCGGCGAGGCGGTTGGCCTTGCCGTCGAGGCTGAGGGTCGTGCCCTCGAGCTTCTCGTAGTGCTGCAGCTCGACCTGGAACAGGCGGACCATCTCGATCGCGATGCCGGCCGTGCCCGCGATGCCCACCGCGCTGAACTCGTCGGCCTGGAAGACCTTCTCGATGTCGCGCTGGGCGATGATGTTGCCCATCGTCGCCCGTCGATCGCCCGCCATCACGACGCCCTTCTCGAAGACGGCGGAGACGATCGTCGTGCCGTGGGGCACGTCGGGCATCACTCCGCCGACTGCAGCGAGCCGTCCGGGCGCAAGGTCGGGCGCCGCCATGGTGAGGAAGTCACTGAAGGACGAGATGCCGGGGGTGGTGAATACAGCCGGAAGACGCCCGAAGTGACCTGTTGCCTCTGCCATGTGCCGTTGTCCTTCACGTAGTCGATCGCCTGCTCGAGTCGCGAGATCTGGTCCTTGAACTGCCCCAACCCGCCGTTGCAGTTGAAGGACAAGATGCCACGCACCTTACCGGTCGCGTGCTCGTGGCCGACGTGCTCGGTCTTGCGTCGCTTGCGCACAGCACACACGCCGCCCTGCACCTCGATCATTGCGTTAACCTCCACCGACGTCAGGCCGTAACGACGCTTGAGGTGAAAGTCGCGTGTGCTCCCGTGATTCTTCAGCCTGTCCTCGCGCACGAGGACGTTGTGACACGGAAGGGAATATCCGGACAGACCGTCGCGCGCCGAAGAGTTCGCAGCGAACTGCGATTTGCCCCATCAGCCTTTGAGCGAGCGCAATGCTTCATGCCTTCGGGCAGCAGGCGGCGTCGATCCTGGACAGGTCGCCCCCGTCGCTGAGCGTCAGCCGAACACGGTCGGATATAGCCCTGCCGTCCGTCCTGCGCCGCAGAACTCTTGGCGAATGATTCAAGCGGCAGGATAACCCGGCCTGCTGAGCATCTCTTGCTCGAAACGGCGTCTGACGGACTGGTCATTCCCCGCCCTTCTGTACAAAACTCGCGACGAACGTTTCCGCGTTGCTCTCTAACACCTCGTCGATCTCATCGAGCAGGTCGTCGACATCCTCGGACAATTTCTCGCGGCGCTGCGTGCCGGCTTCGGCGGCGGGAGGGGCCGGCGCTTCCTCTTCGACATCGTCCTCGCGCTTGGTGCCGCGCTGCTGTCCGCCGGTGTCTCGGGTGGGCATGGCCGTCTCCTTCTGTCGATCGAACTAGTTCGAGAGTATCCCCGCCGTCCGACATTTATGGGTGCTGGTGTACGTCGATTCGGCAGCACTCCAGGCTCGCGTGGCACTCTTGACCGATGCCGCCCCAGCCCCGCACCCCGAGACTGCGCCGGGCGCGGCGCGGAGTCGACCGGCCCGACCACGTGGTGCTCGTCCTCCCGGGCGGTGACGAATCGAATCATCACACGGGGGTCTCCGGGTTCGGCGTGATCGCGGCGTTTCCTTTCGTCCGTGATATCCGGACGGTGACGAGGCACACGAACACCGCCATTCATGTCCTGCACTACCGGTACGCCGGGTGGAACGAGCCGGAAGCACCGGCGGTGGCGGATGCGCATTGGGCGTTCGGTCAGCTGCGCGAACGCTACGGCGACGTGCCGGTCACCATCGTGGCCATGTCCCTCGGGGCGCGGGTGGCGCTGCGGGTCGGGCTCGAGCCCAACGCGCACTCGCTCGCACTGATCGCCCCGTGGCTGCCGGTCGACGAGGACGTGACGGTGCTGGCCGGGCGCGACGTTCTGATCGTCCACGGGTCGAAGGACAAGGAGGCCGATCCCATCTCCTCGTACGAGCACGCCGTCCGGGCCCGCATCCTCGGTGCCCGCGTCGCGCGCTTCGTGCTCCGCGGTGCGGGTCACGGGCAGGTGCCGCAGGCACGCTACAGCCTCGCTCTCGTCCGAACCTTCGTGGCGGCATCCATCGGGCTGCGCCCCATGCCCACCCTGATCGCACGAGCCATGACGGGCGACGCCGACGAGGGCCTCGACGTGATGCTGCCCCCCAAACGTAGGCGCTGACGCCCCGCGACCGCTTCCGCGACCGCTCCCCACTCCCGCGACCGCTCCCCGCGACCGCTCCCCGCGACCGCTTCCCGCTCCCCGCGTCTGTGGGAAGGATCCGGTCGGTCACAGCGAACCGGATGCTTCACGCAGGGGCGGGGCGGGGCGGGGCCGGGCGGGGCGGGCGGGGCGGACGGGCCGGCGGGGCCGGGCGGGGCGGGGCGGGGCCG
>CAXSDE010000075.1:0-10131 GCA_964236265.1 uncultured bacterium
CGAGGGCGACGAGGGCGACGAGGGCGACGAGGGCGACGAGGGCGACGAGGGCGACAAGTTCTAGCTGAACTCGCAAAGTTCCACGAAAATCCGGCGGTCGACATCGCCGGCCTTTCGTCACGTTCCGGGTCGCCCCGGGAAGATCGATCCTCGCCCCACCGACCTCGGCGCCGCGGGCAGGCGAGGTGTATCACCGGGGAATTTCGGTGCTCATGATCAACATGACGACTGCCGATATCGCCGGTACCCGATCGACTCCCGCCGTGCAGCCGGTCGTCCATGCCTGTTTGGCGACGCAGTGCGCCGGGGCGCGTAGCTATGATGATGACTTTCACAGCGGCGCCACCCCGGTCGGCCAGACCGGCGCGGCGACGAGCAAGAGGACTGTTGTGGCTGATGCACTCGAAGGCACGATGCGGAGGACTGTGCGCGCTCCATGGCCCGAGGGCTTGGAAGACTCGGACGGCCTGTCCTGGCCATACGCCGACCGGCGCACCGGCAGCATGCGCGACCGCTTGCTCGACCTGGAGTCGCTGCAGGCCGCGCTCGGAGGCTACTCGGTAGACGACCTCACCGCGCAGCGCCGGACGCCCACCTGGCTCCGCAAGTTCTTCGTCGCGCTGCTGACCATCGACGTCGGCGCCGCCGTGCTGTCCATCCTCGTCATGATCTCGCCGTTCTTCACGATGCCGCGCGCCCCGATCTGGGCGCTGCTCCCGTATCCGGTGGGGTGGGTGCTTGGTCTGTGGGTCCTGCGCGCCTACGACCGCCGCATCGTCGGAGCGGGCACCGACGAATACAAGCGTGTCTTCCGCGCCGGTGTCGTCACCGTCGCGCTCATCGGCACCTCGGCCTACATCGTCCACTTCCAGAGCGCCGAGCGGTTCGTGCTCGTCGGCGCGCCGTCGGCCACGGTGTTCACGCTCATCGCGCGTTACGTGCTGCGCCGGTTCCTGCATGCGGCCCGCAAGCGTGGCCGCGCCCTGCAGCGCGTTGTCGCGGTCGGCCACGAGGCCCCGCTGGTCCACCTGGTCGAGCAGTTCCGCCGCGAGCGCGGCGGCGGCCTCGAGATCGTTGCCGCCTGCGTGCCCGAGGGCGGCGTCCACGGCCTGCTGGCCGAGATCGGCGTGCCCGTCCTGGGCAACCTGTCCGAGACGGCCGCCGTGGTGCGCCAGCTCAACGCCGACGCCGTCGCCGTCACCTCCTGCCCCGAGACCCACGGCGGCGCCCTGCGGCAGCTCGCCTGGCAGCTCGAAGGCACCAACGTCGAGCTGTTCGTCGCGCCCGGCCTCATGGAGGTCGCCGGGCCGCGACTGCACATCCGGCCCGTCGCCGGTCTCTCCCTCCTGCACGTCGAGGAGCCGCGCCTGTCGGGGCCGGGGCGCATCGTCAAGGGCGTTCTCGACCGGCTGCTGGCCGTGGTCGGCCTCCTCGTCCTGTCCCCCATCTTCTTGCTGGCCGTCCTGGCCGTTCGGGTCACGTCGGCGGGCCCGGCGCTCTTCCGCCAAGTCCGCGTCGGAGTGGGTGGCAAGGAGTTTACGCTCTACAAGTTCCGCTCGATGCACGTCGACGCGGAGCAGCGCCTCGACGCCCTGCGCGAGCACAACGTCAATCACGACGGCCTGTTGTTCAAGATCCCCGACGACCCGCGGGTCACCACTGTCGGTCGCTTCCTGCGACGGGTGTCGATCGACGAGCTGCCGCAGCTGCTCAACGTTCTCCGCGGCGAGATGTCACTGGTCGGGCCGCGCCCCCCGCTGCCCAGCCAGGTCGAGAAGTACGGCCACGACGTGATGCGCCGCCTCCTGGTGAAGCCGGGGCTCACCGGGCTGTGGCAGGTGAGCGGCCGCTCCGACCTGACGTGGGAGGAGTCCGTGCGGCTCGACCTGCGTTACGTGGAGAACTGGTCCCTCACGCTCGACGTTATGATCCTGTGGCGGACGCTGTTCGCCGTCGTTCGCGGCGCTGGGGCCTACTAGACAGTTCGTCCACTGGGCCCACCGTGCGCGGGCCTGCAGCGAGCGGAGTTACATGCCAAACGCGCCGCGGGCGCTGCTCGCCGGTGGCGCCGGTTTCCTGGGCTCCCACATGTGCGACCGCCTCCTCGCCGAGGGCTGGTCGGTCCTGTGCGCCGACAACTTCTCCACCGGCCGCATAGCCAACGTCGAGCACTGGGCGGCCGAGCCACGCTTCGAGCTCCTCAAGTGGGACGTCGTCGCCCCGCTACCGCCCCTGGGGCCGCTCGACGCGGTCCTCAACTTCGCGTCGCCCGCGTCCCCGCCCGACTACCTGAAGCTTCCCCTCGAGACGCTGCGCGTCGGCTCGGTGGGCACGCTCAACCTGCTGGAGCTCTCGCGCGAGAAGGGCGCGCGATTCGTGATGGCGTCCACGTCGGAGACCTACGGCGAGCCGCAGGTGCATCCCCAGACGGAGGACTACTGGGGCTACGTCAACCCCGTCGGTCCGCGCTCCGTCTACGACGAGGCCAAGCGGTTCTCGGAGTCGGCGACCATGGCCTACTCGCGCCACGGCCACGCGGACACGGGCATCCTGCGGTTCTTCAACACGCACGGTCCGCGGATGCGGTCCGACGACGGCCGTGCCGTCCCGACCTTCATTCAGCAGTGCCTCATCGGCGCGCCCATCACGGTGGCCGGCGACGGGAGCCAGACGCGGTCCATCCAGTACGTCGACGACCTTGTCGAAGCGGTGCTGCGGTTCGTCGCGTCCGACCACACCGGGCCGATCAACATCGGCAACCCGCACGAGGTCACAATGCTCGAGCTGGCGACGACCATCAACGGCATGTGCGGGGGCCGGTCGGAGATCACGTTCATCGACCGACCCGTCGACGACCCGTCGATCCGCTGCCCCGACATCAGCCTCGCGGCGGAGGTCCTCGACTGGACGCCGCAGGTGAGCCTGGGCGACGGCCTCGCCCGCACCATCGGCTGGTTCCGAGACGCGATGCTGGCCGCAGGGGTCGCGCTGTGAGCCCGGTCGTCTCCGTGGTGGTCCCGACCTACAACGGCGAGGCGTTCATCGGCGCGCAACTGGACTCGCTCGCCGCGCAGGACTTCGACCGGCCGTGGGAGATCGTCTTCGCCGACAACGGCTCGACCGACGGCACGCTCGCCATCGCGGAGGGCTTCCGCGACCGGCTCAACTTGCGTGTCGTGGACGCGTCCGCCGTGCGCGGCGTCCCGCACGCGCGCTCGGTCGGCGCCGCGCAGGCGGCGGCTCCGTTGATCGCCTACTGCGACGCCGACGACGTCGTCGACCCGGGCTGGCTCAGCGCGCTGTATGCCGCGTGGGAGCCAGGCACGGTGGTCGCGGGTGCGCTGGAGCACGACCGCCTCAATCACCATCACCAGGTCGCTGTGCGTGGCCCCTTCCAGTCGCGCGAACTCCAGCTTCACATGGATTTCCTGCCGATCGCCGCGGCCTGCAACCTTCTGATCGAGAAGTCGGTGCTCGACGAGGTCGGCGGCTGGCGGGTCGACCTGCCGCACGGCGAGGACGTCGAGCTGTGCTGGCGGTTGCAGCTGGCCGGCCACCCGCTCGTGTTCGCGCCGGACGCGGTCGTGCACTACCGACTGCGCGGCAACGCGCGGGCGATGTTCCGGCAAATCTACTGGTACAACGAGCCGTATCCCAAGCTGTACAAGGAATTTCGCGCTGCGGGCGTCAAGCGGCGTCCCCCTCTCGCGGTCGTCGCGCGGTACTGGTGGGTGCTCTCGCGCCTGCCCTACCTGCTGACCGGCGAGCCACGGCGCACGATCTGGTGCGTCGTCGCCGCCTCCAACGTCGGGCGGCTAGCGGGCAGTTTCCGATACCGCACTCTCTTTCTCTGACGAGCGGCGCCGCACGGCCGACAGGAGGTCGACGAATGCGCCCGGGCGCAGCCGCAGAACCAGCCCGAGATAGATGGCTGCGCCCGCCGCGATCTGGAGGAGCAACCTCGTCGCGTCGGGGAGCGCGGCCGGCACGAGCTGGCCGACCGCCACGACGCCAGCAACCATGGTCAGGGTGATGAGTGTGATCGGTAGCAGCGCCCGGACGTAGTCGCGGATCCGAAGGTCGACGTAGCGGAAGGCGACCCACCACAGGGCGGGTGACAGCACCGCGACGAGCACGGTGTAGGTGATACACATTCCGACGAGGCCCCAGTGCACGCCGCCGATGAACCCGACAACGATGACCGCCGAATAGGCGGTGGCGGACAGGAACTGCGCGCGGGACTGGCCCTGCGACAGCATCAGCGAGGCTGCGTTGGCCGTGACGGACCGGATGGCACCGGCAGGCCCGAGAGCAATGAGGATGGGGATGGCGGCGCGCCACTTCTCGCCCAGTACGACGGGCACGAGCAGCGGCGCGACAGCGGCCGTCCCGGCCATCAAAGGGAAGGTGATGAGCGCGATGACCCGGTTGGCCCGTACGTAGGCCGAGCGGAGCGCCAGCTTGTCGTCCTGGCGTCTCGCGAACGCGGGGAACAGCACCTCGGTGAGGGCGGTCGTGACGGTCGTCAGCGGATAGCTCGTGATCTGCAGGGCGATGGCGTAGATGCCGAGCAGCGCCGGCCCGAGCACCCGGTTGATCACGACGCGGTCCGACTGCTGCATGGCGAAGGCGACGAGGTTGGTCAACAACAGGAACCCGGCGAAGTGCCACATCGACCGCAGGTCGGCCATGCGTGTCGTGAGGCCGGGACGCCAGCCGGATGACACCCAGGCCGACACCGCCCCGAGTGCGTTGCCGGCGGCGATCCCGATCACGATCGACCAGACGCCGGCGCCGGCCGCCGCCAGCGAGACGCTCACGATGGCGTTGCACAGCGCCACACCGGTCGCGATCAGTCCCACCGTGCGGAAGCGCATCGTGCGACGCAGCAGCGCGTGGTGGATGTTGGCACCCGAGGTGATGACCGTGATCAGGGCAAACCCCTGCAGGACGTGGGTCGCCTGGACCTGCGAGGAAGTGCCCGGGGAGTGTCCGAGCAACGCAGCCAGCGGCGATGCCGCAGCGAAGACAGCCGCGCCCAGGGCGAGGCCCAAGCCCGCGTTGAGATAGAAGACCGTGTTGAGAAGCGACGGGGAGACATCCTTGCGTTGGATGATCGTCGAGCCGGTGCCGAGGTCGCGGATCTGCTCGAGGAAGAGCGTAACGGTCATGCCGATCGCGATGATGCCGAAGTCGGCCGGCACAAGCAGATGCGCCAGGACGATATTTGCCACGAAACGCAGCACCTGCGTGGACACCTGGGAGATGGCCATCCACCGGGCGCCCGTCACGACCGCCGCTGACAGCGACGTGCCCGGATCCTCCCCGTGTTGCTGGGGAGTGTGTGCGTCCGCGGGGTTGCCCAAGGGGTCCGGCTTGCGGGCAGTCTCAGACTTGTGGCGCCGGTGGGACTCGCCCGCATGCACGTCGGCGGCTCCGTGATGGGCAGATGGGGCGGGACTCACATGGGCGTCCGCGTGTGGGCCGCTGGCGTTCGGCATGTGGGCGGCCCCTCCTTGGCGCACCGCAGTCTACTGGTCTGGAGGGGCGATCCGTCCCGCCGACGGACCGCCGCAGGCGCGGGAACCTGGGAAAGCACCCGAATGGCTGAGCAACGCAGCGTCGTCGATGCTGTCGCAGGGCCATTCCCGCGCGCAGTCCCTGTCCGCCACCGCCTATTCGGCGGTCATCGCTGTCGGGTTCATCGGCGGCGTGCACTGCGTGATTGCGGTACGGGTCCCGCCGAAACGGCCTCGCGAGGTGGCGAGCTTCTGCCAGGCTTCTCGCGGTCAGGCCCACGCCCGAATCGGGCGATAGGGTCTGCGACAGCACGCGCACGCTGCTGCGGCACACACCACAAGGGGATCGAATGCACGAGGCGCCGGTCGACGCTGCCCTGCCCGCTGCCCGCGCGGCCGGCGACGGCTCGCGGGCGGCTTACTGGGCGTCCGTCCTGCCGCGGCTGACGGGGGAGCTCTCGTTGCCGACCGATCGGGTCCGCACCCCCGACGCTCCCGCCGAGCGCACGCCGCATCCGGTCGAGGTCCCGGCAGGCCTTCCCGACGACGTGCTCATCGCGGCCTGGGTGACGACGCTCGCCCGTCTCAGTGGCCAGTTCGAGCTGACGGTCGGCCTGCCGGTCGCCGGCCCTGCGGATGGGGGTGGGGGCGACCTCGTACCGGTGCCCGTCGCGCTCGATCCGACCTCGTCGTACGACGTCGTCTTCCCGGCCATCACCGCCCTCCACGCCGAGGCGGCAGCCCACGCACCCGCCCCGTCGACCGCGGACGCGCTCTTCCGGGTGGGAGTCGCCCGGTCCCGCGCCGCCGACGGCGCGGCGGCTGCCGACCTGGTGCTGGTGCTCGACGGGCCCGCTTCGGCGATCGAGCACACGGACATCTTCGATCCCGCATCGGTCGCGGACCTGGCCGACCAGTGGCTGCGGACCGCGCAGGCGGCCACGGCCGATCCCGCGGTCGCCGTCGACGCCGTCGACCTGACGAGCGACGACGCCCGCGACCGCGTGCGCGCGTGGGGCACCGGCCCCGTGGACGTCATCCCGGGGTGGACCATGCCCGGCGAGTTCGCACGGCGGCGGCACGAGGCACCGGACCGGCCCGCGGTCGTGTCCGCGGCCACCACGCTGTCGTACGACGACCTCGCGGGCCGCGCCTTCCGCATCGCGAACGTGCTGCGCGACCTGGGGGCCGGCCGGGGGACCCGCGTCGCGGTGTGCCTCGACCGCACGACCGATACGCTCGCGTCGCTGCTGGCGGTGCTCGCCACGGGCGCGGCGTACGTCCCGGTCGACCCGGCCTACCCCGCCGACCGTGTCGACTACATGCTCACCGACGCCGAGGTCATCGCCGTCGTGACGACGAGCGACCTGGCCACCGAGCTGCCCGCGACCACCGCGCACGTCCTCACGCTGGACACCGAGCCGTGGGTCGAGGCTGTCGCCACCGCGCCGGCGACGGCGCCCGCGGACGGGCCGCGCCACGAGGACACGGCGTACGTCATCTACACGTCTGGCTCCACCGGCAAGCCCAAGGGCGTCATGGTGCCGCACGGCGCGCTGACCAACTTCCTCGAGTCGGTCCGCCGCGAGCCGGGCATGGCCGCGGGCGACACGCTCCTCGCCGTCACGACGGTGTCGTTCGACATCGCGGGGCTCGAGTTCTATCTCCCGCTGGTCGCCGGCGGCACCGTGGTGCTGGCGACCCAGGACGAGACCCGGGACCCGGCGGCCCTGGTGTCACTGCTCACGGCGCACGACATCGACATCATGCAGGCGACGCCGGCGACGTGGCGCATGCTGATCGACTGGGGCTGGGAGGGCAAGCCCGACCTGCTGGTCCTCTGCGGTGGCGAGGCGCTGCCGCCCTCGCTCGCGGACGGGCTGATCCCGCGCTGCGGCCAGCTGTGGAACATGTACGGCCCCACCGAGACGACCATCTGGTCCAGCCTGTGCCACCTGTCGGCGCCGGGGGAGTTGCCGACCCTCGGCCACGGCTTCCTCAACACGACCTTGCACGTCGTCGACGAGCGGCTCCGCGAGGTTCCGATCGGCGTTGCGGGAGAGCTGCTCATCGGCGGTGCCGGCCTCGCCCAGGGCTACCGCGGCCGCGACGACCTGACGGCCGAGAAGTTCCTCGCGTCCCCGTTCCCGGATCTCCCGGAGGCGGGGGACCGGGTCTACCGCACCGGCGACCTCGTGCGCTGGCGACGCGACGGCCGGCTCGAGTTCCTCGGCCGCATCGACAACCAGGTGAAGGTGCGCGGCTTCCGCATTGAGCTCGGTGAGATCGAGACGGTCCTCGACGGCCACCCCGAGGTGGCCGAGGCGGTCGTCGTCGTGCGGGAGGACACTGGCGGCGACAAGACGCTGGTCGGCTACGTCGTGCGGCAACCCGACTCGACCGTCAGCCCGGGGGACCTGCGGCGCCACGTGGGGGCGAGCCTGCCGGTCTACATGGTGCCGGCCGCCGTCGTCGTGCTCGGCACGTTCCCGCGCACCCCCAACGGCAAGACCGACCGCAAGGCGCTTCCGGCGCCGGACCCGTCCGCGCTGCTGCGCAACGACATCGTCGCCCCGCGCGACGAGCTCGAGGCGCAGCTCGTCGCGGTGTGGGAAGAGGTGCTGCGGATCAGCCCCATCGGGGTCACCGACAACTTCTTCGACCTGGGCGTCAACTCACTCACGGCGGCGCGCCTTTTCGCCCGCGTCGAGCGCGACTTCGGCCACGGCCTGCCGCTCGGGGCGGTCTTCCGGTCACCCACCATCGCCGGCCTGGCCGGCGTCCTGCGCGGCGGCCCGGCAGCGGCAGCGGCAGCGGGCAGCAAGTGGCGCAGCCTCGTGCCGCTGCAGCCCAACGGGTCGCAGCCGCCCATCTTCGGCGTGCACGGGGGCGCCGGGACGATCCTGCTGTACCACGAGCTCAGCCGCCGGCTCGGGACGGATCAGCCCTTCTACGGTCTCCAGGCCGCCGGCCTGTACGGCGACATCGCCCCCGACATCACCGTCGCGGACATGGCGGAGCGCTACATCGCCGAGATCGCGGACGTGCAGCCACAGGGCCCCTACACACTGCTCGGCTACTGCTTCGGCGCGCTCGTGGCCTACGAGATGGCCGACCGCCTGCAGCAACGCGGGCACGAGGTCGCGCTAGTCGGGGCGATCAACGGGCCGGCCCCGTCGTACCTCACGACCTACCGCCCGCTGTTCGACGACGAGGGCGAGGTCGAGCGCCCTGCCCCAGTGGACATGTCCCTGCGGGCGCGGCTCGAGCGGCAGACCGCCGGCCGGCGCACGCGGCCGCAGCAGGCGAAGGCGCTCGTCCGTGCCGTCTCGCGGCGTGTGCGCCGCGGCACCCGCCGCCGCTGGCGGGAGGCGCAGTACGCGTACGTGCTGCGTGCGCGCCGTCGCCTACCGGACTGGATGCGCGAGGGTGCCTATGTCCAGCGCATCGCCGAGGAGGCGCAGAACGCGTGGGAGCCGCGCCGCCTGCCGTTGCCCGTCGCCGTGTTCTCGGCCGACGGTCTGTATGCGAGCCCGGACCTCGGCTGGACCGATCTCAGCACCGGGGTCGTGCAGTGCATCAGCGTGCCTGGCGACGGTCAGACCACGCCGCGCCGCTCCATGCGGGAGCCGTACGTCGAGACGATCGCCGACGGATTGCGGGCGGCGCTCGGGAATCGTGCGCCTGCTTCTTCCGACCGGGGGATTACGGCCGAATAGCGATCATGCTGCATTTACAGCAATCGCACTCCGCCGGTCGGAGCAATTCACGACGACATTCGCCGCCAGGCGTGGAAACAATGATCGTCTTGACCGGCCAAACGGGCTCTTCACAATCGAGGGTGTAGTCGGGGTCTGAAGCCGGCCGTCTCGAGCAGGGATCTGGCGATGTAGTTCGTGAGGTTGCGGAGGCCGAGGGCGCTGCCGCGCAGGTGCTCGAGGCGGCCGTTGATCGCTTCGGTGGGGCCGTTGGATGTGCGTGGGTGGTCGAAGCAAGCGAGGATGTCGGCGGCACGCTTGTTCAGCGTTCGGCCCAGGGCGGCGAGCTCGGTGAGCGCGGCGGGGACGCCGTGTCGTAGGGAGTCGATCAGGTTGCTCATCATCGTGCGGCCGCCGGCGCGGTCGGTCTCCCGGTAGGCGGCGACCATCCGCTGGTAGATGCCCCAGGTGACCTCGACTTCGACGTGGTCATCGCCGGTGAACAGTGTGCTCAGTTTGTGTTTCTGCTTCTCGGTGAGCAGGTCCGCTCCGGTGTGCAGCGTCCGTCTGGCGCGGTAGAGCGGGCCCTTCGCGCGACCTCGGTGCCCGACAGTGTGTTGCTGGACGCGGCGGCGGGGCACTGGTCGAGCGCGTCACCAGCCAGGCGCACGACGTGAAACGGGTCCATCACCGCGACCGCGTCGGGGAGCTGTTCGGTGGTGGGGCTCTTGAAGCCGGTGAAGGGCGTCCATCGCGACGACCTCCACCTTCTCGCGCCACGCTTGAGGCCGGTCGGCGAGCCAGGTCTTGAACACCTGCTTGGAGCGGCCTTCGACCATAGCCAGCAGCCGCGCCGGGCCTGTCCCGTCGCGGACCCCGGTGAGATCGATGATGACGGTGACGTAGTTGTCGCC
>CAXSDE010000076.1:0-10110 GCA_964236265.1 uncultured bacterium
CCGGGCACCGGCGTCATCGCCGGCGGTCCCGTGCGTGCCGTCCTGGAGTGCGCCGGCGTTCACGACATCCTGTCGAAGTCGCTCGGTTCGTCGAACGCGATCAACATCGTGCACGCGACCGTCGCGGCCCTGCAGGGCCTCGTCACTCCGCAGCAGGTCGCGCTCCGCCGCGGGCTGCCCGTCGAGGACGTCGCCCCCGCAGCGCTGCTGAAGGCGCAAGCCGCCGGGCTGGGAGCCTGAGATGGCGCAGCTCAAGATCACGCAGACGAAGTCGCAGATCGGTTCCCAGGCCGACCAGCGCGCCACGCTCCGGACACTCGGCCTCGGCAAGCCGCGGCAGACGACCACGCGTGAGGACACCCCTCTGGTGCGCGGCATGATCCGTCACGTCCGCCACCTCCTCAGCGTCGAAGAGGTCTGACGATGACTCTCAAGGTCCACCACCTCCGCCCCGCTCCGGGTGCCAAGACCGCGAAAACGCGTGTCGGTCGCGGTGAAGGCTCCAAGGGCAAGTCCGCCGGTCGCGGCACCAAGGGCACGAGTGCCCGCTACCAGGTGCCCGCCGGTTTCGAAGGCGGCCAGATGCCGCTCCACATGCGGGTGCCGAAGCTCAAGGGCTTCGTCAACCACTTCCGCGTGGAATACCAGGTCGTCAACCTCGACCGTCTCGCCGCTCTCTACCCGGACGGCGGGGACGTTTCGATCGACGACCTCGTTGCCAAGGGAGCGGTCCGCAAGAACGAGCTCGTCAAGGTGCTCGGCACCGGTGACATCGCGGTCAAGATCCAGGTGACCGCGCACAAGTTCTCGGGTGCGGCCCGCGAGAAGATCGCCGCCGCCGGTGGCACCGTCACCGAAATCGGCAAGCGCTGACCTAGGCCTGTTCTCAGGCCGCCTCTTCGCCCGCCGCCGACTGTTACAGTCGGCGGCGGCGGCGTAGGTTCCGGCGTCTGCACGGATCGTCGCCCACCGGGTCGCCCCGCGCCCCGTCACAAATCGCATTTTCGCGCTGGAGGAGCACGTGCTCAGAGCCTTCACCCAGGCCTTCCGGACACCGGACCTGCGGAAGAAGATCCTCTTCACCGTCGCGATCATCGCGCTCTACCGACTCGGCACCACGGTGCCCGCGCCCGGCGTCGACTACGGTCGGGTGCAGGACTGCCTGAAGCTGGTCGGCACGGGCGGCATCTACGGCCTGCTCAACCTCTTCAGCGGTGGCGCGCTGCTGCAACTGTCGGTCTTCGCGCTCGGGATCATGCCCTACATCACGGCCAGCATCATCGTGCAGCTGCTCGTCGTGGTCATCCCCCGCTTCGAGGCGCTGAAGAAGCAGGGACAGGCCGGTCAGACGCGCCTGACCCAATACACCCGTTACCTCACGGTCGCGCTCGGCATCCTGCAGTCCACGGCGATCATCGCCCTCGCGCGGAGCGGGCAACTGTTCCAGGCCAGCGGCCAGACCTGCTCGCCGTTGCCCGACATCTCGATCTTCCGCGTCTCGACCCTGGTGCTCACCATGACCGCCGGCACCGCCGTCATCATGTGGCTCGGGGAACTGATCACCGAGCGTGGGGTCGGCAATGGCATGTCCCTGCTGATCTTCACCTCGATCATCGCCCGGGCTCCTTCGCAGGGGTGGCAGATCCTGAAGGCGGCCAAGATCTGGGGCGCCATCGTGATCATCATCATGGCCGTCATGATCATCACGTTCGTGATCTTCGTTGAGCAGGCCCAGCGTCGCATCCCCGTGCAGTACGCCAAGCGCATGATCGGTCGCCGCATGTATGGCGGCACGTCGACCTACCTGCCGATGAAGGTCAACCAGGCCGGCGTCATCCCGGTCATCTTCGCCTCATCGCTGCTGTACGTGCCCTACCTCGTCACCAACCTGTTCAGCGACAAGACCAGTGGCGTCGTGGGCTTCATCCAGCGCAACCTGATCAATGTCAGCAGCGGCAGCCCCAAGCCGGGCTACCTGATCGTCTATCTGGCGTTGATCTTCTTCTTCACCTATTTCTACGTCGCCATCACGTTCGACACGCGTGAGGTCAGCGACAACATGAAGAAGTACGGCGGGTTCATCCCGGGCATCCGCCCCGGTCGCCCGACCGCGGAATACCTCGACTACATCCAGAGCCGCCTCACCTTCCCCGGCGCCCTGTTCCTGTCGATCGTCGCGATGCTGCCGTTCGTCGTCGCTTCGTTCTTCCCGGGAATCAGCGCCGGTGGCGACTTCCTTCTGGGCGGCACCGCCCTGCTGATCGTCGTCGGCGTCGGTCTCGACACCGTCAAGCAGATCGACAGCCAGCTCATGCTGCGCAATTACGAGGGCTTCCTCCGCTAGATGATCCAGTTGAAGAACCCCGGCGAGATCGCGAAGATGCGCGTGGCCGGCCTCGTCGTCGGTCGCACTCTGGCCAAGCTGCGGGAGGCGGTCGCCCCGGGCGTCAGCACGCAGGACCTCGACGCGCTCGCGGAGGAGTCGATCCGCGGCGAAGGTGGCATCCCGTCGTTCCTCGGCTACGGCCACCCGCCGTTTCCCGCCACTATCTGCGCGTCGGTCAACGACGCGATCGTCCACGGCATCCCGCGTCGCGACGTCATCCTCCGCGAGGGCGACATCATCTCGATCGACTGCGGCGCGATCGTCGACGGCTGGCACGGCGACTCCGCGATCACGGTGGGCGTCGGTGAGATCGACGACGACTCCCGTCGCCTGATCGAGATGACCGAGGCCGCCATGTGGCGCGGCATGGCCGCCGCCCGTCTTGGCGGCCGCGTGGGGGACATCGGCAAGGCCATCGAGGAGTTCGTGCGCCCGACGGGCCTGTCGATCGTCGAGGAGTACGTCGGCCACGGCATCGGCACGGAGATGCACCAAGACCCGCCGGTGCACCACATCGCCCGCGCCCCCCGCGGGCCGAAGATCGTCGAGGGTCTGGTGCTCGCCGTCGAGCCGCAGCTCAACATCGGGACCCGGCACACCAAGCTGCTGGACGACGCGTGGACCGTTGTGACGAAGGACGGCGCGCGCAGCGCACACTTCGAGCACACGTTCACGGTGACGGCCGATGGGCCGATCGTGCTCACCGCACTGGACGGCGGCGTCGCGGGCTTCGCCTCCGTGTCCGCCTAGGGCGCGGCCATGCGGGCCGTCGTCTTCGACCTGTTCGGCACCCTCACGGACCCCGCGGCGGAGGTCGCCCGGGAGTCCGTGGTCGCGGCGACGGCCGACGCACTCGGCGTCGACCGCGCAGTCTTCTGGGCGGCGATGAGCACGTCCTTCGCCGATCGCATCACCGGACGATGGGGCGGTACGACGCAGACGCTCGCCTCGCTGTCGGCCGCCTGCGGTGCGCCGGGGACCCCCGACGCGCTGACCACCGCCGTGCGGATCCACCTCGCCGGAGTGGAGCGCCTGCGGGCTCCGCGGGAGGGCGCCCTCGGGGTGCTGGCGGAGCTCCGACGGCGCGGTTTCCGGATCGGGCTGGTGAGTGACTGCAGCAGCGAGGTTGCCGAGGGCTGGGCAGCCTCGCCGTACGCCGACCTCATCGACGCACGAGTCCTGTCGTACGAAGAACAGTGCCGAAAGCCCGACGCGCGTCTCTACGCGGCGGTGACGGCCCGCCTGGGTGTGCAGCCGGAGGACTGCTGGTACGTCGGCGACGGCGGGGGTCGCGAGCTGACCGGGGCCTCCGCCGCAGGCATGACCCCGGTGCTGGTGACCAACGCTGCCGTCCCCGAGGCCTCGAGCCACCGCGAAGACCCGGACACCTTCGCCGCGCACCACACCGTGGACGACCTCGACGGACTGCTCGAGGTCGTCGGGTGGCCGGCCTGAGCGGGGCTTGAGGCGGTCGCTGCCTCCTCGACGGCGAGGAACGCCCGCGCGCCTGCGCCTCGGTCCTGGCACAGTGGCGGCCATGGCGGAGCAGTGGCGAACGACGGAGGACCTGCAGGCGGCGCGCGACCGCATCACGGCCGAGATCGACGGCTGGTTGCCGCCCGCGGCGCACGGAACGGTGCTCGTCACTCCCGACGGGACGGCCTCGCTGCTGGCCGCCAACGCCGGCGGGGCGCAGCTGTCGGCTGCTGTCCTGGCGCGCGTCGCGGGTCATGCCCACGGCACCCGGACCGTCGAGCTCACGGTCGACCAGGTGCGGCAAGCCATCGCCGACCTGACGCCGGCCGAGGCGGCGACGCACGTGGCGCACCCCAATCTCGCCGCCTGGTGCACGTTGGTGGGGGCGTTCGAGTTCGACCCGGCGTGCCGCGCCTATGCCGTCTTCGTCCAGGACCTGGGCGACGAGATCTCCAGCCGGTACGACGAGATGCTGCGGGTGACCGTCGGTGACGAGGTCGCCGGCTCAGCCGACGGTGCAGCGCCGCCGCCTGGCCCGCCGACCCAGACGACCGGCCAGACGCCCGACCCGGCGGCTCTCTCGGCGCCCCTCTCGGCGCCCCTCTCAGTCGAGCTGGGGACGGCGGCCCCTGGCGACGTGTCTGCCGTGCTGGCCTTCTGGGCGCTGGCCGCCGAGGACGCGCACCGACCGGCCGACGACGCCGAGGTCGTGCGGCAGCTCATGGCCCACGACCCGGCGGCGCTGCTGCTCGCGCGGTCGGGCGGAGAGATCGTGGGATCCGTCGTGGCGGGATGGGACGGTTGGCGGGCTCATCTCTACCGCCTCGCCGTTCATCCGGCCCATCGTCGCCGCGGGCTCGGCTCGGAGCTGTTGCGCGCGGCCGAGGAGCGGCTTGCGGCCGTCGGCGCACGCCGCTTCGACGCGATGGTCCTCGACGACAACCTGGGGGCGCAGGGGTTGTGGGTCCGCGCCGGCTACGCGCCGCAGGAGCAGTGGCGCCGCTGGGTGAAGGCGACGCCGGCGGCGGTGCTTGACCCGCCCCGATCGCCGGGTTGGTAATCCGAAGCGCGACGCCGTACACTCCCTATTCGGCCCTGCCGCCGATGGCTCACGCCTGTCGTGAGCCCCGTCTCTGCGGAGATGATCAGGAGTAGGACCATCCCAACCAGTAATAGAGCATGCGGAGGATTGTGGCCAAGAACAAAGAGGCCATTGAGATCGAGGGCATCGTCGTCGAGCCTCTGCCCAATGCAATGTTCCGCGTGGAGTTGGAGAACGGGCACAAGGTTCTCTCGCACATCTCCGGCAAGATGCGCATGCACTACATCCGCATCCTGCCCGGTGACCGTGTGGTCGTGGAGCTCAGCCCGTACGACCTCACCCGCGGTCGCATCGTCTACCGCTACAAATAACCGCACCCGGCCGTCGCCGGCCGTGCGCCGGTGAACCCGCCAGGAGAACAGAGCCAGATGAAGGTCAAGCCCAGCGTCAAGAAGATCTGTGACAAGTGCAAGGTGATTCGTCGCCACGGTCGCGTCATGGTGATCTGCGAGAACCTGCGCCACAAGCAGCGTCAGGGTTAAGTAGCACGATCCACACAACGCGTCCTCCCACCCGCTAGCGGGTGGTCACCCCCGGTCGGAGGCCGGGGCCCCGGCTGGGCAGCCGGGGACGGGATCGCGCAGACCTCCGCCTCATGAGAAGGAGCACGAGCCCGTATGGCACGTTTAGTCGGTGTCGACCTCCCGCGCGACAAGCGCGTCGAGATCGCCCTCACCTACATCTTCGGGGTCGGGCGCACGCGCGCCCAGGCCACCATCAAGGCGACCGGTGTCGACCCCGACACCCGCGTCAAGGATCTCAACGACGACGACGTCCTCAAGCTGCGTGACCACATCGAGGCGAATTACCGCGTCGAGGGTGACCTCCGCCGAGAGGTGGCATCCGACATCCGCCGCAAGGTCGAGATCGGCAGCTACCAGGGCATCCGGCACCGCCGGGGCCTGCCGGTGCACGGCCAGCGCACCCACACGAATGCGCGCACGCGCAAGGGTCCGCGCCGCGCCATCGCCGGCAAGAAGAAGCCCGGCAAGAAGTAATACGTCCGCCCGGATACCAGGAGACTGCGAAGCATGCCCCCCAAGACACGCACCGCGGCGGCCGCGCCTAAGAAGGTCCGCCGCAAGGAAAAGAAGAACGTCGCCCACGGTCACGCGCACATCAAGAGCACCTTCAACAACACGATCATCAGCATCACGGACCCTCAGGGCAACGTGATCAGCTGGGCCTCGTCGGGCCAGGTCGGGTTCAAGGGCTCTCGTAAGTCGACTCCGTTCGCCGCACAGCTCGCCGCCGAGGCGGCCGGCCGCAAGGCCCAAGAGCACGGCATGCGCAAGGTCGACGTTTTCGTCAAGGGTCCCGGCTCCGGCCGCGAGACCGCGATCCGCTCGCTGCAGGCCACCGGCCTCGAGGTGGGCTCCATCCAGGACATCACCCCCGTCCCGCACAACGGTTGCCGTCCGCCGAAGCGGCGCCGGGTCTGATCGAGAAGTCGGAGAGAGAACACACGCATGGCTAGATATACAGGCCCGGACTGCAAGCGCTGCCGCCGCGAGAAGATGAAACTCTTCCTCAAGGGCGCCAAGTGCGAATCACCCAAGTGCCCCATCGAGATCCGCCCCTACCCGCCGGGCGAGCACGGCCGCGGCCGCTCCAAGGACAGCGAGTATCTGCTGCAGCTCCGCGAGAAGCAGAAGGCTCGCCGCATCTACGGCGTCCTCGAAGGCCAGTTCCGTCGTTACTACGACGAGGCCAGCCGTCGCCCGGGCAAGACCGGCGAAAACCTGCTCCAGCTCCTCGAGCGTCGCCTCGACAACGTGGTCTACCGCGCCGGCTGGGCTCACAGCCGCGACATGTCGCGTCAGCTCGTCAAGCACGGTCACATCCTCGTCAACGGCAAGCGCGTCGACATCCCGTCGTACCTCATCAGTGAGAACGACATCGTCGAAGTGAACGCCAAGTCACACGACCTGACGCCGTTCGTCATCGCCCGTGCCGAGGCCGGCTCACGCCAGGTCCCCGCCTGGCTCGAGGTCATCTCCGCCCAGATGCGGATCCTCGTGCACGCGCTCCCGCAGCGCGGTGCGATCGACACCCCGGTGCAAGAGCAGCTGATCGTCGAGCTCTACTCCAAGTAGGCGTTGGGCCGCTTGCGGCGGGAGGATGCGTCCTCCCGCCGCAAGCGCCCTTCTTTTGTACGTCGTACGACATCGCACGTTCGTTCCAAGAGCGCAGCGTCATATGTTGGTCGCTGCAGAACAGGAAGCCCCTAGTGCTCATCGCACAGCGCCCGTCCCTGACCGAAGAGGTCGTCAACGAGTTCCGCTCGCGCTTCATCATCGAGCCCCTCGAGCCCGGCTTCGGCTACACGCTCGGCAACTCGATCCGCCGCACGCTCCTGTCGTCGATCCCCGGCGCCGCTGTCACCAGCCTGCGTATCGACGGCGTGCTGCACGAGTTCACGACAATCCCCGGTGTGAAGGAAGACGTCACCGACATCATCCTCAACCTCAAGGACCTCGTCGTGTCCTCCGAGCTCGACGAGCCCGCCGTGATGTATCTGCGCAAGCAGGGCCCCGGCGTCGTCACCGCCGGTGACATCGCCCCGCCCGCCGGCGTCGAGATCCACAGCCCGGAGCTCGTCATCGCGACGCTCAACGGCAAGGCCAAGATCGAGATGGAGCTGACGGTCGAGCGCGGCCGCGGCTACGTCTCCGCCGTGCAGAACAAGCAGCCCGGCCAGGAGATCGGCCGCATCCCGATCGACTCGATCTACTCGCCGGTCCTCAAGGTCAGCTACAAGGTCGAGGCCACCCGCGTCGAGCAGCGCACCGACTTCGACCGTCTCGTCGTCGACGTCGAGACCAAGCCGTCGATCAAGCCGAGGGACGCTGTCGCCTCCGCCGGCAAGACGCTGACCGAGCTGTTCGGCCTCGCCCGTGAGCTCAACGTCGACGCCGAGGGCATCGACATCGGCCCGTCGCCGATCGACGCGCAGCTCGCTGCCGACCTCGCGCTTCCCATCGAGGAGCTCGACCTGACGGTCCGGTCGTACAACTGCCTCAAGCGTGAGGGCATCCACTCGGTCGGCGAGCTCGTTTCCCGCTCCGAGGCCGACCTCATGGACATCCGCAACTTCGGGTCCAAGTCGATCGACGAGGTCAAGGGCAAGCTCGCTTCCATGGGCCTGTCGATGAAGGACTCCGCTCCCGGCTTCGACCCGAGCAACGTCGTCGACACCTACGGCACCGACGACTACGACAACTCGTACGCCGAGACCGAGCAGCTCTAACCGCTCTGCTTCACGATTCGCGGTTTTCCGCAGCACTGAGGAGAAGAAATGCCTACGCCCACCAAGGGGCCCCGTCTCGGCGGCGGACCGCAGCACGAGAAGCACATGCTCGCCAACCTGGCGGCATCGCTGTTCGAGCACGGTCGCATCACGACGACCGAAGCGAAGGCGCGCCGGCTCCGCCCGTACGCCGAGCGGCTCATCACGTTCGCCAAGCGCGGTGACCTCGCGGCCCGCCGTCGCGTGCTGAAGCTCATCACGCAGAAGGATGTGGTGCACACGCTGTTCGCGGAGATCGGGCCGAAGATGGCGGACCGTCCCGGTGGCTACACGCGCATTGTGAAGATCGGCAACCGCAAGGGCGACAACGCGCCCATGTGCTTCATCGAGATCGTTGATGAGCCGCTCGTCGCGAAGCCCGCGTCGACGCGTCCGGCCCGCACTGCCGCCGCCACCCCCGTGGCGACACCAGCGGCCACTCCGGCGGCCACTCCGGCGGCCACTCCGGTCGCGACGACGACGCCCGTGCCGACCGAAGGCGTCGAGGAGACCCCCCCGGTCGAGGAGCACGAGCAGGTCGCGGTGCCCGCCGAGGGTGGCGACACGGAGGTCGTGACCGAGGCCGCGGAGCCGACCGCGGCAGCCGATGTCCCGTCGACCGACGATGTCCCGTCGACCGACGACGCCCCGTCGACCGACGACGCCCCGTCGACCGACGACGCCCCCGCGGGCGAAGCGGCCGGCGAGACCGAGGGTGGCGACGGACCGGGTGAGGCCGCGACCAGCGACCAGACCGCCGGCGCCGGCAGCGAGTCGCAGGCCGAAGGCGACGACACCGCCGCCAAGTAGGACCAGCAAGACAAATGACGACGTCGTACGACGAGCCCGTCGCCCCCGCCCGGGGTGGCGGGCCCGTTCGCTGTCGCCTCGACATCTCCTACGACGGCACGGACTTCTGCGGGTGGGCGCGGCAGACGGCGCAGCGGTCCGTCCAGGGGGTCATCGAGGACGCTCTGGCCACGGTGGTGCGGCTCGACAAGCCGCCTCGGCTGACCGTCGCCGGTCGCACCGACGCCGGAGTGCACGCGACCGGTCAGGTGGCGCACGTCGACCTGCCCGCGGGGACCGACACCTTCCGCCTCTTGCGCGCGCTCAACGGGGTGCTGGGGACCGACGTGCGCATTCAGGCGGTGCGGATGGTTGCCGGGGACTTCGACGCGCGGTTCTCGGCGCTGCAGCGGCGCTATGAATACCGGATGAGTGACGCGCCGTACGGCTCGCCGCCGCTGCGCCGGCGCGACACCAGCCACCACGATCGCCCGCTCGATGTGTCCGCCATGGCGACCGCGGCGGCCGCACTGCTTGGCCTGCACGACTTCCGCGCCTTCTGCCGGCTGCGCGTAGGTGCCACGACGATCAGGCTGCTGGTGCGCCTGTCCTGTGCCCGCGACGGCGACATCGTCACGGTTTCGGTCGAGGCTGACGCCTTCTGTCATTCCATGGTGCGCTCGCTCGTCGGAGCGCTGATCGCCGTCGGCGACGGCCGCCAGGCTCCCGACTGGCCGTCCCGGTTGCTCGCCGCCGATCGTCGGTCGGATGAGGTGACCGTCGCGCCGGCCCGCGGACTGACGCTCGTGCACGTTGAGTACCCGCCGGATGATCAACTGGCGGCCCGCGGCCGGGAGACCCGCGCGACCCGCGCCATCGGCGGCCGGACACCCTGAGCTCGCCCGACCCTGAGCGCCCCCCGACCCGGCCCGACCTGGCCGGCCCGGCCGACCCCCGCCGATCCGGACGACCGCCGACCGCCGACCGCCGACCGCCGACCGCCGACCGCCGACCCCCGACCGACCGCCGACCCCCGGCCCGACCCGGCCGCCCCCCGCCCGACCGCCG
>CAXSDE010000077.1:0-3718 GCA_964236265.1 uncultured bacterium
GGTAGTTCATCTTCACGTCGGGGTTGATGCGGCCCTCGAAGTTGCGGTTGCCCGACAGCACCGACACGACCGTGAGGTCATTGTCGCCCACGGCGGCGGAGATCTCGGCGGGCAGCGGACCCGAGTTGCCGATGCACGTCGTGCAGCCGTAGCCGACGAGGTTGAAGCCCAACTTCTCCAGGTAGGGCGTGAGTCCGGCGCGGTCGTAGTAATCGCTCACGACTTTCGACCCCGGCGCGAGGGTCGTCTTCACCCACGGCTTGCGGGTCAGGCCCTTCTCCACCGCCTTCTTCGCGACGAGCGCGGCGCCGAGCATGACCGACGGGTTGGACGTGTTGGTGCACGAGGTGATGGCGGCGATGACGACGTGGCCGTGATCGAGCTCGGTGATCGTCCCGTCCTCGAGTGTCACGGCGACGCGGTTGACCGGCCGGCCGGCCTGCGCGGTGACGTGCACCGGCTCGTCCTCGACGGTGGAGTGGGTGGTCGACACCGGGTCCGAGGCCGGGAACGTCTCCTCGACCGCCTCGTCGGCCTGCCCCAGCACGACGTAGTCACCGAGCGAGCCGCGGAACTGCTCCCGCGCCTCGCTGAGCAGCACCCGGTCCTGCGGGCGCTTGGGGCCGGCGATCGACGGGACGATCGTGGCGAGGTCGAGCTCGACGACCTCCGAGAACACCGGCTCGGCGGCCGGGTCGTGCCAGAGGCCCTGCTCCTTGGCGTACGCCTCGACGAGCGTCACCGTCTCCGGTGAACGCCCCGTGAAGCGCAGGTAGGCCAGGGTCTCGTCGTCGATCGGGAAGATGGCGCACGTAGAGCCGTACTCCGGGCTCATGTTGCCGATCGTCGCCCGGTTGGCGAGCGGCACGTTGCCGACACCCGGGCCGAAGAACTCCACGAACTTGCCGACGACGCCGGTCACGCGCAGCATCTCGGTGATGGTGAGCACGAGGTCGGTTGCCGTGGTGCCTTCCGGCAGCTGGCCGGACAGCTTGAAGCCGACGACCTTCGGGATGAGCATCGACACGGGCTGGCCGAGCATGGCCGCCTCGGCCTCGATGCCGCCGACGCCCCAGCCGAGAACGCCCAGGCCGTTGATCATCGTGGTGTGCGAGTCGGTGCCGACGAGGGTGTCGGGGTAGGCCGCGCCGCCGCGCGAGACGACGACCGAGGCCAGGTATTCGAGGTTGACCTGGTGCACGATGCCGGTGTTGGGCGGCACGACGCGGAAGTTGTCGAAGGCCGTCTGGCCCCAGCGCAGGAACTGATAGCGCTCGGAGTTGCGGCCGAACTCGAGCCCCGCGTTGATGGCGAACGAGTCCTGCCGACCGAAGCTGTCCGCGACGATCGAGTGGTCGATCACCAGGTCGACGGGCACCAGCGGGTTGATCTTCCTGGGGTCGCCGCCGAGAGCCACCATCGCCTCGCGCATGGCGGCCAGGTCGACGATGCACGGCACGCCCGTGAAGTCCTGCATGACGACACGCGCCGGGGTGAACTGGATCTCCGTGTCGGGCTCGGCCGCCGGGTCCCAGGACGCCAGCGCACGGATCTGGTCGGCCGTGACGTTCATGCCGTCCTCGGTGCGGAGCAGGTTCTCGAGCAGGATCTTGAGGCTGAACGGAAGCCTGTCCGCGCCGTCGACAGCAGACAGACGCCAGATGTCGTACGACGTGTCCCCGACCGTCAGCGTGCCCTTGGCCCCGAAGCTGTCCTGCGTCATGTCCATGCCCTCTCGACGTGCGTCCGGCCATTCTTCCGCATGGCGTCCAGCTGCGCGCGACCCGCCGACGCGAACGGCGTGGACCGCCGATGCCGACGGCGTGGACCGCCGATGCGGACAGCGTCGACCGCGGCCGCCGGACTCTGCCCTGGCGACGGTCGAACGCACGTGGTCGTGCGAGCGGGCGGCGTGTCAAACGATCGAGCCGATGTACGACGCGCTGCTCGGCAAGGGCGCCGACGTCGGGGACACGGACCCGCGCGCGGGCGGCGGAGAGTTTCGAGCGGCCGGAACGGGAGTGACGGCGAGGTAGCGGTCAGCCGCCGAGCGTCGGGTCGATCGCGGTCGGGATGCCGGAGCCGCGCGGGGGCAGTCTGGGCGCCGCCGTCTGCACGATGAAGACGGTCGCCCCGACACCCACCAGATCGAACAACTGCACGACATCGCTGTTGTGCATGCGCACGCAGCCGTGGCTGACCGAGTAACCGACGGACCGGTCCTGCGGCGTGCCGTGGATGCGGATGTTGGGGGCGGTCAGGTTCATGGCGCGCAACCCGAGCGGGTTGGTCGGGCCGGGCGGGATGACCGCGGGCATCGTGAGACCCCAGCCGGTCGTCGGGTGCGGGTTGATCCACGTGGGTGCCCGCCGCATCACTTGAATCGCGAACCGGCCCTTCGGTGTCGGAAAGTCCGGGGAGCCCGTGGCGACGGGAAAGGTGCGGGTCAGGACGTGGTCCTGGTAGAGGTAGAGCCGGTTGTCGCCGGCGTGCACCACGATGACCGAGCGCGTGCCGGCCGTCTCCGCGGGCGGCCCGACGGGCGTGAGCGGCACCGTCACGACGCGGTGCACCACCAGCGATTGCCGCAGACCGTCGAGCACGCGCGCCGCCGTGACGACCCGTCCGGGGGTCGCCGACTGGAAGACGGGGGTGTCGCCGAGCAGCGCGACCGTGGTGGGGCGGGCGGGCACCGATGCCCGATCGGCCACGCGTTCGGCGAGCGACGTGAACGCGTCCGGCGCTTCGACGCCTAGCTCCGCGAGCGGCACGACCGCGCGGTAGACCACGCCGGCCACCCTGACGCGCGCGGTGCGGGCCGCCCTGTCGGGCGCGTGGGCCGCGGGCGCGTGGGCCGCGGGTGCGACGGCCGCGGGTGCGAGGGCGAGAGGAGGCGCGAGGGCAGCGGGGGTCACCGTTGGTGCGGCGGCGGTTGCCGCGACAGAGGGGGCGAGGGCGACGACGGCCGCCACCGCCAGGACCGCGGTGCAGCGAAGGGACATGCGGGACACGTCGTATCAACTCCTTTGACGTGGATCATCTCACCCGAAGTCAGGCGAGATGTCCGATTGCTGATACCGAACACGCCGATGGCCGTTCCTGTCGTTGCCGTCAGGGCCCCCCGGTGGTCGAAGCGGGGCAGGCGAATGCGCCCGTCGGCCGCTGCACGTCCCGACGCACCTCGCCGCGCACTACGTTTCGATCGAGTGCCCGGCTTCACGCCGTCGGACGCGTGCGGGCGCTCATCGCCGCCGCACCGGTGCCCATCAGCAAGCGAACTAGTGTGGCGACGTGAACCGACCGAGGCTGCTCTGCGCGACCGTCACGGCGCTCGCGGCGCTCGCCGTGACCGGCTGCTCGTTCACGTCCTCGCTCAAGAGCCGCGAGGCGACGGTGTATTTCGTCGATGGCGCCACGCCCGAGCAACAGTCCGCGGCCCGCGCCGCGTGCGCCGGGCTGCCGCACACGACGCCCGAACCGATCGCCACGGACGCACTCTCCCGCCGGGCACACACGGAGATCCGCTTTCGGGTGGACGACGCCAACGACAGCGAGCTGGCGGCGCTGATCCGCTGCCTGCAGAGCCAGCCCGGCTACCGCACGGTGCTGGCACCGGACTCGGTGGGCGGCAACTAGCGCGGCAACTAGGGCCGAGCCGGTCGCCGGGCGCGTGCTTGCCGGACGCCCCGTACGACCGGCCGGACGCGACCCGTACGCC
>CAXSDE010000077.1:3818-10078 GCA_964236265.1 uncultured bacterium
CGTCGGGCGACCCGTACGCCCGTCGGGCGACCCGTACGCCCGTCGGGCGACCCGTACGCCCGTCGGGCGACCCGTGCGCCTGTTGACGACCCCCCGCGGGCCGGCGCGGGGGATCATCAACAGGCGTACGGGGCTGCTCGCTCCGGGCACCTTCCGGGGGAGCCGGGGGCTGGTGAGGGGTTAGTTAGTGCCGGGGTTATCGGGCGGTGCGGGTGCCGACCGGGGCGAGCATCGGCAGGGAGGTCTCCAGGCCGAGCGCCTGCACCTCGGTGCGCAGCACGTCCGACATCCGGGAGTAGCTGATCGAGGCACCGCTGTCGGCCGCCCACACGCCGGCTGCCACGAGGGTGGCGAGTGCGGCGTCATCGACATATGTTACGGCGCCGGCATCGACGATCACGTCACGGCAGATGGCGGGACGGGTCCGCAGCAGCGACGAGCGCAGCTGCGACAGGCTCTGGGCGTCGAGCTCGCCGGCGATCCGGACGTACATGCCGTCCGCGGTGTAGGTCGCGTCGGCGGAGCTGCGGGCGAGGACTGCCATGGTGGACATTTCGTACCTCCGGTGTGCGGTGACAAGAAGAATGTCGGCGCGCGCCGCCGGTCGCGGCACGGCCGGTCGGCGTCACTTTGCGTGCGCCGCCCGGCCCCGTCCGCCGCCGGATCGCCTGCGCTGTCGGGCCGCGCCGGCCGCCGCCGTCCGGCCGGTGCCGTTGGGCCGTTCGGAGCAGCGCCCCCGATCGGCACGCCTGGCGCAGCGGCTGACAGACTGCCGCGGAATGCCCGACGCAGGACAAGGAGTGCACCCGTGAGTCGTTCGGTTCTGGTCACGGGTGGTAACCGGGGCATCGGTCTCGCTGTCGCCCAGGCCTTCGCGGTGCAGGGCGACCGGGTGGCCGTCACCTACCGGGGCAGCGAGCCGCCCGCCGGCCTGTTCGGCGTCCGGTGCGACGTCACGTCCGTCGCCGACGTGGACGCCGCCTTCGCGGCGGTCGAGGCGGAGCACGGCCCCGTCGAGGTCCTCGTCGCCAACGCGGGCATCACGAAGGACACCCTCCTGCTGCGCATGGACGAGGAGACCTTCGCCTCGGTCATCGACACCAACCTGACGGGCGCCTACCGGGTTGCCAAGCGGGCCACGGCGGCCATGATGAAGGCCCGGCAGGGCCGGCTGATCTTCATCTCCTCCGTCGTCGCGCTCTACGGGTCGCCGGGCCAGGCAAATTACGCCGCGTCCAAGGCCGGCCTCGTGGGCTTCGCGCGCTCGCTCGCCCGTGAGCTCGGACCGCGGGGCATCACGGCCAACGTGGTCGCCCCCGGCTTCGTCGACACCGATATGACCGCGGTGCTGACGGACGAGCGCAAGGCGGAGATCGTCAAGCAGGTGCCGCTCGGCCGTTACGCCACCGTCGGCGAGCTCGCCGGGGTCGTGACGTTCCTGGCCGGCGACGCGGCGGCCTACATCACGGGAGCGGTCGTGCCGGTCGACGGCGGCCTCGGCATGGGTCACTAGGACCCGCCGGCGCCGCGGCTACGCTGGCGCCCGATCCACTCTGGAGGACTGATGGGTTCCAGCAGCATCCTGGCCGGAAAGCGCGTGCTCGTGACGGGCGTGTTCACCGAGTCGTCGATCGCCTTCGCGACGGCCCGCATCGCCCAGGAGCAGGGAGCGAGCGTCGTCCTCACCGGATTCGCCCGCAGCCTCAAGATCACCCAGCTCATCGCGAAGCGCCTGCCGGACCCGGCGCCGGTCCTGGAGTTCGACGTGACCAGCGAAGAGCACGTCGCCTCGCTCGCCGGGCGGGTGCGCGAGCTGGGCATCGACGGGCTCGACGGGGTGGTCCACGCGGTGGGCTTCGCGCCGCAGAGCACCTTCGGCGACGGCTTCCTCAGCGCCCCGTGGGAGGACGTGTCGACCGCGCTGCACGTGTCCACCTATTCGTTGCAGTCGCTGACTCGCGCGACGCTCGAGCTGCTCACGCCCGGCTCGTGCATCCTCGGCCTCGACTTCGACGCGAGCGTCGCCTGGCCGATCTACGGCTGGATGGGCGTGGCCAAGGCGGGGCTCGCCGCCACCACGCGGTATCTGGCGCAGCAGTTGGGCGACCGCGGCATCCGCGTCAACCTCGTGTCGGCCGGGCCGTTGAAGACGACCGCGGCGACTCACATTCCGGGCTTCGCCGAGTTGTCCGGCGTCTGGGCCGACCGGGCGCCGCTCGGCTGGGACGTCGAGGGCACCGAGGTGGTCGGCCGCGGCTGCGTCGCGTTGCTCAGCGACTTCTTTCCCGCGACGACGGGCGAGATCGTGCACGTCGATGGCGGCGTCCATGCGGTCGGCGCCGGCCGGGTGCGGCCGGGTGCGGCCGGGTCAGACGACGCGCACGGCGAATAGCGACAGGCGCACCGCGCGGTCGCGGTTGACGACCGGGAGCGCGCGGACGGCCGAGGCCGGCACGCGGACGATGATCGTGTCCCGATAGTCGCGGGCGCTGCCCGGCAGGTCGAAGGAAAACATGGTCTTCGTGCGGGTCACCTCGGCGCTGCCGATGTCTACGGTGGCGCTGCCGTAGCGGGCGAGGAGCACCGTGACCGGCAGATCGGTGATACCGACGGTGTCCGCCTGCAGCCGCAGCTGCATGGCCGTCGCGTGGGACAGGTCCATGGCCTGGTGCAGCTCGAGGTCGACGTAGCCGTCGGAGCTCGCCGACCCTTCGCGCACCGTCCAGCGCACCGCGTTGTCGCCGGGGGCCGGCGTGTCCGTGCGGGGTGAGCTGCTGGCCAGATCCCCGTGGGCCGCAGCGCCGACGCGCAGGTCGGTGCCGTGCTCGAACGAGGCGACGTACGTCGTGGCCGGGATCGCGTCGCCGTCCAGCGGGAGGGCGGCGGCGGGGACGCGCGTGGCGCCGTACGACGGGTTGTAGAAGTCGTTGAAGTTCATCGTGTTGTAGACCATCAGCCAGGTGTCGACGAGTCGGGGCACCACGCCCATGCCGAGATAGCGGGCGCGCGGGCTCAGGATGTTGTCCCGGTGCAGCGGCGAGTTCATGTAGAGCGCGAAGAGCCCGTCCGGGTCACCGGCGTTGCCGAAGCCGACGTTCTCGGCGGCCCACGTCCAGCTCGTGCCGCCCGCCGCCTGGAGCTGGTGGGCGAAGGCGGGGTTGTGTGACATGCGGTCCGACCCGGCCTGGTCGGCGGCCCATCCCCGGGCGACGTCCGTCGCGCCGGCGGTGACGATCAACGTCGGGAGCCCATGGTCGCGGCGCGCCTGATTGACCAGTTGCACGAGCCGCGCCTCATAGGCGTTGAGCCGCACGCCGGGAAGGGGGGCGACCGCCGAGGCGGGAGCCGTTCCGAGGCTGACGGACAGGGTCGTCACGACCGCGAGCAGCAGCCGACCGGCGCGGGCACGGAAGCTGGATCGGGATGTCGAGGAGGCCATGCCCTGACAATCGACATCGTACGGACGGGCTTGTGCGCCCGATCGGGGGAACCGCGGCTCGCACGTGCGTGGCGAGCGACCTCGGCGTTACGCACCCGCCGGGGGCAGGGCCACGGCCCGGCGGGCACCGAGATCGATCGACGGTAGGCGGGGCGCCTCAGCTGCCGGCAGGCGCACCTCCACGCTCACCCAGCCGGGTGCGGAGCCGACGGAGACGGTGCCGCCCGCGGCCGCCACCTGCCGGCGGACGACGTAGAGTCCGACGCCCGCCCCGCTGCGGGAGCGGGTGTCGGACGCGTCGGCCAGCGTGAAGGGCTCGAAAAGTCCGGCGAGCGTCGCCGCATCGATGCCGTGCGCCTCGTTCGCGATGGTGATCACGACGGACGAGCCGTCGGTCACCGCCGTCAGCAGTGCCTGCGATCCCGCTGCCGCGTGGACGAAGGCGTTGTCGACGAGATTGGCGAGCACCTGGTGCAATGCGTCGCGGTCGATGTGGGCGTGGAGCCGCCGGGGCACGGTGACGGCGACCGGCTGCAGTCGATCAGCGGCGCGGTCGGCCGCCGCGACGTGTCGGCCGTGCACGACCATCGCGACCTCGGTGGCCACCTCGTGGACATCGGTCACGTCCCAGCCGTCGGAATCCGGCACCTCGGCGGCGGCGAGCATGTTCTCCAGGAGGCGGGACAGGCGGTCGGTGTTGGCCACGATGCCGTCGAGCAGGTCGTTGGTGCGCTCCGCGTCGAGACGGTCGCGCCGGCGCCGGAGGGTCAGCGCGCTGCCGCGGATGGCTGTCAGTGGGGTGCGGAACTCGTGCGACACGGTGGCCACCAGTTGCTCGCGGGTCTGGGCGAGCTCGTCCAGCTGCTCGCGCAGCTCCACCCGTCCCGTCGAGAGCTCGTCGTGTGCTTGGCGGGCCCGCACCCGTCCCTGCTCGAGGTGGTGCCAGACCAGGACCTGGGCGGCGCACGTCAGCAGGACGAGCACGCCGTGCAGGAGCGCGGGCTGCCACGGCGGCGTCCCCGACGCCAGCAGGAACGCAGGCGTGATCCACAACGCCAACAGGTGCTCGCCCACGGTGTAGGCGATCGCAAAGAGGTAGGTGGCCCAGTCCTCGTACAGGGCGATTAGCGTGAGGGCGACCAGAACGTCGAAGCTCGCGTACGACGCCCCGTCCGTCAGCACGATGAGCACGCCGGCGGCGGTCAGCAGGGCCGCGGCGGCCGCGCACATCCGCAGACGGCGGGGCACGGGCAGCCAGGCGACGAGGGAGGCCACCATGACGGCCCCGATGCCGGACCACGCCTGCCAGGTGGCTGCCGCGACGTGCACCGCGTAGATGGGCAGCAGCACAACGTGGGCCAGGAGGAACAACTCCACGAGACGGTGCCGCGACCGCCACTCGGCCACGCTCGGCTCCGCCGGGTGGGGGAGCCACCGACGGGCCAGGCGTGGCCTCATCTGCATGGTGTCAGCGTCGAACAGCGCACGGTCATGGACCATGGCCCACCTGGGCCATTTCGAGGTGGCCCGTGGCGGAATGTCCGAACTGGCAAGGTTGCCGACGGCGGATTATGGCGTCTAGTGTGTCGAACGCGCGGCGACACGCCGAGCCGATGCGTCCCCTTCGCCGAATCCCGCCAGGGCGCAGCCGCCATCCACACCGCACGCGGGAGCGGGGGACCCATGAACGGGCGCGCGACTCCGGTCGACGCGTCCTTGGGGTGAAGCCACCTTGGTGGCCGGGCATCCGAGTCCGAACCCGACAGCTGACCTCGTAGGCGTACGGAGGGACACCATGCCCAACTCCCGGTCCACCGAAGACTCCGGCTACACGGGCCGGCACCGCCGCGGCACCGCCGGCCGCACCGCCGGCCGCACCGCCGGCCGACTGGCGGCGCTCACGGCCGCCGGCACGTTGCTCGCCTCGGTGCCACTGGCCGGGCTGGCCGGCGCAGCGACGTCGAGTGATTTCGCGCGCCTGCGCGCCTGCGAATCGAGCGGCAACTACCGCATCAACACCGGCAACGGCTACTACGGCGCCTACCAGTTCGATCTGCAGACGTGGCACAGCCTCGGCTACGGCGGCCGCCCCGACCAAGCCGCGCCCGCGACCCAGGACGCGGCGGCGCGCCGTCTCCAGGCAGCCCGGGGCTGGAGCCCCTGGCCCGCGTGCTCACGCAGGCTGGGTCTGCGCGCGTCGGCGTCCGCGCGGCAGGGCGCGGTAGTCGCGAGCCGGTCGGCGCATCGCATCGCGCTCGGCACCTTCCACCCACGCGCGTCCTTCCGCCCGACGCACGCTCCCGCCTACCGGGGAGTGGCTTTGCGCACATCGCTCGTGGCGTCACAGCGTACCGACGTGCGCGCGTGGCAGGCACAGATGGCCCGCCGCGGCTGGACGATCAGCGTGGACGGCCGGTTCGGGCCGCAGTCGGCGGCCGTGGCCCGGTCCTTCCAACGCCAGCAGCACGGCGTCGGGTCGGGAGTCGTCGGGCCACGCACGTGGCGCGCGGCGTGGGAAGCGCCGGTCGGCTAGCCCTAATCTCACGCCTGTAGGGCGGTTTCGGCGGCTCGAGCCTGCCCCGGCGGGCGGGCGGCTCGAACGCGCCGGCCGCACCTGGCCGGGTCGGCCGCGTGCGGGCAGCTGAGGCCTGTCCACACGCACCGTTTCCATTCTCTGGGCTGTGCCCTGCCCCAAAGCGCCTTCCCCATCTCTCAGCTGTGCCGTGCCCGACTGTGCCGTGCCCGAATGTCGCCGTGCCCGACTGTGCCGTGCCCGACTGTGCCGTGCCCGACTGTGCCGTGCCCGACTGTGCCGTGCCCG
>CAXSDE010000078.1:0-9597 GCA_964236265.1 uncultured bacterium
TGGCGTTCGACGGCGACGCCGACCGTGTCTTCGTCATCGACGAAAAAGGCGATGCGGTCACTCCGTCGGCCATCACGGCCCTCGTCGCGGTGCGGGAGCTTGCCAAGGTGCCGGGCGCGTCGATCATCCACAATCTCATTACCAGTAAGGGTGTTCCGGAGATCGTGACCGAGCACGGCGGCCACCCCATCCGCTCGCGCGTCGGCCATTCGTTCATCAAGGGCGAGATGGCGTCGACCGGGGCGGTGTTCGGCGGCGAGCACTCGGCGCACTACTACTTCAAGGACTTCTGGAACGCCGACACCGGCATGCTCGCGGCGATGCACGTCCTTGCCGCACTCGGTGAGCAGGACAAACCGTTGTCGGAGTTGACGGCCGACTACAGCAGGTACGTCGCCAGCGGCGAGATCAACTCGACCGTCGTCGATGCGCCCGCGAAGATGCAGGAAATCGAGACCCTCTACGCCGAGCACACCATCGACCACCTCGACGGGGTCACGGTCGACAGCGGACAGTGGTGGTTCAACGTCCGCGCGTCCAACACGGAGCCCTTGCTGCGGCTCAACGTCGAGGGCCCGGACGTCGCAACGATGACGACACTGCGCGAGGAGCTGCTCGCGCTGATCCGGGGAACGGGCGCATGAACATTGACGCCGCACTGCTGGCAATCCTGGCGTGTCCCAACTGCCGCGGTGCTCTGCGCCTGGACGAGGCCGCCTCCGAATTGGTGTGCACGGGTCAATGCGGCTTCGCCTACCCCGTGCGCGACGGCATCCCCGTGCTGCTCGTCGACGAGGCCCGCCGCCCCGACGCCCCGCGCGCATGACCTTCGAGGTCGACGAGGCTGCGCTCGACGACGAGCGCGCGCTCGACGCCGCCGATCCCGAGGGCATGCTCCGGGCGATCGCGACGGGTGCCGCTCAGGTGCGCGAGTCATCCGCGCTCGCGGCCGAGGTCGACATGTCCGACGTGCGCGACGGTGGCCGGCCGCGCGCCGTGCTCGTCGTCGGCATGGGCGGCTCGGCGATCGCCGGCGATGCGTTGGCCGCGATCGCCGGGACCCGCGCCCCGATGCCGATCGTGACGGTGCGCTCGTACGAATTGCCAGGATGGGTCGGCGCCGCCGACCTCGTGATCGGCGTCTCGTGCTCGGGCACGACGGAGGAGACGCTCACCGTGATGGCCGAGGCACTGCGCCGCGGCTGTCGGCTCGCGGGTGTCGGTCCGATCGGCTCCCCGCTCGAGGACCTCGTGGCGCGTGCCCGGGGCCCGTTCCTTCCGGTGTCCGCCGGCGGTCGCCAGCCACGGGCCAACATGTGGACGCTCACGGTGCCCGTCCTCGTGCTGGCACAAGCCGCGGGTGCGCTGTCGGTCAGCCTTGACGAGGTCGAGGCGACCGCCGCCCGGCTGACCGAGGTGAGCCAGGTGAATCGGCCGACAAGTGAGTCGTTCGTCAACCCGGCAAAGGGTTTGGCGTTGCAGCTCGCAGGCTCGTTGCCGATCGTGTGGGGCGGGAGCGCTGTTGCCGCGGTCGCGGCCTACCGCTGGCAATGCCAGTTCGCGGAGAACGCCAACTATCCGGTCATCGCGGGCACCCTGCCGGAGGCCGATCACAACCAGGTGGTGACGTTCGACGGCCCGTTCGCGTCCGGGGGGCCGACGGACATTTTCGCCGATGTCGATGACGCGGCCGCCCAGACGAAGCTGCGGCTCGTGTTGCTGCGCGACGCGGCCGAGCATCCGCGTGTCGCGGTGCGCATGGAGGCGAGCCGGGAGCTCGCGCAAGAGCGCGGCATCCCTGTCACGGAGGTGCACGCGGACGGCGAAGGCTCTTTCGAGAGACTGGCAAGCCTGGTGGCCTACGGCGACTACGTCACGACCTACCTGGCGATCGCTCTCGGCATCGACCCGACTCCCGTGGCCACGATCGAGGAGTTGAAGCGCCGCATCGCCAGGCGCTGAGTTCCCGTCGTGGTGGGGCCGGCGCTGCGTTCAGGTGCAACGCCGGCGCGCGCACGCGCGTGTAAGAACAGTCGAGCACCCGCATTCGATCATGATCACCCGCTTGTGCGCCGGTAACGGCGTCACGTGAGGAGCCACGCGTATGTCCTTGCGCGCGTCAGTCGACGATGGTTACCGCGTGACCGTCATCCCTGCCCGCGTGGGGGTACTGGTCACGCTGCTGTGCGCCGCCGCGGGGTGCTCCACTTCGAGTGGTGTCGAGGTGATGTCACAGCAGGTTCGGGACCATACCGATGCGCCGGTCCCCGTGGTCGTGAGCGTCACTGCGACGGCGACCCATGTTCAAGGCGGCGCGTCCGAGCCGGCATCACGGGCGCGCGCCCTCGCTCCAACGAGTGCGCAGGTCCGCCGCACGCTCGCCCGCGCGGTCGAGGCCGGTAGCTCGACGACGCACTTCAACGCTCTCAGCAGCGCGCGTACGTTCCCGGACGGACACGGGCGCTGGCTGACCGCACTCATCGCTCAACGCTGGCCCACGGGCGACGGGCGCGGCCAGGTCACCTTCGTCTGGCACGACGACAGGCTCGTCGGCACCGCTGAGCGGGTTGAAGTCCTGGGCATCAACAGAATCACACCGGCCGTGGGCGGTGTGTTCGTGGTCAGCTACCTCCACTACGGGCCGCATGACGCGTATTGCTGCCCGTCGAAGCCGCTCTTCGATGTGACCTACCGCTGGAACGGCGCCCGTCTGCGCGCATCGAAGGCGATGCCTTCCGGCGTGAATGGTTGGTCCAAGGTGACCGTCCCACGACTGCGCTCGGCGGACGAGCCTCTTCTTGGTCGAAGAGCGTCGCCGATCGCCGTCTCGCCTTCGCGCCATGGTCGGATGCTCGGGGCGGCGCCGCAGCGAAGTAGGTCAATTCAGACGTGCACGTGGATGGGGACGTGAGCACCGGTACCGCGACGACGTCTGCGTTCGCTTGCACCGGGACCGGCGTCAGGTCGTTCGCTGCGATTGCCGGACGCCGACCTCTGCCGGCGAGCCGGGGGGCTGCTCCGGGTCGTGCCCGCGCAGGATGCTCTGCAGGGCGTTTGCGTGTGCCGCGAAAGCGGTGTGGCCGGCGGCGGTCCGTTGGACCCAGGTGCGTGGCCACTTACCGGCGTAGCCTTTGATGAGCTCGATGTAGTCAACGGCTTGGAGAACTGCCAGCTGCTTGCTCAATGCCGAGTCGGTCAGATCGACCGTGTCACGCAGCGTCTGAAATTCGATGTCGTCAACGGACATGAGGACGGCCATGATGCTGACCCGGATGGGCGCGTTGAGCGTGTGGTTCAGTGCATGCCGCTGGTGAGCCATGCGTGGTCACTGCCGCGGTGCGGGAAGCGCGCGGCAGCTGACCACGACCGCCGGTGCCGCAATGACGATGCCGACCCCCGCCCACAGCCCGGGCGACGCCGGTAGCGCGTTGAACGCTGAGAGCAAACCGGCAACTACGTACGCGACGAGCGTTACCACGCGCACGAGCAGAAAGGGCTGCCGTGACCGTCGAGGGAGCACGGCGGTGCCGACCTCGATCGCAGTCGTGAGCAGCAGGAACGCCGACACCGGGTGCATGTGGGAACGAAACGCGCCGATGAACACGGTGAACACGCCGAAGCCGGCACCGGTGAAAAGCAGACGGACGGCAGCCCGCTCCCGCTCGCTGATCAGCTCCCGCACCGACACAAGCGGCATCCGAGCGGTGGTGCGTGGCCCCAGCGGCTCGGCGCCCGCTGACAGAGCGCCGTCGGCGTGTGCGGGCAAGGCTTCGCGCACTCCGACGGCGACCATCGGTGCGGCCGTCAGCACGGCCCAGCCTAGCCACGCCGCCATCGGCACGGTGACCACGGACGAGTTCGCGACGGTCGTCGCTACGGCCCAGAGGATGGCGCTGATCATCTGCGAGCGTGCTGCGACGCGGCGCCAGCCCGCACGTGCTCCGCGGCGGCGCGTCCGGGACCAGGATGTGACCGCCAGTGTGACGAGAGCGATGACGGCAATGAGGGCGGCGACAAACGGTCGTGGACGCTGCGGGCCGACGAACCCGACCAGGGCGACGGTCGCGCCGAAGGTGCATCCGACTGCCGCGTGTGTCAGCCCGTTCAGCCTCGACGATGCACCAACCGCGACTGCCGCTCGTGTCGACGAGCGCCTGATCGCGGCGGCCTGCTCGCTCACTGTCTCGATTTCGAACTCGTTCATGCAGCGCCTCCATGTGCGAGAGTAGGTGGCAGTTTCTTATTTGGCAAGTACCTGCCGAAGGCGAAAGGGTCGGGTTCTGCGCTGGGTCGGCCCGGCGGCTGCGATCGCACCTCGAATTGGTTCGACGGCGGAGAAGTGATTGCTCCTCGTCGCCAGAGGGACTACCGGTCTCGACCGCCTTCTGACAGATGCGATGTCGACATCCATCTCCGACAGGGCTGCTCACGGTCCCCTCGCATGGACCGGCGAGCGGTGGCAATTGACAGTCATCGCACGCGAGCCCGACGACTGAGCGGCACGACGAGGCAGCAACGTTCAACGGGGGTTCATGCTGACGTCGGCATCCGGTCATCTCGCGCGCGCATCGATATCGAGACATGCCCCAGCCGTGGAGGACACCGTGCCCGCTTTGCTCCGTCCCGGTCGCAGCACGTCCTGCCGCTATCCGTCGACGGTCTCCACCAGTCGGACCTCGACTGGTACGTGCATCAGCACCCGTCGGCCCTCGCCGCGCTCGTGCGGGGGCGGCACCGACTACACCCACGCGTCCACCCCGCCGCCGTCCGACTCGTTCCCCGGGATGGTCGGCCACGTCACCGGCGGCAACCCGGGCGCGACGGGCGTCTACTACGACATCGCGCACGCGCGCGGCTTGCACACGGCGTCGGCCGACAAGCATGCGGAGAACGCCAACGATCCGGTCATCGCGGGCACGCTGCCGGAGGCCGATCACAACCAGGTGGTGACGTTCGACGGCCCGTTCGCGTCCGGGGGGCCGACGGACATTTTCGCCGATGTCCGAGCTGTGAGCAGAGGAACTGTTGTACGGCCCGAAGGCACCGGGCTATCTCGGGCCGATGTCGAACTGGTCGATCTTAGTGATCACGAACGCAGGGGTCGGGCCCTTGCCGACGGTGAAACCCCAGCCGATGCTCACCCCGCCCTTCGTGATGTCGCACGTCGTCGGCTTTTGGTCCGCCATTCGAAAGCACATCAACTGATAGGTATGGACCACATCGAGGCGCTTGCGGTCGGGCTCGACGATCTTCCAGAACGCGTCGGCTTGCGCCGGGTCGAGAAAGGCATTGGCAGCATCACGGTTGTGCTCGCCGGCCGCCTGCAGGAACCCCTGCACGACCGCGGCCGCAGCATGCTCCGACGCGACGCCCCCGGCGCCGGTCTCGGACGTCAACCCGGGAGTCGTTGCGGTGCTCACGGAAGAGGTGGTGCTCGCGGAAGACGCCGTCCTGGACGGCGCCGCGCTGGCGGCCCCGGTCGTGTTCGACGTCGCGCTCTTGGAACAGCCGGCCAGTCCTGCGACCACGAAGGCAACTGCCATGGACGTGCGGACGGCTCTGTGGAAGTGCTGCGATGACATGGCGCCCCGTGGGTTGGATTCGCCACAAAGCTAGTCACCGTGGCTCGCCGGTCCGTCGTCACCCCGCGTCCGGGTAAGGGCCATGAGAGGGATGTGAGACCGGCTTGCTTGCCTCGTGCTCCTGCCGGATACAACGTGTGTAGGAAGATTCTCGGACGAAGGAGCCCCATGGTCGACCCACGCGCAGGTCAGGTTGCCGCCACGTCTGACCTGGTGGACGTCCCGCGGCTGGTGACGGCCTACTACGCGCTGCACCCGGACGTCAGCGACCCCGGCCAGCGCGTCGCCTTCGGCACCTCGGGTCACCGGGGGTCGTCGCTCAACACGGCGTTCAACCAGGACCACATCGCGGCAACCAGCCAGGCGATCTGCGAATACCGCGCCTCCGCCGGCACGAGCGGCCCGCTTTTCCTGGCCAAGGACACGCACGCGTTGTCCGAGCCGGCGACGGTCACCGCCCTGGAGGTGTTCGCGGCCAACGGAGTCACCGTCCTCCTCGACAGCCGCGACGGTTACACCCCCACGCCGGCCCTGAGCCACGCCGTCCTCGCGCACAACCGGCGCGGCACCGGCGGCACGGCCGACGGTGTCGTCGTCACCCCGTCGCACAATCCGCCCACCGACGGCGGCTTCAAATACAACCCGCCGGACGGGGGCCCCGCGGGCAGTGACATCACCAAGGTGATCCAGGACCGCGCCAACGAACTTCTGAGGAACAACCTCGATGGTGTACGACGGATGCCCTATGCGCGGGCCCGCGCGGCCGACACCACATCGACGTACGACTTCCTCGCGTCGTACATCGACGATCTGCCGTCGGTGCTCGACATCGACGCGATCCGCGACGCGGGCATCCGCATCGGTGCCGACCCGCTCGGGGGCGCGTCGGTGCACTACTGGGGCGAGATCGCGGACCGGCACTCACTCGACCTGACGGTGGTCAACCCGCTCGTCGACCCCACGTGGCGCTTCATGACCCTCGATTGGGACGGAAAGATCCGCATGGACTGCTCGTCGCCGTACGCGATGGCGTCGCTCATCTCCAAGCGCGACGACTTCCAGATCGCGACGGGCAATGACGCCGACGCGGACCGGCACGGCATCGTGACGCCGGACGCCGGCTTGATGAATCCCAACCATTTCCTCGCGGTCGCCATCGAATATCTCTTTGCACACCGGGGCGGCTGGCCCGCTGGGGCGGCGATCGGCAAGACGCTCGTCAGTTCGTCGATGATCGACCGCGTCGCGGACGACCTCGACCGACGGCTGGTCGAGGTGCCCGTCGGCTTCAAGTGGTTCGTGCCGGGGCTGCTCAATGGGTCGATCGGGTTCGGCGGCGAGGAGAGCGCCGGCGCGTCGTTCCTGCGGCGCGACGGCGGCGTGTGGACGACGGACAAGGACGGCCTCCTGTTGTGCCTGCTGGCATCGGAAATCCTTGCGGTGACAGGGGAAACACCGTCACAGCGCTACGCGAAGCTCGTCGAACGGCACGGCGACCCTGCCTACGCGCGCGTCGATGCGCCCGCGACGCGCGAGGAGAAGGCTTTGCTCGGCGCACTGTCGCCCGAGCAGGTCACGGCGACCGAGATCGCGGGGGAGCCCGTCACGGCAACGCTGACCACGGCGCCCGGCAACGGCGCGGCGATCGGCGGGCTGAAGGTGACGATCGAGTCAGGCTGGTTCGCCGCGCGGCCGTCCGGCACCGAGGACGTCTACAAGATCTACGCCGAGAGCTTCAAGGGCCCGGAGCACCTCGGGCTGATCCAGGAAGAGGCGCGCACCGTGGTGTCGGCCGCGCTCGCCGGCTGATTGATCGCGGCCGACGCCGAACGGGTGATTGCCCTTCCGGGCACGGGATGGTGAAGTGCTGGCATGTCCCGCAATTCATTGTCGATGTCCCAGCTCGCACGTCAGTGGAGCGACCTGCTGTTGGCGGACCTCGACCCGTCCGAGCAGCCGACGGCGGCGGCCGTAGCCACTGGATCGCTGTTGCGGGAGCCGGCCACGGAAGAGGAGATCCAGGCCGCCGAACGGCGGCTGGGAGTGCGGTTGCCTCCGTCGTACCGCGAGTTCCTGTTGGTCAGCAACGGTGCTTATGCCGACGAGACTGGCGTGAACCTCGTGTGGGACGAGGACGGTGACGAGCAGCCGCCGTTCGAGTCCGACGTCGTCGGTGTTGGGTTCCTTCCCGTACAGGACGTGAGGTGGATCCGCGACGCGTCGCCGGAGTACGCCGCCTTCATGGCCGAGTGCACGGAGTTCGGGGGCATGGTGCCAGCGACCGAGGACGCCAGTTTCATGCCGTCGCGGGTGCCCTTCGCCGAAGGCCTGCTCGTCGCGACCGAGAAGGCGCCTGGCACGACAGTGCTCATTCCGTTCCCCGGGCTCGAGGAGTGGCAGCTCTGGACGCATTGGAAGGAGGACGGCACCGCGTATGTGTCGTTCCGGTCGTATCTCGAATATGAGGTCGCCGGGCGCGAGGCATGGTATCCATCGGTTGACGAGGTGCGGGCCCTCGTCGATGGGCCGCGCGCAACGTTCGAGGCGCGCGTGCACCGGCTCCGATGCGTGGCTAGCGAGGAAGCGCTCCCGCTGCTGATCGAATGCATCGAGGCGCACCGTCGGGAGGCGAACGCGGCGACCAGGGCTCTGGGACGGATCGGCACGCCGGAGGCCGTCGCGTACCTCGTCAACGACGGCAGCTCGCTCGCAGCGATGGTGCTGGCGAAGGTCGACCAGACGGCCGCCGCGGACCTCTACGCACGACAGGGTGACTTCCGCCGACTGTTCGACCTCCGGGACGAGAGAGCTGTGCCGCTCGCCGCGGAGGCGCTGCGCAAGAGCACCGACCCATCGGCGGACTGGAGATTCACGGACGTGGCGGCACACATCCTGGGGCGTCGGGCGACCGCCAGCATGTCGCCACCCTTCTTGACGCCTACCCCGCGGCGAAGCTCAGTCATGCGGTGTCCATCGCGGCTGCGCTGCACGAGTGCGGCGCACCCGAAGGCGAGAAATACCTGCGTGAGCTCGCGGCCGACCCAAACTACTCATGGGCGTACGCCGCCCGAGGTCGCCTGGAGTCCATCGAGAAGACGCGCGCGAGACACGCCGGGAACACCTTGCTGTGACGTAAGCCGGACGATCGAACATCCCTCGCGCCGAATTCCCCGACCCCGAGATCGCGTCGAGAGAGGAGTGCCGTGGCAGCTACAACGTTCCGCGCGCGGGCCAAGGGTGGTGGGGTCGCCATCGCGCTGGCAATGCTCGTGCCGGCGGCCGGCGCGACCGCACACGGCGCCGCGATCGGAGGCCTGAAGGTGACGACCGAGTCGGGCTGGTTCGCCGCGCGGCCGTCCGGCACCGAGGACGTCTACAAGATCTATGCAGAGAGCTTCAAGGGGCATGCCCACCTCGCGCAGATCCAGGAGGAGGCGCGCATGGTGGTGTCCGCAGCGTTGACCGTCTGAGGCAGCTGGCTCCCTCGACACCGTCGCAGCGGCCCCCGACCGGCGCCCATTGGTGGCTCGGGTCGCGCGGGTTAGCTCTGCGGGAACGTCCGCGCCGCAGGGTCGAACAACAACTCCGCGCCGCCCACGTCGACGACGAGGCCACGCGGGTCGGTGCCGAGGAGGGTCACCCCGCCGTGCCTCGGGCCGCGCACCCAGTGCCAACCGCTGAACGGGTGCGGCGCATCGCCGTCCCGGCACGGGTCCGCGGCACAGCGGTAGATGCCGATGGCACCGTCACCGCGCGTGTTGTCGGGCCTATACACGCCGAGGGTCATGACGATCCACAATCCCTTGTACGACAGGCAGTTCCGCAACTCACCGTAGTGCTTCGTCATGGCGACCACGGTCGGTGACCGTTCCGCGCTCCACGCGCCGCAGAGCGAGCCGGCCTGCGGCGGCGTCGGTTCGTCCAGCGTGGATTCGGCGAGGGTCGGGGTCGGGGTCGGGGTGGGCGTCGGGGTTTCGGTCTGGGTCGGGGTCGGCGTCGGGGTTGCGGTTGCGGT
>CAXSDE010000079.1:0-4678 GCA_964236265.1 uncultured bacterium
CCCGCCCAGCCCCAGCCTTCCCACCCGGCCCCAGCGTGAAGGTTGCGGTGGCCTGCAACCGACCGGAGCCTTCGCGCTGCGCGAGGGCCTGGGGCGAGAGTGATCGCTCCCGGCTCGTGTCAGCCGCCGCGACGGGGGAAAGCAACGCGCATGACTCTGGCGATCCTGCGCGGTGGCGCTCATGACGGAAAGACCACAGACGTTGCGGATGGCGTCACGCGACTGGTGACGGTGTCCGACGCGCCGGGCCTGCTCGATGTCTACGAATTCATCGAGGACGAGACGCACGTCGCAGCGGACGCGGACGACCCGGAGTTCGTGTTCGAGTTCACGGCGCAAGAGCCGGTAGGTGGCATGGCGCCCGAGCTGCTGCACATGCCCGGGCCGGCCTTCGGCGACGGGAGCGGTCACCTGCCCGCGGGTGATGTCGTCGTCGAGGAGACAGACGTACGAGCGGCGGAGCTCGCCGCCCACGAGGCCGGTCAGGACGTCGATCAGCCGGGCGACATGCGCTGAGGGCCTCCCCCTACCAACCGCCGGACCCCGCGCGACCGATCTCGCGCAGCTTCGGCCGGTATTCGACGAGGTAGACGATCGACGCGACGATGGCGACGATGCCGACGAGCGGCAACCCCGCTGCTACCAGTCCGAGCACCATGCCAGCGGCGAGACCGCCGACCCAGTAAGACTTCTTGTGACCGATCGCGGCGTACGCGCCTGGCGGACGCGCACTCGCGTCGATGAGGGCCCACAGGTTCGTGAGCAGGAACGCGACATTGACGAGCAGACCGATGCCGTGCGACAACCGCATCATTGCTGTGCCTCCCCGACGGTCCGTGTGGCGCACGCTACCGCCACTGACAGCCGGCCGCTCACTGGACCACGCCCTGCTACCGCCACCGACAGCCGGCCGCTCAATGGACCACGCCCTGCTATCGCCACGGACAGCCGGCCACTCACTGGACCACACGCGCCATCGCCACGGAGTGCCGGCCGTTCACTCGACCGCGCCCTCAAGCCGGAGGTGCCGGACGCCGACCCTTCGTACGCACCGGTCCGACCGGCGGCATCAGAGGCACTGGCCGTTGTATCGGCGACGCGACTCCGGGAGGGCGCATGTTGGTGCTCAGTGCACTGATCGTGCCCTGCGGGCTGCTGGTCTTGATGATGGCAATGCAACAGGTCCAGGAACGTCTGCTGCCCCCGGGCGGTCCGGTGCCCACGACCGGCGAGACGGCGCCCACCACCGCGGCGGCTGTCGCGACACCCGAGGCGCGGACGCCGGTGCCGCCGATGCCCGAGCCCGTGATGCCGGCGCCGGACCTGGTCATCCCGACGCAGCCAACCTACGAGCCGAGCGACTCCGACGTGGGGAGCGCGTCGCTGACGTCGGCCTCCCCGTCGCGGTAACGGCGCGCGATTTCCGCATGGCAGGCGTCGACGACGCGCTGGATCTCGCGGCGGCGCTCGGAGATCGTGTGTTCCTCGTCACGGAGCATCGTCAACGCACGCTCGAGCTCGTCGTCACTGCGGGACGGCACGTCGGACAGTTGCAGGTCCGCGATGATCTGCTCGAGCCGGCGGCGGTGGGAGTCGGCGCGAGACGGTTCGGCGGCGTTGTGCCGCCCGAGCCCGCGCGGGCCGTCGGTCGGCGCATCCGCCAGCAGCCGCGGCAGGTCGTCGACAAGGCTGCCCGATCCCTCGCCCCGGCGTCGGGCCAACTCGCCCTGGACGATGTCCATCCGGCCCTGCAGCATCCGGCGTAGGTAGGACACGTCCGTCTCCTCCTGCTCGGCTTCGATGCGCATCCCGCGCAGCTCCGGCAGCGGCAGTTGCGCCAGACCGTCGAGGTAGTGATCGCCGAGCACACGGTCGACTCGGCGATGACCGCCTGGGAGGACTTCTTCCGACACGACTTCCTCCTCGGTGGGCGGCCGGATGCGGTCGCCTGGGGTGGTGCTTGCACAGCCTAAGTCACGCAACCGGCGGCGTGCGCGCCGCTCCGCCGAGACTGGGCCGAAATCAATCCTCATGCCGAGCCCTCCGGCGCGCGATAGAGAACGGCAGACACATCCGCCCGGTCGCGCGAGCAGACGCACTCAACACTTTGCGTCCAGTTGCCGATGCCAACGGAGCGGACGGCGGAATCGACATGGGATGGAGGTCGCAGTGCTCAAGGGCGACCTGCAAACCATTCCCCTGACGACCGCGCTCCGCGACCTCGCCGCCGAAGCGATGACCGGTTGCCTCCATGTCATCGACATGGCCGGCCAAGAAGCACTCGTCTTCGTCAAAGCCGGCCTCATCTACTCCGTTCAAGTGCCCGGCAAGCGGCCGTCTCTCGGCTCGCGGCTCGTCTCTTCCAACGCGCTGACACCCGAGGCGCTGTCCGAGGCCCTCGACGCGCAGCGAAACGACCTGCAGGGCTGGCGACTCGGCGAGCTGCTCGTCCACATGGGCTTCGTCGACCAGCCCGTTGTCGAGGCGTTCGTCACCGAGCAGGTCCGCGACTCCATGAGCGAGCTCGTCCGCTGGCAGGCAGGCCGCTGGCGCTTCCGTAAGTCGGAGAAGACACGAGAAGACGTGGCCCCGGCGACCGAGCTCGAGGAGTTGCTGTCGGAGGTCGATCGCCGGCGCAACCACTGGGACGAACTCGCCGTCGTCGTCCATGGACCCGGCGCCGTCGTGATGCTCTCGACGCGAGGTGGCGCTGATCCCAGCATCATCCTCGACGCCGACGCGTGGGCCCTGTTGTGCAAGGTCGACAACGAGCGCACGATCGCCGAGCTCGCCCGCGAGTGCGGGTTCACCCTGTTCGAGGCCGGCGAGGTCGTCTACACCCTCGCGCGCGCGTACCTCGTCGACGTCGAGGAAGATGTCGATTCCGAGGCTGGGCCGGCGACAGCCCCCCCGACTGCGTTGGACCTCGGCCGGGCCACCCGCGCCGTGGCGGCCGCGCTGGCCAATGAGCCCGATCCAGACACGACCGGCCGTGTCCCGGGGGTTGCCGCCAGTCCCGACGACGCAGACCCCGACGACGACGCCCTTGCGGACGCGGTTGACGACACGCCGGTCGCCGCGCGCCTCATCGGCGCTCTCGGCGGTTTCCTGCCGCCGCGCCCGACCGCGCCGGCCCAGCTGACCGAGTATGCCCAGGCGGGAGCGACCCAGGACCCCGAGGCCACCGCTGAGCCGGACAACTCCTCGTACGCTGACTTCAGCTCGATCGCGCGCCTGGTGAGTGCGGCGACAGGCGCCCCGGACGACGCCGACGACGACGCCGACGACGCCGACGACGCCGACGAACCCACCCTGCCGTTGCTGCCTGACGACCTGCCGTCGTCCACGCTGACGTTCCGCACCGAGCCCGCGACGCCGGAGCAGGAGGGCGAGTACGACGCGTCGATCGCCCGTGTCTCGGCGGCACTGTCTGACCTCCTCGGTCCGCAGGACGCCGGGTACGACCCTTTCGACGCCCCGTCCCGCCCACCGCGCAAGAAGGCTGCCGACCCGGATAAGCCGAAGCTGTCACCGCAGGAGATGGCCCGCCGCGAGCGGATACGTTCCGCCGCTGCCGCCGAACTCGCGACCGCCCATGCCATTGCCGAGGCGCAGAAACGCGGCGAGGACATCGATGAGGCGGCCGCCATGGCGCAGCACGTCGCCCCCGTCGTCGACCTGGATGCCGTCCGCCGCGAATCCGAGCGCCGGGCGGCCGAGGAGGCCGCCCGCACCGCCGAGGCGGCAGCTGCAGAGGCTGCGAGCGAGGCTCAGCGCGCCGAGCGCGAGGTCGCGGAGGTGGACGCGTGGCGCCAGCACGACCTTTGGCTGTACGCCGAGAGGCTCGGCGCGGAGGAGCCGGCGTGGGGCGATCATGCCCGGTGGCTGGTCGAGGCCGCCATCGCCGCGGAGCCTGTCGCCTGGGATGAGCACGCCGAGTGGTTGGCCGTTCGTCGCGACGAAGCGGCAGTCGACGGCTGGGCAGAGCACGAGACATGGCTTGGCGCGCAGCGCGAGGATGCCGAGGCACCCGCGTGGGTCGAGCATTCCCACTGGCTCGTGGGTCAGCGTGTGCACGCAGAGTCGACTGCCCGGGCCGAGCACGCTGAGTGGCTCGCGGCCGCCTGCGCTGCGGATGAGGGCAACGCGTGGGCCGAGCACTCCGACTGGCTCGCCCAACAGCGAGGCGATGTCGAAGTGAAGGCGTGGCACGAGCACGACGTGTGGCTCGCGGAGGCGCGCGCCAGCGCGGAGGAGGAGGCGTGGGCCGAGCACGCGTCCCGCCTCTCCGCCGAGTACGAGATGGCGGCGACAGCGGCCTGGCTCGAATATGCTGCACGGGTCGCCGCGGAAGAAGAGGAAGCGGAAGCACTCCGCCTCGCCGCCGAAGACGAAGCTGCCGCCCGTCTTGCTGCCGAAGAGGCCGAAGCACTTCGTCTCGCCGCCGAAGCGGAACAGGCCGCCCGTCTCGCTGCCGAAGAGGCCGAAGCACTTCGCCTCGCCGCCCAAGCGGAACAGGCCGCCCGTCTCGCTGCCGAAGAGGCCGAAGCACTTCGCCTCGCCGCCCAAGCGGAACAGGCCGCCCGTCTCGCCGCCGAAGAGGCCGAAGCACTTCGCCTCGCTGCCGAAGCGGAACAGGCCGAGGCGCTCCGCCTTGCCGCCGAAGCGGAACAGGCCG
>CAXSDE010000079.1:4778-8679 GCA_964236265.1 uncultured bacterium
CGGCGTACCTGACGGCGTACCTGACGGCGTGCCTGACGGCGTGCCTGACGGCGTGCCTGACGGCGTACCTGACGGCGTACCTGACGGCGTGCCTGACGGCGGCCTGACAGTTGCCGGCGGGCGCCACCGACGTTCTGGCCCGGACGGCCGACCGAACGTGCCGTTTCCGGACCCAATCACCCGAAAAGGGCGAAAGATCCGATTGAGACGCGCAGGATTGGGCGCATGATGATGCGAATTCGGCGAGCGTTCCCAGGTGCCGGCGTCCTGACGACAGCCCTCACGACCGCCCTGACGATCGCGGTCTCCGGCGGCGCGGCCGTCGCGGCGGGTGACCAGACGCCGCTGACGCTCACGGTGACCCTCACCCCGGCACAGCCGACGACGCTGAACACGGCGCCGGGCCGCGGACTCGATCCCAAGCAGCGCCTCCTGCGGCTGCACAGCGCCGCTCCCACCCGGACCGACGCGACGCGCGTGCGGGACTGGTTCGCCGGCCGCGGCTTCGCCGTCGCTGCGCTGGACGGCTGGACGCTCGAGGTGACCGCGCCCGCCACTCTCGCGGCGGCCACCTTCGGCACGACGGTCGCCCGGGGCCCCGACGGCTGGCGCTCCTCACGGGCCGTCGTCCTCCCCGCGCCCCTGCGCGGCCGGGTCGATTCGGTCGTCGGTTTCGACACCACGCAGCGCCTCCAGCACCACGCACATCTCGATCGTTCCGCGTTCCTCGACGGCGGGGACCTCCGCTCCGCCTACAGCGCGCCGACCGGGCCGTCGTCGGCCGGCCAGGGCACGACCATCGCGTCCGTGCAGTTCGCCGGCTGGGACCGCGGCAACCTCTGCACCTTCGTCGGCGACCCGGATGCCCCTGCCTACAACCGGGCGATACCGACGCCGACGTTCCCAGACCGGCCGTCCCTGTGCGGGGCGGGCTCCCACGGCGCGGTCATCGACCAGCGCTCCGTCGGCGGTTTCGACCCGCAGCTGCGCGACACCCGCAGCGGCAACGAATCCCTCGAGGTGGCCCTCGACCAGGAGGCCCTCCTCGCTGTCGCGCCGCGGGCCAACCAGCGGATCTACTTCGCCGAGAACAACAGCACCGGCTGGGTCGGCGCCTTCAGCCAGCTCGCGGCCGACGCGGAGTCCGATATCGCCGCAGGGCGCCCGACGATCGTCGCGGTCAGCGTGTCCTGGGGGATGTGCGAGCTCGCGTACGGAAGGGACGGCACCGGCGACCCCGTGCCGGCGTGGGAGCAGCAGCTGCAGCGACTGGTCGCGCTGGGGATCCCGATCTTCGCGGCGACGGGTGATGCCGGCAGCTACGACTGTGCGGGGTCGCAGGCCGATGCGCTCGCCGTCGACTATCCGGCCTCCTCGCCTTCGGTCGTCGCGGTCGGCGGCACGCGGCTGTCGGAGTCCAGCCCCGGCGCGGGCGACTGGAGCGAGACGGCGTGGGGCCCGGTGACCGCCACATCGGCCCATCCCATCGTGGCGACGGGCGGCGGCGTCTCGCACCGCTTCGACGCCCCTGCCTACCAGGTCGCCGCCGGGATCGTCGGTGCCGCACGGTCCCTGCCCGATATCGCGTCCAGCGCCGACGGCAGGCTCGGCTTCCTCATGTACGGCAGCACCTGGCGCCGGTGCGGCAGCTCCGTCCGCTGGTGCGGCGGGTGGCTGTCGGCCGGTGGCACCTCCAGCGGCGCCCCCGTCCAGGCCGCGCTCTTCGCGAGCGCGATGAGCACGTTCGGACCCGCCCGTCCCAACGTCGGCAGCTTGCACGACATCCTCTACGGCAACCGCGACGCCATCCGCGATGTCGTGGGCGGCACGGGCGGCCGCAACCTCGCGACCCGCGGCTACGACCGCGCGACGGGACTCGGCGTCCCGATCTGGGACGTGCTGCTGCAACGACTCACCTCGCCGGCGGTAACGATGCCAGTTGCGACGAGGGTGCTGAGCGTGCCGATGCGCGTCACCGACACCGCGCGTCACACGATCACCGGCTATTCGTACGCCGAGAACCTCACCACCTGCCCCGCCGTCCCGGACACGGACATTGCGCCGACGTCCCTGACCCTCACGGACGGCCCGGACCGGGCCGCGCACATCGGCGTGTGCGTCTTCGCCGACGGGACCTCGACGCTGCTCACCCGCGTCGTGCGCCTCGACCGGACGGCACCGACCGTCACGCCGCGGCTCAATCTCCGCTCGTCGACGTCGGTCCAGGCGCGCTGGGACGCGAACGATCAGGGTGGGTCAGGAGCCATCGTGTACGACGTGAGCATCACCCGCGCCGCGGACGGGGCCGTCAGGTGGCGGCACCCCCGCGAACTGCCCTACCTGACGCTGCCGCTCGCGCCGGGATCGTCGTACCGGATCACCGCGTCGGCGCGGGACGCGGCCGGCAATGCCGGGCCACGCGTCACGACCGCGCCGATCGCCGTCCCGTACGACGACCGTTCCCTGTCGGCGCGCGGCTCCTGGCGGCGGGTCGCGGACGCGGGCAGTTACGACCACAGCTACTTGCGATCACAGACTCCCGGCGCGTCGCTGACCCGCGTCGTGTCCGGCACGTCCGCGTCGCTGCTGGTGCACCGGGTCACCAACGGTGGCAGCCTGCGGGTGTACGTCGATGGTCGTCATGTCCGCAGCGTCTCGCTCTACTCGCCGAGCACGCAACGCGACGCGAAGCTGCCCCTCGCGGCGTGGTCGCACGCGGGCCGGCACACGGTGCGGCTCGTGCTGAGCAGCGCCCGCCCGCGCGGGTCGACCGGCACCATGGCGCGTATCGACGGTCTCGCGGTCGGCTAGAAGGAGAGCAGTTTCGGTCGTTCCTTGCGCGCACCCGAGTCGCCAGGGACCGCGTCGATGCCCTCGATGCGGGCGGCGATCGCGGCCTCCGGCGCGCCGACAACGACATCGGTGCCGTCGGCGACCGTGCGCTTGACGACGGCCAACGCGATCGGGCCGAGCTCGCAGTGGTAGCGCGCGCTGCCGACGTAACCCACCGTCCGGCCGTCGAGGTCGACGGCGCTGCCGGGGCCGGGCAGCGCCTCGGCCGAGCCGTCCAGGTGGAGGAAGACGAGCCGGCGCGGGGGCCGGCCGAGGTTGTGGACCCGCGCCACCGTCTCCTGGCCGCGATAGCAGCCCTTGTCCAGGTGCACCGCCGGCCCGAGCCACCCCAGCTCGTGCGGGATGGACCGGTGGTCTGTCTCCACGCCGAACCGCGGCCGGGAGGCGGCGATGCGCAGCGCTTCGTAGGCGTCGAAGCCGGCGAGGCCGGCGCCTTGCGCAAGAATGGCGTCCGCCACCGTGTCGAGCGCCGCCCGGGGCACGAGCAGGTCGATGTGGCCCGGCCGGGCCAGGCTGCGCACGTCCGCCGGCAACGAGAGGCCGTCGCCGCCCGGGCCGATGAGCGTCAGCACGCCGTACGACGTCGTCACGTCCTGCACCTCGACGCGCAGGAGAAACTGCATCCCCCGCAGGAACCCGACGAGTGGACCGGCGGCACCGGGCTCGACGTGGAGCCACGTCGTCGTACCGTCGTCGGCGATGTGCGCGTGCGCCTCGACGTGGCCGTTGGGGGACAGGAGCAGCGCTTCCGTGGCGACGCCCGGCGCGAGGTCGGCCAGGTGCTGACTCAGCAGGCTGTGGAGCCACCCGAGCCGGTCGGGTCCGCTGACGGCGATGACACCACGACTCGACCGGTCGACGAGCGCCACCCCCGCGAGCGCGTTGCGCTGCTCGCGAAGCGGGTCCCCGTAGTGTGCGGCGATGCCGGCGTCGACCCCGTCGGCCTCGACAGCGCCGGGGCGGGTGAGCAGCGGACTGGCCACGGGGGCCTCCCAACGTTGGACGCGTTCATCGCGTACGCCCTGCGCCAACGCAATGGTCGACCGGG
>CAXSDE010000080.1:0-8285 GCA_964236265.1 uncultured bacterium
CCCTTCCAGTGGAGCTCGCGGACGCCGGTGAACTGCAGCCACCCTGAGCGGAAGCGCGGCCGTGTGCGCACCTGAAGTGGTGCGCATGCCGCTGTAAACCAGCGGGTTAAGGTCGTTCCTGGCGCATGAAATCCACATACGCATCCAGTGCCCCGACGAAGTCCTCAGTTGACATCTCCACGAACAAGTCATCGTCGTACAGACAACTAATATTCGTTTTATTGCCTTCGACGGTCACGTCATACGAATTAGACGTCACTTGTCCGAACAAAACGCCTCGCAGGCCGTCCTCCGCCATCCGTCGGACTCTCACGTAAACAGGCTCGTCGAGATCACTGAGGTCCGACTCGAGGAACCCGCCGAGAGCCCGGTAGCTGTCTGCGACCTCAGCGTGGCGGAAGCCGCGCGCGTCGACCGACATTCGGCGCACGATCGCTGTGCGCACACAACCTCCTCTGGCGTCTTGGCTTTAAGTGGGAGTGGCGAGCGGTGGAGACGCGTGCTGGGCACGGTTTTTGTCCAGGATCAACCGAACGATGAGCGCACTTTGGCCGGCTTGCGCAACGACATCGAGGACAACACGTTCATCCAGTGGAAGTTGGGAAAGTGACTCAACCACCGCCGGGCCCTCCGCGCGACGCCCGCGCTTGGATGCCGCCTGTTCTGTGGCCATTCCTCAGCACAATTTCACACTACGAATTGCGAACGTCAACAGTCCGTCGAAATTCGGCATACCTCTCGAGCGCGCGTTCCATCACCTTCGTGGGGAATGTGATGTCGACTTGGCTCGCTACGAGTTCCAACGTAGTTTGTGCCCCGTCAACGTCAAGACTGAAAGCCTCACCGTTGTAGTCGGCTGACTCACCGGCAAGTCCTCGCTCAACTGCCCTTCTCGCGGAGGTGTAGTCGATTCCGTCCAGAGCTCCAAGGTCGGCACAAAGGTACTCGCCGACGAGCTCATAACCTGGCTCGACCTCACAGCGAATGAATCCGTTCCGTGCCCAAAGTCGCTTTACGACGTCGAGTGTTGCGTCTTCTTCCATGGTCACAAACCCCAGGGGCCATAGTTGGGATACGCCGTGATGACCTTGCCGTCACGCAACCAAACTTGAACCCAATGCCCTCCTCCGACACCAGCGAAGCCTTGCGTTGAGACGCCGTCATTTCCCGGCATTCTCGCATGATGCCACGCCTCCGCGATCGCAGCCTCGATGTCTGCGTTCGACCAGTGGTCAGGCCAAAACGTGGAAGGCTTAGTGAGTGCTTGACCTTGGTTGTTGTACAACGGGTTGCCGTTGCCATCCGTCATGTACCAGTCGCCGGTGTATGCACCGTTGGGCAAGTCCACCTTCGTTTCGTCGATGAAACGCTCCGGCCCCGCGTCTAGACCGTCGGGTCTGCGGGATAGCCGCTGACCTTTTGATGGTTCGCACTATAGCCGCCCGTATTGACGTGAACGTCGTCGTGCAGTTCCGGAGGGCCGCCTGGGCCGCCGAGCTTGTAGCGGTGCGGGTCGGGCGTGAGGTTCTCCCCATGTGGAACTAGGGCTGTGACATGCGCCTCAGTGGCATCGACATCATTCGCCATTTTCTTGGCGTCACCATGGACCTTCGAGTGGCCGGCGTCGTGGCCCCTCTTGACCGCGTCCTCCATGTCTGCGGCAAATGCTTTGAGCAAGTGAGCGAGCTCGCTCCAGCCGCTCATCAGGACCCCGTGTAGGTCAGCACGTCGAGCTTCGACTTCAGCTCTCGGCCCGCAACGAGAGCGCCGGCGGCTTGCTCACCGATCTTCGCGGCGTGTCGGCGGATCGCGTCCGTGTCGGCCTTCATCCCGTTCGGGGCGAGCACGACCTGCTTGAACTCCGGATAGAGCAGCTTGTTGAGCGCCTCCATCATCCGGGCCCGGATCGGCGCGATCGTCCGAGAGATCAGCGCATCGACGAAACTCCGCCTCGAACTGCGAGATGATTCCCGCGATGATCCGGTTCTGCACCGCCAGCAAAGCCCCGAGAGCCACCTCCGATGCACCCAGTGTCTCCAAGGCCAACGCCTGCGCCGCGATGAACTCGTCCAGCGCGATGCCCAACTGCACGATCACCGCAGCCTTCATCACCTCGACCCCGACGGCAGTGGCATCAAGAGCCGTCGCGAACGTCTCCGCGCACTCGCACAGCGTCTCCATGTGACCGCGGGTCTTCGACGCCCACGACAACGCCAACGTCTCGTACGCACCGGAGCTGTACGACTCCGCCAAGTCCACCGTGACCGTGCGGTGCGTCACCTCGATCGACTGACGAGCATCACGGGCATAGGCGCGCAGGTGCGTCGCCGCCTCCCGGATCTGATCCTCATCGATGTCAGGCCACTGGAATCCCAGGATCCCCAACGCCCGCACGAGATACCCGGGCAGATTGATGCTCACCGGAGACCCTCCCCCGAACCAGCACGGCCGCGACTGTCGCTACCGGGGCACCAAAACGAGGTGCCAGGGCAAGCTAGCGAGAATCAGAGAAGTGCCACCGAAGTTGTCCACAGCCCGCCTGAACTCCGCGTCAGATTCCGGTGGGGGCCACGTCGAGCCGCGACCCGCGCCAGTGGGCACCGTCGCGCCTGCGAGAGCGCCGCCCTCACACTCACCCGCATTGTGCAGCTCCACGCATCGGCGGAACGTTTGCCGCTCGCCCGCCTCTGGAGTGTGACGCCGCGGGGCTACAGGAAGCGTTCATGGAGCAGCCGGCCGGATGCGATCGATCCCCCCGGACCACGGGAGCAGGTTCTCCAGCGGGCTCGCAACCACCATCGGGATTTCCGCCGCCCACGACGCCCGCAACATGTCACTCAAAACTGTCACAAAGTCGTCATTCGTCACGCCATCGCCCTCCACGTCCATGATGACGGGCCAGTGGAGAAAGTCATGCACACCAACCGTGAAGTCACTGTTGCGGGTCACATCGATGACTGCACCGCGCACCTTGAGCAAAGGGTCGTGCCCAGGAACGGCGAACGCGGCGTGCATCACTTGCACCGCCCATGACACATCGGCGAGGACGAAAGCCTTGGCGTACAGATAAGCCTCTGTTTCTCCAGTGGGCCCCTGAGGCGGTGCTGACCACTGGCCGATCCTGTCCCATTCGGCGTATGCGTCCAGAGCGTTCCGAAAGGCCACAGTGCTCAGCGACACGGCCTCGTACGTGTAGACATTCTCGATCACCGTTTCCAAGCCCCGCACCTCAGCGGCGAACGCGTTCCCTTGCACTTCGTCCGACGCAATCCCCTTCAGCCCGAGCGCTGCTGCGTGATAGACGACCGGGTACACACCTGCTCGCCGACCAGTGAGGTCAGCCCTGAGGTACTGGCTGACGAGTTCGTAGCCAGGCACGGTGTCCGCCTTGAGCCAGCCGTCCGCTGAGGTCCACAGTCGGGTTACCACGTGCTCCGTCACGACACCCCCAACTGTCCCCGGCTGCCGCCGTGCCGACTCAGCCGGCGCCGGCCGTCGAAGTACGAAATGTAGACATCCAGAGCGGCTGCGAAGTGAGTCGTGGGCAGTGTCAGCCGACTGTTCGGGCCTTGAGTGCAACTGGAACGTCGCCACACTGGCACCAATTGTCATTGCGAAACCATTCGTCGAGAACGTCGCGTCTTCCGAGGAAGCAGATGCGTTCGCGATCGCGTCGAGGAGCTCCGGGTAAGGGTCGTCGACCCCGTCCAGATCCGATTCGAAGTAGGCGGCGAGCAGTTCGAAGCCCGGTGCCATGTCGGCGAGGAGCCTGTCACCATGCTCGTCTAGGTTGAGGCGAAGTAGCACCGGCGACGCTTCACCCAGCGCGGACAATCCACCGTTCACAGGCACTCTGCAACCACTTTCAACGCGTGCAGCATCGCAACCGTCGGCACCCGCAGCGATTCACCGGTGCCTGGTTCGTAGAGGTGCACGGCGTCAAGCACTCGTACTGCATAGGAGGGCAAATTGATCGGCTCGCTCACGACTCCGTCGACGCCCTGGAGAACCGCCTGATGCACGGCTGCATACGAGGCGCCGGCTGGGTCGCGCAGGTCCGACGTCAGGAGTCGGCCCACGAGTTCGAATCCAGGCGCCGATGACAGCACTTGGGTGCCGTCAGCAGTTGCACCACGCCGGACGAGTTGCCACACGTCGGCGGTGCGATGCACATCACTTGTCGCCAAGTCCACTGCCGTCCAACGCCCGTGCGTTGCCCAGCGCGCGTAAACGTCCAACGATTCCTTGAAGGCGTTCGTGTGGAGGCGAAGCTCCCGCTCGCCCAGGTCGTCTTCCACAACGGTGCAGTCACCCTCCACCCGCACAGTGCAGGAGTTGCTGGTGATGTCGTCGGATGCGACGCCTTGCAGCCCCCGTAGCGCCGCCGCGTAGACGGCCGGGAAGGGGCCACCACTGACACCGACCAAGTCCGCTCGCAGGTAGACGCTCAGCAGCTCGTAGCCCTTACCAGCGTGGACGCTCATGACGCCGTTGTCAGCAGTCGCAATGCGAAGGTTGACTGACTCCATCACCGTCTCCCTTCGTCTTCGGCTGCAAGGCCACTTGGCCGAGGCCACGGCACCGGTTGCCACGCACCGTCCGTCACGCACGCCGCGTACAGGTCCAGCATCTCCTTGTACGACGCGGTCGGCATGCGCAGAACCTCGTCGCTGTAGTCGTCTTCGACGAGGGTCTCGAGGCCTTCGACTCGCACGGTGAATCCATTGGCCGTCACTCCATCGTCCTCGACACAGTCCGCTCCGCGCAACGACGCGGCGTAGACCTCGGGAAACGGGCCGGAGACAACACCGAAAAGGTCCGATCTCAGGTACCAGCCAAGAGTTTCATAGCCGGGCGCTGTCGCTATCGCGAACGACCCGTCGATCCGCCGGGCGATGCTCGTCACGACGAGGACGGCCACACTGCTCCTTCGGGTGGCACGCCGCGATACGTCATGTCACACCACCACGATGGTCGAGCCGTGCCTGATGGTGTAGCTCTCGTAGTCGGCCCAGTTATCGAGAAGACTGACGACCGTGCCCGAGGACCACGTCAGTGTCGTCGTCCCGTCCACTGTTCCGACGGCCGACTCGACACGGCCGCCGAGCTCTGCCGTCAGTTTTCCTCCCGCTGCGACAGCACTGTCGAGTTCGACCGCCTCAGCATGACGTGCTGAGATCCTGACGGACGACGCCACCATGATGGCGGGACCCGTGTCGAAGTTGAGGATGAACTCGTTCTCGCCGATGCAGACCTGCGTCAACGTCGCCCCGACCAGGAAGGACAGGTCCGTGTCGGGCGGCAGTCGATGCACGTCAGTTCCTCCCATCGCTCTGGTCGCTTGTCAGCACGGTATCCCTGGACGGTATCCCTGGACGCGGCCGCACGAGGCACTAGTAGTAGAGGGCGTACGTGAGTGTCGGCGAGCCGCGTTCTCATCCAGTGCACTGGGCTGGTCGGACGGGGCGGCTTCTCGCGATCGCCACGGCGTAGTCGAACGTTAGCGCAGTGACCGTCCGGTCGACGATGGGCAGGAGCACAGGCGACGATCCTTTCGACGTTCAATGACCCGGGTGGCGCGGACCAGGATGGCGAGTCCTACCCCCGTCCTACTGACTACTCCGTGCGCGCATCGAGCCAGTGTCCCCGGGTCGCCCACGCCGCGTAAGTATCTAGAGCCTCTTTGAAATCGGCCGTCGGGAGAGTCAAGCTTTCGGCCCCGTCGTAGTCGTTCTCCACCACTGTGACGACACCGACCACGCAGACGGTGCACGTATTGCCCGTGATCGGATCGCTTGTTAGTCCTTGCAAGCCACGAAGTGCTGCTGCATAGGCATCGGGAAAGGGACCGGCGTCGACGCCAACGAGATCAGAGCTCAGGTAGTCACCCAGGAGGTGGAACCCGTCCGCGGTGACCACAGTGACGAATCCCCTGTCAGATCGGTCAATCTTGGTGATCAAAGCTGATGTCATTCGCCGCCTCCTCGCAGCTGCTGCATGAAGGCGGCATACACGTTGAGCGCCGCGACGAAGTCGTCCGTTGACATCTCGACGTGGAGCTCATCGTCGTGGAGGCAACCGACGGCGGTCATCGGGCCCGCCACGTCAATGGCATAGGAATTGGATAGCAGCTGCCCTGCTCCGCTATCTCGCAGGCCCGCCTCCGCGAGGCGACGAACCGCGACGTACAGCCAGTCATGAGCATGCCCGACCAGACGTCAGTCGACCCACGAGGCCCATTCCTCGAGCGCACGCACGAACTCCTCGGTTGCGATCTCCAGCGTGGCCTCGTCGCGGTAGTGCAGGGCGAGCACCGTTCGATTGCCGGTCACCTCGACGTGGAACGAGTCCGTGTTCTCACCGCCGACGGGGCCCTCGGTCACCCCGCGCCGCGCGAGATCGATGACGTCGAGAAACGGCGACAGCTTCGGGCCGGGAAAGTCCAGCGACAGATACAGGCCGAGCAGCTCGGAGCCCTCGGCCACCTCGACGTGCAGAAAATGGCCGGCGTCCATGGACACCGAACGCACGATGGTGCCCGGAGTCCCCGTGTCGTGAGCGTCGGGCGGGAAGCAGGGATAGGCGTTGATGATCTGGTTGTCGACCGTCAGCCACCCGCGCACCGGCAGGCCACCGCCCGCTCCCGTGAAGCCGAGCTCGTCGAGCCGGCCCGCCCGCTTCGCGTCCATGTACGCCTCGGCCACGCACGCGTCGATGTCGCGTGGCTTGAACTTGTCAGGCCAGAACGTCGACCACTTCCGCAGGTCGCCGCCGTCGGGCCGCGTGGTGAACGCGCCCTTGTCGCGGAATCGCCAGAAGCCCCCGTACGCCCCGCGCGCGAGGTCGAGCCTCGTCGACTCGTCGAACACTTCGGCCATCAGTCGCTTCCCCTCGTCGGCGCACTGCGCGCCAGTCGACTCTAGGCGAGCGCGGGCCGCGGACCGTGCTGGTTGTCCACAACAGCGCCGCCGACGGTCGCCGCGAGGAGGTTGCGCTCGAGCGCCGCCAGGCAGTCCGCCGTCGTGGCGCGCTCCGCCGCGTCGAGGTCAGCCACCGTCAGCGCCTCCAGTCGGCTCCACAACGACTCCACCGACACCCGGAGCGGCTGGCTCGCCGGGGTGGCCTCGATGTAGGAGCCGCGGCGGTCCGTGGGACACGCCTTGCGTCGTACAAAGCCTGCCCGTTCCAAGCGTTGGATGGTGCGCGTCATCGTCGCGGCGTCGGAGTCGAGCGCGCGAATGAGGTCGGTCTGGCGCTGCGGCCCGCCGTCCCACAGCTGCATCATGAGCAGCTCCTGGCCGGGGTAGAGACCCGTCTCGCGCAGGAGCTGGCCGGCAAGCATGCGGTGCAGACGAGCGACGCGGAAGATCGCGTGACTCACCGGGCCGGCGGCGGCCGACTGCGAGCACGGCGCGGCGTCACATTGGTCGCTCATGACGCTCCCTCCGCTGTGCAGTCGCGCCACTGTATGCCTCGATCACTGCCCGGGCAATGACGCGATCGACGCTGCGTGCCTGTCGCACAGCGGCTGTCCGGCCCGGGAATGTCTTCGCCGTGACGCGACTTTTACGAGGAAATACCTGTTCGGACAGGTAACCACTTGAGGAGAGCCATGACCACCGCTTTCGAACCTGTCACGCTCGGCCGCTTCGAGCTCCGCAACCGCATCGCCATGGCGCCGATGACCCGCAGCCGCGCATACGGACCCGGCCAGAGCCCGACGCAACTGATGGCCGATTACTACGCGCAGCGCGCCTCGGCCGGCCTGATCATCACCGAGGGCACGCAGCCGTCTGTGATCGGTCAGGGCTATCCCGCGACCCCCGGCCTGCACAGCGACGAGCAGGTCATCGCATGGCGGACCGTCACCGACGCGGTCCACAAGGAGGGCGGCACGATCTTCGCCCAGCTCATGCACACCGGACGCATCGGCCACCCGACCCTGCTGGCCGAGCCCGCGACCCCGGTGAGCGCATCCGCCGTCGCCGCGGATGGTGTCGTCTACACCCCCACGGGCCCGCAGCCGCTCGTCATCCCCGAGCCGCTCACGGTCGACGGCATCGCGCAGACCGTCGCGGACTTCGCGAGCGCGGCGCGCAACGCGATCGAGGCGGGCTTCGACGGCGTCGAGCTGCATGGCGCCAACGGCTATTTGCTTCACCAATTCCTGTCCACCAATGCCAACCAGCGCGACGACCAGTACGGCGGCTCCCCGGCCGGGCGCATCCGCTTCGTCGTCGAAGTCGTCAACGCAGTCGTCGACGCCATCGGTGCCGACCGCGTCG
>CAXSDE010000081.1:0-8040 GCA_964236265.1 uncultured bacterium
GCACTCGCCGACTACCGGACCCTCGAGCTCAACGTCTCGTTCTACCGGCTGCCCAAGCGCGAGGTCTTCGCCGGCTGGGCCGAGCGCGCCGCCGCCGACCCCAGCACGGCCGACGCAGTGATCACCGTCAAGGCCAGCCGCTATCTGACGCACATCAAGCGGCTGAAGGACCCGAAGCCGTCGGTCGACATGCTGCTCGAGAACGCGAGTGCCCTGGGCGCGCACCTCGGGCCGATCCTCGTACAACTGCCGCCGAGGATGGACGTCGACGTCGCCGGGCTCGCCGAGACGCTCGACGCGTTTCCCGCGGGCCTGCGGATCGCCGTCGAGCCGCGCGACGACCGCTGGTGGACGCCCGACGTGCGCGCCGTGCTGACCGAGCGCAACGCGTGCCTCGTCTGGGCGGACCGCGAGGACAAGCCGATCTCCCCGCTGTGGCGCACGTCGGACTGGGGCTACGTCCGCTGGCACCACGGCACTGCCGACCCGTGGCCCTATTACTCGCGCACCGTCATGGGGGAATGGGCGGACAGGATCATCGACGTGTACGACGAGACCGAGGACGTGTTCGCGTACTTCAACAACGACCCGATGGGCGGCGCCCTGGTCAACTCCGTGGACTTCGCCGAAGAGCTCGACAAGCGGGGCCGTGGCCGCTCCCGGGTGCCCCACCGTTCCGCCTTCGCTTCTGCAGTGACCAGCTGTCCCGGGTCAGTGGGCGAGGGCGGGTCAGTGGGCGAGGGCGGGTCAGTGGGCGAGGGCGGGTCAGTGGGCGAGGCCTCTCAGTGCGCGAGGCCGTAGAGCCGGTCCCCCGCGTCGCCCAGCCCCGGCACGATCAAGCCGCGGCTGTCGAGCCGTTGGTCCATCGCCCCCGTCACGACGGCCACGCTCAGGCCGTCCCCGTCGGGGAACGCCGCCTCGAGGGCGCGGACACCCTCCGGTGCCGCGAGCAGCGTGATGACGGTGATGTCGCCGGCACCACGGCCGGACAGGTAGCGGACCGCGGCTGTCAGCGTGCCGCCGGTGGCCAGCATCGGGTCGAGGACGAAACAGCGGCGGCCGGTGAGGTCGGCGGGCAGCCGCTCGGCGTACGTCGCGGGTTGCAATGTCTCCTCGTCGCGCACGATCCCGAGGAAGCCGACCTCGGCCATGGGGAGCAGCCGCTGCATCCCGTCCAGCATCCCGAGGCCGGCCCGCAGGATGGGCACGATGACTGCGCGCGAGGCCGCGATGTGCACGCCGGTGGTGACGGTCAGTGGCGTCACGACGGTGACGGCAGTGACGGGCATCTCGCGCGTGGCCTCGTACGCGAGCAGGGTGACCAGCTCCTCGACGAGCCGCCGGAAGGTCGGCGAGTCGGTGCGCTGGTCGCGCAGCTTGGTCAGCTTGTGGGCGACGAGCGGGTGATCGACGACGAGAAGGCGCATGCCCGCACGCTATCCGTCGGGACCAGGCGCCACCAACTGCTACGAGCCACGGGCCGCCTGCCGCACGGCGGCCACGATGTCGGCCGTCGGCACTTCCGTCTTCCGGCCGGACCTGCGGTCGCGCACCTCCACGACGCCGTGCGCCAGTCCGCGGCCCACGACGACGATCGTCGGCATGCCGAGAAGCTCCGCGTCCTTGAACTTCACGCCGGGCGAGACGCCCCGGCGGTCGTCGTAGAGAACCTCGACGCCGACAGCGTCGAGTTCGGCTGCGATGCGCTCGCACTCGGCGTAGATGGCGTCGTCCTTGCCCGTCGCGACCAGGTGGACATCGGCCGGGGCGAGAGAGCGCGGCCAGCACAGGCCGATCTCGTCGTGCGTCTGCTCCGCGACTGCCGCGACGGCGCGGGAGACACCGACGCCGTAGGACCCCATCGTCACCGTGGCCAGCTTGCCGTTGGCGTCGAGGACCTTCAGGCCGAGGGCGTCGGCGTACTTCGTGCCGAGCTGGAAGATGTGGCCCATCTCGATGCCGCGCGCGAGCTCGAGCACTCCGTCGCCCGTCGGCGACGGGTCGCCCGCCTTGATCTCGGCCGCCTCGATGGTGCCGTCGGGTGTGAAGTCGCGGCCGGCAACGAGGTCGACCACGTGCTTGTCCTTGGAGTTGGCGCCCGTCACCCAGCGGCTGCCGTCGATGACGCGCGGGTCGACGAGGTAGCGCACCGTGCTCGGGCTCTGCTCGCCGAGGGCAGCCGGGCCGAGGTAGCCGCGGACGAGCTCAGGGTGGGCGGCGAAATCGGCCTCGGTGAAGGCGTCGACCTCGGCCGGGGCCACCTGCGCCTCCAGCCGCCGGAGGTCGACCTCGCGGTCGCCTGGTAGGCCGATCGCGAGCGGTTCGCGGACGCCACCCGGGTGCACGAGCGTGACGACCACGTTCTTGAGCGTGTCTGCCGCGGTCCAGTCACGGTCGGCGCGGCGCGTGTCCTCGCCGGCGTTGAGGCGGTCCACCAGCGTCTGGATCGTCGGCGTGTCCGGCGTGTCGATGACGCGAGCCGCCGGAGTGCCCGTCGCGTCGATCGGGTCCGGCACGGGGATGCGCACAGCTTCGACGTTGGCGGCGTAGTCGCCGGTCGTGCTGCGCACGAACGTGTCCTCGCCCACCTCGCACACCGCGAGGAACTCCTCCGACTTCGAGCCGCCCATCGCGCCGGCCATCGCCGAGACGATGACGAAGTCGAGCCCGAGCCGCTCGAAGATCCGAATGTAGGCCGCACGCTGGATCTCGTACGACGCCTGCAGGCCGGCGTCGTCGATGTCGAACGAGTAGGCGTCCTTCATGACGAACTCGCGACCGCGCAGCAGGCCGGCGCGCGGCCGGGTCTCGTCGCGGTACTTCGTCTGGATCTGGTAGATCGACAGCGGGAGGTCCTTGTACGAGCCATACAGGTCCTTCACGAGCAGCGTGAACATCTCCTCGTGCGTGGGGCCGAGGAGATAGTCGCCGCCCTTGCGGTCCTTCAGGCGGAACAGCAGGTCGCCGTATTCGTTCCAGCGGCCGGTCGCCTCATACGGCTCGCGCGGCAGCAGCGCGGGGAAGTGCACCTCCTGCGAGCCGGCTGCGTCCATCTCCTCGCGGACGATGCGCTCGACGTTGCGCAGCACACGCCAGCCAAGCGGGAGCCAGCTGAACAGGCCGGGCGCGGCACGCCGGATGTAGCCGGCACGCACCAGCAGGCGGTGGCTGGGCAGCTCGGCGTCGGCCGGGTCGTCGCGCAGCGTGCGCAGGAACAGCGTCGACATCCTCAGCACGGGCCACTCCTCGGTACGGCGGCGGGTTGTTCCCGACGCGGAGAGGCTACGGCACGCCCGCCGTGGCGCCGAGGACCCGTCAGTCGCGGATGCGGGCCCCGGGGACCGGCCCGTGGGCCCGGCGCACCGTGCGGCACACGCCTTGCCCCGCCAGTGCGGCGGCGAGGTCGATCGCGTGCGCGCCCGTGGGAACGAGCAGCGCCACCGTCGGCCCCGACCCGGACACGACAGCCCCCACCGCGCCGAGCTCGCGGCCCGCCTCGAGCGTGCGGCGCAACTCCGGTCGCAACCGGAGCGCCGCGGGCTGCAGGTCGTTGGACAGGGCGGTGCCGAGCGCCACGGCGTCGCCCGCTCGCAACGCCGTCAGAACGCGCTCGGCCGATCCCCACGGGTGCAGCCCGCCGACCGCCCGCATCCGGTCGAGCTCGGCGTAGACCGCGGGGGTCGACAGTCCACCGTCGGCGAGCGCCAGCACCCAGTGGTATTGCCCGTGGCCGAGCACTTCCGTGAGTTGCTCGCCGTGACCGGTGCCGAGCGCCGTCCCCCCGTGCAGCGAGAACGGCACGTCACTGCCGAGCTGCGCCGCCAGGTCCAGCAGCTCACTGCGGGGGACCGCCGTGCGCCACAGGGCGTCGCACGCCACGAGCGCCGCGGCCGCGTCGGCGCTGCCACCGGCCATGCCGCCGGCGACGGGAATGCCCTTGTCGAGCAGGAAATGGACGTCGGCGGCCACCCCCGCGTGCGCCGCCAGCAGCCGCGCGGCACGGACGGCCAGGTTGTCGTCGTCGTCCGGCACCGCCCGGGCGCCCTCGCCGCGCACCTCGATGCTCACGCCGCCGAAACCGGGCTGCGCCGAGAGCTCGTCGTACAGGGAAACGGCTTGATAGATCGTGGTGAGCTCGTGGAATCCGTCCTCCCGGCGCTCGCCGCAACCGAGGAAAAGGTTGATCTTCGCGGGCGCGCGGACGACGACGGGATGACTCATGGGGTCACCGATGGCAGGCCCTGGGAGTCCGCGGCGGCGGCGGCGATGTGGGCGAAGTCGGTCACGTCGAGTTGCTCCCCCCTGGCGCCGGGATCGACCCCCGCGCGGCGCAGGATGTCTTCCGCCGCCGGGGCACTGCCCGCCCAGCCGGCCAGTGCGGCGCGCAGCGTCTTGCGGCGCTGGGCGAAGGCCGCGTCCACCACCGCGAACACGGCGCGCCGGTCGACCGCAACCGCCGGTGGCTCACGGCGGGTGAGGAGCACGAGGCCGGAGTCGACGTTGGGCACCGGCCAGAAGACGTGCCGGGAGACGGAGCCGGACCGCTTGGCCTCGGCGTACCAGGCGGTCTTCACCGTCGGCACCCCGTAGACGCGGTTGCCCGGCGGCGCGGTGAGCCGCTCGGCGACCTCCGCCTGCACGAGGATCAGCGCCGTCCGCAACGTGGCGAAGTGTTCGAGGAGGTGCAAAAGGATAGGGACACCCACGTTGTACGGCAGGTTCGCCACCAGCGCCGTCGGTGCGTCCGGCAGGTCCGTGACGGCCGCCCCGTCGCCCTGCAGAACGGTCAGTCGCGAGGCGGCAGCCGGTTGACGCTCGGCGACCGTCGACGGCAAAAGCGTCGCGAGGCGCGGGTCGATCTCGACCGCCGTCACGCTCGCACCGGTATCGAGCAGACCCAGCGTCAACGAGCCGAGGCCCGGGCCGATCTCGAGGACGTGGTCGGCGGCGGTGACGCCCGCGAGGCGGACGATGCGCCGGATCGTGTTGGCGTCGTGGACGAAGTTTTGCCCGAGGGTCTTCGTCGGCGTCAGGTCGAGCTGAGCGGCGAGGGCGCGGATGTCAGCGGCACCGAGGAGACCGGCGTCGGGGGGCGGCACCTACAGATACTTGCCGCAGACGGGCCACGGGTGCCGGCCCTCGCGTTGGTAGAGGAGCCACGCGCGGTGCGTCTGCTCGTCGATCGACGCGTCGGCCGGGTCGCCGGAGCCGCCGACGGACTGCCAGGTGCCGAGCAGGAACTGGTAGAGCCCGTGGTACGGCCCGTCGTGGCTGTGCGGGTCGTTGCCCGACTCGCACTTGGCGAGCGCGTGCCAGTTGAGGCCGCCGAAGTTCGGGTAGCCGCCGCCGCCGACGCTCGGGACCGGCTTGGGGACGCGGGTGCCGTAGTGCACAACCTGCGTGACCGGCTTGGTCGTCACGGTGCTGGCAAGCAGGGTGCGCGCCGCCAGCTTGCCGTCCCGGTAGGTCAGCCGCCAGACGCGGGTGCGGACACCGGCCTTGCCGGCCCGGGCGACTGCCTCGTGGCCCTTGAGCAGCGACGCGTCGGCCACCCGGGCCGTCGCGAAGGCGATGCGGACGCGCGTCGTGCGCTGCTTGCCGACGACGCGGGTGACGGTGATCGCGCGCCCGGGCGCCCGGGACAGGGCGGGGCTGACGACGTCGTGGGCGCGCAGGCGTACGTGCAGCTGGGCGAGGACTTCTGCCACGGTGCCCACGCGGGTCCAGGCGGTCGTGGTGCGCCCGGCGCGGCGGAGGGTCACCTTGCGCGCGGCAGGCGCCTGCGCCGCGAGCAAGCGCTCGGAGCGGGAGGCGGAGTCCGCGAGCGCCCTGGAGCGCGCTTCCAGGACGGCGGGGTCGACCGGGACCTCGGCGATGGGGTTGTCCGGAACGGGGCTGTCCGCAACGGGCTTGTCCGCAACGGGGTTGTCCGCAACGGGGCTGTCCGCGGCCGTTTCCCCGGCCACCCGGATTGCCTCGGCTGCGCGGCTGTGGACCCCGGGAAGCCCGGGCGACAACGCGGCCACCGCGGTCGGAGGCGTGGCGGGGGCGGGGGGGGCGGCGGGGGCGGCTACGGGGGAGGTCGAGGGGGCCACGGCGAGAGCGCCGGCGCAGCAGCCGGCCAGCACGAGAGCGGCGAGACCGCGGACGCTCCGGCGTGACGTTGCGCTCCGCACCCTGGGGTCCCCTTCCGTCGATGTCATTGCCAAACACGCTAACGCGCCGCTTCGTACCCTCCCTCTTCGGCCCTTCCGGGCGACGCGTTGAGCCACGGACCCGAAATTCCCACCGGGAGCACCGACCTACGCGTGGCCCGGCACTGGGAGCCGCGCGTAGGACGGGTGCGCACTCGGTCTGGAAGCCCGTACCGCGCAACTGCTCGAGGGCTGGGTGCTGGACAAGCGCAACGCGGCCGTGGATGGCTGCGGTGCGGTGCACGGCCAGGAGCGGCGCCGCGGTGCCGGTGAGCCGCAGGGGGGCTGCGTCGGGGAAGTCGAGGACGACCGACCAGTTTTCCGGCTCCGGGTAGAAGCCATTCGCGGCGGTGTGCCAGAAGCTGAGCCATTGGCCGCGGACGTGGCACATCAGTCGCTGATCCGTGACGAGGACGCGAACCTGTTACGCAGAAGCGCGTACTTGCGAAAGGGCGGTCACGCCGCCCAGCTGTCGGGCGGCGGGATGCCGGACGACTCGGCCGCCGGGACGAAGATCCAGTGTGTCTCGTGGCGCTCGATGTGCCACCCGCCCTCGTGCACGAACGTGTGATGGCGTCGGCACAGGAGCACGAGGTTGTCGAGGGAGGTCGGCCCGCCGAGTGACCAATGCCAGATGTGATGAGCATCCGTCCACTTCGGCGGCCTGTCGCAGCCGGGGAACGTGCAGCCACGGTCACGGACCCACAACGCACGGAGGATCGCGGCCGGGATGACCCGCGTCGCCCGACCGATGTCGAGCACCTCGCTGCGGCCCGCCATCACGACGCGGCTGACCGAGACGTCGCAGAGGATCCGCCGAACGGTTTCCCCCACGAGGAGGGCGTCGCCTTCTGTGCGGGCCGTTGGACGGCCGCCAGCCGTCAACCCGCCCGCGTCGACCAGGAGGTGGGCATGGGGCCGTTGGCCGCCGGTCTCGGGCAGCTCGCCTTCGCGCAGGGCAACGGCTATGCATTCGACGAGGGCATCAGCGCGGCGCTGTGAGGCGCTGCGGTCGTCGTCGGCGTCGTCGGGGGTCGCCAACGCGTTGACCGCGGCGAGGATGAGGGCGCCGCCTTCCGGATCAAGCAATCCGTTGACCGACACCATGCCCTCGAAAGTCTCGGACACGTCCAGGAACCTGCGCGAGTGACGCTGGCCGGCCTCCTCGACGAGCGACTCGGGCGTCACCGCTTCGCGGATCGTCTCAGCGGCCCGACGCAGCTCCGCCGGATCTGCATGCCTGGCGATATCGAGCAGGATGGGCTCTGCCTCAGCTGCGGCCGACTCCGGCAGAGCGTCGAGCGCGCGCGTGATGACCGCTGCATGCGCGTGTGATAGCTCACCGACCGCCAGCGCTCGTCCCAGCAGGTCGTCATCGCGGATCCGCCGGGCCACGAGCACGCGCCCCCGCGCAGCTTGCGGAGTCAGCAGGCACTCGTTGCGCAACCACGCCTGCGTGCTGAGCGCACCTTCGGCTCCGGCGCCACCACGAGCATCGAACGCTCCCAGGCGCCGAGCGCACTCCGCTTCCGCGAGGTTGATGAGCAACTGCAGGTCGCGAATATCCTGTGCTAGCACAGATTCGGGATGCGACGACAGGTCGACGGAGCACAGCGAGAGAAACGCCTCGACGGCGTCCCTCGGCTCGAGTGCTCCAGCTTTGTCCATGCTAGAAACGTAGACGAGGCCACCGACAAAAACCGGTCGAGTGGTCGGTCGCTTGGGCACAGTTATTTCGGCCACACCCAGCTCAGTCAGAGGCGGGCAGCCGGAGCCGGGTAGCAGTGCCGAGCAGCCGGAGCCGGGTAGCAGTGCCGAGCAGCCGGAGCCGGGTAGCAGTGCCGAG
>CAXSDE010000082.1:0-7866 GCA_964236265.1 uncultured bacterium
GGGGCGCGACCCACCCGGTCGACTTCGCGAAGGCCGTCGCCAACGACTTCATGAAGGACCCGGCCCACGCGCTCGGTGAGCTGGTCCCCGGCCTGCTGCTCTCAGCCGCGACCGGCGGCGGAAGCTTGGCAGCCAACGCCGTACGTACAACGGCAGAACGCGCTGCCAGCGTTGCGACCACCACTGCCCAAAAGCTTGCAAGTGCAGCACGCTCACTCGTCGAGCCTCGAACGATTGTCCATGCGCACGTGCACGCGCCCACCTTGGTCGGCTCGGTCGATCTGGCGAAGCTGGGCTCGATGACGCAACAAGAACTCGCCGCGATCGACGTCGAGTCTGTCGTGCGCCACATCGAGGCACAAACGGGCATGCCCTTCCGGCGAACCGCCAACGGTGGCTACCGGTCACCGTCTGGCTTGCTGTATTCGCGTGATCTCAACACAGGCGAACATCGCATCGTGCACGCGTTGCGACACGGCGCCCCCGCGCCAAACAAGCCGTTCCATACGATCTTCAAAGACCAGATATCCCTGCTCGTCGATGTCGACCGCGCGTGGGCGTTCCGGGGACTCGCAGACGTCGCCAATCCCGCCCGGTTCACGGTGCGGCTCGGACCAGTCGGCACTCTCGGTGAAACCTCCGTCGTTATCATTCTCAGAAACCTTCTGAGCAGTGAACTGCGCACGACATTCTTGGAGCCGTGATGAGTTCTGTCAGCTGCCCGAAATGCGGCATCGGAAGCCTCAACCTCTGGGTCGTCGTCGCCACCAAGGTCAGGCTCCAGATGTGCGACGAATGCTCGGCGACGTGGCCTGAAGGTGAAGCGGTCGTTTTGGAGACCGCGACAGACGTTGACGATTACCTCGAGCGAGCCGGTCTAGACGCCGGCGTCAAGCAACTTGATCGGTTGCCGGCTGACTGACCTCCCGGGAGATCGATTGACAGGGGAGCTGATTGGGGACGAATGGACCCACTGAACCGGTGTTCCGTATGTGGCTTCGAGGGGCTCGAAGAGCCGCCGGCCTCGGCAGCGACGGGGGCTGGCTCGTACGAGATCTGCCCGAGCTGCGGCTTCCAGTTCGGAGTGACGGATCTGGATGGCGGCCATAGCTATTTCGATTGGCGCGAGGCCTGGATCGCACGAGGCATGCCCTTCGACGCAGAACCCTTCAGCGTGCGCCCGGACGGATGGGATCCAGCGGCCCAGCTGCTTAGCCTAGGCGAGCAGTAGCGGGCCTTAGCCCGGATCCACCGTCGTTGTGTCTGGTGCCGTGCGGGGTGGGTTGAGGTTGCTGCTGTCGGGTTTCGAACGTGTTGAGCTTGCCCGGGTGGTGCCGGGTGGTCTCCACTGTCGTCTCCGGTCGGGTCCTGTTGGACGGGTTGTAGGTCAGGTCGTGCGCGGTGGACTGTTCGTTGCTGTGGCGAGCTGTTCCCATGCCTTCTGCCAGGGCCACCCGGCCGGTAGGTGCAGGGTCAGTCGTCGCGCGGACCGGGCGAGGCGGGCGGGGATGGTGATGAGCTGCGCGCGGATCGTGCCGGTGGTGGCTTTCGCGTGGAATGGTGACGCGAGCGTGCCGGCGGCTCGGGTGAGGTTGAACGCCATCGCGGCGCAGACGAGCCAGGCGCTGTTGGCCCAGAAGTGACCGGACGGCAGGTGCGCGAGCGGCCCGTTCTTCAGGTCGGCGATGACCTGCTCGACGACCGCGTGCGCCCGGTGGGCCTTCTCGGCGGCGAGCATCGGTAGCGGGCTGTTGGTGAACACGGCGTGGTAACGGTAAACGGTGAACAACTCGCTCTGGTTGTCCGGGTTCATGTCTTTGACCCTGCGCGCGATCAGCCGGGCGGTGACGTGCTTCGCTTTCGTTTTCGAGGTAAAGGCGGTGTAGTCGATCCCGGCGACTTCGGCGTCGCTGATCCACTGCTGAGAGTCTTCGTCGAAGACCGCGTTGGTGTACTTGATCGCTGTCCATGCCTGCTCGTCGATGCTGGCGATGGCCGTGCGGACGGCCCTGTCCTGGCGGGCAGTGATCGAAAAGCACGCCCCTTGCCGGAGCGCGGCGGCGATGACGTCGTGGCCGTAGTAGGCCGAGTCCGCCCGCAGCACGAGCACCCCGCTCGCGCCGGTCTTGCGGGCCGTGATCAGCGCGTCGGTGACGAACCGGTCGGCGCCGCGGGCCGAGTTCGTCGATCCTTTGCGCAGCCGCGCGCCCGCGATCACCGGCGCCGACGAAGCCGTTGAGACGATCGCGAGTAGAGCGTTCAAGCCCTTCACACCGGTGTAACCGCGGCCGGCACCCTGCTTGGCGTAGCCGTAAGTCTGACGCAGCGTGTCGTCCACGTCGACATAAGCCAACTCATCCGCGCCCGGCAGCAGCGGCACCAAACCGGCCAGGTTGATCAGCAGCCGGGACGCGACCGCGTCGAGCTGGCGGACGTGGCCGAACGTGAAACTGCGTACGAACGTCCCCAGCGTCGACGGTGCCCGCACGCCGAGGGGCAACTTCTTCATCGCACCGTGCCTGAGCAGCGCCATGTCATCGAGGGAGTCAGCCCCGGCGACCATCCCGGCGACGAGCGCCGGGACCTTCAGATGGGCGTTGACACCACCCGCCTTCTCAACGTGCAGGTGCCCCTCGACGAGCTGCTGGAGACCGCCCCGCTCGGCGAGCTGCAGAACCGGCGCCAAACCGGCGCACGACACGAGGTTCGGGTCATCAAAGACACCGGTGATGGCGTGAGAGACTCGCATCTACGAGATGCCCTTCTGCTGCGGCCGAACTGATCCCTAGACAAGATCGATTCTTCCGCAGTACAAGGGCATTTCGGCTCTCCGACCCGCCCTCCAGCCGCAGCGCGATGGTGGATCCGGGCTTAGTCACGTCTCTTGTCACCGACCCGCGAGCAGGGTGCGGTCGGTCTGAGTTTCGAGGAAGTGCGCTGCGTCTTCCGTGCGCAGATCAGCGGCTCGGCGACACTAGTGCCCGGTCTACTGCTGGGCGCGGCAACCGGCGGCGGCTGTCCATGGCCATGTGAAAGTCCCCGTTGATGGCCAACGAAAGTCCCCACTGGTGGCCAACAGAAGTCCCCACCTCGCGTCCGTCGTGTCTGCCGGGAGTTGAGGCCCTGAGCGGTGACGGTGGCGGTGTCGAAGCCAGCACCGTCAACCGCCCAGGGGGCTCCATTGTTGTCTGCGAGGAAGCAGTTGGACGTCATCACCGCCTACCGTGAGGTCGGCACGTATCGCGGGGCCGCTGAGATCTGCGGCGTCACGCACAAGACCGCCAAACGGGTCGTCGAGAAGAACGAGCCGGCCGCGCAGCGGCAGGCCGACGTCGTTCGCGGACGGGATGTGGGACGGCACCGTTGGGATGGTGAAGATGGCGTGGGAGTTCTCCCCCGTCCGATTCATGATCGACCCGGACGGCTGGACGCACGACGCGGAGACGACCGCGAAAGCCCTCTACTGGGGCGCGACCCACCCGGTCGACTTTGGGAAGGCGATCGCGACCGACTTCATGAACGACCGGCGCACGCCATCGGCGAGCTCGTCCCCGGGCTATTGCTGGGCGCGGTCACCGGCGGGGGCAGCGTCGCCGCGAGTGCCGCCCGCGAAGGCGCGGAACGCGTGACCACGCTCGCAGCCACAGCCACGCAGAAAGTTGCTGAGCGAATAGCGCTCATGGGGACAGACACGGGCGCGGCATCTCTGGACGTACTTACGCTCGGAATCCCAAGAGCAGTTGAGTTACTGCGACTTTCCCTACCCAAGATGCACGCAAGCCTCACGGACGAGTTGTCCCGTCAGGTGCGAAAGTACGGAAGAGGCGGAGCTCAGGCATTGCCTGACGGGCGAGTCCGCCTCCACAGCAAGCTCAGTCCGGCCGAAAAGGCGGGCACGATCGTCGGCAGGCGCCGAGTCCGCGAGTGGGACCCCGCAACCGGACGGAAGCGGGAATGGATGGAGTCCATAGACGCGTCAGGCCGAGTTCGTCAAGTGCGACCCGTCACCGGCGCCGCTAAAGTGCACTACATGTTCGACGCGAACGGGAACTACATCGGGAGCTGGTAATGACACCGCCAACGGGACCAGAAGTTCTGTCATGGATGCAACGCCTGGCCTCGGGCGAGGTCACGCGGGAGGAGGCATCGTCTTTCGCCAAGCCATGGGTGACGGAACATGACGACGACGTCGACGATCTCGAAGTGTTCGACGCGCTCGAGCTTTTGTGGATGTGTGACGCACAAGAAGCGCCGGGCACCTACCTGAACGGCCCCGAAAGCTTCTTCAAGTGGGCAGCCGACCTTGAGCACATCCTTGCCAGTCGTTCGACCTGCTACCCGAAGCCCTAGGCGCCCTGAACGAGTCGCTAGTCCAGTCATTCTCGTATGGGGACCACGGTGTCGTGCGGGCGGCTGTCGACCGCGAACACGTCGTCCTTAAGGACTTCATCGCATCCGATCTCCGCGGCACGGGCAGCACCGCATATCGGGAGGTGCGCGCGGCCGTCGAGGCCGCACTCCGTGGGGAACCTGTGACCGACGACCTCACTTATGACGCGTTCAGCGTGGACGTGTCTCGGGAGGACACGACCATCGAAGATTCGCACGTAGAGGGACGAGTATTGACCGTACCGACGAAGGACTTCTTGGCGACACTCGTCGCCTACGCGGCATTCGTGTCAGCCAACCCTCAAGAGTGATCGCGTGCGGGACTGCCGCATTAGCTTTGCGTGCTCTCCCCTAGTAGGTGAGCCGACTGGCCGACCCACAAGGCCGGCGTTCATGCAAGCGAGCTGAAGACGGCGTGTCGGGCGGCCACCTTGGCCCTCTGCAGTCCGTCCAGGTGTCAAGGCGACGTGACCGCCTTTCTCTCAGCCGTAGCGCCGAAGGAGTCTCAGCTGTCGATCGCCGAGTCCGACGAAGCGATTACCCCCAACGCGCCGCAGGCTACGGATTGGAATCGCCGTGGGGTAGCACTCCCTGACGACTATCCAGCGCCGGTTGACATGCCGGCCGACCGAATCACTCACACCCTCGACGGCGACCACACGGGCGGAGGCCATCGGCACGGAACTGGCAGACCAGGTAAGAGCGAGTTCCCGGCCGACTGGCCGGATTCCAAGATCACTGACGCCGCAGTCGATATCTCGCGCAATCCCGATCACGTCCCGACGCAGGGCTACAACCTCAACTGGCGTGTGTTCGGCACGCGCGACGGCGTCCCGATCCCCGTCATCATGAAACCGGACGGCACAATATGGACGGCACACCTGGACAGTCCGACGTGGCCACGCAATCCGATGGGACGACGGGACATCTGATGCCGTTCTCGGACAGCGACATGATGAGAATCATCGATGAGCTTGTGCTGCCACTCCTCGTCCACTTTTCCCAGGAGGGGCGCGACAGCATTGAGGGCGCCCGCCGCGCCGGCGAGTGGCAGGAGTCAATCGACAACCTCGTTTGTGTCCTTACGCGACGAGGGCGTCCGGGTGTCGCGACAACAGATGGACACGCTTCGGGGTCTCTGCGCGCACCTGGGCCTGGGCGACCCTGCCGACACGCTGCTACGGCCAGAGTGAGACGGGCGAAAGCTCTGGCTTGAACCTGCGCGCACATACTGGCGCGCCACGTTCGCGATCACGCCGGCGACTTCGGCGTCGCCGACCCAATGCACTAGGCCAACACGCCAGCGACCTTTCAAGTTCGCTCCACTCTCGGACGTTGAATGAGATCGATGCCGATGGGTCATTCGTGGGTATGACCCCGAAACGAACCGATTTGCGTCCTTCAACTCGGACGGGAAGACAAAGACGGGGGACCGTCGGGCGCCTCCGTGCCGTTCAGACTCACCCGGCGCTATGGCCCGAGCAGGGCTGCGGGAACGACGGCAATTCCGTCGGCGCGACGGTAGGCGTCAGGACCAGTCGTCACGATGATTGCATCGATGAGGTCTGGGCCGAGTTGGTCGCGCAGCCACCGCAGATGCTTGCTGTCAGCGTCGCCGACGGTCCGTGCCAACTTGACCTCGATCGCGAGGACGCGGCGGTCCGCGCGTTCAACGATGAGGTCAACCTCCCGGTCCCCGCTGCTCGTCCGGAAATGGCTCACCGTCGCTTCCGAGGCCTGCGCGTAAACCCGTATGTCCAGTGTCACGAGCGACTCGAAGAGTTGTCCCAGGAACAGGCCGTCGCGCTGCACCGTCGGCAGGGCGCGCGGGTCGCCCAGCAGCGCTGCTGGGTCGGCACCCACGAGTCGCGCGGCGAGCGCCGGATCGCACAGCTGGTGCTTGGGGGCCGAGGCCAGCCTGTTGAACGAGTTGCGCGTCGGGGTCCAGGCAGGGACGGTGTCGAGGATCCATAGGCGCTCGAGCACGTCGCGGAACGGGATCGTCGTGGTCTTTGCCGGCTTGTCGCCTTCCCCCGCGGTCGCAGCGTCACGGATGCGTTCGTACGACGCAGTCGTCGCGGTCGCGGATGCGTACGCAGCCATCCATCGCCGTAGTGTGCCGGGGTTGCGGATCGGATGACCGAGCTCCGGAAAGTCCCGGTCGACGATGCGGTCGATGTAGCCGTCGAGCTGCATCCGCCGCGCGCGATCAGCAAGGCCGCGAATGGCGGGGAACCCGGACTGGCACATCTCTTCGACGTACTCGGTCAAGGCGACCGTCGTCGACCCCGCGATCGACGCAGCGGCGCCCCCCAAGAGGCTGCGCAGGCTGACCGTCGGCTGCTCGACGCCGCGCTCGGCAAGAGTCATCGGTCGCATGCGCAGGCGGATGATCCGTCCGGCGCCCGAGTGAGTGCCGGAATCTCGCGGGGTTGCCGACCCGGTCAGCAGGAATCGTCCGGGTCGCCCGTCGTCGTCGACAGCCCGGCGGACGAGATCCCACGTTTCCGGCACCCGCTGCCATTCGTCGATGAGCACCGGGCTCGGGCCCTCGAGAAGTCGGCGCGGGTCCGCCGCCGCCACTGCGGCGACCGCAGGGTCATCCAGCTCGAACGTAGTACGGGCCCGTTCGCGCGCCGTCCGCGTCTTGCCCACTCCCTTGGCGCCCTCGATGGCGATGGCGGGCAGCGAGGGAATCAATTCGTCGAGCTCGCCGTCGAGGATCCGATACTCATACGCTCGCGAGGTCATCATGAGGGTTACACTACCGTTTTGCGCCTTTCTACGCTACCATTTCGCTGCTAATAACACTACCGTTTCGCTGCCACAGGGGGAGCTGCGACTGGCCGTGTTTACCCTGTGGACAGTCCGGTCGGCAGCCTCGCAATTCGTCATACGGTGCCTAAATGCCAATGGGGGATCTCACACGAGCGGCCGTTCCGGCCGCGAGGCTGCGATGAACGCGCCGGGCGCGATCGCCGGGGACGTGGCAGCGGTGGAACAGTTGGCGGGGCGGTTGAGCGGGGTGGCGGAGGAGACGTCGTACGCGGCGTCGCGGCTCGATCGCCTGCATGAAGGCACGTGGCTGGGGGCGGCCGCGGACAAGTTCGGGGAGAAGGCGGCGGAGTTGCCGCCGAAGCTGCACACGGCGGCGGACGCGTTCCGGTCGGCCGAGTCGGCGTACCGCTCGTATGCGGCGGACCTCGCACACGGGCAGGCGGAGGCGTCGCGGGCGATGTCGTTGTGGTCGTCGGGGGTGTCGGCGACCGGGACGTGGCGGGCGCAAATCGACGCGCTGCCGGCGGGTGACCCGGGCAAGTCGGCGCCGGATCCGGGCGCGTGGCTCCGCGATCAGGCGTCGGCTGTCTACCGCGACGCGGTCGACATGGTCGACACGTCCGCGCGCCGCGCGGCGGACACGTTGCACCACGCGGCGTCGCTCGCTCCGCACAAGCCCGGGTTCTGGTCGCAGGCGTG
>CAXSDE010000083.1:0-7651 GCA_964236265.1 uncultured bacterium
GCCGAGACCGGTGGCCTGCAAGCCCGTTCCGGGCTCACCAAGAAGGTAACGGGGGCTCGTCGCCGCGGCATCCGTACGCGAAGAAGAGCGAGTACACGATCCGGCTCCGGACCTCGTGGCACGTGGAACGTTCTTCGCGCTCGACGACCTCCCGGAGATGGGAACGATCGGCCCCATCGAGCCCCCCCATCAACCCCCCCGGTGAGCGTCGCATCGTCCACGGCGGGGATCACGGTCGTCGAGGCGCACGGCGTCCTCGTCGGCTGACCACGGCCGCGGCTCAGCGCGGTCGCGGTGACTCCCGCAAACGCGCACGCTGCGACCATTGGGGTTGCGCAATCTACCGCGGTAGATTGCGCGTCATGGGGTGGAATCGCGCGGGGGTGGTGGCCGCGGTGACGGCTGTCCTGGCGTCCTCGGTGGCCTGCACGGCGAAGGCAGGCGGGCCCGCCACCTTGCCGCCCTTGACCGCCTCCGGCGCTGCGGCGCCCAGTGCGAGCGCCTCGGACACTTCCGCCCCCGCCACACCGACGCCGACCGGGTCCTCGTCCGCCGCAACGCCGACGCCGACCGTTTCGCCCAGCGCGACGGCGACGACCCCCGGTGGCCTGGGCACGGCCGCCCCGAGGGCAATCCCCAGTCTCAGCGCCCCGACGGCGGACCCGTCCGTGCAGGCAGCGCTCGCCACGGCCCGGGCGTTCGTCTGGTCGAAGTTCGCCATCGACTACAACCTCGACGCGCGCCCGCTCCTGGCCGTGACCACTCTCGAGTGCCAGTGCCAGATCGGCTCGCTGCAGATCCTGCAGAGCCTGCAGAGGGACAAGGCGCGCGGCTACGGCGCGCTGCCCGCGAACGTGACGGCCGTCCAGACCGCCCATGTCGGCGCGAAGGTGCGCGCGACGGTGTCGTACGACGCGCCGGCCGAGAAGGAAGTCGACGCCAAGGGGAAGGTCTTCGACAGCGTGAAGCCGAAACACGTGGTCTTCGATGCCCTGCTCGTCTTCGCCGGCGGCCGTTGGCGTGTCTCCGACGTGGCGACGCGCGCATGATGTCGCGTCGCGGGCGGGCGCTGATCGCCGCACTGACACTCGGCGTCGTCGTCATCACTCCCGCCTCGGCGTTCGCGAAGGTGGGCGGCGGAGACCCCAACGCGCACGTCGGGCGCCATCGCGACTACATCATCGGCAACATCGGTTGGGATACGGACGGGCAGGACGGCACTCCGGGCACCCCCGGGACCACGCACATCCCACTTGCAGCCTGCTCGCCCTACTGCACGACGATCACGTTCCACAACACGTGCGATGACGGCACCGTCCCCGCCGCCCCCTGCACGGGGCCGCCCGTGCAGTGTCCCGTGGGAATGGAGCGGTGGAACGTCCACTTCCTGGCCGCGTCGGGCGTCGAGGCGTGGGACAAGTTCGTCTGCCGCCTGCCGGGCACGCCGCCGATCCCTGACATCCCTGGCGAGATAGCCCAGATGCACGCCGCGCTCGAGCTGAAGAACCCGCAGGTCAAGGTGCATCCCGACGCGAGCGTGCTGCCGGTCACCCTCGACGCCTACGTCGAAACGACAAAGCTCGCGCCGTACAGCGTCACGAAGCCGCAGAGCGGCGGGCAGATCACGATCAACGCGACTGACCCGCACTACCTCTGGGACTTCGGCGATGGCAGCGCGACCGTCATCACGACGAGCAACGGCGGCCCCTACCCGACCGGCGATGTGCGGCACCCGTACCAGCACAAGAACCCCTACACGATTCGGCTCCGCACCTCGTGGCACGTGGACGCCACGTTCACGCTGGACGACCTCCCGGAGGTGGGCACGATCGGCCCGATCGACGCCCCCAACAACCCGCAGGTGACCGTGGCCTCGTCGACGGCCGCGATCACCATCGTCGAGGCGCACGCCGTCCTGGTCGGCTGACCGACCCGGCGTAGCGTGATGGCAGTGACTCCCGCCCAGCCCCCGCGTGTCGGCCACATCGCCTTCCTCAACTGCGTCCCGCTCTATTGGGGCCTCATGGCGGGCAGCGGCCTCGACCCGGTGACCCTCCATCAGGACACGCCGGACCACCTCAACGATGCGCTTCTCGCTGGCGAGCTCGACGTGTCGCCCATCAGCGTCCTCCCGTATCTCCAGAACGCCGCTGACCTCGTCCCGCTCGACATCGCCGTCGGCAGTGACGGGCCGGTGCTGTCCGTCGTCCTCGTGAGCAAGCGCCCGCTGGCCGAGCTCGACGCGCGCACCGTCGCCCTCGGTGCGACGAGCCGCACCGGAGTGGCGCTGGCGCAGTTGCTGCTCGAGGAGCGCTATCGCGTGCACCCCGTCTACACGACGATGGCACCGGATCTCGAAGCCATGCTGGCCGTTGCCGACGCCGCTGTCCTGATCGGCGACGTTGCGCTCCGGGCGACCGCGGACGCCGCCGAGCGCACCGACATCGTGGTGCACGACCTCGCCGCCGAGTGGCGCGACTGGACGGGCCTGCCCATGGTGTTTGCGGTGTGGGCGGCCCGGCGTGACTACGCCGACGCACATCCGGCCGAGGTGGAGGCCATCCGGGACGCCTTTGCGGCCTCCCGCGCCCTGGTCGCCGCCGACATCGACCGCGTCGCCACCGAGGTCGCCGCCGGCAGCGCCTTCACTGCCGCCGAGCTGACCCGCTATTTCACGGTGCTCGACTTCGACTTCGGGGCCCGGCAGCGCGAGGGCATGGCGGAGTTCGCGCGCCGGCTGCGGGCCCGTGGTCTCATCGATGCCGAGACCGCCGCTTAGGCTGTCCCGCATGCGACTTCTGATCCTCGGTGGGACATCGTTCGTCGGCCGCGCGATCGTCGAGGACGCGCTCGCTGCCCGCCATGAGCTGACGCTGTTCTCGCGCGGGGTCACCGGCGGCGAGCTGTTCCCCGACGTCGACCGCCGGCGCGGGGACAGGGAGACCGGCGACTACGCGTCCCTGGCGACCGGGGAGTGGGATGCGGTCATCGACGTGAGCGCCTACTACCCCCGCCAGGTCACGGAAGCTCTCGCGGCGGTCGACGGACGGTTCGGCCGCTACGTCTTCATTTCCACCGTTTCCGTGTACGACAACAGCAAGTGTGCGGCCGAGCGGGACGAGGACAGCCCGCGCAAGGCGGCGGTGCGCGACACTGAGACGGTGACCGGCGACACGTATGGCGGCCTGAAAGTCGCCTGCGAGGACGACGTACTGGCTGCCCTCGGCGACCGGGCCACGATCGTCGCCCCGGTGTGGTGGCAGGACCGCACGACACGACCGACCGCTTCACGTGGTGGGTGCGCGCCGCGGCGGCAGCTGGCGGCGTAGCGGAGATTGCCGCGCGCGCCGACCAGCCGGTGCAGGTCGTCGACTCCCGCGACCTGGCGCGGCTCACGGTGCAGCTCGCGGGCGACGACGTGGCCGGCACCTACAACGCCGTGGGGCCCGCCGAGGCGGCAACGTTGCAGCAGCTGTTCGTTGCGTGTGTCTCTGCCGCCGGGAGCGACGCCCACTCGGTGTGGGCAGCACCCGTCGACGGCCTGCCGCTCGTGATCGCCGACGCCGCGGACGACGCCGTCTTCCGGCGCCGGGCCGATCTGGCGCGCGCTGCCGGGCTGCCCGCGACGCCGCTCGTGCAGACGGCGGCAGACGTCCTCGCGTGGGACCGCGCGCGTGGGCTGCCGCCGCTGCAGGTCCCTTAGGTCAGCTCCACCGGCAATGGCGCGTCGTGTAGCACCGTTAACGTCGACACGGCGCGCGTCAGCACGACGTACAGCCGACGCAACCCGACCGTGCTCGTCAGCTCCGCGGCCGCGATCTCGGCCGGTTCCACGACGATCACGTGGTCGAACTCGAGCCCCTTCGCGAGCGTCGCCGGCACGACGCTGAGGCGGCCCGGCGCGTCGTCGGTGGCGAGGTCCGTCACCTCGTCGGGCAGTTGGGCCCGGAGCGCGGCGGTGGTGGCGGCAGCACGAGCATCCGGTACGACGACCCCGACCGAGCCGCCGTCGACCCGAGCGGCGAGCGCCGCCGCCACCGCACTGGCAACCAAGTCGGCGGTGCGCTCCACGGTCAGGGCTCCGGCAGCACCGCGCACCGCGACCGCCGGCGCGACTCCGGCCGCGATGTGCGGGACGAGCGCGTTCGCGTACTCGATGATTTCGCGCGGCACGCGGTAGCCGATCGTCAGCACCTCGAGCAGGGCATCCGGTTTTCCCAAGTGGGACAGCAGATCCGGCCACGTCGCGGCCGACCACGGGGTCGTGCCCTGGGCGAGGTCGCCGAGCACCGTCGCCGAGCCGGTGCTGCACCGGCGGCCGACGGCGCGGGCCTGCATGGCCGACAAGTCCTGCGCCTCGTCGAGGATCACGTGCCCGAAACTGCCGGTGCGCTCGACGAGGTCAGCGATCTCGTCGAGGCAGTAGACGTCGCCCAACGTCCAGGAAGCGGCGCGGATCGACTTGGGTTTCGTGCGCCACGTCAGAGCGCGCTGCTCGTCCGCGTCGAACACCCCGTCGGCCGCAGCCGCGAGGAAGGCGGGGTCGGACCACAAGCGGTGCAACAGTTTTGCGGGTTCGACGGCCGGCCAGACGGCGTCGGCGGCGCTCTTCACCGGGCGGCTGCGAGCCAGGATGCCGATGGACCGGTCGTCGAAGGAGTCGCCCGACTCTTCCATCTGCCGCATGATGAGGTCGGCGATGCGCAGCGGCAGTCGGGTGCGGGCGGCGCCGTACCGCGTGCCGTCCGCCGACAGGTCGCGGACGACACGGGCGAGCTCGTCCGGGTAGACGCGAAATCGCCGGGAGCCGCTCGGCACGACGATGGGCTCGGTGAGCGGGCCGAGGCCGGCATACATGGCCCGGCGGATGACGGTCGCCATGCGGGCGTCGCCCTTGAGGGCCGCGACTTCGGCCGGCTCGGTCGCCCCGATGGTGACGCCGTCCACGAGGTCGGCGAGGCTGCGGGCCGTCACCGTGAACTCGCCGAGCGCGGGGAGCACCTCTCCGACGTACGAAAGAAAAGCCCTGTTGGGCCCCACGAACAGGACGCCGGACCGCCGGAGCACGTCGCGGTGGGCGTACAGGAGGAAGGCGGCGCGGTGCAGGCCGACGGCGGTCTTGCCGGTGCCGGGCGCCCCCTGCACGCAGACCGTCGTGGCGAGCGACGAGCGGACGATGTCGTCCTGATCGGGTTGGATCGTCGCGACGATGTCGCGCATCGGCCCGACACGCGGCCGCTCGATCTCGGCCTGCAGGGTGCGGCTCGCGGCGCCCGTCGTCGTGTCCGCGCCCGCGAACGTCTCGTCCTCGAAAGCTGTCAGGATCCCGCTCTCGAAACCGAACCGGCGCCGCAGGTGCAGGCCGAGCGGATCGGCGGCGCTCGCGCGGTAGAACGGTCGCGCCATGTCCGCGCGCCAGTCGATGACGAGCGGGTCACTCGCCTGGTCGTGGATGTGCCGCCGCCCGACGTGGAACCGTTCGGTGGCGTAGTCGATGCGGCCGAAGAAGAGCGGCGTCGTGCCGTCGTCGACCAGGCTCTCGATGCGGCGATAGAGCGCGGAGGACAGGAAGGCCGCCGAGACCCGGTCGCCGGCGATGACGGTCAGTGACTCGGCCCGCTCGCGCATGTCGCCCAGGGACTGCCGCGCGTCGGCCAGATGCTGTTGCTCCGTGGCCAATTCGCGGGAGGCTGGGTCTCCCGCGGCGCTCGTCACGGGAGGCGATGATGCCACGCGAGGAGACACCATGGGCCCATTGAGTTGCACGCAGTCGCCGGTGCCCGCGTCAGCAGCCACATTGCGGCGGTCCGGCCCGACCGGTGGAACGCCCCGACACCGTGCACCGAGTGGGACGTGCGCACCCTGCTCAACCACCTCGTCAACGAGCAGTTGTGGACGCCCGCACTGCCGGGCGGGGCGACGGTGGCGGAGGTCGGCGACCGGTTCGACGGCGACCTGCTGGGTGACGACCCGGCGGCAGCGTGGACGGCGTCGTTCGCGGCGGCGCACGAAGCGATTGCCCGCGCCGACTTCGGCGGGACGGTGCACGTGTCGTGGGGGGAGATCTCGATGCAGATGTACGTCGGGCAGATCCTCACCGACCTTGCCGTCCACGGCTGGGACCTCGCGCGCGCCATCGGTGCCGACGACACCATCGACCGCGAGGTGGCCGAGGCGTTACTGCCCAACCTGGAGCAGGAGAAGGACTCGATCGCTGCGAGCGGCGTCTTCGGGACCCCCGTCGCCGTGCCGGCCGACGCCGACACCCAGACGCGGCTGCTGGCACTGCTGGGCCGCCGCTCCTGAGGGCCTCCCGTATCGTCGACGGCGGAGCGTGACCCGAGGAGGACTCTTGCCGGAGCTACAGGACGTGCTGGACCGCGCGGCGGCCGGCGGCCGGATCTCGCCCGAGGAAGCGCTCGAGCTCTACGTTCACGCCCCGTTGCAGCAGCTGGGCGAGGCGGCCAACGCGGCACGTCACCGTCGGTTCGGCCACGACATCGTCACGTACATCATCGAACGCAACATCAACTACACCAACGTCTGCGTGACGGCCTGCAAGTTCTGCGCCTTCTACCGCGCGCCCAAGCACCCCGACGGCTGGTCGCGCACGATGGACGAGATCCTGCGGCGCGCCGAGGAGACGGTGGCCCTCGGCGGCACGCAGATCATGTTCCAGGGCGGGCACGACCCCGACAAGGGCATCGACTACTACGAGACGCTGTTTTCCACGGTCAAGGCCGCCTTCCCGCAGCTCGTGCTGCACTCGCTCGGCGGCAGCGAGATCGTGCACATCTCGCGCACGTCCGGGCTGACCTTCACCGAGACCATCACGCGGCTCAAGGCGGCGGGGCTCGACTCATTCGCGGGTGCCGGTGCGGAGATCCTCGTGGCGCGGCCGCGCACCGCGATCGCGCCGCTCAAAGAGTCGGGCGTGGTGTGGCTCGAGGCGATGGAGACCGCGCACGGACTCGGGGTCGAGTCGACCGCGACGTTCATGATGGGCACCGGCGAGACCAACGCCGAGCGCATCGAGCATCTCCGCATGATCCGGGATGTGCAGGACCGCACGGGTGGCTTCCGCTCGTTCATCCCGTGGACGTACCAGCCGGAAAACAACCACCTCAAGGGCCGCACGCAGGCAACGCTGCTCGAATACCTGCGGCTCGTCGCCGTCGCGCGCTTGTTCTTCGACAACGTCGTGCACCTGCAGGGATCCTGGCTGACGGTCGGCAAGGAGGTCGGGCAGCTGACGATGCACTACGGCGCCGACGACCTGGGCTCGGTCATGCTCGAGGAGAACGTCGTCTCCTCCGCCGGCGCGCGCCACCGCAGCAACCGGCTCGAGCTGATCCACCTGATCCGCACCGCGGGCCGCACGCCGGCGCAGCGGGACACCCTGTACAACCACCTGGTCGTGCACACCGACCCGGCCGACGACCCGGTCGACGACCTCGTGCTGTCGCACTTCTCGTCGACGGTCACCGACATGGCGGCTGACACGTCGGGCGACCTTCCGGGGGAGCGGTTGGGCGAACCGTTGCCGATGCCGACCCTGGGTGAGCCCGCGACCGCCTAACCACCCGCGACCGCCCCCCCCCCCCGCCACCCCCCCCCCCCCCCCCCCCCCCCCCCCCCCCCCCCCCCCCCC
>CAXSDE010000084.1:0-7223 GCA_964236265.1 uncultured bacterium
TGACGAGATCATCGGCAAAATCAACCGCAAACGGACTAACGCAACGCGACACTAGTCACCGGCCACGCCCGCGATGCGCCCGGGTCCCCGCGCCGGCGCGGGCGCGCGTTCCCTGAGGTCGGGACGGGGGTCGCCGTGCTCACACATCGTTGCAACTTCCTGCCGTGGTCGCCCGATCACGAGTACGCCGCCGAGTCTGCGGCGACCGGCCCGCTCCGGACAGAGGCGAAAGTCCCGCCACGTCCGTGCGCCGCGCGTCGCGGGCGCGCCTGTGGACAACCCGAAAGCGCTGCTGCCGATCTGCGTTACGGTCGGGCCGGTGGGCGACTGCACCCAGCTGACAGGGCTTGGCGCACGCTGAAGGAGGCCGACATGTGGGGTGATCCCGCCGCCATCGAACGGCTGGCTGCGACCTGTGCGGCGACCGGCGCAGACATTGCGGAGGTGACGCTCCGGGCCGGCCGGTCCGGGTCCGCCGTCGAGTGGCATTCGACAGCTGCGGGCAGTTTCCAGCATCGTTTGGCAGCGTTCGGTGCGTCGGCCAATCGCTGCTGCGGAGAGTTTGCCCAGGCCGCAGACGACCTGCGCCACCACGCAGCGACGGTCCGGGCACGCATCGAGGAGATACAGCGTCTGGAAAGGGAAGCAGCTCGCCTCGCCGAGGAGGCCGCGCAAGCCGTGGTCGACGGAGGACGTGCCGTGGCCCGCGGGGCCGGGCATGCTGCCGGCAGGGCTCTGCACGCCGTGGGATCGTTGCTGTGAGCGCGCGGCGGGTCGCGCTCAGCGTGGACGAGTTCGCCGTCGTCTGCGAGGACCACCGCATCAGCCTGCCCGCCGGTTATCTGCCCATGCTCAGCGGAGCAGCGGGCGATGTCGCCGCCGCGGCGGACGTGGCGCGGGCACACCTGGGCGAGCGCGGCATCACGGGACCGGCGCTGGCCGCCCTCGCGGACAACCTGCGGTTGTTCGCGACAGCACGCATCCTCATCACCACTGACATCGTCGTCGATGACGAGCAACTGCACTGCCTGGTCGGGTTCGACGACACGGTCGGCGCGACGCTCGCGCACGCCGGCGACCGCGGGGTCGAGCTGTCGGTCTGGCCGGCACCCGAGCTCCCACATGAGCTGCGCAGGATCGTCCCGGCGATGCCCGAGTGGCCGCACGCCCCAACGGTCGTGCTCGACGTCGACACGCTGATCGCCGCACTGGCCCTCGAGCAGCTCGGCCGACACGACGGTGCCAGAATGCTCATCGAGGACGGCGTGGGGGCGGCCGATGCGGCGGAGTTCCTGGCGTTGTCGGCCGGGGCGCGCGGCTCCTTGCACACAACGATCCTGACAACTGCGGACGACGGGCCGGCCGCCGTGACGCACGTCGCGTGGATCCTCACGCAGGCGGGCTGGTCAGGTCTTCGTCGGCGCGGCTACGGAGTCATCGAGACGGTGCCCGTCGCGCCCGGCGAGCTCGGCGCCTTCGTCGCTCCCTACCTCGCCACCCTCATCGCATGAGCGGCGACGGGCTGTCGGTCAGCGGCGGCGCCGGTGGCATCAACGCCCACCTCGATGACATGCAATCTGTGGCGGGTCTACTGCAACACGAAGGCGCCGGCCTCGGGTCCATCGCCCTCGGTGCGCAGCGACTCCTGCTCGACGGCACCTTGGCCGCGAGTGCGGTGCTCGACCCGGGCGGGGCCGCCCGCTGCGAGGCGGCGGTGCTCGCCGCCGTCGACGGGCCCCACGGCGTGACGGCGGTGGCCGCCGAGTTGGAGTTCCTCGGTGTCCGGTTGTGGGCGGCGCAAGCGGCCTACCGGTTCGCCGACCAGACGTTGGCCGAGGCGAATCTCTTCCGGCACTGGGCGACAGGCTTCGCCGCCCCGCTGGCCGCCGCGGCCGCGGCAGCCGCCCTGCTGTCCAACCCCCTTACGGCGTTGCCTTTCATCGACGAAGTGGCGCACACGGATTGGCAGAGCTGGATCGCCCATCACCCGGGGATCGTCAACGAGGTCGCCGCCGACTCGCCGGGAACCGTGTCGTTCTTCACCTTGCCACTGGCCCCGTTCTCCGGCCTGTTCACGATGGTCACCGGCCACAGTCCCACCCCGCTCACGGTGTCCCAGGCCGCTGCTCTCGTCGCGCTTGGCTACCCGGACGGGCACGGCAACGCAACCTTGGTCGGGTCTGAAGCACCGTCCCCGGCGACACCGCAGGATTTCTCCGACATCCTCAACGGTCTCGCCGACCGCAACGACACGAGCCGGGGCGACCAACAAGGTCAGATCGACGTGCGCATCATCACCACCGTCGGACCCGACGGCACGGTGCGCCGGAGCTACATCGTGGACATTCCCGGCACGAAGGATTGGCAGCTCGACCCGACCGCCGACCGCAGCCATCCCAATGATCTGGGATCCAATCTGCACGGCGTCGCCGGTGACGACACTGCCCGGCAGGAAGGCGTGCTCCGCGCCCTCCGGCAGGCAGGAGCCGGCCCCAACGACCCGGTGCTGCTCGTCGGGCACAGCCAAGGCGGCCTCGTCGCCATGAGTGCCGCGGAGACGGCCGCCCGGACCGGGGAATTCCACGTGACGCACGTCATCACGGCGGGGGCACCGATCGCGGGGTCGCCCGTCCCGCACGGGACGCAGGTCCTGTCGCTGGAAAACAGCAACGACACCGTCCCGCAGCTCGACGGCAAAGCCAACGATGACGCCGACAACCACGTGACCGTCACCTTCTCCACCCAGACCAACAGTGTCGGCGGCAACCACGACATGAGGACCACGTACGCCGCGCACGGCAACGCCGTCGACCATTCCACAAACCCGTCGGTCCAGCGGTATCTGGACGGCATGCGTGGCACGTTCACCGGCACCACCGGGACGGTGACCACCACGGTCTACGACATCACCAGGACTCCCTGACGGGGCCGCCTGGCACACTGGGTTGATGCGCATCGTTCCCGGGCTGCCGTGGCGTCGTGGGCGCCGGTTATGGCTCTGCATGGCCGCGGCAAGCGTGTTGGGCGCGTCGGCTTGCCAGCATCCCGGTGCCGGTGCCGGTGCGCGAGACGCGGAAGTTGCGGCGGTGCAGGCGCACCTGGCCGGCGGTCCGGGCGTCACCGCCGTCACCGCGCAGTGGTCGTCCGGCATCGACTCGCCGGCCGGCGTTGCCGTCGCCTACACGGTCGTGCCGTCGACGATGCAGGCGGCCGCGGACGCGCTGGCCGACGACGCGGTCGCGTCCGTGTGGCGCAGCCGCATCGAGCCGTTGACCGTCATCACGGCAACAGTGACGACCAGTGAGACCAAGCGCATCCTGGTTTCGCGCGTCGTGACTCTCACCGACAAGGCGACGACGGACAAGCTGACGGCGTCGTACGGCGAGCGGCCGGTGCCGCAGCCGACCGGCGCGGGCAGTGGGCAGTAACCGCCCGGCCCAGGCAGTAGGGTAAGCGACGGGCGCAGGCACCGGAGTAGCCGGCGGGGCGCGCGCGTGGCGCGGCTATTTCGCGATGTCTGCCAGCGCATCGGTGAGCAGGGCGACGAGCGCTTCGAGCTGCACGTCGATCGAGGAACCGACCTCCTCGTCGGACCCGTCCAGTGCGCGTGCCGCGAGGCCGGCCTTGTCGTCGATCAGCTCGGCGATGCGGGCGTCGATGGTCTGCGCCGCGATGATGCGCCACGCCGTCACCGGCTGGTCCTGACCGATGCGGTGGACCCGGTCGATCGCCTGCGTCTGCTCGGCGGCGGTCCACGACAGCTCCGCGAGCACGACGTTGGACGAGACCTGCAGGTTGAGTCCGACGCCGGCCGCCGTGAGCGAACACACGACGATGCTCACGTCCGGGTCGTTGGTGAAGGCGTCGATGTTGTTCTGGCGGACGCGGGAGGTCTGGTCGCCGCGGATCGAGGTGTAACCGATGCCACGCTGCGCGAATGTCTGCTCGGCGATGTCCATCACGTCGACGTGCTTGGCGAAGAAGACGACCTTGCCGACGCTGCGTGCGAGCTGCGCGGCGTAGTCGGCGGCGAGCGCCGCCTTCGCCTGCCCGATGCGCCGCATCATGCTGAAGACGTTCTCCTGGCCGGACTGTTCCTTGGCCTCCTGACGTTCCCAGACGGCGATCCGTCGTACAAGATCGTGGTCGATCCCCTCCACGACCGAGCCGGCGGAGCGCGTCTCGACCGCCGCCTGATACCGCTTGACGAGCCGACGGGCCAGCACGCGTTCGGCCTTGCGGATCGACACGCCGACCGCGCCGTCGAGCTCCACCGGCAGGTCGGCGATGCGCCGGGGCGGGATGTCGCGCGCGACGTCCACCTTGCGTCGCCGGACGATGCCCATGTCGATGACCGACTGCCGCGCGGCGGGGTAGAAGCCGGGCTCCGACGGCACCATCCCGTTGCGCTCGAGCGCCGCGATCAGCGCCGGGGCGGGCTCGTCCTCGTCGATCCAGCCGAGGAACTGCCAGATCGTCAGGAAGTCCTCGATGTCGTTGATGAGGGGCGTTCCGGTCAGCGCCATCAGCAACGGGCGCACCGTGCGGGTCTGGATGCGCTCGGACAGCTCGAGCACGTGCCGCGAGCGCTGCGAGGTCTTGTTTTTGATGAAGTGGGCCTCGTCGACGACCATCCCGCGGAAGCCGAACGTGCCGAGCCAGTCGACGTGCCGGTCGAGCACCTCGTAGTTGACGATGACGATGTCGGAGAACCCGTCGACGGTGTCACCGTCGCCGTGCACCAGGGTCGCCGTCCGCCGCGGCGTCCACAGCTGTGCCTCGCGCGCCCAGTTGGTCTTCACGACATTCGGTACGACGGCCAGCAGCGGATAGGCGCCCGCGGCCTCCGCGGCGAGCAGCGCTTGCGCGGTCTTGCCCAGCCCGGGTTCGTCGGCGAGCAGGAACGTACGGTGACCGTCCGCCGCGGCCGCGATCACCTGCGCCTGGTGGGGCATCAGCTCCAAGCCATGCGCGGCCCGCAGCGAGCGCGGCGGCGGAAGGGGCATGCAGGACGGAGCCCCCGCGGAGGCCTGCTCGAAGGAGCGCAGCAACGGGCCGAGCAACTCCCAGGTCGCGAGCAGCCGCGGGCGCTGCGCCGGCGCGGCCGCGGAGAAGTCCGGCTGCAGGAACGGGTTGGTCAACTGGCGCGAGATGACCGACTGCGGAATCACCCGGCGCGCCTCCCGTGCTGTAGGCGTCTCGGCGCGGGCCGGCTCCGGCGGTGCCTCGACCGGAGCCTGCATCCCGGCGGCAAGCCGCAACTCGCGCAGCACGGATCGCGTCTCCGCCAGCACTTCCGCGTCGTCGGTGAGCAGCGCCATCAGGGAGCTGTCGCGCGGAGCCGTGCGGGCGAGCACGGTCGCGACCACTTCGAGGCGTTTGAGATGCTCGCCGCGGCGGGCCTCGGTGAGCTCGCCGGACTGGATCTTCGCGCGCTCCTCGCGCACGAGGAGGGCCACGGCCTGGAACGTGCCACGCGTCGACGGGCCGACCTTGCCCCGCTGCACGGCGACCTCCACATCCCGCACGGCCTTTGCGAGGACCGGCAGGAGCCCCTGCTCGGTGGGCACCCGCGGGCGCCTGGCCTGCCGGGGGGTGGACGAGGTCCGCCGGGGCTGACGCCCGTCCCGTGCCGTCACGCGGACTCTCCTTAGATGTCGGGGCCGGCGTAGCGCCGGCCGCCCTCGCCGAACGCGACGGACCTGGACCCGCGCGCACGACCCACCCTCGTGGTTGCGATGGACGGGTGCGCCGGGGCCCGAAGGCCGGCTCCGCCCGCACCGCCGCCGGCGGTGAGATCGGCGGGCCGACGGGGCAGTCGCGCTCCGCGGACCACAGAGCCGACGGTGTTGCGGCGGCCGTGGACGGCCACCGGCGCGACCGACCGCCTGGTGAGCACCATGATGCCACTTCCCCATCCAGGTGTGCCGCGAGGCCCGGGTCGTGGCGAGCCGTGGGTAACGTGGCCCCGACGCGCCTACACCGCCCTGCCCTCATTGCGCCGCGGTGGGTGGCTGCCGACCGCCGTCCCGCGTCTGCCGCGGCCACCACGTTGACGCACGGGACGGGCCGGTACGTGATCAGCGCCGGTCGCATCGGCACGCGACCGTCACGTTGCCCGCGGCCCGACGGCGACGGCGGTGCTACGGGCGGCGGTGCTACGACGGCAGCCCAGCTGGCAGCGCAACGTCTCGTACGTCACGACCGTCCACTGAGATACCCCCACTGACACACCCCCACTGAGTGTGACCTTGGGCGGTAAGTGGCGCGCATCTGACACCGATAGTTGGCGCGCATGCCAGTCGCTCTGCCTCGTCACCGCGTCGACGGTATCGGCGCCGTCATACACAGCGTCGTGCAGCAGCTGGTGAGAATTCGCTCGTGCATCGGTCGGCTACAAGTGCGGCATCTTGGAATACTTCGGTCGCGCTCAGCGGGTACGTCCGCTGATTCTTGCGGCGCAAGTCGGTCGCCGCCTGGGACTGCTGACTTGCTACGAGGGCCTGCTCCGAGCGTGCGCGCTTGGGGGCATGCAGTGGGCCAGCCATCCTGTAGACGGGTTTCAGTCCCCGAGGGCCGCTTTGTAAGCGTCGAAATCGAAGTCTCTCGTCCACGTTTGGGACGGTGCGTCCCATCGAATGCGGCCGTCCTGGAAGAAGGTGAGCCAGGTCTCCAGCAGAGTTGGCAACGATGACATGCGCGGTCGCCACGGCTCGAACGGCGCTGTACCTCTTACGAGTGCGACTTCATGCGATTCACCGCAGTCGATGAGGAGGTCCGCCCAGCCGCTGCCCTGAAGTAGGGGGAACCAGCTGTCTTTCCACGGGGATGGTTCATCGGCGTCGTCAGCCGCTTCTTCCTGCGTGTCCATCCAGAGGCGCTGGCGGTATTCCACCAACTCGGCCAGCGGGAAGAACTCCCACTGTCCGAATCCCCACAGCCGCGAACCGTCGTCCGGACCTGGTCTGCGGACCGCTCCGTCGTGCCACCGGAACAGCTCTCGTGCTTCGGGTGGGAGCATCAGCCCGGTCGGTTCCACGAGCGCGTCAATCTCGTCGTCAGCGAGCCCTGGGGCCAGGACGGCCGCGATCGGTGCGGCCTGAGCGACCCACAATGACTCGAACTGACCCAGTAGATCGGCCGTGCGCACCGCCGCGTCGCTACGAGGCGTCCCAGCCTCCACCGCCGACACCTCCTCCCGAACCCGGAATCGGGTCCCCCCC
>CAXSDE010000085.1:0-7217 GCA_964236265.1 uncultured bacterium
CGTTCATTGTCCCAAACCAACACAACAAAGTGACTTGCGACACGCGACACTAGTCGGCGCGGGTTGGTGCGCCGCCGTCGCCCTTCGTACGGGCAAGATGGCCCAACAGCGCGTTTTGTATAGGACGTTCGCACCCTGTACGGCAAGACAGGGTCGACACGGCGTGCTGTGCGACGCTACGTTCACGGCGGGCTGGCTTTGAGAGGCCATAAGGTTCGTCAAGACGTGTCATTGACTGGTGACACAGAAACGGTGGGAAGAGGATTCAATGGCTTCGGGCGGCCGGAGCCAATGCGCCGAAAGCCAATTTCTCGCGACGCTTCGAACTGGCCAAACATGTGCGAAATCATTCGCAGGTAGCGAACGCGACGTACTTTTCCGCGAGCGACGTCGACCACGTGGAGAACGCACCAAGCGAGCGCTGCGGGCGTTCTCCACCAAGGATCGGGGCAGAAAACGTCTCGATACTTCGCTGCCAACCTCGCCTGCGCCCGACCGTAACGACGATACTGTCGATAAAGATGCGCCGGGTCTGCGCGATGGCGATAAGAGACCACAACATTGGGTGCATACTTCACGGGAAAGCCCGCCCGGCCCACTCGCCAGAACAAGTCGGTATCTTCGCCAGCCTCCGTAAACTGGGTGTCGAACCCGCCGACGGCGCGGAAAAGGCTCGCGCTGAGACCGGAGTTGGCACCCAATGGAGCGGGGAGATAACCAAACGGGATGTCGAGCCCGTGCCTGGTGTGCGCGGGTCGCCACTGCGCCACGTCGGCGCCGTTCAATGTCGCGTCGTCAGCGTGGCCGCCGATGGCGGGATACGTACGGAGCGCAAAAACCATTTGCGACAACCAGTCGTCTGCTACGACGTCATCCTGGTCGCAAAAAGCGAGGAATTCGCCTTGGGCGAGCTCCGCGGCGACATTCGTGGCGCCTGGCTTTCCTTTCGCATTCGGAGCTTCGAGGATGACAAGTGGCACGTCGCCGACTCGAGAGCGAGCATACGCGAGCGATGCGTCTTTTGATCCATTGTCAACAAGAATGCATTCCCAGCGGCCAGTGAAGTCTTGCCGACTGAGGGCGTCGAGTTGTTCGGCGAGAAACGGCTCTCCATTGTAAACGGGGAGGAGGACGCTGACCTCGACTTGCGCCATGCGCGCAGCATACACCCAGACACACCCGTACCCAAATTGCGACGTCGTGGCGGCATCGTCTGTGGACGACCGCGCAGAAGGCAGTCAGTCGCGTGGAATGCAGCCGACTGTCGAAGTTGCCTCGCGTCCGATTGCGCCGTCCGGCGTTCACCTCCGCACTGCGCACGTGCGCCGCGATGATCCCAGTGGATGAATCGTCGTGCTCGACGACTAGCAACTGAGTGCTTGGGGCATAGCCCGCGGAGATGCGCACCTGCAACGGGCTGGCTTGCGCCACAAGACCTTGCTCCTCCCGGACAGGGCGGGCACGAATGTATGCGAGCGCAGCGCAGGGCGCAGCGGGCGGGCGAAGGAGACGATCGCGGCGAGGAGGGGCGGACATACGACGTCAGTCGGCGAAGACTTCCTCGGCTCGGAGCGTCTCGATGGCCGCGAGGACGTCCGCGCGGATGACGTCCTGCTCGACGGCGTACGAGCTGGCGAGCAGCCGCACGATGTCGGCGACCGCGTATTCGCCGGTGCTCAACAGGAAGACGTCCGCCGCCGTGCGGTTGAGCGTGAGCGCGCGCTGTGTGTGCTGTACGTAAATGGCCAAACAGTGGCCGACGTCGCGCGCCTCGACGTCGCCGCGGATGGGGCCGACCGCTTTCTCGTGTGCGCTCACGCAGTGATCCTAGGCGCTGGAGCGCTGGAGCGCTGGAGCGCTGTCGCGGGCGCGAGTTAGCCTTGATGTCTTGGACCCCCGGCAATCGCGCCGCTGGGGTCAGCCGTGTTGCCCGCCGCGTGCCAAGGGACTGCATGAAACTCGCTGGACTGCTCGACCTCCTCGCCTCCGACGCCGCGATCGCGGGCGCGGCCGCGCGGGCGGCAGCGGGCGGCCCCGCCACCACGCTCGACCTCACCGGCCCGTCGCCCCTGCGCCCGTTCGTCGCCGCGGCGATCGTGCGCGCCGGCCGCCCCGTGCTCGCGGTCACGGCCACGAGCCGCGAGGCCGACGAGCTCGCCGCCGCACTGCGCTGCCTGATCGACGCTGACCGCGTCGCCGTCTACCCGGCCTGGGAAACGCTGCCCCACGAGCGGCTGTCCCCGCGTGCCGACACCGTGGGTCGCCGCCTGGCCGTCCTGCGCCGCCTGCGCCACCCGTCAGCACACGACCCGGCCCACGGCCCGATCGACGTGCTGATCGCACCCGTGCGCAGCCTCCTGCAGCCACAGGTGGCCGGCCTGGCCGAGCTCGAGCCGGTCACCCTCGTGCAGGGCGACGACATCGGGTTCGACGAAGTCGTCCACCGGCTCGTCGACATCGGCTATTCCCGCGTCGACCTGGTGGAGCGCCGCGGCGAGTTCGCCGTCCGGGGCGGGATCGTCGACGTCTTCCCGCCCACGGAGGAGCATCCGGTCCGCGTCGAGTTCTGGGGCGACACGGTCGAGGAGGTCCGGTCCTTCGCGGTGGCCGATCAGCGCAGCCTGCCCGAGGGCCCGACGCGGCTGTGGGCGCCGCCGTGCCGGGAGCTGCTGCTCACCCCCGAGGTGCGGGCTCGGGCCAAGCAGCTCGCCGCCGAGCAGCCGGGCCTCGCGGACATCCTCGACAAGCTCGCCGACGGCACCGCGGTCGAGGGCATGGAGTCCCTCGCCCCGGTGCTCGTCGACCGGATGACGCTCCTCGTCGACGAGGTCGCCGCCGGCACCCACGTGCTCGTCTGCGACCCGGAGCGCGTCCGCACGCGGGCCTCCGAGCTGGTGCGCACGAGCCAGGAGTTCCTCGACGCGTCATGGGCGGTGGCCGCCGGCGGCGGGACGGCCCCGATCGACCTGGGCGGCGCGGCGTACCAGAGCGTCGGCGACGTGCGCTCCTACGCGGGCGAGCTGGGCCTTCCCTGGTGGACGCTGGCCCCGTTCTCGACCGACGAGGACGACGATGTGCTCATCAGCGCCGTCGACGCCCCCAGTTACCGCGGCGACATGGACGCCGCGGTCACCGACATCCGTGAGTGGGTGCGCGAGGACTACCGCGTGGTGCTGGTCACCGTCGGTCACGGGCCCGCCCAGCGCCTCGTCGAGATCCTGGCCAACGCGGACGTGCCCGCGACCCTCGTGGAGAGCGTCAACGAGGTGCCGCGCGCCGGGCTGGTGACCGTGGTGCCGGCGGGGCTGAGTGGGGGGTTCGTCGCCGACCGGGCGCAGCTCGCCGTCCTTTCGGAGGCGGATCTGTACGGCGCCCGCGCCGCCGGCCGCGAGAACCGCAAGCTGCCGAGCCGTCGCCGCAAGGGCATCGACCCGCTGGCGCTCAAGCCGGGTGACTACGTCGTGCACGACCAGCACGGGGTCGGCACGTACGTCGAGCTCACGCAGCGCACCATCGCGGGGGCGACCCGCGAATACCTTGTGCTGGAGTACGCGAAGGGCGACCGCCTCTACGTGCCGACGGACCAGCTCGACATCGTCACCCGTTACACCGGAGGCGAGGCGCCGTCGCTCGACCGCATCGGGGGCGCCGACTGGGCCAAGCGCAAGGGCAAGGCACGCAAGGCCGTCAAGGAGATCGCCGCCGAGCTCATCCGGCTCTACAGCGCCCGGATGGCCAGCCCTGGTTACGCATTCGGACCCGACACGCCGTGGCAGCGCGAGATGGAGGACGCCTTCCCCTACACCGAGACGGGTGACCAGCTCTCGGCGATCAACGACGTGAAGCGCGACATGGAGTCGCCCGTCCCGATGGACCGGCTCATCTGCGGCGACGTCGGTTATGGCAAGACCGAGATCGCGGTGCGCGCCGCGTTCAAGGCCGTGATGGACGGCAAGCAGGTCGCGGTGCTCGTGCCGACGACTCTCCTTGCCCAGCAGCACTTCGCGACGTTCTCGGAGCGCTTCGCGGGCTTTCCCGTCAACGTGCAGGTCGTCAGCCGCTTCAACTCCGCGAAGGAGCAGAAGGCGGTGCTCGACGGCGCGGCGGAAGGAAAGGTCGACATCGTCATCGGCACGCACCGGTTGCTGAGCAAGAGCATGACGTTCAAGAAACTGGCGCTCGTCATCGTCGACGAGGAGCAGCGCTTCGGCGTGGAGCACAAGGAATTTCTCAAGCAGATGCGTGCCAACGTGGACGTGTTGTCCATGTCTGCGACGCCGATCCCGCGCACGCTGGAGATGGCCGTCACCGGCATCCGTGAGCTGTCGACGATCGACACGCCGCCGGAGGAGCGCCACCCGATCCTGACGTTCGTGGGGGCGTACGACGACCGGCAGATCACCGCCGCGATCCGCCGCGAACTGCTGCGTGACGGCCAGGTCTTCTACCTGCACAACCGCGTCGAGTCGATCGACAAGGCGGCCAAGCGCATCACCGAGCTCGTGCCCGAGGCTCGCGTGCTGACCGCGCACGGCCAGATGGGCGAGGACGCGCTCGAGCGGGTGATGGTCGACTTCTACAACCGCGACTACGACGTGCTCGTCAGCACGACGATCGTCGAGTCGGGCCTGGATGTCCCCAACGCCAACACGCTGATCGTCGAGCGCGCCGACCTGCTGGGGCTCTCGCAGCTGCACCAGATCCGCGGGCGCGTCGGCCGGGGCCGCGAGCGGGCGTACGCCTACTTCCTGTATCCGCCGGAGAAGCCACTGACCGAAACGGCCCACGACCGGCTCGCGACGATCGCGCAGCACACCGACCTCGGCGCCGGGATGGCGGTCGCGATGAAGGACCTCGAGATCCGCGGCGCCGGCAACCTGCTCGGCGGCGAGCAGTCGGGCCACATCGCGAGCGTCGGCTTCGACATGTACATCCGGCTCGTCGGTGAAGCGGTCGCCGACTTCAAGGGCGCCCCCGACGAGGAACTGCCCGACGTCAAGCTCGACCTCGCGGTCGACGCTCACCTGCCGCACGACTACGTGCCCGGCGAGCGGCTGCGGCTCGACGCCTACCGGCGCTTGGCCGAAGCGTCCGACGACGCCGCCGTCGAGGCTGTCCGGGAGGAGCTCCTGGACCGCTACGGACCGCTGCCGCCGCCGGTCGAAAATCTGCTGGCGGTCGCGTCGCTGCGGGTGTTCGTCCGCGGGTTCGGTGTTGCGGAGGTCAGCGGCCAGGGCAACTTCATCCGCTTCGCGCCGTGGGAGCTGCGCGACTCGCAACAGCTGCGGCTCACGCGGCTGTATCCGGGCTCGATCGTGAAGTCGCCGCTGCGGACGGTGCTCGTCCCGCGGCCGATGACGGCCCGCGTGGCCGGCCGGCCCATCCGCGACGCCGCGCTCCTGACCTGGGTCCGCGGGGTGCTCGAAGGCGTGATCGGGGAGCCCCTTCCGGCCGCGGCGTCGTGAGCCGCCTGCCCGTGCGCGAGGATGGCCCCAGCAGAGGTGGCAAGGACATGATCGTCGATCTCCGGGCAGTCCGGAGAAGGGACCGTGCAGTGAAGGCAACGCTGGGTCGTCAGGTCGTCGTACCGGTTGCGCTCCTCGCGCTCACCGCGACGGGCTGCGCGGCGGACCACACAGGGCTGACTGCGGCTCGCGTCGGGCAGCACCAGGTGTCGACCGCGACGCTGTCGTCGTACATGGACGAGTTGGTGCACGAACAGGCGGCACCCGTCTCCGGCGCCGACCGGTTCACCTGGCAGCGCTCCTTGCTCGGTTACCTCATCCAGCACGAGATCTTCTCGACGATCGCCGGCAAGGCGGGCGTCACCGCCTCGGACACGGATGTGAGCGCGACGCTCACGACGCTCGGCGGCGATGCGGTGGTCGACCAGCAGCTCACGACCGACCACCTGCCGAAGTCGATCAAACACACGATTCTGGAGACTTACGCGCTGGAGACGAAGATGGTCGACACGTGGTTGCCCGTCAGCGATGCCGACCTGCAGGCCGCGTACGACCAGCAGGTCGGCGACTACCAGCAGATCAACGTCAAATACGTCACGGCGACGTCGAAAGCGCAGGCCGAGCAGATCGCGGCCAAGGTGCGCCTCGCGCCCGACACGTTCGACGCCGTCGCGAGTTCCATCCTCGGTCCGGACGGCGTGCCCGCGGAAACGGGGCTGCAGCAGAAGGCGAAGTTCGGTGTCGGCGTCGGCGACCAGGTGTGGGCGACGAAGGTCGGGGATGTGCTGGCGGTCAACGCTGCGGGTGCCTGGCGTGTCCTGCTCGTCACGGAGCACGTGCAGCAGCCCCTCCAGCAGGTGCGCACGAAGCTCCTCGCCGCGGCCCGTGGCGACAAGACGCAGCCCACCATCCTTGCCAACATCGGCACGTTGCAGACGTCGGACCCGATCGTCGTCAACCCGCGTTTCGGTCGGTGGGACGCGACGCAGCTCGCCGTCATCGACGCCACTTCCGACAGCGTCCAGAACGACGACCGGGTGAGCGTCACCGGCAACGACCCGCTGAATCCGAGCCCCGCTGACGGGAGCGACGGCACCGGCGCCACCGATGCCCCCTCTGGGGCCACCGACGGCAGCGACGGTACCGGGGATGGCACCGGGGATGGCACCGGGGATGGCACGGGGGATGGCACCGGGGCCGGCAGCGGCGGCGCTGGCACCGAGCCGTCGGGCAGCCCGACCGCTCCGTGACCCCCGGATCGACGGGCTCCGCCGGCGACGTGGCTGCACGGGTCGCCGCGGACGCGGGTGCACGGGTCGCCGTACTGCGCACCGCCCGCTGGCTGCCGGTCGATGTTCTGACGTCGCAGGGGTGGGACGCGGTGCGTGCCTCCCCGGTCCACGCCACCGGCGGGCACCCGTTGGTGGGGGTCCTCGCGGCAGCCGGCATCCCCGTGGCGGTTGCCGCCGGCTCGCCCGAAGAGATCGCCCGCACCGTTGCCGCGCCGGCGACGTGGCTCGCGCAACCCGACGGCAGCGACGGTGAGGTCGTGCGGGCGCTGTTCGCGGCCGGCGCCGCCGAGGTCACCGGCTCGATCGATCCGGCCGGCGCGCGGCTCCTCGACGCCGTCCGCGTCATGGACCGCCTGCGCTCGCCCGGCGGCTGTCCGTGGGACGCGGAGCAGACGCACGAGTCGCTCGCAAAGTATCTGCTCGAAGAGGCGTACGAGACGGTCGAGCTCATCGAGGCCGG
>CAXSDE010000086.1:0-6990 GCA_964236265.1 uncultured bacterium
CCGTCAACGCTTCCACACGATCGAGACCACCAACACCTCGATCATGGGCGGCTGACGTCCGAACGCGTTCTGACAGCTTCGGGCGGGGGTGAGTGCACCAGTGACGACGGAAGACACCGTACGGGAAGTCATTGCCAAGGTCGGCCTGTGGTGGCCGGCGGCGGATGAGGACAAGCTGCGCGCGGCGGCCACGGCCTACCGTGCGTTCGCGACGGACATCGACGGGCTGGCGCAGCGCGCCAACACGGCGGCGACGGCCGTCACCACGGCCAATCAGGCCGCGAGCATCGACCAGTTCCGCACGCTGTGGCAGAACTACGACGGCTCCTACCAGGGCTACCTTCCGGGGCTGGCAAGCGGCGCCCGGGCGATGGCGAGTGCGTGCGAGCAGTTCGCCGACGCAGTGGTGCAGGCGAAGGACAAGGTCCGCGAGCTCGCGATCGAGATCGGCGCGACTCTCGTCGTCGGTGCGGTGCTCGCGATCTTCACTTTCAGCCTTTCGGCGGATGCCGCCGTGGCCGTGAGCGCGACCCTCGTCGCAGAAGCTGCGGCGATCGGGGTGACGCTCAGCGAGACCGCCGCCATGATCGTGGCGACGGCGCTGGTCGGCGCCGCCTTCGGCGCGGTCGAAGGAGCCGCGGTGGACGTCGCCGTCGCGCAGCCGATCCGCGTGTTGGGCTTCCACGACGGGGGCTTCAGCCTGAGCGAGCTCGAGAGCTCGTTCGTGTACGGAGGTGGCACCGGGTTCGTTTTGGGCGGCGGTGGCGGGGCGTTCCGCGCCCTGCGCAACATGCCGGTCGGGCGGTTCTCGTCGGTCATCAGCGTGGACACGCGGCTGGCCGGCCTGAAGTCCAACAGCGTGCGGAAGAAGATGATGCAGGGCTACGACCCGTATGGCGGCATGACGCCGAAGGCGTTCCGCGACAGGTTCTGGGTGCCGGCCAAGAACGGCCGGCCCGGTCACTGGGACTACCCGCCGCACCACGGCGGGGTCCCCGGCACGCAGGTCGTGCGCAACATGCAGAAGGGTCAGCTCATCGACCGGTTCGGCAGGCCGGACGGCACGTTCCTGTCACCGAGGGACACGCCGTTCCCCAAGCGTGCACTGACTCCGGAATCGATCGGTCACCGCCTTCCAAACCACCCTGCCGGGCAGCCGTTCGAATACCACCAGTACCGCGTCCTCAAGCCGTTCCCGGTCGAGGCAGCCAAGGTGGCGCCCGCATTCGGGCAGCCTGGCGGTGGCTGGCAGTTTCGCGTGCTGCCGCACAATGGGACGGACATCGACGTCGAGTGGCTCGTTCGCCACCACTACCTCCAGGAAATCTCATGACTCGCGCCGAGCTGGTCGACCTCCTCCGCGCCGCGCGTGTGGACGAGGGTCGCTACCTCATCGACGGCTTCCCTGGTGCCGACGCGGCGGCCGACCCGTTCTATGAGCTCGAGGCCGTGGACGGCGGCTACCGCGTGCGCAAGTGGGAGCGCGGCGCCGCGACCGACTTCCCTTTCGCTGACGAAGACGCCGCCTGCCAGTGGCTCTACACAAAGCTGACCAACCGGACAGTCGCGGTGCCGCGGACGCTGACAGCTGAGGAGCTGACGGAGGGCGACGCAGCGAACTCGTCGTTCGAGGCGGAGCTCGAGGCGACCCTGCGGGAGCGCGGCTTGTGACGCTGGCAAGGCACCGGTTGCGGCGGAGAGCGTCGGTCGTCCCTGTCCGCGACGAGTCGCTGAACACTGCGTCCTTGCAAAAACCTGCTGCGAGTCGGCGGCGTGGCGACAACGAGGTTCTGGCTCGAAGGCGTTTCCCGAGGCCCGCGCGGCGAACGGATGACCCTGGAGCGCTGCGGCGGCGGTTGGCGCGCCGTGGTCCACGAGTGTGGCGAGGTGGTCGTCTACGGCACCTTCGCCGACGAGGACGCGGCCTGCCGCTGGGTGCTCGACTACTTTGGTCAACCATCGACCGTCGGCACCCGGACGCGGACCGCCTGACGGATCGCCAGGCCGACGCGCTAGGCGGCTACAGGAGCGCGGGTGCGCAGGTGGCACCGTAAGGGCATCACGCCACCGAACAATCGGCTGGCCCTCGCCGCAACGATCGCGTTCTACGGCGTCAACGGTCACCGGCTCTCGCTGTCCAACGACGCAGCGTACGACCTGATCGTGGCCGTCGCGAGATTTCTGTCGGGCGGCACCCCTGAGCGGCGGTTCGGCAGGGCGTTTGGTGAGCCGTTCAGCAACGCCCGGCCGGCTGCATGGCGTTGGGTACGCCGCGCGTCAGTTAGCGGGTGCCGGCGGCTGCGCGGCTGCCAGGTAGGCGGCGAGAACGCCAGCCGGGATGCGACCGCGATCGGACACCACGAGGCCGTGGGCGGTGGCCCAGCGCCGCACATCAGCCGACTTCGGGCGGAGGGCGGCAAGGGGCCCGCAACGGTCGTCCACGAGTCAGCTGCGGCGTCGGACGCCCCGTGTCGAGACAGCTCCGTGAGGGCGGCCCCGAGGAAGCGGTAGGTCCATTCCTGGGCGATAGCTCGCGTCACGGGCACTGCGGGGAGGCGCGCCGGCGCTTCGGCCAGTGCCTCCGCGACCCTGCCGCCGTTGACGAAATCGAGCTTGAACAGACCGCTGTAGCGATCTTCGACGACGAGGGCGGCGCGCGGCAGCGCGCTGAGCTCGGCAAGCGCGTACGTCAGCTTGCCCGACAGGAGGCTGGAGGCGAGGTCGTCCAACGACTTGCGTTCGACCGAGGCGACGACCACATCGTCCAACTCCACGGCGTAGTCACCGGCCGGCAGCCGTCGCCTCGCCGTCGTGTCCTGTTGATGACTGAAGGTGTAGGGATACTTCTCGGCCGTGTCCACCAGCACGTGCAACAGCTGGCCGGCGGCGCGGCACGTCGGCAGGTCGACGTTGGGCCGGCTCTGCTTCGCCGGGCGGGGCGACTGCCAGAAGATGACCTCGCGTCCCCGGGCGCGGGTGATGACGAGCTGCGAACGATTTTCCCGCCCGCGGTCGAGGACCAGATCGATCGCCGGCCCGCGGCGCGCACACGACCGGACCGGCACCCGCTCGACGACGTCCGCTCCTGTTGGCCAGCCATCGGCCCGATGACAGTAAACCTTGCTGGTCCGGGGCCAGACATCCTCCGCCTTGAACACCACGTCGTGACCGTCCAGTGGCAACCGGATCAGGTAGGGCAGCGTGCTGTCAGGATCCGGGTTGCGTGCGACGACGAACTCTCTGGATTGCACCCGACCTCCAGCGCTGGCGACGGCGGACCCCGGCAGCGTATTGCGCGGGTGCCTCGCAGCGGCGGCGGCTATCCCTGGACGAGGATGCCGGCGATGTCCCCGGCGGTCATCGACGTGAACGCAGTCCCCGCCAGTCGCCCATGGTGCAACGCGAATCCCTCACCACGGGCGGCGGGCGCCAGGTCGCCGTCCTCGAGGAAATACAGCGCCCTGTGGACAACGGCCGCGACACCGTGTCGTTTCGTCGTACCGTCCCCACATGCCAAACGGGGATCTCACTCTTGCCGACGCCGCGGCTGCGTGGCAGCAACGGCACATCACGGGCGTCGAGCTGGTTGCGGCGCTGCTGCGCTCGACGGTCTTCTGCCGATCGCGGGAGACGCCGGGGTTCGTGGCGTGGGGTCAGCCCGGTGACGGGATGATCGGTGTCTTCAGCGACCTGGCGGAGTTGGCGCTCGCGTGCGGCGCCGTGCCCTGGTTCTCGACGACAGGCTCGGACCTGCTGACGATGTGGCCGACTGGCTATGCGCTGGGCATCGACGTCGCGGCGGAGCACGCGGTCCGCCTCGACGATCGATGGGTCAAGGGCACAGCGGCGCTGATGCCGGTATGACGGACCTGCTCGTCGACTTCGCCGAGCTCATCGACACAGCGACAGAACTCACCGATGTCGCCGACCAGTCCCGTGACAGCGCTGACGCGACAGGGCAGCCCAAGGGGCTGGCGGGCGCCGCCGGTCACCCCGCTGTCGTCCACGCGGGTGAGGACTTCCTCGGCGCGTGGCAGTACGGCTTGAAGTAACTGAGCGGCAACGCGCGAGCACTGGTCAGCATGCTCGAAACGACGGTGGCCGGCTTCACCGACGTCGACGGGCAGTTGGGCGACGCAGCACCGGTCATCGACGTCCACGTGACGAAGCCGGTCGCGCCGTGAACGCACCGAGCACGATCGCCGGCGACGTCGCGACCGTCGCCCATCTCGCATCGAGGCTCAGCGGCCTGGCGGACGAGACAGCGTACGCGGCGTCTCGCCTCGACCGGATGCACGCCGGGAGCTCGCTGGGTGCCGCCGCGGACAAGTTCGGCGAGAAGTCCGCGCAACTACCCCCGACCTGCACACCGCGTCGGGTGCGTTCCGCTCCGCGGAATCCGCCTACCGGTCATACGCCGCTGACCTCTGCCACGGGCAATCCGAAGCTCTCCGCGCCATCTCACTGTGGTCAAGTGGGGTGTCGGCAACGTCATCGTGGCGGGCGCAGATCGACGCGCTCCTCCCGAAAGACCCAGGCAGGTCCGCGCGCGACCCTGGGGCCTCACTGCGGGAGCAGGCGTCATCGATCTACCGCGACGCCGTCGACCTGGTCGACGCGTCCGCGCGCCGCGCTGCCGACACGCTGCACCAGGCGGCCGCGTTGGCACCGCACGAACCAGGCTTCTGGTCGCAGGCGTGGCACGCGGGCGTCTCGTTCGTCAAGGGCGTCTGGGACGGCTCGGTCGGGGATGGTCAAGATGACGTGGGAGTTCTCCCCCATCCGTCTCGCCATCGACCCCCATGGCTGGACGCACGACATCAAGACGACTGCCGAAGCGCTCTACTGGGGGGCGACCCACCCGGTGGCGTTCGCCAAGGCTGTCGCCAAGGACTTCATGGACGACCCGGCGCACGCAATCGGCGAATTAGTCCCAGGACTGGTCCTGGCCGCGGCGACCGGTGGTGGAAGCGTGGCCGCCAACGTCGCGCGCACCGGCACCCAACGCGCGACCAGTGTCGCGGCCGCGACGGCGGAGAAGCTCGCCTTGCGGACGGCTCAACTTCGGCAACGCTTGAGCTTTGAGCGACCGACAGTCCTGCACTTCCCCACAGCCGGCAGCATCTCGCAGTCAACTCTCACTCAGGCAGTGACGAGCGACATCGTGAAAGACATCGAGCATGCCACCAAGCTTTCATTCACGCGATTGCCGGATTCGCAATATGAGTCCCCGGCGGGGATCTTGTACACGCGCACCACGCTCAAGGCGCACGCCCACCGCATAAACCATGTGCTCGCACACACCATGATCGACACGACGAAGCGCTCCCATGCTGTATTCAAAAATTGGCTTGACGCGTTCCGTGTCATCGACGACGCATGGCCGGCCCGATCTTCCGCAGGCACACTCAAGTCGCAAGGCCGGGTCTGGGACATCGACATGGGAAAGGTGGTCGGCACGCACGGGGAAACCTTCGTCCGTATCGTCATCAAGCCTGGTACCGCTCGACTATTCACAGCACATCCGATCCACGCCAGGCACGCGCGCAAGACACGCCAACGTGGTACGAAACTCTGAGCAGGAAGGGATGGGCGCGTGACCCGTTTCCAAGCCATCGCAATCGACGCGCCCGCGTTCGACGTTTTTGCCAACCACGTGCGCGCGTGCCACGTCAACGGCGGCATCGTCTACGCCAGATTCCGTGTCCGTGACGTCGCGAACGGCCTCCCACCATTCCCGGACTTTCCGCCGGACGCGTTCAGGCAGGCAGTTGTATCGTTCCTCAATTCAGCCCAAGTCCGAACCAGCATGCCGGAGCTCGGCGAGGTCGGTCAGGAGGAGCCAACTGCCGCCCCCATGGGATTCGTGCGATCACGCTGCGACGGGCTCACTCTAGATGGCGAGTTCGCGCACGTACTCGTGCAAGGCGGAGCCTATGAGCACTTCAAGGGCAAGGCGAGTGAAGCCAAAGCAGTTGGGCTTGCTGCTTACACGGCACTCTTCGGAGAGCGGTACTCCAGCGTCCGCGTCTACCGCTCGGACATGTCGTGGTCAGAGTTCTTTTTTGATGTCGCCTACGACGTGTCATGGCTGGTCGTGGATGACACTGCGCACGAGGTTACGCTCATCTGCATCACCGATACGGACTGAGCTTCGATGAAGGCTATTGCCATTTGCGGTGGACTTCCGATCGCTGGACGCGAGGATCGAACGATCCGCTTGCGTCGAGAACTCACAAGCGCAGGTGTGCCGACGCCTCTGTAGTGCCGGGGCATGCCCGACGCGGTCGTCCCTGGCCTCGCCGAACCGCGAGGATTGAAGGTTGGGGCGCACACCTCGGGCTTCCAACTGCACGGCGGGCAGCCACGAATGGGCGCGCACCCCCGCGTCGCCCCACGTGCGAACATCGCCATGACGCCGTGCCGACCGGATGTACCAGTGGTTCAACTGCAGTCCTCTGCCGACGAGTTCACGGACGTCATCGAATCGATCGACGGTCGCAGTCCCGGCCTCCTGCCATGACCGAGGACATCGTCCCCGACTCAGTGCTCGGGCGCCTGCTCGAGGAGCTGTCCTGGGCGGGCAAGACGATCAAGGACTACCGGCGACACGGCCGTGGCTTCGAGAACGTGTTGACCGCCGAGGTGCTTGCCGCCCTGGATTTCTTGCCGCGCGCTGCCTTCCTCAGGGAAGTCCTACGAGCTGCGTACGGCGCGGACGCAGCGCGGGCGGCCGTTGCAGCAGAGATCGAAGCGGCGGAGGTCACGCTCCTTCCTCAGGAGTTCGTCATCCCGGCCCACGGCGCGGAGCGGTCGGGCGGCATCGTCGTCCAGCCCGACGGCATCATCAGCTCGGACAGTTGCTTCACGCTGGTCGAGGCCAAGCGCATCCGGACCACCTCCTTTCAGCCGGAGCAGCTCTCGCGCGAGTACATCGAGCAATAGTCAAGACCTGTGGATTGGCGTGTCACGCGACTTGCTGTTCACCTC
>CAXSDE010000087.1:0-6931 GCA_964236265.1 uncultured bacterium
CCCGGCGGCAAGGGCACGATCTTCGCCAGCTTCGTCGACTCGGCAGGCGTCGAGTCCGCGGCCAAAACCCTCCGCACGTGCACCGCCGCCTGTGCCGGCACGGTCACCGACACGACGACGTTCCCCGTCACCACCGGGGTGCTGGCCGCCGGTGGGTCCGTGCGTCTGTGGTTCACCGCAAACGGCACGATGACCGAGAACGTCGACGCAATCCGGCTCTCCGCGACCTACCAGGCATCCTTCAACGCCCTCAGCGGCTCGAACGTGACTGCTCCCTACGCACCGGGCAGCGCCACCAACACGGCGGCGTTCCGCATCAGCGGCTCCTCCGCCGCGGCCACGAATCCGCTGAAGGCGGTCGTGCACGGCACGATCTACGTCTGGACCGGAGCCATCGACATCTCGGAGACGAGCTCGGCATTCACCGTCGTGGACCGCGGAATCGTCGCGCGCACCGTCTACCTCGGGGCGACGGCGGCCGGTGGCTTTCCGGGCCCTCTGGTGTCCGTCCCGTGGAAGCCGCGCGCGCCCCGGTCGATCGACATTGCCGTGAGCCTTAACGGCACCGTCGTGTTGCGCGCGCAGGTGGACTACACCGATTCCTCGGGCCTCTTCGACGGCAACGTCACCGTTGTCCGTCGGTGGAGTCACCGAACGTGATGCCCGGCTGCGTCCGTGCGGACATGGCGACAGTTTTCGCTGCCAGTTACTCAAGTCCAGGCGCTGACTAGGCCAACTGGTCGAAGAAAGACCGTCCACATTCGTTCTCAAGACCTCTTGGGCAGCGCCGATCTAATTGTTGACGCGGACAACAGCCCCGCCCATCCGAAAGAGAGATCAAAATGTTTCAGCACCTTCGTGCGGAGCGCGGCGAGCGTGGCTTCACCCTCGTCGAGCTCCTCGTCGTCATCGCCATCCTCGGCATCCTCGCCGGTGTTGTCGTCTTCTCGGTCTCGGGTATCTCCGACACCGGCCAGAGTGCGGCTTGCCGCACCGAGGCGTCCATCGTCCGCACGGCCGAAGAGGCTTTCAAGACGAACGACACCTCCCACGTCTACACCGACTTTGGCACGCTGAAGACCAAGGGCTACCTGGGCACCGCCCCGACGCTCGTGACCCTCGGCGCGACGAGCCCGTCGTACCCTGGCACGTTCGCTTGGGCCGGCACCACCTGCTCGGGTATCACCCCGGCCATCACCCCGTGATGTAGCACCACCTGAAGAACGCCCGGCGGACATCCGCCGGGCGTTCTTTGCGTTGTCGACGACCGACAGCCGGCAACCGACTGCAGGTGTCGGTCAACCCGTGCGCCGTTCGCGCGCGGGGGCGAAAGCCGAGCACCATGCGCTCAAGGTCGGGAGCCCGCTGTCGATCTTGCTGGTGGCTGTCGTTCAGCAGCTGCCCTCGCTCTCGACGTCAGGAACTCACCGTGGACCGCAATGAACGCGACCGTGGCGTCACCCTGGTCGAGCTGCTGGTCGTGGTCGTGATCCTGGCAACGCTCGCCGGTGTCGTCGCCTTCTCGGTGTCCGGGATCTCGGACACCGGACAGACCGCTGCATGTCGCACCGAGGCATCCATCGTGCGGACGGCCGAAGAAGCATTCCGGGCCAACGATCCCAGTCACGTCTACGGTTCCGTGACATCGTTGAAGCCGAAGTACCTCGGCACAGCGCCCGCACAGGTGACCATCACGCTCAGCGCAGCCGTCACGGGACCGCCCGTGATTCCCGCCGGCGCGACCTACTCCTTGGCGTGGACAACCGGAAGCGCCTGCGCGTCCGTCACCCCTGCCATCGCTCCATGAGGAACGGTAACGTGCGCCGCACCGAACGCGAGCGTGGCTTCACGTTGGTGGAGATCCTGGTAGTCGTTGCCATTCTCGGCATCCTCGCCGGTGTCGTCATCGCCAGCCTCTCCACGACGGCCGCCACCACGCAGAAGACCGCTTGCCTGTCCGAGGCCAACGCGATGCGCACGGCCGTCGAGGTGTTCCGGCAACAGGTCGGCTTCTACCCGACCAACATCAACCAGCTGACGCCGTACATGAGTGTGCAGGCCAAGCTGGTGACGATCACCGGCGCGACGCCGCCGGGCTACAGCTGGACGACGGGTCCTGGCATCGCCTGTTCCTCCATCACGCCCGCCATCAACCCCTGACCTGGCTGACAACGCACGTACACACAGAAGGCCCGGCGACTCGCCGGGCCTTCCTTTGTCGTGAAGCGAGCTCAGATCGGACGGCAGATCTCGGTGGGAAAGCCGCTGACGCCTTGCGCGGCTTCCAACGTGATGTTGCCCGACAACACCAGGTCGGTCAGTGACATCTCGAGCGTCTGCATGCCGTCGCGGCTGGATGTCGTGACCACGTTACGGATCTGGCGCGACTTGCCCTCGCGGATGAGGTTGCGGACCGGCGAGTTGGCGAGCAGCACCTCGTACGCCGCGATGCGTCCGCCGGTGATCCGCGGGACCAGTCGCTGGTAGATGACGGCCTGCAGCGCGCCGGCAAGCTGCACCTTGATCTGGTCCTGCTGGTCACCGGGGAAGACGTCGACGATGCGGTCGATGGCCTGCGACGTGTCGTTGGTGTGCAGCGTGGCGAAGACGAGGTGACCCGTCTCGGCGATCGTCAGCGCGGTCTTGATGGTGTCGAGGTCGCGCATCTCGCCGACGAGCAGCACATCCGGGTCCTCCCGGAGCGCCGAGCGCAGCGCGCGGGGGAACGAGTCCGTGTCCTCGCCGACCTCCCGCTGGTTGACGGCCGACATCTTGTGCCGGTGCACGTATTCGATGGGGTCCTCGATCGTCAGGATGTGGCACTGACGGTTGGTGTTGATCCAGTCGACCATCGCGGCCAGCGTCGTCGACTTGCCCGACCCGGTCGGCCCGGTGACGAGGACGAGGCCGTGCGGGAGGTTGACGAGCCGGCGGCACGCCTCGGGAAGCGCGATCGCGTCGAAGTCCGGGAGGGCGTACGGGATCATCCGCAGGGAGATCGCGACGGTGCCCCGCTGGTTGAAGCCGTTGACGCGGAACCGGGCCTCGTCGCGCCAGGTGAACGAGAGGTCGACCTCGCGCTCCGCCTCGAACTCGGCGGCCTTGCGGGGGTTGAGGATGCCGGCGAGGAGCCGGATCGTGTCCTCGGGCATCAGCCGCGGCTGCCCCGTCATCGGCAGCACGACGCCGTCGACGCGCAGGAACGGCGGCGCACCAGGCGTGAGGAGCAGGTCGGAGCCTTTGGCATCCCAGAGAGCCTGCAGGAAGTCATCAAGCGGCGCAGTGTTGCCTGAGGTCATGGCAATTGCCTCCGCGAAACTGAGCGCCGTTCGGATTGGTCCTCTTGTTATCGGCCCGCCGGCGTCTTCCTAGAGTGGTGTCGAGGCACAACCGAAACGTGGCGCGCGTGCGAAGTGGCGGGCGCGGCACGGTCGCCGGGACCTCATTCGCACCGCTTAAGGTGGACCTCGTGAACCTCGTTGACTGGAAGTTTGCCGTCACGACCGGCCACCGGCTGGTCCGGCCGGGCCCGCCGACCACGCCCGCACAGGCGCGCGCCGTCGTGGCGCAGCTGCGGACGCTCGCGATGGAGGCCGACGAGGTCGTGCGCGACTTCACCGGCCTGGACGCCGGCGACGCCGAGCCGGTCCGCGTGGTCGATCGCAAACGCTGGATCACGGCCAACGTCGACGGTTTCCGGCTGCTGCTCGACCCGCTGCTGACCAAGCTGGCCGAGCGCCGCCCGCCGAGCGCGATGACGGTCAGCTTCGGCCCGATGGTGACGGGAGCGCAGATCGGGATGATCCTGGCCTACCTGTCCCAGCGCGTCCTCGGCCAGTACGAGATCTTCCTGCCGCCGGGTCAGGGCTCCGGGCGCCTCACGCTCGTCGCGCCCAACATCGTGGAGATCGAGCGTCAGCTCGGCGTCGACCCCCGGGACTTCCGGCTGTGGGTGTGCCTGCACGAGGCGGCGCACCGCGTGCAGTTCACCGCCAACCCCTGGCTGCGCGAGCACCTCCGCCGGGAGATCGACGACTTCCTCGCGGCGACCGACCTCGACCCCGCGGCGATGCTCAAGCGCCTGCGCAGCGTCGCCGGGGTGGTCGGCGAGACCATCCGCGGCAAGGGCGAGACCTCCATCGTCGAGGCCGTGCAGACCCCGGAGCAAAAGCGCATCCTCGAACGCGTGACCGCCGTCATGAGCCTGCTCGAGGGTCACGGCGAATACGTGATGAACAACGTCGACGCCTCCGTCGTGCCGTCGAGCGAGGACATCCACCGCAAGTTCGACGCGCGCCGCCACCAGGCCCGCTCCACCGATCGCGTCATCCGGCAGCTGTTCGGCCTGGACATGAAGATGCGGCAGTACGCCGAGGGCAGCGCCTTCGTCGAGGCCGTCGTCACGCGCGTGGGGATGGCCGACTTCAACCGCATCTGGGAAGGCCCCGACACGCTGCCGACGCGCACCGAGATCGGCAACCCGGACGCGTGGATCACCCGGGTGCTCGGCGCCGACCGCCTGGCGGGCTGAGCCCAGGCATGCCGTTGGACCCGGCGGTCGCCGAGTGCCGCCGCGCGGTGCGTGCCGCGCTCGCGGCGTTCGCGCCGGGCAGCATCGTCGTCGCCTGCTCCGGCGGCGCCGACTCGCTCGCCCTGCTGGCGGCGACCGCGGGCAACGACCGGGCGGTGAGCGCGGTCACCGTCGATCACCAGTTGCAGGACGGCAGCGGCGCCCAGGCCGCGCGCGTCGCCGAGCAGGCCCGCGTGCTCGGCGTCCCGTGCGAAACCGTGGCGGTCACCGTCGGCACACAGGGGGGTCCGGAGGCAGCCGCCCGACGGGCCCGGTACGACGCCCTGGCGTCGGTCGCCGACCGGCGCGGCGCGGTCGCCGTGCTGCTGGGCCACACCCTCGACGACCAGGCGGAGACGGTGCTGCTCGGTCTCGCCCGCGGCAGCGGCGCCCGATCGCTGGCCGGGATGGCGCCTCGAAGCGGCCAATACCTGCGCCCGTTCCTCACCGTCACCCGCGCGACGACCGAGAAGGCCTGTGCCGCCCAGGGCCTGCACCCGTGGCACGACCCGCACAACAGCGATTCGTCGTACACGAGAGTGCGTGTCCGCACTGCCGCCCTCCCGGCGCTGACGGACGCCCTCGGACCGCGCGTCCCCGAGGCCCTCGCGCGGACCGCCGACCTCCTGCGCGCTGACGCGGACGCACTCGACGGCTGGGCGGCGGCCGCGCGCCGGCTGGTGACGACCGGCGACGGGATCGACGCGGCGCAGCTGGCGGCGCTGCCCGTCGCCGTGCGCACCCGGGTGCTGCGCGCCGCGGCGATCGATGCCGGGGTCCCCGCGGGTGCCCTCACCGCCGCGCACACCGGCTCCATGGACGCGCTCGTGAGCCATTGGAAGGGCCAGGGGCCGGTTGCGCTGCCCGGGTCGTTCGCGGTGTCGCGGGCGTATGGCACGCTGCGCATCACAGCCGGCCCGCGACCGACTGCCGACGACCCCGGCGACGAGGAGACATTGGCGCTGTGAGCATGACCGACGACCTCCAGTCAGTGCTCCTCACCGACGAGCAGATCCAGGACAAACTGCAGGAGGTCGCGCGCCGCATCGAGACCGACTACGCGGGGCGCGACCTGCTGCTCATCGGTGTCCTCAAGGGGGCGCTGATGGTGATGGCCGACCTTGCCCGCCACCTCGAGATGCCCGTGGCCATCGACTTCATGGCCGTCTCGTCGTACGGCGCCGCGTCCACCAGCTCCGGCGTCGTCCGGATCATGAAGGACCTCGACCGCGACATCACCGGCAAGCACGTGCTGCTGGTGGAGGACATCGTCGACTCCGGCCTGACGATCAACTGGCTGCTGCGCAACCTCCGCAGCCGCCAGCCGGCCTCGTTGGACGTCTTCGCGTTGCTGCGCAAGCCGGAAGCGGCCAAGGTCGAGGTGCCGGTGCGCTATCTCGGCTTCGACATCCCGAGCGAGTTCGTCGTCGGCTACGGACTCGACTATGCAGAGCGTTACCGCAACCTGCGCTGCGTCGGCATCCTCAAGGCGGAGCTGCACGCCGGCTGAGGGGGAGCGGTGATCGACTTGGCGCGGCGCAGCGGCCACCCTGCGTGTACCGTCGAGGGCTACGCAAGGTGTCGTCCGGGCAGGATCGTGGATCACGCCTGGGACCGGCCGCCGCACGGCGGTCCGGGTCGGTTCGGCAGGAGGGACGGAGCGCTCGCTCCCCTTTGATGGACGTCAAGCGCTACATGCGGGGCCGCTACGCCTGGTTTGTCATCGTGCTCGTCATCGGGTGGCTCATCTACTCGTTCACCGCCGCCAACCAGGGCTTCCAGACGGTCAAGACCGGCCGCGTGATGAACGAGATCTCGAGCGGCAACTTCACCTCTGCCGAGCTGCTCGACAAAGAGCAGATCATCAAACTGGTCCTGAAGGCGCCGGACGAGAACGGAAAGACGAAGATCCAGTCGTCGTACGTCGATGGCCAGGGCCTGCAGCTCCTTGCTGACGCGCGGCTCAAGTGCCCCGCCAACGACTGCGTCGACGCGACCGTCAGCCACGGCAACGTGCTGGTGACCCTCCTGATCAACCTGCTGCCCATTGCGGTCATCGTCGTGCTGCTCCTCTTCTTCATGAACCAGATGCAGGGCGGCGGCAACCGCGTCATGCAGTTCGGCAAGTCGAAGGCCAAGCTCGTCACGAAAGAGACGCCGAAGACGACGTTCGCCGATGTCGCCGGCGCCGACGAGGCCATCGAGGAACTGCAGGAGATCAAGGACTTCCTGGAAAACCCGGCCAAATTCCAAGCGGTCGGCGCCAAGATCCCGAAGGGCGTTTTGCTGTACGGACCTCCCGGCACCGGCAAGACGCTGCTCGCCCGCGCCGTCGCCGGTGAGGCCGGCGTGCCGTTCTAC
>CAXSDE010000088.1:0-6187 GCA_964236265.1 uncultured bacterium
GCCTGGGCGCGTGTTCGCGTCGCCGGCGGATTACAACGCTCAGCTCGCCGGGTGGCTGCCGCGCGCGAACTGCCGGATGCTGCGCCGGACCGGGCAGCAGCCCGGACACCGGGTCGCAGCTGATGTCGCGGCGATGAGGGTCCTGCCGCCGGTCGCACCGTCGGTCGGGTCCTGTGAGCGGGTCCGGTTGGGCCGCGACTACTACGTGCGGATCGCGGGCAACGATTACTCCGTCGACCCGTCGGTGATCGGCCGGTTCGTCGATGTCCATGCCGGCTTGACGACGGTGATCATCAACTGCGCGGGGACTGTTGTCGGGACCCATCAGCGGTGCTGGTCAACCCACCAGACGATCACCGATCCGGCGCACGTGGTCACCGCGGCTGCACTTCGCGCGGCGTTCGGGGCCCGGACTTCTGCGATGCGCGGCGTGAGCGCCGCTGCACCGGCAACTGTTGTCGCGGTCCGCGCGCGCAGCGACTACGACGACATCTTCGCCCTCGCGCCGACTGTTCCAGCGGCGAGCCCGGTGACGGCCGCTGATTCCAGAGACCACCTGGTCCTCGCTCAATGAGCGCGGTCCTCGGTCACGACGTTGCCGGCGAGGTTGCGTTCTTGTCCCGTGAACTCAAAACACCCGTCATCAACGACACGTTCGCTGTCCTCGGTGATCAAGCCCGCGCCGAAGGCTGGTCGCACGAGGAGTACCTCGCCGCCGTCCTGGGCCGTCAGGTCGCGTCGCGGACCGCGAACGGCACCAGGATGCCGATCGCGGCCGCTCACTTCCCCCCGGTCAAGACGATAGAGGACTTCTCCTTCGATCACGTCCCCGGCACCGTCCGTGACGTGATCGCGCATCTGGCAACGACAACGTTCATCGCGAAGCGGGAGAACGTGGTCCTGCTCGGCCCGCCCGGGACCGGCAAGACGCACCTGGGGATAGCGTTGGCCATCAAGGCCGCCGAGGCGTCTTACCCGGTCGCGTTCGACTCAGCGACCCGGTGGCTGGAACGGCTCGCGGCCGCTCACGCACAGGGACACCTCGAGCGTGAACTCCGCAAGCTCAACAGGTACCGGCTCCTCGTTATCGATGAGGTCGGCTACCTACCGTTCGACGCTGCCGCCGCATCCCTGTTCTTTCAACTCATCGCGTCCAGATACGAGACCGGGTCCGTCATCGTGACCTCGAACCTCGTCTTCTCGCGATGGGGGGAACCCTCGGCGACGACGTCGTCGCCGCGGCCACGATCGACCGTCTCGTCCACCACGCGCAAGTCATCGCCATGGACGGCGAGTCCTACCGAACCCGCACACCGACCCCCGCCAGCGGCGGCACGCACCAACTGAAAAGCCAAGAAAACCGATCGAGAGGGGTCACTTTTCGACCGGCGAAAGGGGGTCAGTTTTCGACCGGCGTTGACAGGAGTCCGCTCTAGGCCACGCAACGGCACGCCGTGTCCGATGGGTGCAATGTCTCCAGCCATGACTTCTCCCGGTGATTTGGCCCGTTCCAGGAACGTATCCGGCCATGGCGATCTTGAGAAGGGTTTGGCCCTAGGACGTTCAACGTTCGATGCGAGCGCTTTTTGAAGGACGGAATGTGGCTGTTGCTGATGAGCCGCTTCACATCTGCCTCGAGGTCGTACCGCCGACGCGGAGTTGAGGGTGTACGACGTCGACGGCGTGCGCGTCTTGACGCTCCCCCGTCACCCGCGCTTGTCCCAATGGCAACGGCAGACCAAGGCTGAGGACGCAGTTTCATGGGCATTTCGGATCGTTCGTCTTCGGTGGCGAGGACTGACGACACCACCGAATACTGCCGCCCCGAAGGGCGAGACGACCTCTGAAGGGCGTGGACGAACTCTCATGGTCCGCAGTGTTATGCGGCGGATGCCGCCGTCTTTGCGTAGTGGTGCAGGGTCTCTCATGCGTGATGTTCTGCCCAAGAGCACGCCTCGATGTAGCCCGCACGGGCAACCGTCTTCGCGGCACCCTGCTGTCGCCCCAGAGGTCACTGAGCCTCCTGCCTGATCGTGCCGTCGCCGTCACTCATGTGGGCATCCTGGCAGCGATCGCTCGTAGGGGGCCTCACAGGCCGCCGGCCGCCTACTTCTTCATCACTGGATACACGCACGCCGTGATCGCGCTCCTCACTGGGGGCGGCGACCGCCATCGTCTGCGGCGCGGCCATTTGCTTCATTTGGCGGTCGATCAATGAGCGACCCGACTTTCGCCACGGGCGCGCAGCTGAAGCACCCATCACCGTGCCGACTATCGCCGCCTCGACGCTCCCCCTGCGACGCCGTGCTGAGGGACGCTAAACGTTGCGAAGAACAATGCCCCGTACAAGGACAGCAGCCAGGTGGGTGCGGTGACCACGTGCTTGCGGACACGAACGAGCGTTGCGGTCCGCGTGGGATTCCCAGCGCGGACAGGCACCGGTGAGCTCGCGCCCCGCCGCACTTCGCGCCGCAGTAAAACGACCACAACACCGGCGAGAACGACACCGACTAGTGATTGCAGCGGACGGTGTGCCCGGAGCGCGATTACGGCGTCAACGAGCCCGAACACTGCGCACGCGAGGAAGGCCGCGTAGATGCCCGCGCGCCGCCAGGTCATCGGCTGCCGTCGCTTTCTACACCCGCGGCGTTCCGCGGCCCGGAGTTTCTATCCGCCCCCGACGCGAGTCTGATCTCCCCAGCGAGTACAGCAAGCCACTCGCTCCGCACTGCACAATGCGCAGCTTTGACCCCTAGGCCGGCAGCAGAGCAGGGACAACTTCCTGTGGACGCGCGAGTGGCCGGGGTTTCCCCCGGCCACCGTCAGAACGTAGCGTGTCACACCGGCGTACGGAGTGGGTACCGTTTGGCGCCGGGCACCCGCTCGCCGACTATTGGAACGTCTTCGTGTCAGCGTCGAATGTGAACGTCGCACCGCCAGCATCGTGCAACGTGATCACATTGTGCTTGGCGGATACGATCCTCCAGGGACCGGCGTGCGCCGCAGAGGTGTATTGCGTCACAGTTCCATGAACCGTCTTGCCGTCGTGCGTATCGACGGCTACAACCCCCACTGGGCCGTAGCTGCCCAACTCCGTCTTGTCGGTCGAGCCGGCCATGACGGCGACCTCGGTCCCATGGGAGATTCCCTCCCACTCCCCTGTCTCCGCAATGCCGACGAGTTGGCCGCTCTGTCCCGTCTGCAGTATCGAGCCGACATCCCAGCCGTCAGACAACGCGGAAGAAGGGAGCGGCTCACTGAGCGCCGGGTCAACGGGCACTTGCGATGGCAAGCGCCCGGCTCGTGCGTCTGCCATGACCTGCGCCTCATGGTCAGCGTCCGCCTGCTTCTGTGGCGGCAGCGGCGGGGCGCCGTCAGCAGCATGAGCGGCAACGGCGGCCGTGCCCCCTATCGCCACAGCTGCAGCGACGCACAATCGGGTTAGACGTCTATTGAGATGCATGGTGCTTCCCTTCTTAGTAGCTTGCGGCGACCCTAGCGCGTGCACTTGTGGACTCATCCGTTCGTGTACCGGATGTTCATCGAATAGGGCGGCTGTTGGCCGGTCGCGGCGTTAAGTGCTTCCCACGACTCTGTCGACGTGAAATTTGTGCCACTACAGGCATATCCCCGCTGGGCGCACGCGCTGTGTTGGGACAGTGAGCCCCTGAAGGTCATGTAGCCGGAAACGTTGCTGATGCTATTCCATTGCTTGGCATTGGTGTCGTTGTAGATCTGCGGTACGGGGTAAGCGGAGCCTGTCCACGAGACGTAGTGGAGGTCGTCCTTTGTCCAGCCGTTGTCGCATGCTTTGTCGCTGTAAATGCTGCAGCCGTTAGCGGACGAGTACGACCAGAAGGCGGGCCGCCCGGAGCGGCCCATGTAGCCATCGACCCAGGACCTCGTGACGCTGGCAGTTGCGTACCCAGGCTCCATGTCACTAGCACCGAGAATTGACACTTGTGCTGCGTAGCCAGTGGTCGCGTTCATGACGTTTTGCGTCTCGGACGCCCAGACGCTTCCGCCGTTGGCGTTGACGTTGTACGAGCCACTGTTGTTCGTCCCGATGGCGAGTTCCAACTTCGAATATCCGGAGCACTTGTAGAAGCCGTACGCGAACGCCTTCGAAGCGGCCGTGATCCACGAATACGCCACGTTGGACCCATCGACAGTACGTGTGCCGCCAGCTACTTGGGCGCCAAAGTCGAGAATCACTCCGATGTTCTCGTTCGCGTTCACGGAGCGAGTGCCGTCATCACAGCCCGCGTCGTACATGGTGCTGCCGGACGACAGCGCCGTGCCGGCTACATGGTCGACGTAGTAGACGTAGACCGCAGTTGGCTCGCCCGCGATTAGCGCCTGCGCCGACTCGGCTGGGGCGACAGCGATGACGCCGGTGAGTAACGTGCCCGCGCACATTGCGCCGAGCCAGCGACGCCGGTGTGAGCGCCCCTCGTTGAGTTGCGTGTTGATGGTGATCCCCTCTCAGGCGCCGGCCGGTGCCGGAACCGTATGAACTCTAAACGCGGACAACCGGAACGCGTCAAGCCGCTTGAGACAGTTGGTGTTTAGTTGGTTTGTATGAGCGCCTCCTGGCTGGGTGGGTTGATCCACGCGGCGTCGGGGAGTTTCGGGGGTTCGGGTCGGCGGTGCCGGAACCGGGCGGGGTTCGCCGTGTACGCGGCGTCGAGGGTGGCCTGGCGTTGGTCGCGTACTTCTCCTGCTGTGCCGTGATGGACGGACGCGGGGGTGTGCAGGCCAATGCCGGAGTGGCGGTGCTCGTGGTTGTAGTACGTGAAGAACTCCTCGCAGAACGCGCGCGCGTCGGGTAGGGACCCGAAGTTTCCGGGGAACGCGGGCGCGTACTTGAAAGTTTTGAACGCGGACTCGCTGTACGGGTTGTCGTTGGACACGTGCGGGCGGCTGTGACTGCGGGCGACGCCGAGGTCGACGAGGAGCTGCGCGACGGGTTTACTCGTCATCGACTTGCCGCGGTCGGCGTGCAGGCTCGCGGGTGCGCCGTGAACGCGCGCCGCGGCCGCGATGAGTTCTTTCGCGATGTCGCTGTCCTCCCGGGCAGCGACGGTCCACCCAACGACGTAGCGGCTGAAAATGTCGAGGATGACGTAAAGATCGTAGTACACGCCGCGTTGCGGTCCACGGAGTTTGGTGATGTCCCAGGTCCACACGTGCCCGGGTGCGGTCGCGAGCAGCTCTGGTCGAACCCGGGCCGGGTGCGTCGCCTGGTTGCGCCGGTCACCGCACGCCCCGATCAGGCGCAACAGGCGGTGCATGGTGCTCATCGACGCGAGGTAAACACCCTCATCGAGCAGCGTTGCCCAGACCTGGGCAACCGACTTGTCGGCGAACCGCTCGCAAGTCAGAACCGCGATGATCGCGTCCTGCTCGGCGACGGTCAACGCGTTCGCCGGCGCCGCCCGTGGCGCGCGTTGCGCCGGGACGACGGGCACCGGCCGGCGATCGCGGTAGTGAGTGGCCCGAGGCTTACCGAGCAGCACGCACGCCCGACTCGTCGACGTTTGCGCTGCGAGGAGCAACACCGCAGGGGTGGTCACGGCCTGCACCGCGGCTGCGTGTCCGCGCTCTCGGAGAGCATCTCCAAGAGCGCGTGCGCTTTTCCCACAATCTCCAACGCGGCCTTGGTCCTAGCGAGCTCACGTTCAGCGCGTTCCGCGCGAGCCAGCAACTTCGCGTTCGTCACCTCCTGCGCGGACCGTTTCCCGCTCCGCGGCGCCGACCCGAGACCAGCGGCCGCCCCGCTGTCGCGGGCTTTGCGCCACTCACTCAGATGCGAGGAGTACAGACCTTCGCGGCGCAGCAACGCGCCGCGAACGGCCGGATCAGCGGCGTCGTACTCCGCGAGGATGTCCAGCTTGTACTGGGCGGTGAACGACCGGCGCTTCGGCCGGTCCGAACGAGGGCTCATCACCTCATTGTCGATGGAAGAGCCGCGCAGATCTGCAGTGGTCAGAGTCAACGTCATCAAACCTGTCTCGCCCTGTGCGGGAAGGAACCCGGGTGCTACCGAGGTGTCTCACGCCAGCCTGACGCACAGGGCCCCGGCGATATGTCACTCATGGCGTGAATGCCGTTCCGATGCGCGGGACCCCGGAGCAATGATCAGAACCTGTGGATGGGTCTCGGCGAGGTGGGCGTGGTTGGGCGC
>CAXSDE010000089.1:0-6089 GCA_964236265.1 uncultured bacterium
CGTCTCCGCGTCGTGCGTCCAGCCGTCCGGGTCGATCATGAGACGTACGGGGGAGCACTCCCACGCCATCTTCACCATCCCGACGGTGCCGTCCCACATCCCGTCGGCGAATGACGTCGCCGTGTGCCACGCCTGCGACCAGAACCCGGGCTTGTGCGGAGCGAGCGACGCCGCGTGGTGCAGCGTGTCCGCAGCGCGGCGCGCGGACGTGTCGACGAGGTCGACGGCGTCGCCGTAGACGGCGGACGCCTGGTCGCGGAGCCACGCACCCGGATCCGGCGCCGACTTGCCGGGGTCACCGGCCGCCAGCGCGTCGACCTGCGCGCGCCACGTCGCCGTCGCCGACACCCCCGTCGACCACAACGACATCGCCCGCGACGCCTCCGCCTGCCCATGAGCGAGGTCCGCCGCATACGAGCGGTACGCCGACTCCGCCGAGCGGAACGCATCCGACGCCGTGTGCAGCTTCGGCGGCAACTCACTGGCCTTCTCGCCGAACTTCTCGGCGGCCGCCCCGAGCCACGTGCCGTCATGCAAGCGATCGAGCCGCGACGCCGCGTACGACGTCTCCTCCGCCACCCCACTCAACCGCGACGCCAACTGCTCCACCGCTGCCACGTCCCCGGCGATCGCGCCCGGCGCGATCACCGCGTCGTACCCCCTCGTGTCATGACGGCGACGTTAAGCCATCGCGACCCCGCCATCCCGAGATATCCACAGCCACGGTGCGCAGCGGACGGCCATTCTCGAGCGGCGGCGGTCGCCATCGCGGGCGCGCCAGGCGCCGACGTCCGGGAGTTCGTCCAGCCGGCCGTTCTCGAGGCAGGAGGGACCTGTCGAGACCGTGCTGCGCCCATGGCCGAAATGCGAAACGGTAGTGTCCGTGCCCGCAAAACGGTAGCCCAGCTGCCCGCGGGGGCGGCCAAGGACTGTGGTTCAGTTGCGGGTGCCGTCGATGATTGCTTCACGGGCCCGGCTCGCCGGCTCCGCGCGCCTCCCGCAGAAGGTGAGATGAGATGTCTCGCGATTTCGTCGTCGGACGCAACCCGGATCCGGACAGCACGCTGCCGTACCTCATCCGGGTGCCACTCGGGGCTGCCGACGTCGTGTTCAAGGCACGCGACACCTGGCCGCGCACCGCGAAGGTCTACTGCCACCGTGCCGACAGTTGGCCCGATGACGTCGAGATCGTCGAGCGGATAGCCGTACGCACCTGCGAACGTCGAGGCCCCGCCATCGACCTCGTCCTCGACCGCGGCCGCGAGAACCGCTCGCAGTTCGTGATGACGCGCGCCCGCGGTCGGGAGGTCATCTTCTGGCAGTCGCCGCGCACCGCGAAGCAGAGCCGGCCCAACGTCGCCGTGCCGTCGCGTCGCGCCAGCGGGCAGGTCCTCACGATCGTCGTGGACACGCAGGAGAAATACCCGTACGCGTTCAGCCGCCAGCAAGCGACGACGGTACGACGGCGGCTGCCCGCGGGCGACTATGCGGTCGAACTCGATGGTCAGGTGGTGGCCGCAGTTGAGCGCAAGACGGTGGCCGACCTGGCGGGCAGCTTGATGTCGGGCAAACTCACGTATGCGTTGGCAGAACTGCGCGCATTGCCTCGCGCGGCGCTGGTGGTGGAGGATCGCTACAGCGCGCTGTTCAAGCTCGAGTTCGCGTCGGCCGGTGCGGTGGCGGAGGCCCTTGCCGAGGCGCAGGCACGGTTCCCGTCGGTGCCGGTGATGTGGGCGGAGACGCGGCAACTGGCCCAAGAGTGGACCTACCGGTTCCTCGGCGCTGCCCTTGCCGAGCTCGACGCCACCACGTCATCCCAAGAAATCGCCGCGGCCTGGGTGGAGGCGCCGCCGGCGTCGCCCGCACCGCCGACGTCAGCAGACGTCCGCGCGTGGGCGGCAGCGCAGAACCTCCGTGTGTCCGACCGCGGCCGCATCCCCGCGTCAATTCTCGAGGCCTACCGGCAGTCCCGGTGACGAGAGCAAGGGCGATCAATGTCGTTGTGATGGTGACAGCGTGCGCGCCCGGCGGCAGCGCGTATTCATGGCCGCCATAGGCAGCGGAGTCCCTGGCGCGCGACCCTGGAAGGGCTATCAGTGGACGACGAGTGTTGGGTGTTGCCCTATTCTGATAGTAGTCAGAAGGGAAGGCGATGCAAGCGACGCCACGACAGCGCGCTGTTGGCCTTCCTGCGCCCCTCGCGCGTTCGCCTTTCGGTGTCCTCCGACCGCGCGACGGCCACGATGTCTATGTCGAGCCGCGTCCTGAGTTCGTCAGGCTCGCGTCCCGCGGGGTGTTGCACCGGCTCGCGACTGGCTACTACGCGCTCGTGCCGCCGTCAGCGCATGATCGTGCGTGGCTACCGTCTCTGGAAGCGGCGGCCTTCGGTGTAGCGGCCGCCGACTACGGGGCCGACGGTGCGGTGCTGATGGGTGTGAGCGCCGCACGTTTGCATGGTGCTGTCCCGCGTGCGCTCGCGGTCGCTGTTGTGGCCGTCCCGAAGCAGCGGCCGGTGTTGACGCTCGCGGACCGCCACGCGACGGTGATTTTCGTTCGCCGCGACGTCGACCGCTTGGCTGCCGAGCGCATGCGCACGGACCTTGGCCAGGCACTTGTCACCACCATCGAACAGACCGTGCTCGACTTGGCGCGCCGCCCGGATTTAGGCGGTGTCAGTGCCGAGGCTCACTCGGCCGTCGCGGCGCTGTGGCCACGTTGCGACGCTGACGAGCTAAGACGGCTGGCGAATGAGCAGCGCGGCGCGGCGGCGCTTCGTCGCGCGAGGTCTTGGGTGAGTGCGTAGATGCTCGACCCCACCGAGGCAACAGAGGCCGCCGAGCAATTCCGGGCAGACGACTTGCAGGTGCGGCGAGATCACCTGTTGTCGCACCTCCTTGCGGTGATCGGTCGTCTCTTCGCGGATCGCTTGGTGTTCTTCGGCGGGACGGCATTGGCGCGCACGCACCTGCCGGACGGCCGGTTGTCCGAGGACCTCGACCTGATCGCCCTGCCCGTCCGCGCGGCGCTGGCAACGGAGTTGGAACGTGTCCTTGTGACGGGGGTGCGACGTGACTACGGCACGTTGACATGGGATCCGCCGTTGCAGTCCGTGATAGGAGCGACGCCCGGAGTGCTCCGCACCTCCGACGGACTTTCGGTCAGAATTCAGCTGCTGGACTCCGCCGGCTACCCGCGATGGCCGACCGAGCGCCGCCAGCTGGTCAACCGTCACTCGGGACGTGCGACCGGTCTCGATGAACGTGCTGACGCTGGAGAGCTTCGCAGCGTCCAAGGCGGCGGCATGGTTCGACCGGCGGGCGCCACGAGACCTCTATGACCTATGGGGGCTGGCCAACATTGGCGGCATCAACGCGGATGCCGCAGCGCTGTTCGCGAGACTCGGACGGACCGGGCAGCCACCTCGCGGCTGGATGTTCGATGAAGCATCGGACGCCCGCGATTGGACTACCGAGCTCGCCGCCCAGACCCGGCTGGATGTTGAACCGGCTGCTGCACTGGCTGCCGTTCGCACGCTCCCTCCGCGGCCCAACTGGGCCGCGTACGCATCACCTCGCTCGAGGATCTCCCGGCGCTGCTCGCCGACACCGCGGACGACATCGACCGCCGACTGTCGCAGCGGGCTGTCGAGGGGGTCTTCGCCATCCTCATGTCGGCCCTCGCTCCGATGGGCAGCCCGGAGCCGCCGCGCGTCGACGCGCTTCCGCTGCGGCGCATCCCTTCCGCCCGCACTGCCGAGCCGCAGCTGTCACTGCTCGAGGTTGAGGACCTGCAGCTCGCCGAGTTCGAGGCCGCGCTGCGACTGCCTGTCGAAGACTGGATGCTGTTCCTCGACTCGGAGCAGCGCAAGACCGCCTACCGCACGGTCAACGGTCCCGCGTGTGTGAGAGGCGCGGCCGGCACCGGGAAGACGGCCATCGCTCTGCACCGCGTGGCGCACCTTGCGCAGGCGCGGCCCGGCGACATCCTCTTCGTCACTTACGTGCGGACCCTCGCTCCTGCCCTCGGCCAGATGGACGCGCGCCTCTCACCGACCACGGCGTCCCGCGTTCGGTTCACGCACCTGCACGGCTGGGCGACGGACTACCTCAAGTCGCGTGGCGTGAGCTACAAGGTCGACGGTCGGCATGAGGCCTTCTGGGCTGCGTGGAAGGACTGGAAAGCTGCGGGCTTTGCCGAGCAGCTGAAGATCCCCCGGGACTACCTCGAGGAGGAAGTGAGCTGCGTCCTCAAGGGTCGCGCCATCACGACGTTCGAGGAGTACGCGAGCCTCGACCGCGTCGGCCGCAAGACACCCCTGCCACGCCGCCAGCGGGAGATCATCTGGGAGTTCTACTGCCGTTACTGGGCGGCGCAGCAGCGGCTCGGAGTCGTGGATTTCGACGACCTGATCCTCATGGCGTACGACACGCTGCGCAACGACCCGCACCCGCCCATTTACGGCGGTGTCGTCGCGGACGAGGTACAGGATTTCTCCCTCGTCGCCGTACGGCTGCTGCACGCACTTGCCGGCGGTGACGTCGCCGACGGGCTCACGCTGGTGGGCGACGGCCAGCAGTCCGTTTATCCCGGTGGCTTTCGGCTCAGCGAAGCCGGTGTCGACGTCCGCGGGCGATCCACGATCCTGCGCACCAATTACCGCAACACGACGGAGATCCTGACGTTCGCGACCCGCGTCGTGGCGGGTGTCGCCTTCTCGGATCTCGACGAGGACATGTCCCGGGACGTGATCGAGTCGGAGCGGCACGGTCGGCACCCCGCGGTGTTGCAGTTCCCGACCGCTGATGCCCATGACGAAGTGCTGGCGGAGCACCTCGCATCACTGTTGCAACACGACCATGTGTGGCCCGGCGACATCGCAGTGCTCGCGCCGACCAACAAGGGCGTGCAGCACTACGTCAATCTCCTGCGCGCCTCGGGTATCCCAGCGATCGACCTTTACGACCACGACGGAACGCCCCAGGGTCGCGTTCGGGTCGGGACCTACCAGCGGGCGAAGGGCCTGGAGTTCAAGCACGTGCTCCTGCCGCGGCTTGACCCGGCGGGCCTCGGGATCAGCTCCCAACGACCGAAGGGCAAGACCAGCGAGGTGTACGACGAGGGGCTCGACCTGCTGCGCCGGCAGCTCTTCGTCGCGATGACCCGCGCAAGGGACTCGCTGTGGATCGGCCACGTCGGTGCCAACGGCCTACAGCTTCTCAACGCCGCGCGCAAGATCACGGGCGGCTTACTCAATGTCGTGCAACCGGAGTAATTGCTGCTCGGGATCCCATCCGGGCGGAGAAGGGATGCCCATGCTACTCCATGGCATGCCGCGAGACTTCCACTCGTCGCGCCACTCATCATCTTCGAAGTCGTCGCGATCATCAGAGACGCCGAACTGAAACCCACATGACGGGCAAATCTCGTAGGATCCACCGTTCTCGGGACTGCGAGGCTCTTCTCGCAGAGCGTCGTATCCACACACAGGACATGTGAAAGAGCCATCTACGGCTGCCACGGTGTGGCTCCCTTTTGCTTGTCCCAGTACTTCTGCTTCGCTGAACAGCGTTTTCGTCGCCCCAGCCGGATTGTAGGAGGCGAAGAGACGCGCCGCTGGGTCGTAGACGCGGATAGTTCCGTCACCCGCAATCTTGACGTCGAGCGCGCCAGTTCGAAGGCCGTTAGGGAGGAAGTTGTGCGCGATCCGGGCGTAGTCGTCCTCGTCTGCGGCGTTGACATCGCCACCGTGGCGGTCGAAGTGGTCGGTGAGTGTGCGCGCGTCACCCCACGAATGCGGGCCGAGCGGAGCACCTGCGATGTCGTCAACAGCCTGAGAGGTCCGATCGAACTGTCGTGCGATCCCGAACGACATCGTCTCGGGGGTGGCGGCGCCCGCGTCCGATGCCCAGTCCAACTGCCTGACCCGAAGAGCGATCTTCTCCGCTGAAGTCGTCGCCAGGCCAGTGACGCGCTCAGCTCCGGTGCGGACGGCATTCGCGGCGACACCGCCGCCGCCTGTGACCGCGCCCAGCAATAGTCCGGGAACGAGCTCGCCGAGTGCGTGCGCGGGGTCGTTCATGAAGTCGTTG
>CAXSDE010000090.1:0-5829 GCA_964236265.1 uncultured bacterium
GGCGGCGCGGGCGGCACCGCCGATGCCGGCGCCGGCGGCGGGGGCGGCGGGGGCGGCGGGGGCGGCGCGGGCGGCACCGCCGATGCCGGCGCCGGCTCCTCCCGCGGCCACCGCAGGAGCGCAAACAGCAGGAGCGCGAGCTCCGCCGCGAAGGGCCAGCCGAAGAGGACTGCGGTGGCGCGCACAGTGAGGAAGTAGTCCAGCGCCTTGCCGTCGGCGGTCGTCAGCGCGGTCGCGGCGAAAGCTGGCACGGTGATCCAGTGGCCGACGAGCGCTGCGAGCACCGACCCGGCCAGTGAGCCGACGGCCAGCGCCACCGCCACGAGCGGACCGTCGCGGCGGACGAGCTGGCACACGATCGCGCCGGCGACCGCGCCGACCACGATCCCCGCCACGAAAAACCAGTCGTCCGCCGCGACGAACGCCTCGGAGTCACTGCCACGGAGATACCCGCCGGCGCCCTGGCGCACCCAGTCGGCGCGCGGCGCCAGCCAGCCCCAGATCACCCCGAGGAGCACCCCGGTCGTCACTAGCGCCGCGACGACCCGCGCGGATGTCCTGACCGACGCGCGCGAGAGCTCTGCCCAGGACACCTGCCTCATCGGACCGACTGTCTCATCCATCGCGGCGGGTCATTGCACCGAGCCGGGGCCGAGCAGCACTTTCAGGTCGCCCATGAGCGAGGAACTCGCGGCGACCCGCAGGCCGTCCCCCAGCCGCAGCACCGTCGTCTTGCCGTTGCTGCGCAGGTGCAGGTGCACATCGGTCGTGCCGGGGTGGCTGCTGAGAACGTCCTTGAGCCGGTCCACCAGCTCCGGGACGCAACGAGCAGCCGGCAGTGTCACGACGACGGGACCGCGGGCCGCGTCCGCGGCGCTGAGGTCGGGCGCGTGCACGTCCATCGCGATGAGCTTCGGCACGTCCTCGCGCTTGTCGAGACGGCCGCGCACGAGCAGGATCGCGTCCTCGGCGAGTTGGTGCCCGCACTGTTGATACGTCTGCGGGAAGAACATGACCTCGAGGGCGCCGTCGAGGTCCTCGAGCATGGCGAGAGCCCACGCGTCACCGCGCTTGGTGATGCGCCGCTGCACCCCGGAGAGCAACCCGCCGACGGTCACGACCGAGCCGTCGGCGCGCTCGTCCGCCGTCAGTGACGCGATCGAGCAGTCCGCCTGCGCTGCCAGCACGTGCTCGACTCCGAACAGGGGATGGTCGGAGACGTAGAGACCGAGCATCTCGCGCTCGTAGGCGAGCAGCGTCGTCTTGTCCCACTCGCGCGGGGAGAAGGTCACATCGAGGCCGTACGTCGGCTCACCCTGCGCGTCGTCCATCGCGCCGAACAGGTCGAACTGCCCCTCCGCCTGCTTGCGCTTCACATCGATGACGGTGTCGATCAGCGTCTCGTGCTGTTCGAGGAGGCCGGCCCGGGTGTGACCGAGCGAGTCGAAGGAGCCGGCCTTGATCAGGGACTCGACGACCTTCTTGTTGCAGGCAACGGCATCGGCCTTGTCGAGGAAGTCCGTAAAGCTCAGCAGCCGGCCCTTGGCCCGCCGCGTCTCGACGACCGACGCGACGACGTTGACGCCGACGTTGCGGATCGCCGAAAGGCCGAAGCGGATGTCGCTCCCGCGCGGCGTGAAGTCGCTGTCGGACTCGTTGATGTCGGGCGAAAGGACCTTGATGCCCATCCGCCGGCACTCGTTGAGGTAGAGCGCGCTCTTGTCCTTGTCGTCCTTCACGGACGTCAGCAGCGCCGCCATGTATTCGGCCGGGTAGTTGGCCTTGAGGAAACCGGTCCAGTAGCTGACGAGCCCGTAGCCGGCCGTGTGTGCCTTGTTGAAGGCGTAGTCGGAGAACGGGACCAGGATGTCCCACAGTGTCTTGATCGCGGCGTCGCTGTAGCCGTTGGCTCGCATGCCGGCGGAGAACGGCACGAGCTCGGCGTCGATGATGGACTTCTTCTTCTTGCCCATGGCGCGGCGCAGCAGGTCGGCGGCGCCGAGGGAGTAACCGGCCAGGTGCTGCGCGATCGCCATGACCTGCTCCTGATAGACGATCAGGCCGTAGGTGTCGCCGAGGACCTCGCTGAGCGCCTCCTCGAGCTCGGCGTGGATCGGTGTGACGGCCTGCCGGCCGTTCTTGCGGTCGGCATAGTCGTTGTGCGCGTTGGCGCCCATCGGGCCGGGCCGGTAGAGAGCCAGGACCGCGGAGATGTCCTCGAAGTTGTCGGGCTGCATCGACCGGAGCAGCGCCCGCATCGGGCCGCCGTCCAGCTGGAACACGCCGAGCGTGTCACCACGGGACAGGAGATCGTAGGTCGACCGGTCGTCGAGCTTGATCTCTTCGAGCACGATCGTCTCGCCGCGGTTGGCGGTGATGTTGAGCAGGCAGTCGTCGAGCACCGTGAGGTTGCGGAGGCCGAGGAAGTCCATCTTGAGCAGGCCGATGGACTCGCAGGCACCCATGTCGAACTGCGTGATGATCGCGCCGTCCTGATCACGGCGCTGGATCGGGATGACGTCGAGCAACGGCTCGCTGGACAGGATCACGCCGGCCGCGTGCACCCCCCATTGCCGCTTGAGCCCTTCGAGGCCCCGGGCGGTGTCGACGACGATCTTGGCGTCGGGGTCCGACTCGTACAACGCACGAAATTCGCCGGCTTCGCCGTACCGTGGATGTGTCGTGTCGAAGATCCCGCTGAGCGGGATGTCCTTGCCCATCACCGCCGGTGGCAGGGCCTTGGTGATGCGGTCGCCGACGGCGAACGGGAACCCCATGACGCGCGCGGAGTCCTTGACGGCCTGCTTGGCCTTGATGGTGCCGTACGTGATGATCTGCGAGACCCGGTCCTCGCCGTATTTCTCCGTCGCGTAACGGATCATGTCGCCGCGGCGGCGTTCGTCGAAGTCCATGTCGATGTCGGGCATCGAGATGCGTTCGGGGTTGAGGAAGCGCTCGAAGAGGAGCTTGTGCTCGATCGGGTCGAGCTCGGTGATGCCCATCGCGTAGGCGACCATCGAACCGGCGGCCGACCCGCGGCCGGGACCGACGCGGATGCCGGTGGCCTTCGCGTATTGCACGAGGTCGGCGGTGACGAGGAAGTAGCCCGGGAACCCCATCTGGCAGATGACGCCGACCTCGTAGTCCGCCTGCACCGCGCGGTCCTCGGGCACGCCGTGCGGGAAGCGCTTCGTCAGGCCGATGGCGACCTCTTTGCTGAGCCAGCTCTGCTCGGTCTCGCCGGCGGGCACCTCGAAACGCGGCATGAGGTTGCGGTGCCGGAAGACCTCCTTGTAGTCGCCGATCCGCTCGGCGATGTCGACGGTGTTGTCACACGCGTCGGGCACCTCGCGGTCCCACAGCGCGCGCATCTCCTGCGGGGACTTGAGGTAGAAGCCGTCGGTGTCGAACTTGAAGCGGTTGGGGTCGGCCATCGTCTTGCCGGACTGGACGCACAGGAGCACGGCGTGCGCGTCGTGGTCGGCCTGGCGCGTGTAGTGCAGGTCGTTGGTCGCGATCGGCTTGATGCCGACGTCCTTGCTCAGGCGCAACAGGTCCGCCCGCACGCGCGTCTCGATGCTGAGCCCGTGGTCCATCAGCTCGAGGAAGAAGTTGTCGCGTCCGAAGATGTCCTGGAGCTCGGCGGCGCACTGCCGCGCCCTGTCGTACGCGCCGATGCGCAGCCAGGTCTGGATCTCCCCCGACGGGCAGCCGGTGGTCGCGATGATGCCCTTCGCGTATTTCTCGATCAGCTCCCGGTCGATGCGCGGCTTGTAGAAGAAGCCTTCGAGGCTGGCGAGCGAGCTCAGCCGATAGAGGTTGTGCAGCCCGTCGGCGTTCTCCGCGAGCAGGGTCATGTGGGTGAAGGCGCCGCCGCCGGAGACGTCGTCCTCGCCGCCCTGCGCCCAGCGCACCCGGGTGCGCTCGAACCGGCTGGTGCCCGGGGTGACGTAGGCCTCCATGCCGATGATCGGCTTGACGCCGGCGGCCGTCGCGTGGTTGTAGAAGTCATACGCGCCGAACACGTTGCCGTGGTCGGTCATCGCCAGGGCGGGCATGCCCATCTCGTTGGTCACCTCGAAGAGGTCCTTGAGGCGGGCGGCGCCGTCGAGCATCGAGTATTCGGTGTGCACGTGCAGGTGCACGAAGGTGTCACCCACGCCTGGCCTCCTCCCTGCTCGCCCGGCGGGTCGTCGCCGCCCGGACCGGATTCATTGAACACGTCCGCGGGGACGTTTTTCGCCGTACCGCCGACTGCCCTGGTGGGCTCGGCGTGTCGCCGCACCGGTCAGGCCGAGTCCGCCCGCAGGACGTCGATCGCGTGCGTCAGATCGGCGGGGTAGGGGCTCGCGAACTCGACCGGCTCGTCCGTCCCGGGGTGCACGAAACCGAGGCGGACGGCGTGCAGCCACTGCCGCTCGAGTCCGAGTCGCGCGGACAGTGTGGGGTCCGCCCCGTACTGGAGATCACCGACGCACGGGTGGCGCAGCGCGCTCATGTGGACCCGGATCTGGTGCGTGCGGCCAGTCTCGAGGTGGACCTCGAGCAGAGTCGCGGCGCGGAACGCCTCGAGCGTCTCGTAGTGGGTGATCGACGGCTTGCCGTCCGCGACGACCGCGAACTTGAACGGCGCCGTCGGATGCCGGTCGATCGGGGCATCGACGGTGCCCCGGAGCGGGTCGGGGTGGCCCTGGACGAGCGCGTGGTAGCGCTTGTTGACCTCCCTGTCCCGGAAGGCGCCCTTGAGCCGACTGTAGGCCCGCTCGCTGCGCGCGACGACCATCAGACCACTGGTGCCGACGTCGAGGCGGTGGACGATCCCCTCGCGTTCCGCTCCGCCGGTCTGGGCGACCCACTTGCCCTGGGCCATCAGCGCCCCGACGACCGTCGGGCCGACCCACCCCGGCGAGGGGTGCGCCGCGACACCGACCGGCTTGTCGATGACGATGATGTCGTCGTCTTCGAAGATCACCTTCAGGGCATCGACCGGCGTGGCAACGGTCGCCAGCGGTGCGGGCGGGGGCGGCAACGTGACCTCGAGCCACTGCTCCGCGCGCACCTTGTCCGACTTGCTGCCGGTCTTCCCGTCGACCGTCGCCCCACCACCCTCGATGAGGTCGGCCGCCGTGGTGCGGGACAGGCCGAACAGCCGGGCGATCGCGGCATCGAGGCGCAGGCCGTCGAGACCGTCGGGCACCGGGAACGAGCGGGTCTCAGACATTGCCCTCAGTATGACGAGTGGGCACCGCAGCTGCGGCTGCGGCGGCGCTGGAGCAGGCGTCGGTGGGCACGGTGGGCACGCACCGGGACAGAGTGCGTCCGACCGGCGCGCGGAGAGGCCCGCGAGCTCGACCGAGTTGGTCAGGACGACTTTTTCGTCGTACGACGACCGTCCATCTCGATGCCCAGCATCGCGAGGACCGCGAGCAGGATGCCGCCGCCGACGATCGCCGAGTCGGCCAGATTGAAGATCGCGAAGTGCGGGAATTGGATCCAGTCGATGACGTGGCCACGCAGAACTCCCGGGGCGCGAAAGAGCCGGTCGGCCAGGTTGCCGCTCGCTCCGCCGAGGAGCAGGCCGAGACCCAGGGACCACCACAGGCTGCGGATCCGGGTCGCGCTGCGGACGATGACCACGATGACGACGACCGCGACGAGCCCGAAGACGATCGTCGCCCCGCTGCCCGCCGCGAAGCTGAAGGCCGCGCCGGCGTTGCGCGTGTTCGTCACGTGGATGAGCCCGCCCAGCACCCTGATCGGCCTCGTCGGGTCGACGGTGCGTACGACGAGCAGTTTCGACACGAGGTAGCAGACCAAGGCGAAGAGCGC
>CAXSDE010000091.1:0-5704 GCA_964236265.1 uncultured bacterium
GACTTCGGCGACGGCACGGCGGAGCTCAAGCGGATGTACGTCGAGCCGCGATTCCGCGGCCAGGGCGTCGGCTTCGCCCTCGTCGAGCACCTCACCGCCTGTGCGCGCTCGCTCGGTGTCCGCCGGCTGTTGCTCGAGACGGGTGCACTGCTCGCGCCCGCCGTCCGGCTCTACGAGCGCTGCGGGTTCCGCGAGATCGACCGCTACGGCGAATACGCGGACAGCCCACAGAGTCTGTGCATGGGCAAGATGCTCTGACGCCGGCGCGCGAAACCCGGTGTCGGCCCTCGGTAGGATGACCGGGCATCCACCAGACGCTCGAGAGGCACTACGCATGAGCAAGCCCGTTGTCCTGATCGCCGAGGAACTCGCCCCCAGTGCGCTGGAGGTGCTCGCGTCGGACTTCGAGGTGCGGCACGTGGATGGGGCCGATCGCTCGCTCCTGTTGCCGGCGCTCGCCGATGTCGACGCCGTCATCGTGCGGTCCGCCACCAAGATGGACGCCGAGGCACTTGCCGTGGCCAACAAACTGAAGGTCGTCGCGCGCGCCGGTGTGGGTCTCGACAACGTCGACATCAAGGCCGCGACGGCGCGCGGCGTCATGGTCGTCAATGCGCCGCAGTCCAACATCGTGAGCGCGGCCGAGCAGGCCATCGCGCTGCTCCTCGCGACCGCCCGCATGACGTCCATCGCCAGCGCGAGCCTCAAGCGCGGGGAGTGGAAGCGGTCGAAGTTCACGGGCGTCGAGATCGTCGACAAGACCGTCGGCGTCGTGGGCCTCGGCCGCATCGGGGTGCTCTTCGCTCAGCGGATGAGCGCGTTCGGCACGACCCTGATCGCGTACGATCCCTACGTGTCCGCAGCCCGCGCCGCGCAGCTCGGCGTCAAGCTCGTCAGTCTGGAAGAGCTCCTGCGCGAGGCCGACTTCATCTCCATCCACCTTCCGAAGACGCCGGAGACTCTCGGCCTCATCGGGGAGAAGGAACTGCAGACCGTCAAGCCCGGCGTCATCATCGTCAACGCCGCCCGCGGTGGTCTCATCGACGAGGCTGCCCTCGTGAAGGCGCTCGAGGAGGGCCGCGTCGGCGGTGTGGGGCTCGATGTCTACGAGAAGGAGCCCTGCACCGACTCACCGCTGTTCGCCTTCGACAACGTCGTCGCGACGCCGCACCTCGGAGCCAGCACCGTGGAGGCCCAGGACAAGGCGGGCCTCGCCGTCGCGCGCAGCGTCAAGCAGGCACTGCAGGGCGAGTTCGTCCCCGAGGCGGTCAACGTTCAGGCCGGCGGCGTCGTCGCCGAGGAGGTCCGCCCAGGTCTCGGCCTGACGGAGAAGCTGGGCCGCGTGCTTCTCGCCGTCACGGGTGGCCTGCCGGCGAGCGTCGAGGTCATCGTGGCCGGCGAGATCGCCGCGTACGACGTGCAGATCCTCAAGCTCTCCGCGCTGAAGGGCATCTTCACCGACGTCATCGAGGAGCAGGTCAGCTTCGTCAACGCGCCGATCTTTGCGGAGCAGCGGGGTCTCGAGGTGCAGTTGACGACGACCCCGGACAGCCCCGACTACCGCAACCTCATCACCTTGCGCGCCGTCATGGCGACGGGGGAGACGCACTCCGTCTCCGGGACCCTGACGGGTCCCAAGCAGGTAGAGAAGCTGACGGAGATCGACGGTTTCGACGTCGAGATAGTCCCGGCCACGCACATGGCTTTCCTCCGGTACGACGACCGTCCCGGGGTCGTTGGCAGCGTCGGGCGCGTGCTCGGGGAGGCCGGCGTCAACATCGCGGGCATGCAGGTCGCCCGCACGTCGGTGGGCGGCGAGACGCTCATGGTGCTCGTCGTCGATGACGCGATCCCCGCCGAGACGCTCGCGGCGATTGCGAACGAGATCGGCGCGTCCTCGGCGCGCACGGCCGACCTCGTGGAGGCCTGACCGGGCACAGTCCGGCACACTACCCGCGGCGGAGATCGCTGGGGTGCGGCCGTTCGGGTGGGGTCTACGTACCGCGTCGCCCGGAAGCGCGCGCGTGACTCCGTGCGGCAGTCGGCCCGGTCCCGTACGCTCGGCGCTGATCCATCCGACGGCGACGGAGGCTTGATGTCCAAGCGGGGCTGGGCGCTCTTCGCGGCGATGGCCGTCATCTGGGGCATCCCCTACCTGCTGATCAAGATCGCGGTCGAAGCCGTGTCACCCGTCTTCCTGGTCTTCTGCCGCACCGCCGGCGGGGCTCTGCTGCTGCTGCCGGTCGTGCTGGTTCGTCGCGAATTCCGTGGGCTCGCGCGCCATTGGCGTGCCCTGCTCCTCTACACCGTCTGTGAAGTCGCCGGGCCGTGGTTGTTGCTGTCGGAGGCCGAGACCCGTGTCAGCAGTTCCTTCGCCGCTCTGCTGATCGCGGCCACGCCGCTCGTCGGCGCGGTCGTGGCGCGATCGCTCGGCTCGCACGACCGGCTCGACGCCACGCGCGTGATCGGTCTCCTGATCGGATTTGTCGGGGTCGCCGCACTGGTGGGCTTCGACATCCGGGGCGGTCAGCTGTGGGCCGCGGGTGCGATCGGGTTGGTCGCCATGGGCTATGCGGTCGGACCGTTCGTCATCGACCGGCAGTTGCGCGACCTGCCCAGCACGGCCGTCGTGATCGTGTCGCTGCTGGTCTCGGCGTTGGTCTACGCGCCATGGGCGCTCGCGCGGGTGCCGGCAACAAGGCCGTCGGCCACCGCGATCTGGGCAATCGTCGTCCTCGTCATCGTGTGCACCGCTACGGCGTTCCTACTGTTCTTCCGGTTGATCGCCGAGGTCGGTCCCTCGCGCGCCAGTGTGATCACCTACATCAATCCGCTGGTCGCCGCCGCCGCGGGCGTCACGCTCGGCAACGAGGCGTTCTCCGTCGGGATGGCGGTCGGCTTCCCCCTGGTGCTCGCCGGCTCGGTCGTGACGACCCGCCGCTCGCGCGCCCCGCTGGTGCCAGGCGAGGAATCGGCAGTACCCGCGGTGGCGGCGTCCGAGCAGTGCGGTGCTCGCTGACTGACCGGCGGCTGCGCGTCGACCGTGCTGCCCCGGAGCGTCGGCGGTGCTGCCCCGCAACGTCTCGTCCGCGGGTCGGTGCAGGGTGGTTCGCCGGTCGGAGCGGGATGCAAGTCCGTGCCGGTCGTCAGCCTTCCGGCGGCCAGGTGCGCTCGTACCAGCCGACGTCCCAGTAGCGGCCGAACTTACGGCCCTGCTCGGTAAACAGGCCCGCCTGACGGAAACCGAACCGTTCGTGGAGAGCGACCGACGGCCCGTTCGGCAACGTGATCACCGCGTAGAGGCGGTGGATGTCCTCATGGCGCAGTGCCTCGAAGAGGCCGTCGTACAAGAGAGTCCCGATGCCACGCCGCCCGTGGCCGTCCGCGACATACACGGTCGTCTCCACCGACGTGTCGTACGCCGTGCGTGGGCGCACCTTGCCGCTGTAGGCGAAGCCGACGACGTTGCCGCGATCGACGGCGACGACGGCGCGGTGCCGGCCACCGAGCTCCGCGAACCACGCGGCGCGATCGGAGCCGGGAATGTCATCGACGTAGAAGTTGGCGGAGGACGTGCGGATCCAGAAGTTGTAGATGTCGTTGATCGCGGGGAGATCGTCAGCCGTGGTCGCACGCACGCGAATGTCGGTCACGGCCATGAGTCAATCAGCCTCGTCCGGCCGGCTCGCTATCCGCTGAGGGTGGGCAGGCTCGTCGGCGATGGCAGCACGTCTGTCGGCGCCGGGGATGGAGAGCGCGTCGGCTTGCGCGGAAGTGTCGGTGTGGGCACCGGTGTCGGCGGACGCGTCGGCTTACGGGAAACCGTCGGTGTCGGCACCGACGGAGGGGCGGGAGACGGAGGGGTCGGCGACGGAGGGGCGGGCGCCGCGTGGGTCGGCGACGGAGGGGCGGGCGCCGCGTGGGTCGGCGTCGGCCGCACGGATGGTGTCGGCACGCCTGGCGGGGTAGGCGTGGCCGGCGGCACGGGCGCCAGGACCGCCTGCGGGTCGGTAAGTGGGATGACGACATGTGGGGGCCCAGAGGCGGCCGTGACGGCGGACGATCGGGCGGGCGCGGCGGCGGACGAAAGCGCACGGTGAGGGATCGACCCCGTCCGACCCGTCGTCGGCGTCGAGTCGCCGGTCAGCGGCTTGGCAGGTGCCGCGGCTACCGGTGTCAGGGCTAGCACAGCCGGGCGGGGGAGGGTCTCCGACGACGGGAGGGCGGTGTCGGAGTGGCCGAAGACCATCGACACGACGGCCACGCTCGCGGCGATGATCAGGGCGCCGCCCACAACAATCGGGGCAGAGGAGATATGCGGCGGGGTGGAAGCACTCTCACCGTCGGCCGAGGGATCCATGATCGCGCCGTCGGCGGGCGCTCCAGCGCCCGCTCCGGCGGGCACGCCAGTGGGAATCCGGGCGTCGTCCGGGCTGGTCATCCGCTTCCTTTCCGCGTTGTCGAGGGCCGCGTCGTCCAGGGCCGCGTCGTCCAGGGCCGCCGTCGTCCAGGGCTGCGACGTCGAGGGCAGCGTTTGCGCGGTTGCGCCCAACGTACCGCCGCGAGTGCCGCCCGACACGTCCGCGGGCGCGGATTGCGACTGCGGAGCCTCCTGCGCTCGCGGAAGCCGGCCGGGCTGGTAGATCACGGCCACCTCGACGCGTTGGCGCTACCACCGCGGCCGGCCCCTCGTGCCGGCGGCGGCGTTGCCGCTTTTTGGCTATCCCAGGACCGCGGCACGCAATTCACGTCCGCGCAACTTCGCCCCGCCGCAGAGACCTCGGTGTGCTCCGCTCGATGGGCCGCCACACGCACCGCCGTGTGCCGGGACAACGAGGCAGCCGAGACGTTCTGGTCGACGTGAAAACCGAGTTCTACGACGGCGCCGCCGGCACACGAGCGTGAAAGTCCGCCTCGCCCTGCGCGCGTGGGTCGAAGGGCGCTACAACCGGCAGCGAAGGCACTCATCGAAGTACCTGTACTTCGCAGGCGCCGGGTCACCGGGGCGCGGCCGGGCAGCCTACGGGGCAGGTTGGAGGCGGCGGGACCGGGTGACGCCACTGAGGACGGCACGCAGGCATGCGCTCACGATGTCGCTGTCGACGCCGACACCCCAGACGAGGCTTTCGCCGACGCGCAGCTCGACGTACGCCGCCGCCTGTGAATCGGCGCCACCGCTGAGGGCGTGCTCGTGATAGTCCGTCACGTTGATCTGCCAGCCGTGCTCGCGGATCGCGGCGACGAGGGCATCGACCGGTCCGTTGCCGGCACCCTCGGCGTCCATGCGCTGGCCGGCGACCGTGACGTCGGCCGCGATGTGCCCGGAGCGGTAGTCGTAGTCGTGCAGCACGGCGTCGCCGAGCTCCAGGTATTCCGCGGAGAAGATCTGCCAAAGTGTGTCGGCGGAGACCTCGCCGCCGACCGCGTCGGTGTGCCGCTGCACCACGCGGCTGAAGTCGATCTGCAGCTTGCGCGGCAGTTCCATGCCGTGCTCCGTGCGCATGAGATAGGCCATGCCGCCCTTGCCGGACTGGCTATTGACGCGGATGACGGCCTCGTAGGAGCGCCCGACATCGGCGGGGTCGATCGGGAGGTAAGGCACCTCCCACAGCGTTTGGCCGGTCGCCTTCATCGCGGCGAAGCCCTTGTTGATGGCGTCCTGGTGCGAGCCCGAGAACGACGTGTAGACCAGGTCGCCGGCGTA
>CAXSDE010000092.1:0-5425 GCA_964236265.1 uncultured bacterium
GACATCGTGCTCGACCGCACGCCCTTCTACGCCGAGGGCGGCGGCCAGCTCGCCGACACCGGCCGGCTCGTCCTCGCCTCCGGCGCGGTGCTCGACGTCCTCGACGTCCAGAAGCCGGTCGGCGGCCTGGTCGTGCACCGGGCGCGCGTCGTCTCCGGGGAGGTCGTCGTCGGCGCCGGTGCCCACGCGCTCGTCGACGTGGAACGCCGGCGCGCCATCTCGCGCGCCCACACGGCGACGCACCTCATCCACCGCGCGATCCGCGGCGCCCTCGGCGAGTCGGCCGCGCAGGCGGGCTCGCTCAACGCACCCGGCCGGCTCCGCTTCGACTTCTCCGCACCCGCCGGCGTGCCGGCGAGCGTCCTGACGGATGTCGAGGACGAGGTCAACGAGGCACTGCTGGCCGACCTCGAGGTGCGCGCGTTCGTCACCACGCAGGACGAGGCCCGCCGCATCGGGGCCATGGCGCTGTTCGGGGAGAAGTACGGCGACGAGGTCCGCGTCGTCGAGGTCGGCGACTACGCGCGCGAGCTCTGCGGGGGCACGCATGCGGCCCGGTCCGGCCAGCTCGGACTCGTGAAAATCCTCTCCGAAGCGTCGATCGGTGCCGGCGTCCGGCGCGTCGAGGCCCTCGTCGGCAGGGACGCGTTCCGGTTCCTCGCCAAGGAGCACGTGCTCGTCAACCAGCTGGCCGACGCGTTGAAGGCCCCTGTCGGCGAGCTGCCGGACCGCATCGCGGCCCTCACCGCCCGCCTGAGGGACGCCGAGCGGGAGCTCGACAAGCTGCGCGGCCAGGCCATCTTGTCCGCGGCGCCGGAGCTCGCGGCCGGGGCGCAGCAGGTGGGTGTCGTGGCACTCGTGGCGGCCGAGGCGGGCAACGTCGCCGCCGACGGGCTGCGGGCCCTCGCCCTCGACGTGCGCGGGCGCCTCGACGCGGCGAAGCCCGGCGTCGTTGCCATGGTCGGCGTGGCCGGCGACCGGCCGTCCATCGTCGTGGCCGTCAACGACGCGGGCCGGGCGGCCGGCATCAGAGCCGGCGAGCTCATCAAGGCGGCCGCCGGGCCGCTCGGCGGTCGCGGGGGCGGCAAGGACGATTTCGCTCAAGGTGGCGGCACGGATCCCGCCGGCGCGCCGGCGGCGCTCGCGGCGGTCCGGGCCGCGCTCGAGACCGCGGGATGACATCGGGCGTCCGGCTCGCCGTCGATGTCGGCACCGTCCGCGTCGGGTTGGCCGCCTGCGACCCGGGCGGCATGCTCGCCTCTCCCGTCTCGACGCTCCGGCGCGACACGGTTGCCCTCACCGACATCGCCACCATCGCAACGCTGGTCGCCGACCTCGAGGCCGTGGAGGTGATCGTCGGCCTGCCGCGATCGATGTCCGGCAAAGAGGGTCCCGCCGCCGTCGCCGCGCGTGCCTACGCCCACCAGCTGGCCGACCGGGTGGGCCCCGTCCGCGTGCGCCTCGTCGACGAGCGCCTATCCACCGTCAGTGCCACGCGCGCGCTCGGTGAGTCGGGCGTGCGCGGACGCCGGCGACGTGCTGTGATCGACCAGCAGGCGGCCGTCACGTTCCTCCAGGCCGCGCTGGATGCCGCCGCCGGCGGCGTGCTCCTCGGCGAGATCGTGGACCCCCGCGATGGATAGGACGGCGTCGTGAGCGACCTCCTCGACCTCGGCCTCGAGTCGACCGGCGAGAAGCAGAGCCGCCGCGGCGCCGTGGTCGTGGTCCTCGCCGCACTCGTGCTGCTCGGCGCGCTCGTCGCCGGATTCCTCGTGGTGCGCGACAGGATCGGCCAGCCCGCCGTCACCGACTACCCGGGCCCCGGCAGTGGCACGGTGACCGTCACCATCGACTCGGGCATGAGCGTCAGCGAGATCGGCAGGGTGCTGGTCAACGCGAGCGTGGTGAAGACGCGCAAGGCCTTCGTGGACGCCGCGAGTGCCAACCCGAAGGCCCGCACCATCGCCGCTGGCACCTACGAGTTGCTGCGCGAGATGAGAGCCGCCGACGCGGTCGCGTATCTCGTGGGCGCGAAACACCGGCTCAGCCTCCACGTCGTCGTGCCCGAAGGCTTCGAGGTCGACCAGGTGCTGCAAGCGGTCGCGAAGACCGGCCACATCACGAAGGCGGACCTGCAGACCGCGGCACGCGAGACCGCGGCGCTGCACCTTCCCGCCTACAGCGAGGGGCACCTCGAGGGGTTCCTGTTTCCCGCCACGTACGACTGGGAGCCGGGCACGACCGCGCAGCAGGCGCTGACGAAAATGGTGGCCCGGTTCAAGCAGGAAGCCACCGACATCGACCTGGTCGGCAACGCTGCCGAGGTGAAGATGTCGCCGTACGACATCCTGAAGATCGCGAGCATCGTCGAGCGCGAAGGCAAGACCGCCGACGACTACGGCAAGATCGCGCGGGTCATCGACAACCGCCTCGCCAAGGACATGCCATTGCAGATGGACTCGACCTTGCAATACACGAAGGACGTTCGACAGGTGCACCTGAGCCGCGAGGACATCGCGGACCCGACGCCCTACAACAGCTACACCAACAAGGGACTGCCGCCGACGCCCATCGCCAACCCCGGCCGGGCATCGATCCTCGCCGCGCTCGACCCGGAGCCGGGCGATTGGTTGTATTTCGTCGCCTTCCCGGACGGCACGACGAAGTTCAGCAACAACTACGACCAGTTCGTGAAGCTCAAGACCGCTGCCGCTGCTGCCGCGACGTCGGCCAAGCCGAAGCCCAGCGCGTCCCGGTGACGCCATCGCGCCGGGCCGCCGTGCTCGGGTCGCCGATCGGGCACTCGCTGTCGCCGGCGTTGCACCGCGCGGCCTACGCGGCGCTCGGGCTCGATTGGTCCTACGACGCGATCGACTGTGACGAGGAGCGGCTGCCGGCGCTGTTCCGCGAGGTGCGGGACGCCCTCGACCCGCCGTACGCCGGCCTGTCGCTGACGATGCCGCTGAAGGCGGCGGTGCTCGCGTTGCTCGACGACCGGGCCCCGTCGGCGCTCGCGGTCGGCGTCGTCAACACGGTGGTCTTCGCCGACGGCGGTGCCATCGGCCACAACACGGACACCCAGGGAGTGTTGCGCTGCTTCGACGAAGCCGGTCTGCGCGGCGCTCCCGAGTCACTCGCGTTGCTCGGCGGCGGCGGCACCGCCCGTGCGGTCGTCGCTGCCGTTGCGGCCCGCGGGGGCGTGGTTGTCCGGGTCCTGCTGCGCGATCCCGCCCGCGGCGGCGGACTGCACGCACTGGGCATGTCGCTCGGCGTCGAGGTCGAGGTGTTGGCGTTGACCGCAGCGCCCGAGGTGCTCGGGGCGGCCGACATCGTCGTCAACACGACACCCGTCGGCGCCGTCGATGGGCTCGCTGCGGGGCCGTGGCCGCGCGGGATACCGTACGTCGATGCGCTGTACGCGCCCTGGCCCACCCCACTGGCGATGGCCGCGGCCGCGCGCGGCGGTGCAGTGGTCGGCGGGCTCGTGATGCTCGTGGGGCAGGCCGCCGTCCAGGTCGAGTTGTTCACCGGGCAGCCGGCCCCGTACGACGTGATGCGCGCCGCCGGCGAAGCCGCTCTCGCCGCCCGCCCGTCCTGACCGACCCGGGGCGGTCACGGGGCCGGAACAGGGCCCAAACGGGGCCAAAACGAGGTTAAGCATCCGGCGTCGCGAGCCGATGGGTGTGTCGAGGCCCCAGGAAGATCCTGTCCGGGCCGGTTGAGGAGTGGTGAGCGATGAGCGAGGCGCGGCCAACCTCCGCGGCACCGGCCAGCAGGGCCGGCCGGTTGGACAAAGTCCTGTCGGACCTGCGGAAGAAAGCTCCCGAGATCGAGGCGGCCGCAATCGTCTCCTTCGATGGGCTCCCGATGGTCTCGGACCTGCCGGCCGGCATGGACGAGGATCGTGTCGCGGCCATGTGTGCAGCACTGCTGTCACTCGGCGAGCGCGCAAGCACCGATCTCGGCCGCGGACTGCTCAACCAGGTCTACATCGAGGGTGAGACCGGCACGGTCTTCCTCATCGCGTGTGACGAGGAAGCGGTGCTCGTCGCCGTTGCGGCCGCCGGGTCGAAGGTCGGGATGATGTTGTACGAAGTGAGACGCGGTGCGCAGGCGATCGCCGACGTGCTCGCGGCCGACACCATCCCCGAGCAGCACGTGCCGGAGCACCTGCACACCGTCGAGCAAGCCGTCGGCGAGCAGATTCCGGCGCAGCCCCAGGCAGCCGAGGCCACGGCGTCCGCGCCGTCGTCGCCTGTCTACGAGCAGCCACAACAGCCAGCCGGTGTCCCCGCTTACGCGCCGGCCCCCGTGAGCGCCTTCATCCCCCAGCCCGTCGAGGCGCCCGCGCCGCAGACGTCCGCTCCCGCCGCCGGTGAAGCCGCCGCAGAGTCGACGAATGGGTGGTCGTCGTACGCGCCGTCGAACGACTCCACCCCTTGGTCCTGACTTTCCCAGCAGCTGACAACCTCATCGTGACAAGGAAGGAGCCGGCGTGAGACTCGAGGGGTCACTCGATGCTTTCAGCCTGCCGGACATCTTCCAGCTGCTGAGCTTCACGAAGAAGACCGGTGCGCTGCACCTCCGCCGCGCCGACGTGCACGGTGTTGTGCACTTCACGGCCGGCAGCGTCACCGGTGCCGTCGGCGACGACTCCCACCAGGCGCTCGGCCGCCGGCTCATCGGCAGCGGTCGCGTCGAAGGTGCGGCCATCAGCGCCGCCGTCGACCGGGTCGTCAACGGTGGCGGTGGCGTCGGACTGGTCCGCGCCCTCTCGGAGGCGGGCGTGGTCGACGACAACGTCCTGCGCGATGTGCTCGCCGAGCAGGTCGTCGACTCCGTCTTCGACCTCTTGCGCTGGCCCGAAGGGGACTTCGCGTTCGGTGTCGATGACACTAATCCCGACGACATCGGGCTTGCGTTGCCCGTCGATGAAGTCGTCACCGAAGCGCGCCGCCGGATCGACTACTGGGGCCAGATCTCCCAGGTCGTCCCCTCGCGGGACGCCGTGCTCGCATTGGCACCTGCGCCCGACGCCGACCCGGTGGTCTCCCGCGACGAGTGGCGCCTCCTCGGCCTCATCGACGGACGTCGCTCGGTGACCGACCTCGTGAACGTGACGGGCAAGGGCGAGTACGCCCTCGTCGCCGCTCTTGCCGCCCTCGTCGAACGCGGGCTACTTGTCCTCGCGTCCGCCTCGGATGGCGATGCCGCCGGCCGGCTGATGCGTCACCTCTCACTGCTCGGCCCACTCGAGTCGGCTGCGCAGGTGCAGCTACTCGCGCCCGTGCCGGGTCCGGCGCTGAGTGCAGCGACGAGCGATCAGGCCGGGCCGTCGGTGACGCACGCACCGCACGAGTCGGGGCACGCACCACACGAGTCGGGGCACGCACCGCACGAGTCGGGGCACGAGCCGGGGCACGAG
>CAXSDE010000093.1:0-5281 GCA_964236265.1 uncultured bacterium
GTGCTGGTTCTTCTTGTAGGCGGTGAGGAGTCCGCCGCCGAGGTTCTGGACGGTGGCGTGGAAGTCGTCTTTGAGGTTGCGGTAGAGGAGGTCGCCGGCGAGCCAGCGGAGGGTGAGGCCTTCGCGGCCGAGGCTGGTGAGGAGGCGGGGGCTGTGTTCGCCGGGTCGGAAGCCGGGGGTGTCGAGGGCGAAGGCGAGGGTGAGGGACGGGTGGTAGCGGCGGTCGCCGGGGGTGCCGTCGGCGGCGATGATGCGGTGCTGGTCGAGGGCGTAGATGGGGGGCTTTCCGCCGGGGAGCATCTGTTCGTTGCCGTCGGGGCGGGTCGTGCGCTTTCTGGAGTAGATGCCGGCGTCGGCGTCCCAGGGGGCGTACCCCTCTTTCTTGGGGTGGAGGCGGGAGTGGGAGCGGAAGGGGGTGGCGTCGATGCTGAGGTCGTGCTTGTACTGGTCCTGTAGGTGGCGGGGGGTCATGCGGACGGTGGCGGCGAGCAGGAGCATGCCGAACCGGTCGAGGAGTTCCTGTGCCTGTGCGCGGTGTTCGGGGGTGACGTCGCGGCGCTGGATGTCTGCGGTCTTGGTGAGGCGGCGGGGCTGGACGAGGGGCGAGGGGTTCATGAGGTCGGTGATGCGGCGGATCTTGCGGTCGACGCGGGCTTTGATGGCGCGGTTGTGCTTGTAGTCGTCGGTGGTCTCTTCCTTGTCGTGCTTGCGGGCGTTGCCGCGGAGGACCTGCGGACGCCGAGTGCTTCGCGGGCGGCGTCGTTGATGGTGTGGTGGAGGAAGGTGGCGACCTCGAGTCGACAGGACTGCGGTGCCTCACAACCCACTTCTGCGAGGACTTTGCTGTCGACTACTGTGTCGCCATCGACCTCGAACAGCGCGAAGCAATTTGTACTGGCCGTGCGGTAATACATCTCGATGAGAAGCACGGCAAGGGAGATGCTGCGCGTGAAATCGTCAAAGCGACTGGCGCTGAATACGTGATCGCGTTGGGCGACTCGCGGGGGGACCTCGGGATGTTCGGGGTGGCAGACTACTCGATCGCGATCGGAAAAGCGCACTCATCAGTCGTAGAAACCGCAGACGCACACTTCCTTAATCCGGATCTCGGCGTTGTCGCAGAGGCGATCGCCGCGAGGGACTATCTCATTTGATTCGAGCACCTCGAGTGGACCCCTTAGGCGCCGTAGTGGTGACATCAGCCCAGCGACGCCATCTGTTCAGCCCGGAGACCCGCACACCGTCATGCCGCCTCGCCCGCATCGCCTAACAAGGATTCGAACTGATGAACCAGCCTGCCTCTGTGCGCCTATCGGCCGTCGTGATGACCCATCCGCGGCGCCTTGAACTCGCGCGTCGCCTGTGCGAGCGGCATCCCGAGCTCGACCTGCAGATCGCGGTCGACCCGGAGCCCGACGGCGTCCCGTCCGCATGGAGGACCGCACGGGAGGCGTGGCGTGCTGTAGCGCCTGGCGCAACGCATCACTTGGTATTGCAGGACGACCTCACGACTGCGGAGGACTTCCCGGCGCGCGTGCTTGCGGCGGTCGCTGCACGACCGCAGGATGCGCTCTCTCTCTTCGTCGAGTGGGGCTCCCGCACCGCGAGCGCGGTGCGGGTCGCCGCTGCACTTGGCAAGTCCTGGGCGCCGGTGGTTGACGACTACATTCCGTGCGCGGCCTTGGTGCTGCCGGCTGCCGCGGCCGCCGGTTTTGATGACTTCGCCGCAGCCAACAGTTCGGTCACTGACCCGGACGATGTCGTCCTTCTCGAATACCTACACGCGCTCGGGCTGTCGGCGGTAGCGCTCGTCGACGGCCCTGTGCAGCACGACGACTGCGACAGTTTGGTCGGCAACTTCATTATGGGTGTGCGTCGGTCCGTGCAGTTCAGCGAACGGTCGAACGATCACCTCAACGCCTCGATCCTCGCGGATCTGGACGCGGTGCCCTACTACGATTGGTGGGACCAGCAGGCGGCGATGTTCGTGCCCGACGCGTCGAGCATGGACGGTTGGGCGCGGATTCGGTCCGGGCCAGCCTTCGAGCACTTAGGCGTCTCGGTGCGCGCAGTAGAAGCCGCCTTTGAGGCGGAGTTCCCGTCGGTTCCCAACCGGCCGCAGCTCGACGACCGCGTCAGTGCGATCATCGCCCGCGAGATCTGGAAGACCGCCTACATGCTCGGGGTGGTCGTCTCCGACAAGGGGGGTGCCGCCGGCGCAGCCTCCGACGAACGGTTCCTGGCGGCACTCGCCACCCTCGCTCCGGGCGGGCTGCGCCGGGTCACACCCACCAAGCTGCTCGGCGTCATAGCCGATCTTCTGTTGCCCCTCGTCGTGCGCGGCGTCGAGTGCGGCATCCGTAACCGTTCCCTCGCGCCTGTGCTTTCTCCGATGACCGATCAGCCAGTCACCGGTCGCTCGGACCTGCCGGTCGCGGACCGCTTCGCATCGTGATGTCCGAAACCAAGTCGTCGGACACTTCGGCCACCGCGACAGTCGGAAGCGGGACAGGGGACATGTCGGAGCGGCCTCCGGCTGTTTTCCCGCTCGGCGAAGCCCCGGAGGGGCGGGCGGCTCATGGCATGATCGTCCCGCCCGCCCGCCCGAACAGGCTCAAGATGACCTGCATCGAGGATGGCGCTGCGCCTGGTGCGAAGCATCCGCACTACCACGCCGATGCGCGCGTCCAAGCCCGTAGAAGCGAGAGCTGGGAGGTGTACCGCCACCGACCGGTCGAGCTTCAGAAGCGCGTTTTCGACCTGCGAGGCGTCACCACCGGCTGCATCGTCCACGCGTTGACCGTCCGCTCCAAGGACGGCATCGCGGACGTCGACGAGAACCTCGATCAGCCCCAGCGCCGCCAAGCGCGTCGCCTCCTCCCGCTTCGCTCCGCCCTCAGAGACGTCTCGAGCGTGCGTCGCGAGGTCCGCGCAGCAATGAAGCCTCCCACCGTCGCCCCCGTCAGCGCGCTGAACAACGAGCCCGCCATGGACGCGATCACCGTCCCCTCCATAGTCCGATCCTCCTACCTAACCGTCCGCAATGACTACGGCATTCGGCAAGCCGCAAGCGTGAAAGTACAAGAAACCATCATGCCGAACGCCCACCCGTCGAATCCCGCGCCTACTGTCCCGACAAGCAGCCGGCAGCCACTGCGGACTGCGCCCCCAGGTGACGAGCCGGGCCCACCGGCCACGAAGCAGCGCAGCGCCGCGGCCCCCTTGCGCCACTCCGCCACCGACCGGCCCACGACGACGACTGGCCCGGACCCATGCCGCACGCCGCCGCACATCACCGACACGAACACCGTGGTCTTCACATGAAACAGGGAAACGATCATCCCCACCCCTGAGAACGGCTTCCGCGCGGGCTGACAGACCCGCAGGTCAGCGACTTTCGTCGGCGTACCGGCTCTGTGCGTTTCTCTGGCGGCATCTGCGCAGGTCACCGACTTGTGGGGGTGTCGCCAGAGGCGTCTTCCGGGGTCGCCGGATCAGTCGTACACGCGTCGACGCCGGTGGTGAAGGCTGCCCCCTCGAATGGCAGAGGACCAGAAGTCAGCGTGGCTGCCGAGGGCGCTGAGGGCGCCCACACCCAGGGCAGGCAAGACGATCATGATGAGCAGTGAGGCGACGATGATCGCCGCCCTGCCCAGCAGGCTTCGGTCGGTGAAGGCAGTGGCCACGGAACAGTGTGACGGCGTTCGCCCAACGCTCGTCGTGGTCCGGCACCATGGCTATGGATCGCCTCCGGATCGCCGATGAACAGCCATGAGCACCGCCCGCCGTCTTGCCGTCACCGTCGCCGAGTGTGGCTTTCCCGTGGCCATCGCTGCGGTGCTCTTGTTCGACGTGTACGGCGCCCGGAGCTGGGGCGTCGGGGAAGCCGCCCGGTTGACCGGTAACGCGAGCAGCGACGGCATCCCGGACGGTCCGCCTGTCACGCGCGGGGCTCTGGGCGCGATCGTGATCAACCCGACGCGCCTCACGCCCTACTACGCGGGGCACTACCTGACGACCGACCAGATTCGCGCGTTGCAGAAGAGGGGCTTGGCCCGCCTCTCCATGACCGACTACGAGTTCGCCTGTCACGGTGTCGACCTCTACGTCGACAGCACAGCGCAGATCGCACAGTGGAATGCGTCCATGCTGCCCCGGATGAAGGTCCGGGTCGCGAGGACCATGGCAGCGCGCAAGGCGGGTAGCCCCACGCCGTACGGCACGGGTGACCCCTGCGCCGACGTGCCGCCGCTGCCGGTGTTCCCGTCAGGCGGGTGACGTGCGGCCGCCTTCAACGGATCAGCAGACTCCGCACCCGGCGTACGGCGACCCACCGGCACGCGGCCGTCAGCACCGCCAGGCAGGCAACCTGCCGCGACGGTGGCGGAGCTGGTCGTTCCGAGGCAGCATGACCAGCTGCATGTATTGGAAGTCGTTCCAGTCGCGCACGGGGTTCGCGGCGATGAGCCCGGCCGCCGCGAACCCGAGGCCTACCAGCGCGCAGGCCGGGACGATGAGCACCGCCAGGGTGAGTGCACGAGCCCGAAGAGCGCCATCGCCGCGAGGAAGCCGGTGCCGGCCAGTACGCCGCGTACGGTCGCCCACCACAGCTCGCCACGCACGATGAGCTCGATCGACATGGGTGTCGATGACGACGTCATAGAGCTTCTCGAGCTGGAACCGTCCGAACGCGCCGAAGATGGTCTCGGCCGTGGCGGCGTACGTCACGTCCGGCCTGATGCCGATCGTTTTGCGTACGTCTTTCGGATTGCTGATCTCTGTGGACACCACCGGCGGCGGCGCCCGCCAGCCGGTCAGTCCTGTGGGCCCTCGGTGAGCAGCTCGAGCATGGCCGGCAGGTCGAAGAACGTGGCGATGTCGAGCGCCGTGCGCCCGCCGAGCGCGGGGTCGGCGCCGGCGGCGAGCAGCGCGCGTACGGCCGGCTCCGACGAGCGGAACACCGCGGCACCGAGGGCGGTCTGGCCCTTGTCGTTGACGCGGGCGTGGTCGGCGCCGCGGGCCAGCAGCGCGACCACGGTCTCGGGGTGGCTGTAGTAGGCGGCGAGCGTGAGCAGCGTGTCGCCGCTGTCGTTGGTGAGGTTGACCGGCAGGCCGGCGTCGACGAGCTCGACGAGCTGCTCGGTCGCACCGTTGCGCGCCAGGTCGAACGCCCGCCGGAGGAACGCGAGCTCGTCGTCGGTGAGTCCAGCAACCATGCGGTGAAGACTAGATGAGTGAGTCCTAATGCGATCTTGTTGCGTGTCGCTGCGTGACTTGTGAG
>CAXSDE010000094.1:0-4999 GCA_964236265.1 uncultured bacterium
CGCCCTCCGAATCCATTCATCAAACCTGGACGAAAGAACCCGAGCGCTTCAGGATCGATCCGTTACACCACACTCCGGGACCATACAAGCCGACAGTGCCGCTTTGACGTGCCGCGTTTCCAGCAGCACGGCCCCAAACCCCGCCTCGTACAGCCCGTCGTAACGCCACTGCGACAGGGGACCAGCTTCCAGGCCGACCCGCACGACGGTCAGATCAAGCCCGCGCAGGAACTTGACCAACGCCTCGGGCTCGCTTGCGACCTTCGCCTCCCGGATGACCTTGCCCGTCGCGTCCAGCACGCACAGGCTGCTCAGCTCCAGCGACACGTCAATCCCAACATGGTGTTCCATGGCCGTCCTCCTGATGGCCGAACCCGAACCGCCCGGGTCCGCACGTCACGCCACCACTCTGAACAGACCCGCGCCGGAGGTCAGCAATTGGTCCCCGGTGCCGGCCCATTAGGGCATCTACTACACCCCGAACCAGCAGGTTTGTGGGTGAGTCTCGGGCGTATCCTCAACCAACCCCTCGTTGACACGTTCCGTCGAGCCACCGAGGTGGACGTGGCTGTCCACGCGCTCAACCGCATGCTGGAGCTGGGACGCCCGATCTCCGTCCGCATCGCCTGAGCCACCGCAGGGGCGGGGTAACTGCACCCGCATCCCCGGTCCGTGCAACACGGCACCCTGGGCTATCGCTCGCCTATGGCTTGCGAAGCAGCGATGGAAGCAGCTACGACGGAACCGTAATCACCCAAGCTTCCCAACTCTCCACGAGAGTGGGTCAACATCACGCCGGGTCATGTCCTCTTCCGACGCCGCGCCAAGACGGGCAACGCGCGCGCGGTGCAGCGCCCCGCCGGCCGAGGCGACGAGGCGGTCGGCGAAGGCGGGACCAAGGACGGTGACGCCGGCGGGCATGCCGTTGGACTGGAAGCCGGCTGGAACGGCGCAGCCGGAGAGGTCGAGCAGGTTCGCGCCGTAGGTGTAGGCGCCGTTGGCGTTGTTGGCCCCGATGGGATCGGCGCGCACGTCCTCGATGCGCCAGCAGGTGCCGCAGGTCGGGATGAGGGCGACGTCGAATGCCTCGAACACCGCGGCCATCCGACGTTGCAGGAGGGCGAGCGACGCCATGTCCTCGAAGACCCGCCAGGCCGGGAGGTCGCGCGCGGGCAGCACGATCCGCCCAACGATCGGGTCCATGGATTGCGGGCTCCGCTCGGCGAACTCGCGCAGCGCGCCGTAGCGCTCAGCGACCCAGGTGCCGGAGAAGAGGAGGCGACCCGCCTCGAAGTAGGGGGAGAGGTCCACCTCCTCCACCGCCCAGCCGAGGCTTCGGGCTGCCGCTACCGTGTCGCGGAACAGCAGTTCCAGCTCGGGCGCCTCGAAGAACTGCAACTGATCCGGCCGCGGCACGGCGCAGCGCAAGGTCGCGGTGCGTGGCGCGTTGGGCGCGTCGGCCGGCATGACCCGTGAGTACGGGTTGTCGGAGTCGTAGTGCAGGCCGAGTTCGAGGATCTCCAGCGCGTCATCGGCCGTCAGGGCATACACGGTGAGGCAGTCGATCGAGCGGCATGCCGGGACGTAGTTCTTCGTGCTCAGCAGCCCGCGGCTTGGCTTGAGGCCGACGGTGTTGGTGTAATGCGCGGGGATGCGGCCGGACCCGCCGGTATCGGTGCCGATCGAGAAGGAGACGAGGCCGGCCGCGACGCCGACGGCAGAGCCTGATGACGAGCCGCCGGGGATGTAGGCGGGGTCGAAGGGGTTGCGCGCCACCCCGTAGGGCGAGCGGACGCCGACAAGCCCGGTCGCGAACTGGTCCATGTTCGCCTTGCCGATGAGGATCGCCCCGGCGTCGAGCAGCTTCTGGATTGACGCGTTCGTCCGGGTCGGGTCGTAGGCGTAGTCCGGGCAGGCGCTCGTCGTCGGAGTGCCGACGACGTCCACGCAATCCTTCACGCTGAAGGGCATGCCCCAGAGCGGACCGCGCGACCCCTCCGGCATCGCTTCCAGCTCCGCCGCGCGGGCGAGGGCCGCCTCTCGCGCCACGAGGTTGGTCCAGACGCCGTCGGCGCCCCGTTGCTCGATCACGTCACGGATCGCCGTCACGACGCCGGAGGGCGTGCGGCGCCCGCCCGCATAGTCTGCCCGGAGCGCCGGCAGGTCGAGCCAGCCGACCGGGCCGAAGCCGAGGACCTCGCCTCCCGGCGCATCCGCGATGGCGCGGACCCGGTCAGGCGTCACAGGCTGACGCGGGCGTGAACGCGCCGCCCGGCCTCGCGCAGCCGGTCCAGCGCCGCGGGCAAGTCCGTGCCGAGGACGACGCGGTCGCGGACAGCAGTGCGCCCATCCACGATCACGGTTCGAACGTCGGCGCCCGTCGCGCTCGAAACGATGAACTTCACCGGGTCCGGGAGGGGCACGGCATGGGGCACGTCGGTCCCGATGAGGATGATGTCCGCTTTGCACCCGGGCGCCAGGCGGCCGAGGTCAGGGCGGCCAAGCCCATCAGCGGGCGCGACGGTCGCGGCGTGGAACATTGCGGCCGCCGAGCCGGCCGACGGGTTGCCCTCGGCTACCTTCGACATGGTGGACGCGACCCGCATCTCCTGGATGAGGTCGAAGGGGTAGGTGTCGGTGCCGATCGCCATGCGCACGCCGGCGCGGACGAAGGCGTCGAAGGAACGCATGTAGGAGCCTTGCCGCGCCTTGACCCAGGGCAGGTGGACGATCGTCGTCCGGCTGTCCCGCAGCGCCGCCAGCTCGTCTTCCGGGAAGCGGTCCACGATCCCGTCCTCGGTGAGGTACATGCCGTGGCCGATGAGGAAGTCCGGGCCGAGGAGGCCGGTCTTCCGCATGAGCGCGATTGTGGACATGCCGTGCTCCCGCATCACCGTCCGGTACTCGTTCGGGGACTGGCCCGCATGGATCTGGACGGGAATGCCGAGGCGGTCGGCCTCGCGGCGGGAGCCGGTGAGAAGCTCGAGGGTGCAGGTATCCACTTGGCCCGGCGCAAGCATCGTCCGGATCAGGTCGCCGTGGCGGCCGTTCCACTCCTCGCAGAAGCGGACGCAGTCGGCGAAGCGGGCGCGGCCCCCGTCGGAGTAGTGGTTCCGGACGACGTCCCCATCGGCGCCCGGGGTCCAGCGGAGCGACCGGTAGCGCGGCCCGACATAGGCCCGGACCCCGAGCCGTGCCGCGGTGTCCGCGATACGGCCAACCGTGCCGAGATCGCCGCCGTCGCGCATCTCCGCGTCGAAGCCGAGTTCGGCGGCCGTCGTAGTGCCCGACAGGAGGAGTTCCGCGAAGGCGCATTCCGCCGCGGCAAGCTCGTCCTCCGACCCCGTCGCGCCGCGGACGGTGGGCAGGAGGTTGTAAAGCGCGGTGTGGTTGGCCGTCCCGCCTTTGCCGCCCGTGGTGAAGTCCTCGAACCAGCCGCCACGCGTGAAGGCCGTGTCGGTGACGTGGAGGTGGGCGTTGACCAGCCCGGGGCTGATGATGCTTCCCTTCGCGTTGAGGACGTGGTCCATCGGACCCTCATAGGGTCCGCCGGCGTGGAGGATCGTGTTCCCCTCGAAGGCGACCTCTCCGCCCGTGACGGCCCGATGGGCCGTGCCGTCCCAAGCGAGGACGGTGCCGTTCCGGATGACGGTGATGCTCAACGCTTACCCTCCTAATGAACGAGCCTGCAATTCAGCGAGGCGATGCCGCGGTCCGCGACGAGGCCGATGGCGTCGAGGACGATGATTCCCGTGAAGGCGCAGTTTACGCGGAAGAAGCCGCTTGCGTCGAGGACGACGAAGCCGAGCCGTTTGAAGACGGCGGCGACCGTCAGCACCGTGCCCATGCAATAATCGTGTGGCAACGCTGCTCGCTGTCCGTCAGGTCTTCTTGAGGTTCCAGAAGAAGGGCACGGGCGCGTCGAGGATGCCGGCCACGGTGCTCCGGTAGGCGGTTGGCGTGCGGAACTGGCCGGTGATGACGAACGGAGCAGTTTCCTTGGTGCGCGCCGCGATGCGTTCGGCCGCTCTTGCCCGTCCCGCCTCGTCCGTCGCGGCATACCAGCCATCCACGAGCCGCTCGGTTTCCGGGTCGTCGAGCCAGCCAAAATAGGAGTCCCGCCCTGTCGCGCTCAGCGCGATGTTTCCCGTCGGGTCCGCAAGATCTATTCCCGCGAACCAGGTGAAAAACATGCTCCAGCCGTTCCGCTCGACCGGCTCCTGCGATGTGCGCCGGGTTTGGACGGTGCTCGTGTCGAGGGTCTGCAGATCGACGGTGAATCCCGCCCTTTGCAGCGAATCGGCGGCTATGGTGGCCTGAAGGCTGACGATGGACTGGTCGGAGGCGGAAAGCAGCACGGTTCGCTCCCCGCGGTAGCCGGACGCGGCCAGGAGCCGTCGCGCGGCGGCGATGTCGGCGTCCGCATTCATGCGTCCCGCGTGGCCGGGGGTGCAGGCGAAGGGGCCATCGCACGGAATCCAGTTCTCGGCGTCACCGCCGACCGCGTCCAGCACGTCGCGCCGGCCGACCGCCGCCACGGCGGCACGCCGAACGGCGGGGTTGTCGAAGGGCGGCTGGACCGCGTTGAAACGCCCCAGTGTGACCACGCCGTAGGGGTCCGTGCTGCGGATGGTGACACCCGGCGCCCGGCGCAACTGGGCGACAAGGTCGGCGTCGGGATAGCCGAGCCAGTCCACCTCGCCGGTCGTCAGCGCGGCCGCCGCCGTGGCGGGGTCGGGCAGGTAGGCCCACTCGACGCGCCCCACATTCACCACCTTGCCGCCCGCCGAACCACTCGGGTTCTCCGCGCGGGGGACATAGCGGGGATTGCGCGCGAAGACGACGCGCTGCCCGGGCAGCCACTCGTCCCGGATGAACTGGAACGGGCCGGAACCGATCGTCTCCGTCACTTGGCGGCCGGGATCGGTCATCGCGATCCGCTCCGGCATGACGTAGGGCGTGCTGGAATAACGCGAAAGGACGGCAAGCGCGGCCGGGA
>CAXSDE010000095.1:0-4718 GCA_964236265.1 uncultured bacterium
ACTCGACGCCTGCCGAGTCGACGAAGCTGGCGAAGATCGTGCCCTTGCCGCCGGGCGCGTGTGTCACGGTCGCCGTGACGACCACCGACGTCGCGTCGTCGGGCGCCTGCAACTTGCCCGCCTGCACCTGCAGCTTTGCCGTCGTCGCACCGGAGCTGATCGTGGCGCCCGCATTGTCAAGGGAGATGGCGTTATTGGGCGTCGTCCAGCCGGCGCCGGTGCCAAGCGTGCTGTCGTTCGCGGCCTCGATGCCAGGCACGGTCGAGTTGGCCTGAGTCCCGTAGACGGCGAGGTGCTGGCTCGTCGCCGCCGAGAACGCGCCGCACAGCTGCACATTGCCGGCGGTCACGTCCATGCGACTGTCGCCGTTGAGGATGAACACGGCGCCGGTGACATCGGGGTCACACGCCGAGGTGCTCGTGGTGGGCGGCGCCGGCACCGTGTTGGCCGCCCAGGTGATGGACCTGGAGCCGGCAACGACCGCCGAGGAGGCGATCGGCGTGAACGACAACGCGTGCGTCGCGGGGGTCGCGTCGAAGAATTCGAAGTTGTAGAGGCCGGGGCTGAACCAGATCACACTGTTGGCGCACGTGTTGATGAGCGCCTGCAACGCGGCAGCGCGGGTGTAGGTGCCGGGGGTGAGGGTCGTCAGCGTGTAGGTGCCCGCGGGGGTGGCCGCGGTGGTCGCGCAGGCCGGGACGGTTTGCACGTCGGGATAGAGCGCCGTGATGGGAGCGGCCCATGCCGCCTGCTCGCCGGCGGTGAGGCTGGGGTCGGTGTCCGGGTCGACAGGTGCCGGCGCCGAGCACTTGGCGGGGCGGGTGACGGCCGGGACCCCGGGTGAGCAGCTCGCCGCTCGGGCCCGCCCGTTGGTGACCGTGAGCGCGGCACCCGCGCCGGTCGTGAGCGCCGGAGCGACGGCAACGGGACCCTGCACGGTGGTCGACACCGACGCCGGGACGACGAGCCCCTCACCGGCGTTGCCGGAACCGCCGGTCAGGATGGACTGATAGGGCACGGCGCTGGATCCGCCGTACGACGCGATCCCGACGAGTGCGCCACCGAAGCCGGCCGCCCTCGTCATGGCGAGGGTGACGTTGCGGGCCACGATGCCGCGATCGACCACGCTCTGCGTGACGTTGGTCTCCGAGAGCGTCACGAGCCCGATGGGTGCATACACCGTTCCGTGGATGGCCACGTTCGTCGGCTGGGCCGTGAGCCCGTCCCCCGCGACGGTGAGCACGACGACGGCGCCGTTCGACCGGGTGAGCACCGGGATCGTGTATTGCACGGTGAGCTGCACGCTCGTCAGGCGCTCCACCAACTGCGTTGCGTTGAGCGCGTCGACCTGAAAGCGCACGCGGATGCCGTTGGCCTGCGTCGGCGTGGGCGGGTTGGGCAGGCCACCACCCTGCGCGAGGTTGTAGGACACGTTGCGCGTGGCCGGGTTGTCGGCGCAAGCGCCTGTGCAGGTGAAGAACGGGTTGCCGATGGGGATCGGCTTGTAGCCCGCGGCGTTCGCGGGGTCGGCACCCGGCAGGATGAAGTCGGAGCGGATGTCACCGTTGCCGCCCGTCATCGTGTGGCTGAACGTCGTCGTGACGCCAGTTACCGTCGCGTTGGCGGGCACGCTCAGGCCGGTGAAGGACAGCACGAGGAACCCGCTCTGCGCGTTGGCCCCACTCCAGCTCGCCAGGCTGCCACCCGCGCCGGGCACGGCCCACGCAGCGCCGGTGGAGGTGTTTGCCGTCGCGGGTGCGCTCACGTTGGTGTTGCCGGTCGAGGTGATGTCGGCGTTGGGCGCGACGATCGACAGGTGCTGGCCCGGGCTGGCCGTGTTCCACCAGCCGCACATCTCGACGGCGCCGTTGTTGATAACGAAACGCGCGTCCTGGCCGAGCACGAAGACGGCCCCCGGCACGGACGTGTCGCAGGCACCCGTCTTGGGGACGGTCTGCGCGGTGACGGACGCCGGGTTCCACGCGGACGTTGCGGCGCCGGCCACCAACTGTGAGTTGATGCCCGCGAGCGCGATCGTCACGGTCTTGGCCGGGACGGTCGCATCCGAGAAGTCGAGGTAGTAGACGCCCGGCTGGAACCACTGCACGCGGTTGGCACAGTTGAGCGCCGCCTGGAATGCAGCGCCACTTGAGTAACGGCCGGGCGACCATTGCACCTTCCACGTCGTGCCGCAGCCGGGGGCGGTCACGTCCGAGGACGGCACGTTCGGATACGCCCAACTGTTGGCGATCGTCGGGTTGGTGTCGGTCGCGGGGTCGATCGGCGTCTGACCGCCGCAGTCGGGGGTCGGTGACACGGCGCCGGCCCCCGCACAGCTGGAGGCGACGACGGTGCCGGAGCCGCCGATGACGGCCAGGGCACCCGTTCGGGTCAACGTCCGGGCGGCGACGGTCCCCTGCACGTACGACGCGCCACCCGCCAGGTTGACGCCCTCCGACGCCCCGCCGGAGCCGGTGGCGCGAATCGACTCGGCGGGCTGCGCCGACAGCGACGGGCTGGCGAACGACCCGGAGCCGGGGCGGGCGGAGCACGTGGAACTGACCGTGCCGACGCCGCTGAGCTGCCCGGACGGGATCTGGAAACAGTTGTTGTCGGAGTAGGAGCCCGTGCCGAGCGCGGGATCGTCCTTGATCTGGTCGATCGCCCCGTCCCCGACCGCGTCCGCGGCCTCGACGTTGCTCAGTGTCGTCTGCACCACACCGGTCATCACGATGCTCGACTGCGTGAACTGCAGCATGACCGCGACCAGCATGCTGAACACGGCGACGAACACGAGCGCCAAGGGCAGCGCCATCCCGTCGTCCCGGCGAAGTCGTCTCCGGCGAAGTCGTCTCGTCATGTCCGTCTCCGGCCGTCTTCGGTGTAGGCGCCCGTGGCGGTGACCAGGGACAGGCGCACGACGGGGGCGCCGTTGCACGCGATCGGTGTCGGGGTGGCTGCGTAGGCGGCGAAGCACACGTACGTCGGAACGGCGGTCAGTCCCGTCGCCACGGGCTGGGCGGGATCACCCGACCCGCCGCAGATGTGCCGGACCAGGGTGCCGGCTCCGTAGGAGTAGACGGCGACAATCGCCGACCCGGAGATGTCAGTAGCTGTCAGCGAGACGACGATCGACTCGGTGGCCGGCACGCAGGACCCCGACGTCGAGTCCACCTGCGTGGCGTTCTGGACGTCGCGCAGGAAGTAGGCGGCGAGCATCTGCTTGCCGTGCGAGTCCTTGAGCAGCTTTTCGGTGTCCGTGAACGTCGAGAAGCCGAGAACGATCGACTGCCCCATCACCACCATGATCGTCCCCATGATCGTGATCGCCACGAGCAACTCGGCGAGGGTGAACCCCGCATCGCCACGCTTCACGGTGCCCGCTTGACGACGTCGACGGTCGTCGCATATCCGCCGGTGTAGGTGACCACGGTCCGCACGCGCTGAAGTCGCCCGTCGCCGGGCACGCACGTCGCCCCGAAGGTGGCACTCGCCTCGTCCCAGAACGCCACGGTGTTGGTCGCGGTGTAACCCGTCGGCGGGAGATACCCGGTGGCGGCGTACGTCGAGGGGCAGGTTGGCGCATAGCCGTTGTTGGCGACGGCTTCGGCATACTGGGCGGCGTAGAGGCCGACATTGGCCTGCGTCTGGTGCTGGGCGGAGGTGCGGACATACGTGAACATGCCACCGACGAGGACGGTGAACGCAATCCCGAGGATCGCCACGGCCATCAGCAGCTCGACCAGCGTGAGACCTGCGTCGCTATGCATGTGCGCGAAGCGGTGCCGTGATCGGGTCGCACGCGCGGACAGCACAGAGCGCTCACTCATGCCGCTCTCCTTCCGCTCGCACACAGTCGTCTCCGCGAATGTCGGCACCAGCGGACCGGATCTGTACCCCGTTCGGCCTAACAGGCAGCAACGGCGAAACGCCGACTGGGTGCCCGGGCCGCAGAAAACCCGGATAGCCAATTAGTGCACCGACCCCGACTTGAACACGCCGTACATCGCGGAAATCAACGCGAGAGCGACGAAGCCGACGATCAGGCCCATGAAAATGATCACCGCGGGTTCGAAGACCGTCGTCAGCCGCTTGACCTTGTATTCCAGCTCCCGGGCGAAGAAGTCGGCGGACTGCTCGAGCTGAAGGTCGAGCGAACCGGTGCTCTCGCCCACACGCAGCATCTGCACGGCTGCGACCGGGAAGATCCCGGTCGCAGCCAGTGGCCCGGCAATGCCGGCGCCCTGCATGACTTGTGCCCGGGCATCGTCCAGTCGCCCCTGTGCGTGTTGGTTGTTGGCCGCGGCACTGGCGATCTTCATGGCCTCCGTGACGGGCACCCCGGCGCGCAGCATGGACGCCAGCACGCGGCAGAAGCGCTCGACGATGGAGTAACGGAGCACCACGCCGATCAGCGGCAGCCGCAGCAGCCAGCGGTGCCAGACCATCCTCGTTTTCGGTCCGCGCACGAACGCGTAGATGCCACCGGCAAGGCCGGCCGAGAAGACAAGGATGGCCCACCAGTATTTGTGCGTCACGTCACCGAAGAACAGCAGCGCACGCGTCGGCACCGGCAGTTGCGCGTGGAAGCCGGCGAAGAACGGCTTGAACTTCGGCAGCACGAACGTGGTGAGCAGGACCGTCACGAGGATGCCCATGACGCCGATCACGGCGGGATAGGTCATCGCCGACTTGAGCTTGTCGCGCGCCTCCTGGTC
>CAXSDE010000096.1:0-4561 GCA_964236265.1 uncultured bacterium
ATCGCCACTATGGATCGAGGTGGACGCATTCTCATCCCTTGTTCGCCGTCACGCGTCGCCGACGCTGTTCGTCGGAGCGCGGACGGACAAGGCCAGTGAATCCACAGGATTGAGCACCACACAAGGGTCGGCAAGGTAAAGATTGTGGCAACCTGGTTTCTTCGGCTTCCCAACCAGGAGAAACTGCACCGAGCAGGAGCAGCCGACGGCTGACTGAGGCGCTGCTCGCACCCGCTCGTTGCCTGGACGCAACATCGCCGCAACGCGAGGTTGTCAACCTGATCCCTTGCACTCGGGTGCGGGAGGCGACTGGTTGTGTGCGGTCTTGGTGGAGAGCTCCGGTTCGACCGGCGTCGCGCAGACGAGGACGCGCTGCGCCGGATGTCGCCCTGTCTCACTCCGCGCGGCCCCGATTCCAATGGTCTGCTGGTGCGCGGGAGGGTGGGTCTCATCCACCATCGACTCAAGATCATCGACTTGTCTGACGTCGCCGGCCAGCCGATGGTCGACGACGAGCTCGGGCTCGCCCTCGTGTTCAACGGCTGCATCTACAACTACGAACAGCTCCGAACGCAACTGAGGAGCAGGGGGCACCAGTTCCGGTCGCACTCCGACACCGAGGTGATCCTCCGGGCCTACGCCGAGTGGGGGCCGCGCTGTGTCGAACGCTTCGCCGGAATGTTCGCGTTCGCTGTCGCCGACCTGCGCACCGGCCAGCTCGTGCTCGCTCGTGACCGGCTCGGTATCAAGCCGCTCTATCTGTCGACGGACAAGCACCGCTTGCGGTTCGCATCGACCCTGCCTGCGCTCGTGGCCGCAGGCGACGTCGACACCGACGTCGATCCGATCTCGCTGCACCACTATCTCTCGTGGCACGGGGTCGTGCCGGCGCCGCGCACGATGCTGGTCGGCGTGCAGAAGCTGCCGGCCGCCACGGTGCGCACCGTTGAGCCCGACGGCACGTGGAGTGACGTTGGCTACTGGGCGCCACCCTACGAGCGCACGGATGCTGGCTTCACGAACCGCTCCGACTGGGCTGACGCGGTCCGAGAAGGCCTGCTTCGGGCAGTCGCACGGCGCACCGTCTCGGACGTACCGCACGGTGTCCTGCTCTCGGGTGGCCTGGACTCCAGCCTGATAGTCGGTCTGCTGGCAGAGATGGGGCATGGCGACATCAAGACGTTCAGCATCGGTTTCGACAGCAGCAGCGGCCAGCAGGGGGATGAGTTCGCCTTCTCCGACCTGGTCGCCGCTCGTTTCGCCACTGACCACCACAAGATCCATGTCCCCGAGGTGGACCTTGCCCCGGCGGTCGAGTCCTCGGTCGCGGCAATGAGTGAGCCCATGGTGAGCCACGACTGCGTCGCCTTCCACCTGCTGTCGCGCGAGGTGACGAAGGACGTCCGCGTCGTGCAGTGCGGACAAGGTGCCGACGAGCTCTTCGCGGGCTACGACTGGTATCCCCCGCTGGCCGCGGCGTCGCACGCGGTGACGTCACGGCGGCATACGCGGCGGTCTTCTTCGACCGCTCGCACGAGCAGATAGCCGAGCTTGTCTCGCCCGAATGGATCCCGAACAGCGATCCGAGCCTCGCCTTCGCTCGCGCACATCTCTCGGCACCAGGCGCCGAGACCGCCTTGGACGCCGCCCTACGACTCGACTCCCAGGTGATGCTGGCCGACGATCCGGTGAAGCGGGTCGACAACATGAGCATGGCGTACGGGCTCGAGGCGCGCGTACCCTTTCTCGACCATGAGCTGGTCGAGATCGCCGCGAGCTGCCCACCTGCACTGAAACTGGCCGGCGGCGGCAAAGGCATCCTGAAGGACGCCGCGCGGGGCCTGGTGCCCGACGCGGTCATCGACCGGCCGAAGGGCTACTTCCCCGTGCCAGGCATCCAGTCCCTTGGCGGCACCGTCCTCGACCGCGTGCGTGACGCACTGCTCTCCCCCGAAGCGCGCAAGCGCGGACTCTTCCAGCAGCGCGCCGTCGAACGGCTCCTCGACGACCCCAACGCCACGCGCACGCGGCTCAACGGCAATGTGCTCTGGCAGCTCGGCCTGCTCGAGATGTGGCTGCAGCACCACGTGGACGCGTGCTCGGGCTCGTCGGCGCCGCTGTAGGTCTGCAACGCCTCGAACCCCACAGTGTCCGGACCGCCACAACATCCGGTCATGCCGCGTTATTGGACGACGCCGTGGGCTTGATCAACCCGTTGTCGGCCGCGCACCCGGGAGCAATGCCCGCGCTGACTGCCGCACCGTCGTGTGTCACACGGTCTCCGGCCATCAGGACGTCTGCGTTCGGGTCGTGGATGTCGCTCTGGATGCCGATCCGCACTCCCGCCTTGGTGGAGCGCCGTCAGTAGTGGCCTTACATCGGTGGCGAAGTCGGCAAGTGACGCGGCGGACTCCACGGCGTACAGCGCGGTCGCGAGTTTCGCTTTCAATGCCTGCCGACGCGGACCACGCCTGGTGGCGCATGCGTGTCGTTCAGCGCTGGTATCGATGTCCGAGGACTGCACGCCCGTGGCTGGTCGGCCCGACCGCGAAAGTGCAGGGGTGACCCACCAGAAGTGCTGTCGCTAGGTGCTGCCGCCTTCCACCGCGTCGTCGGGATCCGTGCCGTTCCGCGAAGTTCGCGAGCCACCTGTCGATGCGCTCGGGTGGCACGTCGACGTGCCGCTCGTTCCTCGCGGTGCGCGGGTCAGCCACGCGCGAGCCGCTCTTTTCGCGACGTCACCCGGCTCGCGCGGCTCGCGCGGCTCGTGATGAGCAGCTCGATGCCGTCGAGGATCCGGTCGAGCCCGAACTGGAACTCGACGTCCGGGTCGTCGTCTTCGTCGAAGATGCCGGCGGCGATTGTGGCGTGTAGCTCGGGGAAGGTTCTCGCATCGGTCATCCGGAGCAGGATGTCGTTCCAACCCGCGACGGCGGCGCCCGCGCTGATGCCGGCTCCGGCGATCGCCTCGCCGATCTCCGTTTCGGTCGTGGCGACGTTGCGGACGTATCCGGTCGTCAGCAGGATGACCGACGCCCGCTCGACGTGCGTGAGCGTCGTGTCGCGCAACGCCGCGAGCCCGCGCTCGAACCACGCGACCGTGTGCGGCGTCGTGGGCGGTCCCGCGATCGGCACGCGCACGATCCAGCGGTGCTGGCGCAGGCAGGCGAGTTGCAGCCACGCCCAGCGCTCGAGCGCTCCGCGCCAGTCGTCGGGCAGGTCGTCGGCGGGGGCGCCGTACGCCGCGTCGACCATCAGTGCGAGCAACTCGTCCTTCGCGGCGACGTAGCGGTAGAGCGACATCGCTGCCGTGCCGACCTCGCTCGCCACTCGGCTCATCGAGATCGCCGCGATGCCCTCGCGGTCCGCGAGCGCGATGGCCGCGCCGACGATCCGCTCGAGCGACAAGGTCGGTTTGGGGCCTCGGCCGGGGCGCGTCGACGACGTGGCGGCCGCCGGGCTGCGAGCGCTGGCCCAGGCGGCCGCGAAGCTCGCCGGCAGGCGCACGCCGCTGGTCTCGTCCATCACTCCCGTTCTTCGCACTTGACGCCATCCTAGGTCGTGCGTATATCGTACGCAAATACGCGTACGTCGTACGCGATCAGTGTGGAGGTGCGCATGGTGCGGACACTCGCTATCGAGGCCGAACAGCTCACGAAGGCGTACGGCGCGACGCCGGTTCTTCGGGGCGTCGACGTGGCCGTCGAGCGGGGCACGGTTTTTGCGCTGCTCGGGCCCAACGGCGCGGGCAAGACGACGCTCGTCCGGATTCTCGCGACGCTGCTGGACGCGGACAGCGGCACGGCGCGGGTGGGTGGTTTCGACGTGCGTACCCAGCGGCGGGATGTGCGCCGCCGCATCAGCGTGACGGGTCAGTTCGCCGCGGTCGACGACGCGCAGACCGGGGACGAGAACCTGCGGATGATGGCGCGCATCGCAGGGCTGTCCGGCCGGGCGGCGCGCGGCCGCAGCGCCGCGCTGCTCGCGCAGTTCGACCTGGAGGGCTCGGGCAACAAGCGCGTGGTGACGTACTCGGGCGGCATGCGGCGCCGGCTCGACCTCGCGGCCAGCCTCGTCGTGACGCCGTCGGTGCTGTTCCTCGACGAGCCGACGACCGGGCTCGACCCGCGGAGCCGGCAGCAGATGTGGGAGGTCGTCCGTCGCCTCGTCGCGGACGGCGTCACGGTCTTCTTGACGACGCAATATCTTGAGGAAGCAGACGTCCTGGCCGACCGCATCGCGGTGCTCGACGCGGGTGAGGTCGTCGCACACGGCACCGCCGCGGAGTTGAAGCAGCGGGTCTCGGACCAGTTGCTCGAGCTGACGATGGTCGACGACGCCGCGTTCGCAGCAGCCGTTGCGACGTTGGGTCCCCGGATCGTTCGCAGCGACGCGAGCCACCGCTGGCTGGGCGTCGCAACCGACGGCACGGCCGCACACGTGCGCCGCGTTCTGGATGACGTCGACCCGACTTCGCGCGCGGTTGCGTCGTTCACTGTGCGCACTGCGACGCTCGACGACGTGTTCCTGGCCCTGACCGGTTCCGCGGCGCGCACCTCTG
>CAXSDE010000097.1:0-4552 GCA_964236265.1 uncultured bacterium
GACCGCACGCCGCACGCCCGCCCGCACGCCCGCCCGCCCGTACGCAGCCACGCAGCCTGCGATGATGCGCGGATGTTTCGCATCGCGTTCCTCGAACCCGTCATCCCCGGCAACACGGGCAACGCGATCCGCACGGCGGCCACGACCGGCACCGAACTCCACCTCATCGGCCCGCTCGGTTTCGACATGGACGACACGAAGTTGCGCCGAGCCGGTCTCGACTACCACGACCTGGCGTCGTTGACGGTCCACGACAACATCGAGAAGGCCTGGCCCGTGTTCGCGGGCGCCCGCATCTTCGCGTTCACCGGCAGGGCGACGACCAACTTCGCGGACATCGCCTACGCGCGCGGCGATGTGCTGCTGTTCGGCACCGAGCCGACGGGCTTGCCCGAGCATGTGCTCGCCGACCCGCGGGTCACGGAGCGCGTCCGCATCCCGATGGTGCCGGGCCGCCGCTCCCTCAACCTGTCCAACGCCGCGGCCATCGCCGTCTACGAGGCGTGGCGCCAGCACGGCTTCGCGATGCCCTGACGGACAAAGCAGCCCGCTAGTCGTCCGCGGGGAACAGATGCTGCACCGCCGGCGGCTGTACGCACAGCTCGCGAGCCGCCTGCTCCCGCGTCTGGTCGGCACCCGTCAGTCGTCCCTCGTGTTGGCGACGGTGCTCGCCCCACGACAGCACCTGGTAGGTCTCGACGAACGTGTCCGGGGTCTCGCCGTCGCGATACAGGTCCCACCGCGTCGCGCCGGTGCGCAGCCGAACGCGGCGCACGAACGACATCGCCTCCACGAAGGCCGCCGCGTTCTCCGCCCTCACCGCGTAGGTCACCACGACCAGCACGGGGCCGGTGTCCGCGGACGGCGAGAACGTGAGCTGCGGCTCCTGCCAGTACGCCGCCGCCGACCGATCGACGCCGGCCGTGTCGCGCATCGGCCAGACCAGCAGCGTGGCCGCGCCGAGGAGCATCACTACGGCCGCCGCGAGAAACGAACCCGTCAGGCTCGCGTGCTGCGCGACCTGGCCCCAGACCAGCGCCCCGACCGCCTGGCCGCCGAACAGCACGATCTGATAGATCGACAGGCCGCGTCCGCGCACCCAGTGCGGGAGGAACAGCTGCAGTGAGGCGTTCACGCTGGAGAGCACCGCGATCCACGCCGTTCCCGTCGGCACCAGTGCCAGGCCGACGATCCACGGGTTGCGGACCGTGGCCAGCACCACGAGTGAGAGGGCGTACACGATGCTTCCCAGCGCGAGCAGCTGCGACGGCGACAGGCGCGCGCGCAGCCGCGGCATGACCACCGCCCCGCCGACCGCGCCGATCCCGACCGCGCCGAGCAGCAGGCCGTAACCGCCGGCGTCCATGCCCAGCCGCTCATGCGCGATCAGCGGCAGGAGGGCCCACATCGCGCTCCCCGGGAACGCGAACAACCCCGAGCGCAGCAGGATCCGCCGGACGACGAGCGAGTGCCGGACGTATCGGCTCCCGGCGCGCAACGCCGGCAGGAACCGTTCCGGGTCCCCGGTCGCGACGCTCGCCGGCGCGCGCACGACCGTCAGGACGACGGCGAACGCCAGGAACGTCGCCGCGTTGAGCGCGAACACGAACGCGACCCCGATCCGCGCGACGAGCACCCCGGCGATGGCCGGGCCGATGGCCCGCGCCAGGTTGATGCTGACCGCCCCGAGCGCCGACGCGGACGGCAGCAACGCGCGGGGCACGAGCTCCGGGATGAAGGACTGGTACGCCGGGACCCACAGCGCCTGGCCGCAGCCGAGCAGGAACGTGAACGACAGCAGCAGCGCCGGCGGCATCTGCCCGACCACCGTCAGAACGGTGAGGCCGACGCCGACCGCGAACTGGAAAGCCTGGAACGCGATCAGCAGCCGCCGCCGCTCGAAGACGTCGGCCAGCACCCCCGCCGGCAGCGCGAGGATCAGGACCGGCAGCGTGCTGGCGGTCTGCACGAGGGCGACGAGCGCCGCGGAGTTGGGCCGCGCCACCAGCAACCACTGCGCACCGACGGTCTGCATCCACGTGCCGATGTTGCTCACGAGCCCGGCGATCCACAGCGCGCGGTAGGCGCTGATCGCCAGCGGCGCCCAGATCGAGTCGACGGGCGGCCGGTCGACGCGGGTCGAGGCGCCGCTGGGCAGGGCGGGATCGCCCTGCACATCGGTCAACGCCACGAGCTCCCTCTCCTTGCCCACACCATCCGCTCTACCCTGCTCCGGCCGGGCTCGACCGCGGGATGGCGGGATGGCGGGGCGGCCCACCCCACCGTATGATGTGCGGGTCGACCAGCCCTCACCCGAAGTCGAGGTTCCGTGACGCCAAGTGACGGCACCGCCAGGCTCGTCGGCCTCGACGCATGATTCGTGCGGCTGCGCTGAGGAGCGCGTCATGGTGACCGAGCCGCGCGTCGTGCGCAACGACGAAAAGAGTTGCTTCGAGCTTTTGCTCGACGGCCGCGTCGTGGGGCGCGCCGACTTTCGCGTTGACGGCGACCGCATGCTGTTCCCGCACACGGAGGTCGACCCCGCACTGAACGGCCAGGGGCTCGGCAGCACGCTCGCGAAGGCCGCGCTCGACGCGGCGCTCGCCGACGGCAAGCGCATCGTGCCGCAATGCTCGTTCATGGCGTTGTACGTGCGGCGCCACCCGGAGCACTACGCGGCGTTCGTCGACTAGCGACGGGCACGCCATGAGTGCTGCGGCCTCTACCCGAGCAACCGGCGCGCCCTCGCAGTCCCAGCACCGTCTCGATCGAGGCCCGCACGACGCAGCGGATGCCGAGGTGCCTGGCCGCGGCGCAGTCGTTGTACGACGCGAGCATGTTGTTGCAGAAGGTGGCTGCCTTCGTCGGCGTTGCTCAGCGCCTCCATCACCTGCGCGTAGTCCGTGGGATCGGCGCGGACGAACGGGACGCCGACGCGGACACGTGCGAGGCGAACCGCTTCATCGACTGGTCGGTGCGGTTGCACGTCAGCAGCATCAGGCCGTAGCCCTCTGCCTCGATGACCTCGGCGGCGCCCTGGATGATGTCGCCCACCCACGGCCACGACAGCGACGGCACGAGCATCGCGACGACGCAGTTGTGGCCGCGGCCGACACCGACCCCGCGCGAGCTCGGGACGTAGCCGAGTTCGACCATCACCTCGCGGATGCGCGCTGCGGGGGACGCGTGCAGATCACCTTTGCCGTTGAGGACGCGGCTCACGGTGGTCTTGCTGACGCGGGCTCGAGCGGCGACATCAGCGATGGTGACTGGCACTCGATCCTCCGTCCGTGGCCCGACGGTCCATGGACGAGGGTCGCCAGCAGGTATGGGGATTCCGGCGCCCGCGGAAACGTTCCCGGCTGGTGTTGCGGAACTATCGTCCGCACCCGCGATCGTTGACGCGGCTCACGGAACGGGACTGGCGACGACTCCCGTCTCGTGGCGGCGGGCCCCGCCTCCCCCCTGCTGGCCCGGCCGGGCCGCTTCAGCGCGGATCCACTCCCCCGGTCCGCTGCAGTCGCTGGACGTTGGTGATTTCCACATGGTGGGGGTGGCAGAGCGCCTCGAGGTTGTCGGCGTGGTGGGCGCACGAGTCGCCGTAGCCGGCGCCGTTGCGCGGGTCGATGTGGTTGACCTCCAGCTCGCGCCGCCCGCCGTCGCAGCCAGGGCGGGAGCAGGAGTAACCGGCACGACGGCGCGCGGCGGCGCGCGCCAGCGTCCACGTGTGGTTGCGTGCGAACGCCCGCCGGCACCGCTCGCTGCACCACGCCGTGCGCCGCGGGGGCATCAGCGGTCCGTTGCACCAGCCGCACCGGCCCGGCTCCCCGAGCCACGCCGACAGGGCACACGCGAGGCGAAGGCGCGCGGCCGCGCTCGGCGGCGGGGCGGAGCCGCCCCGCGTCGCGGGCGGGTCAGCCGGCATCGTCGACCTGGGGCGCCGGCGAGTGGTCCAGCGGCCGTAGAAGGGAATGGGGTACGACGATCCAGAGCCACGATCCGGTGGCGAGCGCCGCGACGGCGGCGACGATTGCGGCCGGCCCCCGGTAGACCATGTCGACGATGAAGTAGATGGCGAGGCTGAGCGCGAGGAGCAGCACGACCGAGGCCGCGCGGGCGTAGCGACTGGAGCGCAGCAGGAGCGCCTCCTTGTCGTGCTGACGGAAGAGCACCCGGTGTTGCGCGGCCGGCGCGATGAACAGCAACGACGCGAGCGTGAGGAGCAGCAGCGTCGCGAGGTAGGCGACGCGCTGGGGACGGCTGATCTCGCCGAAACGTTGCGCGAAGGGCACCGTCAGCAGGAAACCGAAGAGGATCTGGACGCCGGGCAGCGCCACGCGCAACTCGTTGAGCAGCTCGATGAGTTCCCGGTTGACGCGCTGCTTCGGTGTCTCGACGGGCAGCATCTTCTCGACCATCGTGCGCGTGCCACCCCCGCTCGTCCTCGGCGTGTGCTGCGCGCCACCGCGACGCGCCGGCGCGTTCGCCAGCCTAGAGCGCCGCGCGCCCTGCGGGCGTCGTCGGCGTCGTGTCGCGGGGGTGTGTCAGTGGG
>CAXSDE010000098.1:0-4430 GCA_964236265.1 uncultured bacterium
GTCGAGGCCCAGGCTCCGGTCGAGGCCCAGGCTCCGGTCGAGGCCCAGGCTCCGGTCGAGGCCCAGGCTCCGGCTGAGGCCGCTGACGAGACGCCTGGAACGGAGGCCTGAGGATGCTGATTCCCCGCAGGGTCAAGCACCGCAAGCAGCACCGCCCCGACCGGAGCGGCGCCGCGACCGGCGGCACGAGTCTCGCCTTCGGCGAGTTCGGCATCCAGGCCCTCGAGCACGCCTACATCACGAACCGGCAGATCGAGTCGGCCCGTATCGCGATGACGCGGCACATCAAGCGTGGCGGCAAGGTGTGGATCAACATCTACCCCGACCGCCCGCTGACCAAGAAGCCGGCCGAGACGCGCATGGGTTCCGGTAAGGGTTCGCCCGAGTGGTGGATCGCCAACGTCAAGCCCGGCCGGGTCATGTTCGAGCTCTCCGGTGTCACGGAGCCGATCGCCCGCGAGGCGATGCGCCGTGCCATCCACAAGCTCCCGATGAAGGCGCGCTTCATCAAGCGCGAGGCGGGTGAGGCGTGATGGCAACCAGGCCTGCGGAAGAATTGCGTACACTAGGCGACGACGAGCTCGTGACCAAGCTGCGCGAGGCGAAAGCCGAGCTGTTCAACCTGCGCTTCCAGTCGGCCACCGGCCAGCTGGACAACAACCGCCGGTTGCAGTCGGTGCGCCGCGAGATTGCGCGCATCTACACCATCCTGCGCCAGCGCGAGCTGGGCATTGTCGTGCCTGAGGGTGCTGCATGAGCGAGACGAGCGAGACGAGCGAGATGAACAGCACGGAGCCGCGCAACGCGCGCAAGACGCGTGAGGGCATCGTGGTCAGCGACAAGATGGACAAGACAGTCGTCGTCCAGGTCGAGGACCGCGTTCGCCACTCGCGTTACGCGAAGACGATGCGCCGTACGAGCAAGTTGAAGGCTCACGACGAGGCCAGCTCGTCCGGCGTCGGCGATCGCGTCCTGATCATGGAGACGCGTCCGCTGTCGGCGACCAAGCGCTGGCGCGTCGTCGAGATCCTCGAGAAGGCACGCTAACCGGGAGCATGCAGTGATCCAGCAGGAATCGCGACTTCGCGTCGCCGACAACACGGGTGCCAAAGTAATCCTGTGCATCCGCGTCCTCGGTGGCTCCGGTCGTCGTTACGCGCGCATCGGTGATGTGATCATCGGTACGGTCAAGGACGCCCTCCCGGGTGCAGGCGTGAAAAAGGGTGACGTCGTTCGGGCGGTCGTCGTCCGCACGACAAAGGAACGCCGCCGCCCCGATGGCTCGTACATCAAGTTCGACGAGAACGCCGCCGTGCTCATCCGCGAGTCCGGCGACCCCCGTGGGACGCGCATCTTCGGCCCGGTGGGCCGCGAGCTGCGTGACAAGAAGTTCATGAAGATCATTTCGCTGGCACCGGAGGTGTTGTAGCAATGACCACGTTGCATGTCCGCAAGGGCGACACCGTCCGGGTGCTCGCCGGCCGTGATGCCGGCGCCACCGCGAAGGTGATCCGCTCCATCCCGAAGGCAGATCGCGTCGTCGTCGAAGGCGTCAACCTCGTCAAGCGCCACACCCCGATTCGCCAAGGTGTGCGTGGTGCCCAGACGGGTGGCATCGTCACGCAGGAGGCCCCGATTCACGTGAGCAACGTGCAATTGGTGTGCCCCGGCTGCGGCGAGGCCTCCCGCGTCGGTCACCGCCAGGACGAATACACCGACGAGCGCACCGGCAAGACCAAGACCCGACCCGTCCGTGTCTGCCGCAAATGCGGCGCGGACGTTGAGTGAGGCTGAGATGACTGCAGTTCAGAGCGAGCGCGTTGCGCCCCGCCTCCAGCAGCGCTATCGCGACGAGATCGTCGCGAAGCTGCAGGAGGAATTCAGCTACACCAACATCATGCAGGTGCCCGGTGTCGTGAAGGTTGTCGTCAACATGGGCGTCGGCGACGCAGCCCGCGACGGCAAGCTGATCGAAGGCGCCCTGCGAGACCTCACCGCGATCACCGGCCAGAAGCCTCTCGTCGCCCTGGCGAAGAAGTCCATCGCGCAGTTCAAGCTGCGCGAAGGCATGCCGATCGGCGCGAAGGTCACCCTTCGAGGCGACCGCATGTGGGAGTTCCTCGACCGCCTCGTGTCCGTCGCACTGCCCCGCATCCGCGACTTCCGCGGCCTGTCGGCCAAGCAGTTCGACGGCAACGGCAACTACACGTTCGGTCTCAACGAGCAGTCGATGTTCCATGAGATCAACCCGGACGCGATCGACCGCGTGCGTGGCATGGACATCACGGTCGTCACGACGGCAACCACCGATGACGAGGGACGCACGTTGCTGCGTCTGCTCGGCTTCCCGTTCAAGGAGCAGTAAGCGACATGGCGAAGAAGGCATTGGTCGAAAAGGCCAAGCGCAAGCCGAAGTTCGCTGTGCGCGCATACACGCGCTGCCAGCGCTGTGGTCGTCCGCGTGCGGTATACCGCGCGTTCGGGCTGTGCCGCATCTGCTTCCGCGAGATGGCACACGCCGGCGAGCTGCCCGGCATCCGCAAGAGCTCCTGGTAAGTCCCGCACGACTCCCCGCTTCGCGTGAGGCCCGCCCGTCGGGAACCGCCGCGAGAAAGGCCAATGGCCACCATGACGATGACCGACCCGATTGCGGACATGCTCACGCGTCTCCGCAACGGCAACCACGCGTATCACGACACGGTCGAGATGCCGTACTCCAAGATCAAGGGCCACATCGCCGAGATCCTGCAAGCGCAGGGCTACATCGCCGGTTGGGCCGTCAAGGACGCCGAAGTGGGCAAGGCCCTCGAGCTCACGCTCAAGTACGGCCAGAACCGCGAGCGCTCGATCGCCGGCCTGCGCCGCGTGTCGAAGCCGGGTCTGCGGGTGTACGCCAAGTCGACGAGCATCCCGCGCGTCCTCGGTGGCCTCGGTGTCGCCATCATCTCGACTTCCTCCGGCCTGCTGACAGACAAGCAAGCCGCCAAGCGTGGGGTAGGCGGAGAAGTTCTCGCCTACGTCTGGTAGGGGCGCCGAATGTCGCGTATTGGTCGTTTGCCCATTCCCGTCCCCGCCGGTGTCGACGTCACCATCGATGGCTCTGCCGTCACGGTGAAGGGTCCGAAAGGCACCCTGTCCCACCTGGTCGTCGAACCCATCATCGTCGAGCGCGGTGAGGACGGCGTCCTCAACGTCACGCGTCCGGACGACGAGCGGGACAGCAAGTCCCGTCACGGACTCACGCGCACGCTCGTCGCCAACATGGTGCAGGGCGTGACCGTGGGCTACGAGAAGACCCTCGAGATCGTCGGCGTCGGTTACCGCGTCGCGGCGAAGGGCTCCGCCCTGGAGTTCGCGCTCGGTTACTCGCACGGCATCACGTTCGAAGCTCCCGACGGCATCACGTTCGAGGTCCTGGCCCCGACGCGGTTCGTCGTACGCGGCATCGACAAGCAGCAGGTCGGTGAAGTCGCAGCCAACATCCGCCGACTGCGCAAGCCCGAGCCGTACAAGGGCAAGGGCGTGCGCTACCAAGGTGAGAACGTCCGCCGCAAGGTCGGAAAGGCAGGCAAGAAGTAATGGGTATGTCCTCGCTCCTGCCGAAGGCGAAGAGCAACGCTGTCTCAGCGAAGCGTCGCCACTCCCGGCTGCGTCGTCACCTGCGTGTGCGCAAGCGCGTCACTGGCACCACGGCTCGTCCGCGGCTCGTCATCAACCGCTCCTCGCGGCACATCTACGCCCAGCTCGTCGACGACGGCACCGGTCACACGTTGGCCTCCGCCTCGTCGCTCGATGCTGACATCCGTGCGGCCAGCGGGGACAAGACCGCTATCGCCCGCAAGGTCGGCAACCTCGTTGCCGACCGCGCCAAGGCGGCCGGCTTCGGCGCCGTCGTCTTCGACCGTGGCGGCTACCGCTACCACGGCCGGTTGGCCGCCCTGGCTGAAGGGGCCCGTGAAAACGGGCTCGACTTCTAAGCCGTGAGTACTCAAGAGCAGAGGAACACGTAATGGCAGCACCTCGTCGCGGCGGCACCACCGGCGGTCCGGGCACGGACCGCAAGGACCGCAAGGACGGCCGCGGATCCGCCGTCGAGAAGACGCAATACATCGAGCGCGTCGTGTCGATCAACCGTGTCGCGAAGGTCGTCAAGGGCGGTCGTCGCTTCAGCTTCACCGCGCTCGTCATCGTCGGTGACGGCAACGGGACGGTCGGCGTCGGCTACGGCAAGGCCAAGGAAGTCCCCGCGGCCATCGCCAAGGGCGTCGAAGAGGCGAAGAAGAAGTTCTTCGTCGTCCCGCGCGTCCAGGGCACGATCCCCCACCCCATCCAGGGTGAGGCCGCCGCGGGAGTCGTCCTGCTCAAGCCGGCCAGTCCGGGCACCGGCGTCATCGCCGGCGGTCCCGTGCGTGCCGTCCTGGAGTGCGCCG
>CAXSDE010000099.1:0-3963 GCA_964236265.1 uncultured bacterium
CTAGTGCGGCCCGCAGCCCGTCGAGCGGGGAGATCGTGTACGGCGGGAAGACCGTCGCCGACCCGCCCCCGAGCGTGCGCGCCACCTCCGTGTTGGGGCCGAGAAGCGCCACCCGGCGGAGCTCGTCGCGGCGCAGGGGCAGCACGTCGCCGTCGTTCTTCGTGAGCACGAACCCCGCGGCCGCCGTCGACCGCAGCTCGGCCGCGACCGCAGCGGCGGACTGCGGCGTCTCGCGCGCCGTGACGGGCGGAAAGCCGGCCAGCCGGCCGACCCGGGCGGCCAGCCGCAGAAAGCGCAGCGTCTTGTCGTCCACTGCCGCCTCGCTGACCCGGCCGTCGCGGACCGCCGCCACGAGCGCGTCGCCGAACGGTCCCATCGGGCCGGGCATCACCAGGTCCAGCGCCGCATTGCCGGCACCGACCGTGTCCCGCGCAGCGAACCAGTCGGACACCACGATGCCGTCGAAACCCCACGTGTGCAGGACAGCGGCGAGCATCGGGTGCTCGGTCATCGTGTGCCCGTTGACGGAGTTGTAGCCCGCCATCACCGCCCACACGCCCGCACCGTTGACGATGAGGTCGAACGGCTGCAGGTAGAGCTCGACGAGGGTGCGTTCGTCGATGATGGCATCGTAGGTGAACCGTTGCGTCTCCGTCTCGTTGCCGACGAAGTGCTTCACGGTCGCCGCGACACCGCCGGACTGCACGCCGCGCACGTACGCCGCACCGATGCGGCCGGTGAGGTAGGGGTCTTCGCTGAAGCATTCGAAGTGCCGGCCGCCGTAGGGGGTGCGGTGCAGGTTGACGGTCGGCGCGAGCAGCACGTCGACACCCTTGCGCCGCGCCTCCCCCGCCAGCAACCGGCCGATCCGCTCGACGCGCTCGTCGTCCCACGTCGCCGACAATGCGGTCGCGGACGGAATGTTGGCCGACGGGTCGCGCTCGTCCCACAGCTCGCCGCGCACACCGGCCGGTCCGTCGGACATGACGAGCCGCCCGAGGCCGATCGCCGGCTCGGCATTCATCGCCCACCAGTCGTGACCGGTGAGCAGCCGCACCTTCTGCTCGAGGGTCAGCGCGTCCAGACGTCGGCGCAACTCGGCCTCGTCGACCGCGGCGCCCGGCAGCACGTGCGCGGCGGCGGTGGATGCGGACCGCTCGGGGAGATCAGCCATGCCGGCGACGCTACCCCCGCCGGCCGGTTACGACGACAGTGCGGACGCGAGATTCCCACGGCGTTCTACGACCACGTCGTCGAGCCCGAGCCAGCCGGCCATGACCCGCAGCTGGTCGCTCAGGGCGGCGGCGGCGCCCACCGGGAACGCGGGTTCGGCCCAGGCGCTGCGCACCCGCAGCACCGAGGCGGCGCGGTCAGCCTTGAGGTCGACGCGGGCCACGAGCTGGTCGCCGTACAGGAAAGGAAGCACGTAATAACCGTGCATCCGCTGGGCTTCCGGCACGTAGATCTCGATGCGATAGCGCATGCCGAACAGGGCCTCGACGCGCGAACGTTCCCAGACGAGCGGGTCGAACGGCGCCAGCAGCGCGCACGCCTCGACGCGGCGCGGGATGCGGGCGGCGTGCCACAGGTAGGCGGGCGCGCGCACGCCCTCGATCGTTACGGGCAGCAAGTCGCCGGCCTCGATCCCGGCCTCGATCCCCGTGCGTGCGTCCGCGGGCTTGAGCCGGAAATAGTCGCGCAGCTCCCCCTCCGTCGCGACGCCGTGCGCGCGGGCCGCGATGGCGATCAGGCCGGCGAACGCCTCGCCGTCCGGGGGTGTCGGCGCGCTCCAGATCTCGCGCGGCAGAACCCGCTCTGGCACGTCGTACCGTCGCTCGAACTGCTGCGTGCGTCCGGCCGCCGTGATCTCCCCCGCCCAGAACAGCGCCTCGAGCGCCTGTTTGACGAGCGACCAGTTCCAGCCCCAGTTGTCCTTCGTGCGCGGGACGTCGTGGGCGAGCGCCGCCTCGATCTCGCGTGACGTGAGCGGCCCGGCGGCCGCCACCTGCGCGCGGACGGCTGCGAAGAGATCCGCGTGGTCGTCGGCGAACGTCCGCAGCCGGCCCCAGGCGACGTCCTGCCAGCGCGCCATCCGCCAGCGCAGGAGCGGCTGGGTCGCCACGGGAATGTAGCTCGCCTCGTGGGCCCAGTATTCGACGAGCCGGCGCGGCGCCCGACCGGCGGCTCGGTGCAGGAGATCGACGTCATAGGCGCCCAGCCGGCTGAACAGTGGCAGGTAGTGGGCGCGGGTCAGGACGTTGACGCTGTCGATCTGGAGGAGCCCGATGCGCTCCACGACGGCGGTCAGTTGCCGCATCCCGACCGCGCCCCCCGCAGGGGCGCGGTCGAGGCCCTGCGCCGCGATGGCGATGCGCCGCGCTTCGACGCGCGAGACGGATTGGCGCAGGACCATCCGCTCGCCTCCCATCCGCCGAATGCCCGTCGACCGACGACACACCCTTCACCCACAGTGCCAGGTCGTGGAGACAGAGGGGCACCGGAAACTGCATGCGGACTCACGTGACGGGCGCGACCGGCTACATCGGCGGCCGGCTCGTGCCTGCCCTGCTCGCGGCGGGCCACCAGGTGCGGTGCCTCGCGCGGTCGCCGTCCCGGTTCCGCGACCTGCCGTGGGCGGATCGTGTCGAGGTGGCCCGAGGCGACGTCCTGGACCTCGCGTCGACCCGCGCGGCGCTCGAGGGTGTCGACGTCGCCTACTACCTCGTGCACGCGTTGACATCCTCGGACTTCGAGGAGCGCGACCGGCGGGCCGCCGAGACCTTCGGGGCTGCGGCGCTCGCGGCTGGTGTGCAGCGCATCGTCTATCTCGGCGGACTGTCGCCGGCGGGACCGCTGTCGGCGCACCTGCGCTCGCGGGCGGAAGTCGGTGACGTGCTGCTCGCGTCCGGGGTGCCGACGATCGTGTTGCGCGCCGCCGTCATCATCGGCAGCGGCTCCGCGTCGTTCGAGATGTTGCGCTATCTCACCGAACGACTGCCCGCGATGATCACCCCGCGGTGGGTGCGCTCGCGCATCCAGCCGATCGCCATCCGCGACGTCGTGCGTTACCTCGCCGGGTGCGCAACGGTGCCGGGGACTCTCAACCGCACCTACGACATCGGTGGCCCGGACGTGCTCACGTATGCCGACATGATGCAGCGGTACGCCGCCGCCGCCGGCCTGCGCCGCCGCATCATCGTGCCGGTGCCGGTCCTCTCCCCGACGCTGTCCGCGCACTGGGTCGGCGTGGTGACCCCGGTGCCGAACGCGATCGCGCGGCCCCTCGTCGCCTCGCTCAAATACGAGGTGATCTGCCACGAGCACGACATCGCGGCGCTGCTGCCCGACCCGCCGGAAGGGTTGGTCGGCTTCGACGACGCGGTGCGGCTCGCGTTGGCCCGCATCCGGGAGGCGGACGTCGTCACGCGCTGGTCCAATGCGACCGTCCCCGACGCGCCGTCCGACCCTCTCCCGTCCGACCCGGCCTGGGCCCGTGGTTCCTTGTACGTCGATGAGCGTGTGACGGCGGTGAACGCCTCCCGTGAGCAACTGTGGGCCGTCATCGAGCGGATCGGCGGCGAGAACGGCTGGTATTCCTGGCCGCTGGCGTGGGCCGTGCGCGGCTGGCTCGATCGGCTCGTCGGCGGGGTCGGCCTGCGGCGCGGGCGACGCGACCCGCGGCGGCTGCGGGTCGGGGAGACACTGGACTTCTGGCGCGTCGAGGAGATCGAGCGCGACCGGCTGCTGCGGTTGCGCGCCGAGATGAAGGTGCCGGGGCTCGCGTGGTTGGAGTTGTCCATCGAGGACGCGGCCGGGGCGGGTGTGCGCTTTCGCCAACGGGCCGTCTTCCACCCGCGCGGTCTCGCGGGTGACGTCTACTGGTGGGCCATCAAGCCGTTCCACGGCATCGTTTTTGGCGGCATGCTGCGCAACATGGCCAAGGCGGCGGAACGGTCCTGAGCG
>CAXSDE010000100.1:0-3877 GCA_964236265.1 uncultured bacterium
AGAGGCGGGGCGGGCGGGGGCACCCAAGAGGCGGGGCGGGCGGGGGCACCCAAGAGGCGGGGCGGGCGGGGGCGCCCAAGAGGCGGGGCGGGGCGGGGTCGCGCGGGCGAGGACCGCGCCCCAGAGTCGGGCGGACGTGGTCAGTGGTTGGCCGTCAGCGCCTCGACGAGGGACTCCGCCGTCGGGCAGCTGTCGAGCAGCCGCTGCACATGCGCCTTCGTGCCACGGGTCGGCTCCATCGTCGGGACCCGCTGCAGCGACTCGCGGCCGATGTCGAAGATGACCGAGTCCCACGACGCCGCCGAGACCGCGTCGCCGTACTTGGCCACGCACTTGCCGCGGAAGTAGGCCCGCGTGTCCTCCGGCGGCTCGGTGACGGCGCGGGCGACCTCTGCACCCGTCACGATGCGCTGCATCCGGCCGCGGGCGAGCAGCCGCTGATACAGGCCCTTCTCCGGTCGCAGGTCGGCATACTGCAGGTCGACCAGGGCCAGCCGATGGTCGTCCCAGTCGAGCCCGTCCCGCTGCCGGTAACCCTCGAGGATCTCGAGCTTGGCCACCCAGTCGAGCTCGCCCGACAGCGACAGAACGTCGTCCGTCAGCCGCGTCAGCACTGACTCCCACCGCGCGAGCACGTCGGCCGTCACGTCGTCGACGTCCCCCCCGAACCGATCGGCCACATACTTGCGGGCCTGGTCGAAGTATTCGAGCTGCAACTGCACGGCCGTCAGCCGCCGGCCGTCGCGCAACCGCAGCCGGTGCTGCAAGGAGGGGTCGTGCGACACGGCGCGCAGCGAGGAGACGGGCTGCTCCACCGACAGATCCTGCGGCAGCCAGCCGTCCTCGATCATCGCCAGCACGAGCGACGTGGTCCCGACCTTCAAGTACGTCGACACCTCGGACAGGTTGGCGTCGCCGATGATAACGTGCAGCCGGCGCCACTTCTCGGCATCCGCGTGCGGCTCGTCGCGCGTGTTGATGATCGGCCGCTTCAACGTCGTCTCGAGGCCGACCTCGACCTCGAAGAAGTCGGCGCGCTGCGTCAACTGGAAGCCGATCCCGCGACCGTCCTGGCCGATCCCCACGCGACCCGCGCCCGCGACGACCTGACGCGAGATGAAGAACGGCGTGAGGTGCCGCACGATCTCGCCGAACGGCGTCTCGCGCCGCATCAGGTAGTTTTCGTGGGCGCCGTACGACGCGCCCTTGTTGTCGGTGTTGTTCTTGTAGAGCAGGATCGGCGCGCTGCCGGGGATCAACGCCGCGAGGCGCGCGCCCTCCCGCATGACGGCCTCCCCCGCCACGTCCCAGAGCACGATGTCACGGGCGTTCGTGCACTCGGGCGTGGCGAACTCGGGATGCGCGTGGTCAACGTACAAGCGAGCACCGTTCGTGAGGATCACATTGGCGAGCCCGACCTCCTCCTCCGTGCCGGCGCCGGCCACCTCCCGCGACAGGTCGAACCCGCGCGCGTCGCGCAGCGGGTTCTCCTCCTCGAAGTCCCAGTGCGGACGACGCGCACGGCCTGCCATGGCGGCCGCGTAGGAGTTGACGACCTGGGAGGACGCGAGCATCGGATTGGCGCCCGGCTGACCGGTCACGGAGATGCCGTATTCGACCTCCGTGCCCATCACGCGCCGTGAGGTCATTCGCGAGCCCTTACAGGTATTGACCGGTGTTGGCGACCGTGTCGATCGACCGGCCGGCTTCCGTGCCGGTCTTGCCCTGGATGAGCGTGCGGATGTAGACGATGCGCTCGCCCTTCTTGCCGGAGATGCGCGCCCAGTCGTCGGGGTTCGTGGTGTTGGGAAGATCTTCGTTCTCCTTGAACTCGTCCACGCAGGCAGCCATCAGGTGTGACACCCGCAGGCCTCGCTGGCCGAGCTCGAGCAGGTCCTTGATCGCCATCTTCTTCGCGCGGTCCACGATGTTCTGGATCATCGCGCCGGAGTTGAAGTCCTTGAAGTAGAGGACTTCCTTGTCACCGTTGGCGTAGGTGACCTCGAGGAAGCGGTTCTCGTCGACCTCGGTGTACATCCGCTCGACGACGCGCTGGATCATCGCCGCGACGGTGGCCTCACGGCTCGTGCCGTTCTCGGCCAGGTCGTCCGGGTGCAGCGGCAGCTCGGGGACGAGGTACTTGCTGAAGATGTCACGCGCTCCCTCCGCGTCGGGGCGCTCGATCTTGATCTTCACGTCGAGCCGGCCCGGCCGCAGGATCGCCGGGTCGATCATGTCCTCGCGGTTGGACGCGCCGATGACGATGACGTTCTCGAGGCCCTCGACGCCGTCGATCTCCGACAGCAGCTGCGGCACGATCGTGTTCTCGACGTCGGAGGACACACCGGACCCACGGGTGCGGAACAGCGAGTCCATCTCGTCGAAGAACACGATGACGGGCACGCCCTCGGACGCCTTCTCGCGGGCCCGCTGGAAGACGAGCCGGATGTGGCGCTCGGTCTCCCCCACGTATTTGTTGAGCAGCTCCGGGCCCTTGATGTTGAGGAAGAAACTCTTGCCCTGCGGCGAGCCGGTGACCTCGGCCACCTTCTTCGCCAGGGAGTTGGCGACGGCCTTCGCGATGAGCGTCTTGCCGCAACCGGGCGGCCCGTAGAGCAAGATGCCCTTCGGTGCCTTGAGCTTGTGCTCCTTGAACAGATCGGCATGCAGGTAGGGGAGCTCGACGGCGTCGCGGATCATCTCGATCTGCGACGCGAGGCCACCGATCTGCGAGTAGTCGATGTCGGGCACCTCTTCGAGGACCAACTCCTCGACCTCGGCCTTGGGGATGCGCTCGTAGGCGAAGCCGGACCGCGGCTCGATGAGCAGCGAGTCGCCGGTGCGCAGCGGGCCGTCCATGAGCGGGTTGGCCAGGAGGACGACCTGCTCCTCGTCGGCGTGACTGCGCACGAGGGCGCGGTCGCCGCCCTCGAGGACTTCCATGAGCGTCGCGATCTCGCCGTGCCGTTCGAAGGACATGGCGCGCACGACGTTCATCGACTCGTTGAGCATGACCTCCTGCCCGTGCGCGAGCGCATCGAGCTCGACGGCCGGGCTGACGATGACGCGCAGCTTGCGACCACCGGTGAAGATGTCAGCGGTGCTGTCGTCGTACGACGCAAGAAAGATCCCGAAGCCGCTCGGCGGCTGGGCCAGCCGGTCGACCTCGTCGCGAAGGGCGACGATCTGCTCCTTCGCCTCCTTGAGGGTGCCGACGAGGCGTTCGTTCTGGCCGATCAACGTCGAGACGTTGGCCTGGGCCTCGGAGAGGCGCTGTTCGAGGCCGTGCAGGCGCCGCGGACCCTCGGTCAGCTGCGAGCGGAGCGTCGTCACCTCGTCCTCGAGGAAACCCAGCTGAGTCGTCAGCTCGGCGACTTCCTTCTCATAGCGCGCAGCGCGCGCAGCAGCGTCGTTGTTCGCAGTCACGGCGACCACCTCCCCTGTCCGGCTCGGTTGGCTGAAGACTACCGTCGCGAACGCCCGAGGGAGGGTGCTCGACGCGCATCGGCACCGTTGATACGCGCTTGTTACTGTCGACACAAGCCCCCGCGCGAGGAGAGCCCCGATGTCAGCCCAGCCCGGACCAGAGCCCGTCGCAGCGCTCGAGGTCTGGATCGACCAGGACCTGTGCACCGGCGACGGCCTCTGCGTGCAGCTCGCGCCGGAGGTGTTCGAGTTCGACGTGGACGGTTTGGCGTATGTGAAAGACGAGGACGGCGACCTCCGTACGGCGAAGGGCGCGGCCGTATGGGTGCCGCTCGTCGCGCGCGCCGACGTGATCACCTCCGCGAAGGACTGCCCCGGCGAGTGCATCCACGTCCGCGACGCGGCGGGCAAGCGCGTCGCCGGCCCGCTCCCGTCCTGACGCTTTGCTCAG
>CAXSDE010000101.1:0-3009 GCA_964236265.1 uncultured bacterium
ATGGGACGCCCGAGCGGTCCCCGCCCGGGCAACAACCCGTTCTCCTCCGGTGCGAGCACCGGTATGGGACGCCCCGCTGCTCCCGGCCCGCACGGTGCGCCGGGCGCCGTGGCACCAGGCGCGCCTGGTGCCGGTCCGGCCGGACCGGCCGGTCCGGCCGGCAGCCAGGCAGCGCGCACCGGCCCAGGTGCCGCCGGGCCTCGCCCCGGCGGTCCTCGTCCCGGCTCCGGCTTCGCCGGCCAGGGTGACCGCGGCGCACCCGGTGGCGGCCAGGGAGCCGGTCCCGGCGGCCCTCGCCCCAACCCCGGCATGATGCCTCCCCGCCCCCAGCAGCGGCCCGGTGGCGGCCAGGGTGGTCCTGGTGGCTTCGCCGGTCGCCCGGCGGGCCCTGGCGCACGCCCCGGCAGTCCTGGTGGCTTCGCCGGTCGACCCGGCGGCGGCGCGGGCGGTCCCGCAGGTGCAGGTCGTCCCGGCGGTGGCGGAGGTGGTTTTGCCGGTCGGCCCGGTGGGGGCGCTCCCGGCGCCGGGCCCGGAGCCGGTGGCGGCGGATTTGCTGGCCGTCCCGGTGGCGGCGGCCCGCGCGGCCGCGGCGGCACAGCCGGCGCCTTCGGTCGTCCCGGCGGTCGTCCGACCCGCGGTCGCAAGAGCAAGAAGCAGCGTCGTCAAGAGTTCGACAACATGCAGGCGCCGTCCATCGGTGGCGTGCAGGTCCCGCATGGTGACGGCACGACGCCGGTGCGCCTGCGCCGTGGTTCCACCCTGACCGACTTCGCCGAGAAGATCGGCGCCAACCCGGCGTCGCTCGTCACGGTGCTGTTCACGCTGGGCGAGATGGCGACGGCGACCCAGTCGCTCGACGCCGACACGTTCGCGGCGCTGGGCAACGAGCTGGGCTTCGACGTCCAGATCGTCAGCGCCGAGGACGAGGACGCCGAGCTGCTCGAGTCGTTCGACATGAACCTCGAGTCCGGCATCGATGACGAGGACGACCTCGAGGCGCGTCCTCCGGTCGTCACGGTCATGGGTCACGTCGACCACGGAAAGACCCGGCTGCTCGACGCGATCCGCAAGACCAACGTCCAGGCTCGCGAAGCCGGTGGCATCACCCAGCACATCGGTGCCTACCAGGTCCACCACGTCCATCAGGACGTGAACCGCGCCATCACCTTCATCGACACTCCGGGTCACGAGGCATTCACGGCCATGCGTGCTCGTGGGGCCAAGACCACCGACATCGTCATCCTCGTGGTGGCGGCGGACGACGGTGTGATGCCTCAGACGATCGAGGCGCTCAACCACGCCCTGGCCGCCGAGGTGCCGATCGTGGTCGCCGTCAACAAGGTGGACAAGGAAGGTGCCAATCCCGCCAAGGTGCGCCAGCAGCTCACCGAATACGGCCTGGTCGCCGAGGAATACGGCGGCGAGACCATGTTCGTCGACGTGTCGGCGCTCTCGGGCATCGGCATCGACTCGCTGCTCGAGGCGGTGCTGCTCACCGCGGACGCCGCTCTCGAGCTCGTCGCCAACCCCCACGCGGATGCTCGCGGTGTGGCCATCGAGGCTCACCTCGACCGCGGTCGAGGTCCGGTGGCCACGGTCCTCGTGCAGCGGGGCACCCTGCGCGTGGGTGACTCGATCGTCGCAGGCACGGCCTACGGGCGCGTACGCGCACTGCTCGACGACGCCGGTGAGCCGATCCAGGAGGCCGGGCCGTCGCGTCCGGTGATGGTGCTCGGTCTGACGTCCGTGCCGGGCGCCGGCGACAAGTTCCTGGTCACCCAGGAGGACCGTGTTGCCCGCCAGATCGCGGAACGTCGTGGTGCGGCAGAGCGCAACGCGCTGCTGGCCAAGGCACGCAAGCGGGTCAGCCTGGAGGATCTCGCGAAGATCCTCGAGCAGGGCCGCATCGAGACGTTGAACCTGATCCTCAAGGGCGACGTCTCGGGTTCGGTCGAGGCGCTCGAAGACGCTCTGCTCAAGATCGATGTCGGCGAGCTGGTGGACCTGCGCATCATCCACCGTGGCGTCGGCTCGATCACCGAGCAGGACATCACGCTGGCGTCGGCGTCCGAGGCGATCGTCATCGGTTTCAACGTCCGTCCGGAGGGTCGGGCCCGCGAGCTGGCCGAGCGCGAGGGCATCGACGTGCGCTTCTACTCCGTCATCTACGCCGCGATCGACGATGTCGAGCTGGCGCTGACGGGCCTGCTGAAGCCGGAGTACGAAGAGGTCCAGCTCGGCACGGCAGAGGTTCGCGAGATCTTCCGCTCGTCGAAGTTCGGCAACATCGCCGGCTGCCTCGTGCGGTCAGGCGAGATCCGGCGCAACAGCAAGGCGCGTGTCTCTCGAGGCGGCACCCTGCTGGCGGACAACCTGCAGATCCAGTCGCTCAAGCGCTTCAAGGACGATGCCACGGAGGTCCGCGAGGGCTTCGAGTGCGGCATCGGTCTCGGGTCGTTCAACGACCTGCGTGTCGACGACGTCATCGAGACGTTCGAGATGCGGGAGAAGCCGCGCAGCTGATCCCCACGTGAAGCCGAAGGATGTCCGTTGCGCCGCGCGCAACGGACATCCTTCGTTGGGGGGCAGCGGGTCAGCGAGGGGCCGGGCCGTCTTCACGCACTCCGACTACCCACCAGACACAGCAGAACTTGGCGCGAGTGATGGCCGGCGCGCCAGTGACCACCACCCGCACCTCTCGCCCCGGAGGTCGTTCAAGCGCCACCTCGGTTGGGTCGAAGGCGAACTTGCCGCAGGGATAGAGGCATGGAACGACGGCAAAGACACGTTCGCCGGGGAGAATGGTATGTGGCAGGACGGTCACGACAGGCAGACACGTGGGTCGACGAGCACGTGCCCGATCTCGATCCGTTCGACTGGCGGCCGTGGGCCGTACGTGCCGACGGCGAGCCGCCTGCGCGCTCGTTGTTGCCGCCGGCGTTGACGGTCCTGTCTTAGCCTGGATCCACCGTTTCGCTGTGATGGTCAGCGGGTCGTGACGCACGAATG
>CAXSDE010000102.1:0-2885 GCA_964236265.1 uncultured bacterium
TCGTCGGCACGACCTTTCCGCTGGCGGCCTGGTTCAACTCCTCGTTGGCGTCAGCTGTCTGGGACATGCGTTCCCAATCCACCGCCGAGCGCAAGGCGCTGGAAGACCGGGTGGCGGACCTCAGTGTCGTGCTGGAGCAGGCCGCGCACGGCGACCTGGTGATCCGGGCCGAGCATGAGGGGGTCGGTCAGCTAGCGGTGTTGTCGTCGGCGTTCAACGACACGTTGGGGAATCTGCGGTCGCTGGTCGGATCGATTCGCTCCGGTGGGGAGCAGATAGGCGCGTCGGTGGGGGAGATGCTGGCGACGGCGGAGGAGCATGCGGCGTCGGCAACGCAGCAGAGCTCGGCGGTGTCGGAGACGACGTCCACGATCGAGGAGCTGGCGGCGACGGCGGCGCAGATCGCGGAGACGAGCGAAGCGGTGGCCCGCTTTGCGGCGGAGACGTTGCGGTATGCGGAGCAGGGTCGGGCGGCGGTAAGCGCGTCCGTGGAGTCGATGGACAACATCGCGGTGCGGGTGGACTCCATTGCCTCGCGGGCCTTGGGTCTCGGCGAGAAGTCGCACGAGATCGGCCGGATCCTGGATGTGATCGACGACCTGGCGGATCAGACGAACCTGCTGGCGTTGAACGCTGCGATCGAGGCGGCGCGTGCGGGCGAGCACGGCCGCGGGTTTGCGGTGGTGGCTTCTGAGGTGCGGAAGTTGGCGGAGCGCTCGCAGGAGTCGGCGGGGCAGATCCAGGCATTGGTGGGCGAGATCCAGGCGGAGACCAACGCCACCATCATCGCGTCGGAGGAGGGCGCGAAGGAGGTGAAGACCGGGACGCAGCTCGCTCGTGGGGTGGTGGATGCGTTGGAGCGGATCTCCGGAATGGTGGACGAGACGACGACGGCGGCGAAGGAGATCTCCATCGCCACGCAGCAGCAGCGGAGCGCCTCCGATCAGGTGGTGTCGGCGATGACGCAGGTGTCGGATGTGTCGCGGCAGTACGCGGTGGGTTCACAGCAGTCGGCCGCCGCCGCCGCCCAACTCAACGAGCTCGCCGCCGGCCTGCGCTCGAGCATTTCCCAGTTCCAGACCGACTGACCCACCGCCTGCAGTCGACTCTGCACTTCAGGCGGAGACGGGATCGGCCGACGTGGAAGACATGCCGGCATGGGGAAACGATCCTGAGCTGCTCGCGACCTTCCGGGCGGAGGTCGAGGAGCGGCTCGCGTCGCTGCAGGCCGGGCTGTTGCAGCTCGAGAACCACACGAGCCCGCGCCAGGTCATGACGATGCTCTTCCGCGACGCGCACACCGTGAAGGGCTCCGCGCGGATGCTCGGCCTGGAGGGCGTCCTGCACGTCGCCCACAACATGGAGGACCTGCTCGGGGCGCTGCGCGACGGGCGCTTCGTCGTACGCAAGGAGCACGTCGACCTGCTGCTCGCCGCCTGCGACGCCATCGCGCGGGCCCTCCCCGGCGACGACCCCCTCGACGACGCCGCGTTGAGCCCCCTCGTCGACGCCCTCGTCGGCGCCGTGGCGGGCGCCGAACCGGTCGTGGTGCCGGTCCTGGCCGCGGTGACGATCCCGGAGCAGCCCACCGCGGCCGACACCGAGGTCACCCGCCAGTCCTCGGATTCGGTCCGGGTCACTGCCTCCAAGGTGTACGACCTGCTCGATGCGGTCGGTGAGGCGGACCTGGGCGCGCGTCGGGTCGAACAGACGACCGGCACGCTGCTCGGGCTCGCGGCGGAGCAGGCGCGGTGGGCTGGCGTGCTGCGTCAGGCGACCCACCGCCACGGCACGGTTCTGCCACCGGAGGTGACGCTCGCCCTGCACCGGCTCGTAGGCGCGGGTGACGACCTGGCCGGCAGCGTCCGCGGCCTGCGCGAGCTGGTGGAGGGACATCGCGGGGGCATGGCGCTGGTCCGTGGCGGCGCCATGGGCCTCGCGATGGTGCCGGTACGCCGGGTCTTCGCCGCCCTGCCCCGGATCGTCCGGGACGTCGCCAAGGCCACCGGCAAGGACGTGGTCCTCGAGCTCGCGGGCGAGGACGTCGAGCTGGACAAGCAGGTGCTCGACGGCGTGGCGGACGCCCTCAAGCACCTCGTGATCAACGCCGTCGACCACGGTTGCGAGGCGCCGGCGGCCCGGACCGCCGCCGGCAAACCCGAGCGCGCAGTCGTCACGGTCAGCGCCCGCAGCGTCGGCGGCACCGTCGTGCTCGAGGTCGCCGATGACGGCGCAGGTGTCGACGAGGTCGCCGTACGCGAGAAGGCCATCGGGCTCGGGCTGCTCCCCGTCGAGACGCAGGCCAGCGGTCCGGCCCTGCTCAGCGTGCTGTTTGTGCCGGCGTTCAGCACCAGCGACACGGTCACCGAGACCTCCGGCCGCGGCGTCGGCCTCGACGTCGTACGGGATGCCGTGGAGGAGCTGGGCGGTTCGATCGAGGTGCGTTCCGAGCGGGGCGTCGGGACCGCCTTCGTGCTCACCCTCCCGATCACCCTCGGCGTGCTGCGGTGCCTGGTCGCGCGGGTCGGGTCGGAGCGGTACGCGGTGCCGGTGCCCGGCGTCGTCGAGTCGCTGTCGCTCCGCGACGCCGAGGTGCACAGCCTGGCTGGGGCGCCCGTCGTCATGCGGCACGGCTTGTCGGTGCCGCTGCTTGACTTGGGCGCCGCGCTCGGCCTCGTCCGTGGCTCAGGTGAGGAGCGTCGAGCTGCCCTGGTCGTCCGCCATGCCAGCGGCGCCGGTGGCCAGATCGCCTGGGCCGTCGACCGGCTTGAGGGTGAGTCGGAGCTGGTCGTCAAGGACCTCGGCGACTTCCTGGGCCGGGTGCCGTTCATCGCCGGCGCCACCATCGACGGCGACGGCAGCGTGGTGTGCCTGCTCGACCTGCG
>CAXSDE010000103.1:0-2606 GCA_964236265.1 uncultured bacterium
GCCTGTCTCTACGTTGCGTGACGTCGACCAAGACGATCACGAAGGGCGTAGGGGTGAAAGCGAGATCGAGGGTGGAGATGTTCGAACGTATCCGTAGGGACAGCCGAGATGAAGGTTTGTCAATCCGTGCGCTCGCGGAGCGCCATGAGGTTCATCGGCGCACTGTGCGTCAGGCGTTGGGGAACGCGACACCGCCGCAGCGCAAGGTCCCGGTCCGGGAGTCACCGCTGCTGGGGGCACACGAGGCGCAGATCCGCAGGTGGCTCATCGAGGACCTCACAGCGCCGCGTAAGCAGAGACACACCGCGCGCAGGGTGTGGCAGCGGCTGCGCGACGAGCATGGCGCGCAGCTGGGCGAGTCGAGCGTGCGGGGCATGGTCGCTCGGATCCGGGCGGAGCTCGCGGCGACGGACAGGGTGGTGCCGATCGGGCAGGAGCACGCGCCCGGTGAGGACGCCGAGGTCGACTTCGGGGAGTTCATGGCCTGGGTCGGCGGTGTCTACATCAAGCTGTGGATGTTCGCGTTGCGGCTCTCGCACTCGGGTCGCGCGGTGCACGTCGCCTACGCCAACCAGGCGCAGGAGTCGTTCCTCGACGGCCATGTGCATGCCTTCGCCGTGCTCGGTGGGGTACCGACCGGCAAGGTCCGCTATGACAACCTCAAGCCTGCGGTCATCCGAGTGCTGCTCGGTCGCGAGCGGATCCAGAACGAGCGGTTCGTCGCGTTGCGCTCGCATTACGGCTACGACTCGTTCTTCTGCGAACCCGGGATCGGCGGCGCACACGAGAAAGGCGGCGTGGAAGGCGAGATCGGGCGGTTCCGCCGCCGCCACCTCACCCCGGTCCCGAAAACGGCGAGCCTGGGCGAGCTCAACGCGATGATCGCCGCGGCCGACGTCTTGGACCAGGACCGGCGCATCGCCGCCCGGGTCGAGACGGTCGGTCAAGCCGCGGCCCGAGAGCTGGCGAGCCTGCGGGCGCTGCCGTGTGAGGTGTTCGACGTCAGCACCCAGCTGGTGTGTCATGTCGATGCCAAGGCCCGGATCTGCGTGCGTCAGTCTTACTACTCGGTCCCGGCGCACCTGGCCGGCGCGCGGGTCAGCGTCGCGCTCGGGGCGCGCTCGTTCACCGTGCGCGACGCCCGCCCTGGGCGCCCGGCGGTCATCGTCGCCGAGCACGTGCGCAGCCTGCACAAGAACACCCAGGACCTCGTGCTCGACCACTACCTCGAGGTGCTGGCCCGCCGGCCCGGTGCGTTGCCGGGCGCGACCGCGCTGGCCACGGCCCGCGCATCGGGGTCGTTCACCCAGGGTCACGACGTGTTCTGGGCAGCCGCACGCCGTCAGCACGGCGACAGCGCCGGCACCCGCGCGCTGATCGGGGTGCTGCTGCTGCACCGCAGGCTCCCGACCGAGGCTGTGCTGGCTGGGATGGGCGCCGCCGTCGCTCAGGGCCGCCTCGACGCTGACCTCGTCGCGGTCGAGGCCCGACGCCACCTCGAACCCACCCGGCTCACCGCAGACGCCGACCTTGCGATCTCGCGCGACGTCGGCGACCCGCCGCGCCCAGCACCGACGCTGCGCGGCTACGACATCCTGCTCGCACCGCTCGGGGCCAGCGCATGACCCCAACCACGAGCACGTCGAGCACGTCGAGCACGTCGAGCACGTCGAGCACGACAGCGGATCAGCGGCCGGTGACCGCGCGTTCCGAGCAAGCCGCGGACCTGGCGATCGCAGCCGGGACGAGCGCACTGCACCTGCCGACGATCAAAGCCGAAGCGAGCCGGATCGCGCAGGCCGCGGTCAAGGAACGCCTGACACACAAGGATTTCCTCGCCGAAGTGCTGACCGCCGAACTCGACGACCGGGACGCCCGACGCCGGATCCGACGCATCCACGAGGCGAAGTTCCCGCGCCTCAAACGCCTCGACGACCGCGACCTGCGCCAACTCCCCGCCCTGCCAGCCCCGTTGCTGGCCGAGCTGTCGGCCGGGACGTGGATCGAGAGAGGCGAGCCCGTCGTGCTGCTCGGAGACAGCGGCACCGGCAAGACCCACCTACTCATCGGCCTCGGCGTCGCCGCAGCCGAAGCAGGCCGGCGGGTCCGCTACGTCACCACCGCCTCGCTGGTCAACGAGCTCGTCGAAGCCGCTGACGCCAAACAGCTCTCCCGCGTCATCGCCCGCTACGCCCGCCTGGACCTGCTCTGCCTCGACGAGCTCGGATACGTCCATCTCGACCCCCTCGGCGCGGAGCTGCTGTTCCAGATCATCACCGAACGCGAAGAGAAAGCCTCCATCGCCTGCGCGAGCAACGCCCCGTTCAGCGAATGGGACAAGACCTTCACCGACCCCCGGCTGGCCGCCGCGATCGTCGACCGGCTCACCTTCAACGCGCACATCATCCAGACCGGCACCGACTCCTACCGGCTGCGCTCCAGCCGCGCTGCCAAGAAAGCAGCCGCCACTGCCTGACCCCCCCACCGCGACCGGCCCCACCCGTCACCCACCGTGACACCGAGGACCCGTCGCACCCACACAACAACCGGGAGGTGGGGCCAGATCAAGCCATCACCATGGGGCCAAATGGGCTTGTCATTCTCAA